>CANFKC010000013.1 GCA_947447265.1 Chitinophagaceae bacterium
CTCCGGCTTGCCGGTTGTTGAGGCAAGCCTTTCTTTTAATTGAACATCTGTAAGATGATTTACCAACTGTAAGGTTCGCATAGCTCCCTATTTGAACCAAAGATAGTAAATTATTATTTTAATAATTTTGATGGCGGTTTATTATGAAACTATCATTTCAATGGCTTTTTAGTTATAAGGCTGAATTATTATTCCCCGTCTTCTTTTGCTGGTTTTTTGGTTGGCTTTTCTTCCGGCTCGTCAGCTTCTTCCTCATCGTCGCCATCTTCATCTTTCTTCTTTTTAACTGTGCTGCCTTTTTTAGCAGTAGCTGGTTTGGCCTCAGGCTTTTCTTTCTCTTTTTCCGCAGTTTCTGCTTCAATTGCTTCCGCTGTTTTCTTCACCGTAGTTATCTTCCTGGTTGCACGGTCAAATGTCAGTTCATACAGATTCACGCTGTTGTCGCCAATTTGCTGGGTAATAAAACCTGCGAATGTTTTTACATCATCTCCACCATCAACAGAATCAATGTTGGCAATAACCTTTACAACCTCTTTATTTTCCTTTTGTAATTTTGGTATCTTCTTTTTCTCATCGCTAAATTCTTTCAGGGCACTAATCTGCTTGCGGAATTCCTTGTAGTCAGATTTTTCTTTTTGTTTCTCTTTTACTTCAGCCGAGGCATGCTTTACAGGTGGTACCTGGGCAAAACTAAGTGCCGGGCAAATAAAGCAGAGTATAGCCAGTAATATGATTGCGTTTTTCATAGCCAGAAAAGTTATTTGTAAATTTCAGGTTTTTAACTGTAAAAAGTTAAATGGTCAACAAAAAATAACAGCATAAAATGTGAAAATTCCCTGCCCGTTTTCTTTATGCCCTTGTCACTGTTTGGCGGGTAAAGAGCAATATATAAACGATAACAAAGAGCATTGAAGTAACCAGCGAAGCGCCGATTTTCAGCAGTAACGGACCGAAACCAGAAATACTCCACGATTCGATGGAAAAGAACACAATGTGGTGCAGCAATAGCAAGAAACCACTATACACGAGGAACGGTGTCCAGCCCATATTTTTTACAGAGGGTTGCTGGTTAATGTATTCTGATAGATTGCGCGGCATTAATGCATTCAGTACGTTGGTGCGTAGGTAAGCTACCAGTAGTGTTGCTGCTGCGTGCATGCCTGCAGTGGTCATAAAAGCATCGACGGTAACGCCTAACGAGAAGCCAAGTACCAACAACACCCAAACCGGCGTTTCAAAGGGCAGGAGCAAAATAAATATAGGATAAATAAAAGGATTGAACAACGCACCTGCCGGGCTGGTAAACCAATGCAGGGTAATATTGTTGAGGATGAACACCTGCAACAATATTATGATACAAAAACGCAAAAAATTCTTTAAGTAAATGTTCATCCTTTATTTTTTTGCGGGTAACTCCTCCAGTTGTTTTCTTTCTTCACTCATCAGGTTTTCAATAACGTAAACATACTGAAGGTTCCTGAAGTTGGTAGCAGGTGTAAGGTACAATTGTTGCTTGCCGTTCTTTTTGTTCAGCTCTACTTTCGCAACGCGGCCAATTAATACATCGGCCGGGAAGGTATTGCCATAAGGCGTGGTAAACACCGAATCGCCGCGCTTAATTTTAAGTTCCGGCGGCATATCCTTCATCATAAACACATCAGGGTGTTCATTATCCCAAACTGTCGATTTAAAGGTACCGTCTTTAAGCTTGGCGCTTACCTGTTGTTTATTACTGAGAATAGAAAGTATACTGGCGAAGTTAGCGGAGACGTATTCAACCCTGCCTACCAGGCCGGTGCTGGATATTACCGCCATGCCCTTGGTAATGCCCTGCTTTGCGCCCCTGTCAATAGTAATATAGTTGTTTATACCGTCAACCGAATTATTAATAACCTTGGCGGTACGGTAGCGGTAGTCAGCATACTTAACAATATGCACTGTGGTATCAGTATTCGTAAGTGCTTTGTGCACCATCGTATCTCTGAGGGTATCCAGTGTTGTGTACCGGTCAACGAGTTTGCGGAGTCTTACATTTTCAGAAAGCAAGGTATCATTCATCTTGCCCAGGTTAATATAGTACACAAGGTCAGTTTGCTTCTGGTAAGCAATACCAATGGCTGTGTTGGCTGAACTAACAAGATCATCGCCCTGCAGGGTGCGGGAGTGCGCTATAAGTATAAAGCATACGATTTCCAGCCCTACAAATAATATGAGGTTAAAAAAACGGCGTATGATGAGAATAAAATTGCGCACGAAAAGACCCCCTCTGCTCCCGGCCCGCTTTTGGCGGCAAAGAGATGCTATTTTTTATTTTGAGAAAATATAATCATGTTCAGAACAAATGATACAATAGTATCCGCTACCCTTTTGGTAAAGTGCGGGAATACAATTATTTCATAAGGAATGGCATACGAACAATGTTCTTTAACGCCATACCGGTGCCACGTACCACTGCACGCAGCGGATCTTCAGCTACATGTACCGGAAGCTTGATCTTGTGCGAAATACGCTTGTCAAGGCCCCTGAGCAACGCACCACCACCGGTGAGGTATAAACCACGGCGGTAAATATCTGCTGCAAGTTCAGGAGGTGTGCTTTCCAATGCCTTAAGTATCGCTTCCTCTATTTTAAAGATGGATTTATCGAGCGCTTCAGCAACTTCCTGGTACGACACCATAATTTGTTTTGGTATACCGGTAACAAGGTCACGGCCGTTAACTGCAATATCATCCGGGGGATTGTCTAAATCTTTTAATGCAGAACCAACATGTATCTTGATCTGCTCAGCGGTACGCTCACCAATCATAAGACTGTGGTAGCGGCGCATAGCTTCCATAATATCGCCTGTGAACTCGTCACCCGCAATACGGATAGACTGATCGCAAACAATACCTGCAAGTGCAATAACTGATATACCGGTAGTACCGCCACCAATATCAATGATCATATTACCGGTAGGTTCTTCTACATCAATACCTATACCAAGGGCAGCGGCCATTGGTTCATGAATCATGAATACTTCTTTAGCACCCGCCATTTCGGCAGAGTGTCGAACAGCCCTTTTTTCAACTTCGGTAATGCTGCTCGGTATACAAATAACCATGCGCAGGCTTGGTGGGAACATTGGTTTTTTAGGATAAACCAATTTTATCATTTCCCTCAGCATACCTTCTGCTGCGTTAAAGTCGGCAATTACACCATCTTTAAGCGGACGTATAGTTTTAAGATTTTCGTGAGTTTTTTCATGCATCATCATAGCCTTCTTACCAACGGCTACAATTTTGTTTGTGGTACGGTCAATTGCAACGATAGAAGGCTCGTCAACAACAACTTCGTCATTATGAATAATTAATGTATTAGCAGTGCCAAGGTCAATGGCAATTTCTTGCGTCAGAAATTTAAAAAAGCTCAAAAAGCTCATTATAACGGGAATTTTATAATAATAGCGAAATGCGAAAAAATGTCGGTTCTTGGTATATACTATATACTCTGTGCAAAATTATGTAAATAATACTGCCAAAATGGAATTATTATGCACTTAGAGCTAATTTTTATTTTTTTATTTGAAATAATAAAAATACAACATGTTTCTGATGGTTTAAATTTTTTACGCAGGCATTATTTTTCAAATTCGAAGGCTGTGTTTTTAACTTTTAGTTAGTAAAAATGGGATGAATGGATGAGGTTCGCCGTTGGTGAAGAGAACACCAACAACGGCGAAAAACGGATAGTACAGGCATCTTCATCAATCTAATATCTCCGCATGATAACCACTCCGCCTTACTACATCGATAATAGTATGGCAGGAAACGTTTTCACCGCAAACACGCAGTATCCTGTCGCAATCATCGAGGTCGAAATTGATGGATGCACCGGGATAATGATAAAGCAGTTCCTGCACTATCAGGTCAGATTGCGCAACACTGGCTACGTCGGTTTTGAAAACTTCTATCATGTAATTACAGGTTATAGTAATCAGGCGCCCTTCATTCTTTTATGATAGTAAATGTAAGACAAGCACAGGAACAACATTGGCAATACCATAAAAAATACCGGTGCTATAGGGTCTTGGCTGCCCGGCTGCATAGCAACCGCCAGCTGCGAATAAGCGGCACCAATAAGATCGAATGCCAGGCCGGCATAGGCCCATTCTTTTAACCGGGGAAAACCAGGAATAATTATAGCTATGCAACCCAATGCTTTTGCAACACCAATAAATGGCGTAAAATAAGGTGGGTAACCCAAATGGCTCATAAACTTCGCTGCCTCCGGGTGATTGATAATATCTGGTATGGCCGTAAAAAACATAAAAGCGGCAAAAATGCCGGTGATTATCCAATAAATAATGTTCGTCTTTTTAATGATTGATGGTATGTGTGTGTAAATATGATTTTGCTTGCCCGGGAAACATGCCCTATTTTATTTTCTTCACATTTTTTACTGCCGCTTTTTCCGCTGCCTTCGCTTCATTTTGCTTCACCCGCGCCACTACAATTTTTTTAATCAGGTTAAAAGGTATTGGTTTATCAAACGGAAAACGAATGGTGCCTTTTGAAACGTCCAGCCCTGCAAGTTCTTTAGCAAAAGTTGAGGTTATGGTTTCAGAATTGCCCGGATAAAATCCGCAATGATGCGTGTGCGCCGCAAAGTAAACCAGCGCGCCATGGTATTTGTAGGCCGGCATTCCATAGCTGATCACTTCTTCGGCTTCAGGCGCCGCTGCCTTAATGGTTGCACGCATTTGCTCCAGTATCTCCCGAACCGCCTTTGGTTCGGAGGCAATGTAAGTATCGACTGTTACCTGATTGTTAGCTTTTTCCATAATTGGTTTGTTATTGGTCAGCAAGTCGCACCATGCACCTTACTTCAGTATTGCTAATATACCATTCTACGCAATAGCCATTCGGGTCAATGCCGGGCTGATGCAATAACTGCTGGAAGGCAATGCCAATTGCAGCGGTATCTTTCATATAGTCGTGAAGTATAACGCTTACGTAGGTGCCCTTGGGTACTACCATGGTTGGGCATCCCAATTTTTCACCTTCCCCGGAAAAGGCTTCTTCTGTAGCTGCTATATACTGTATAACACCATGTTCAGGTCGGGAAAGGCCAAGGTATTTTCTATCGGTCGTAAACGGAACCATAGCATGTAATTTTTGATGCGCCGCCAGTACGCCGGCAGGTAAGGATATTGCAGTCACATAAAAGATGCTGATGTCGCTTTCTAACTTATAGCGTTCCATATCGGGTGCTGATTAACAGGTTGAATAAAGTGGTGAATTAACGTTACAAAATTACGCCCGGCCTATTAAAAATGTTAGTGTAATTACGACATTGTGAGGCGTAGTTTGCGACAATGCACAGCGCGCGAATAGCGTTTAACCCAAGTGCAGGATTGGCTAAGGTTATATGAATTTCACCTTAATTTCAATATTGGTATTCCTTCCTTTATCGTCAGAACACGATATTTTTAACAAGGAGGCATTAGCCGAAAAAAACATTTTTTCATTAGCGGCCGAGGCCACGTAGAAGCGGTCGTTAATATACCAGTATACCTTTTTCACATCTCCGGCTACAATGCAGGAAAGTTGCAGTTTTTGCTGTTCCTTATTTTCAATGAGGTAGGTCATACCATTAGTGAGCGATGTTATGACAGGGGCCTGGCCGGGAAAGGTGCGGTTGCAAGCAGGGTTATGTGGCGGCAGCTTAGTATATGCCACACCAGATGCTTCATAGAAGCTGGCAAGCTCTGATGATATATTCGGCAGCATGCTTGTTTTATAGCCATTGGGTGGCAGGCAGTAAGTACAATAGCAAAACTTATCGTCGGCTGATGTCCATGTTTGTTTCAGGTGTTCGCATCTGTTGCTCCTGGATACGCCGGGGATATAATAGTCCATCACCTGGTTGGTACAAAAATCATTAGGCACACAACCTGTTTCCGCACATACCAAACGGAAACCCAGCGCTGCGGGTGGTTCCAGCCATTCGTTAGCGGCATCATGATCGATAGCATTGAACAACTGGAACAACAATGGCGTAGCGGTAGATGCACCGCTCAGATCCGGCACGCCTACGGCAGAAAAATTACCCAACCACACCCCGATGGTATACCGCTTATTGTATCCCACACTCCAGGCATCCTTTCTGCCGTAAGATGTACCGGTTTTCCAGGCTATACGGGGTATACCCTGAGCCTCATCGAACGCATTCGGAAGGTCGGGCCGGTGCAGTTCGCTCAGCACCTTGGTAAGCATGTAATTGGCGGCGGGTGAGAGTATAGCATAGCCATCCTTTTTCGATGTGTCTTTTCTAACACTTGCATTACCCGATGTTGCCGTTTTTTTTAATAATTCATATTGCAACGGGTAATACCTGCCATCGTTGGCAAATGATGCATATAATGCCGTAAGCTCATCGAGCCTGATGCCGCAGCCACCCAGTATGAGCGAAAGGCCCATCTTCTTTTTATTTTGCGCTATAGAGGCAAAGCCTGCCTGCGTAAGTACCCCTGCGAATTTATCTACGCTTTCTTCATCGAGCAGTTTTACTGCGGGTATGTTTAAAGAATGGCTCAGCGCATATTCGGCGGTAACATTGCCTTTAAAAGTACGGTCATAATTTTCCGGCGAATAGCCCTTAATACTGATGGGCACATCAGCGATAATTGTTTTGGGTGTTACCCAGCCACGGTCCATACACAAGCCATAGAGCAACGGCTTCAGGGTGCTGCCCGGCGAGCGCACCGCCCGCACTCCATCTACCTGCCCATAATGGAAGCGATCAGTAAAATCTGATGAGCCAACATAGGTGAGCACCTCATGGGTAACATTATCAACAACCAGCACTGCAGCATTATTGATGTTGTGCATTTTAAGCTGGTTCACATAATTGGTTACAATCCCCTCCGCTTTCTGCTGCATTTTTTCATCGAGGGTAGTATGTATCTCCAGGTTGCCGGGATGCATTTTTTTTACCCGCATAGCGAATTGCGGCACGTTTGCCGGGGCGGCATGGCGGTATGCGGTAAGGGGTTCCTGCAGGGCATCATTAATAATACTTTCAGCGAAGAGCTGGTCTGCTTTAAAACGCAACAGCCACTTGTTGCGCTGTTTTATAATGAGTGCGTTATCCTTACCCATAACCAGCGAATTTGGCCGGTTGGGTATAATACTGAGCGCAGTAATTTCGGCAAGCGAAAGGTGGTCAGGGGTCTTATTGAAATAGAGCAATGATGCGGCCTTTACACCGTCAATGTTGGAACCGTAGGGCACCAGGTTTAGATACAGCTGCAATATTTCATCCTTGCTATAGCGGAGTTCCAACTGCGTGGCACAGAACATCTCCAGGCATTTATTAAAGTAGGTACGCGGTTTTGGGCGCAGCATCCTGGCCACCTGCATAGTAATGGTAGAAGCGCCCGAAGTGCGTTTCAGGCTGAATATATTATTCACCAACGCCCTGCCAGCAGCCATGGGGTTAACGCCCATGTGCCGGTAAAAGTGGCGGTCTTCTTTATAAATAATGGCCTTCTTTAATTCAGGAGTTATTTCATCGAGCCTCGTAAACATGCGCCACTGGTGGTCTTTAGCCAGGTAAGCATGCAGCACTGTGCCATCCCGCGCCTCCACAACCTGTGCAAACGCAATATCAGTATTCACCGGCAATATACGCGCGAGCAAAAGAAAAACCAGTACCGCCGCAGCGGTACCGATCATTCCTTTTTTCAACTTTCTTTTTAAACGTGTTCTGAAATCACTCTTGTCCATGGCCTGTGCCGTTCTTAGCGCTCCGATACTTTTATAACACCCGCACCATTGTAAGAATGGTAATTACCATCGTACATCGCATCAGCCTGCACCGGGCCTAACTGGAAGTTACCCGGCGAAACAGCACGCACCATATAGTAGAAATCTTTACGCTTGTTGCCAACTGATGTAAACATATTTATCCTGTCGTCGCGAACGTCAATGTAATCAGGCGTTGCGGCATCTTTTATCCATTCCATCTTCCGCATTTCAGTAAGGCGGGTATTTTCAACTTCAAAACCTGCCGGCAACATATCGGTAATCGCAACATTGTCAACGGTCCCATTGTAAGCAGTTTCAATAGAAAGGCGCACTACTACCAGGTCGTTCTGGCGGAAGGCCCTCATTTCGCGGCCATCCCTGTCAAAGAAGGTGCGGCGCACTTTCAGGTAGCTATCTTCTTCTTTATAGCTGCCATCTGCAGTAATGCCATCTACTTCCCAGAAGTAGTAATAATTGCCTTTGCCCTTTACCTGCACCGCAAGTGCATCGCCGGAATGACTTTTCATGTCTACTGTAACCGGTTGGCCGGTGGTGCTGCCAATAGTTTTGCCATTAGCAGTCACTGTAGCCGTAGCAGTGGTTTGATTAGCCGCACGCAGTACCTTACCCAATGCCAGCATACTGAACACATTTTCCTGCGTGCTGAGGTAGCGTTCTTTAGACAGTTGTTCTGATACCTGTTTAGCCATTATGCCTACCTGGCTGTTGTTAGGGTCAATATCCATAAGTACCAACAGCGACAGCGCTTCATCCCTTATCTGAGAATAGAAGCTGCCATCAAAACAACGTACCGGTATTTCACCACTAAAGGCAGGTGGCAATACATCTTTCGCCTGCGATGGCTGGCCCGAAAGCGCATAAGCTGCAGCGAGCAAATATTTGCCATCAAGCGTCAGCAGTTCTTTATGGGCTTTATAGTAATTCATGTCCGATTGCTGGGTTTGGCCAGCGAGCGCCAAAACATATAATGAATAGGCGATCTCCTCCGCTGCCACATCCTTCTTACTGTTTATATTGTAGAAGAAGGTGATGGTCTCTTTCTTGTATAATTTGTACTTCATGTACTGCTCCAGGCGGTCAATAGTATGCGCATTCACATCATAACCGGCCTTCCTGGCTTCTAAAAGGAAGTGGCAGGCATACACGCTACCCCACCAGCTTTCCTGGCCACCCTGCGGCCAATAAGAAAGCGCACCATTGCCCAGCTGCATAGACTGTAATTTATTAATGGCCTGGTGCACATTATAAGCCGGGTTAAGGTCTTTACCAGCATCGCTGTTCATACCTTTTACCAGATCCGCAAAATACAATTGCGGGAAGGCTGCCGATACCGTTTGTTCCACACAACCATAAGGGTAGCGTACCAGGTCGTTCAAATGCTTGCTGAACTGGGTAAGCGGAGATTTTGTGACTACCAGTTTGCCCCTCACCGAGCTTGGTATAAGGTTGTTCTTCGCATCGATAGTTGTTGCTCTGTTTTCAGCGGCAATACCATTGCCGGTTAATTTCTGCAATGATGCCGGTGGCCTTATGCTGATGTCGGTTTCGTTGATGAATGTTTCACCAAAGGCACGTACGGTAACGGTTACCTTGCCTGCGCCAATAGAAGGTTGTACCACAATATTGTAGACGGCTCTCTGTTCGCGGTTGGCAGGTATCTGTATGGTTTGGGTAGCCTCGCCCTTAATACCCAGCGGACCGGTAGTAGTTACGGTAATGGTAGCTGAAGTGCTTTTGTTGGTAGTATTGTTCAGCGATACACCCATAACAGTTTCATCTTTCGGAGTAAGGAAGCGCGGGAGTGCCGCGCTGATAACAATAGGGTCGGCCACCTTCATGTGGTTATCGCTGCTGCCGAAAGCTTTATTTTTATAAGCCAATGCCATTACGCGCAGGTCGCCGCTGAATTGCGGTATATCAATATCATACTTTACACGGCCGCTTCCATCAGCCTGCCTTATACCGCTCCAGAAAGAAACGTTCTTTACCCTGTTTACGAACATAGGGTTGGTTCTGCCGCTTCCATCGTCGCTTCCATCACCACCGGTGCTGGAAAGCCTTGTTTTTATTTCAGGCATCAGCCATGGATAAATATCGTAGCTATTCACGCTGAGGGCGACTTTCTGGTAGAAGAAATCAAACGGATCTGGTGTAGCAAAGTTCTTAACCTGCAATATGCCCTCATCTACCGCTGCAATAGTTACGAATGCACCCGGGCTTGTTTTAACCGTGATGGTTTGTTTCGTTTTAGAGCGCGATTTTTCCACCATTGTTATAGCAACCGGCATGTCATAACTCTTATTGGTAACCCTTACTGATTTAAAACCATGGCCTACCGTGAGCGGCATATCGCTACCATCCATGGCCCTGAAGAGTGTGGCGGTTATGTATACATTCGGCATGTGTGCTTCTTCTGCGCTGAACGATAGTGATGCCGATTTATTTTTTGTATTGAGGTAGTAATACTTGATCATGTGCTCGCGTTCCAGCGTAACCAGTATCCTGCCTTCGAATGGCGTAGTGAAAAGTGCATTTATTTTATCGCCGGTATTGTAATCTTTCTTGTCGGTTTTAATTTCCACATTGCCTTCGTTATTCACTTCGAAAGACGAATATTCTGTATCGCCCCAGCCATAGGCGTAGAACGTTTTAGCTACATAATTGTTGCTGCCGTTTATAAACACGCGTACCTGGTATTCGCCACTTTGCGATGGGGTAAAACCATACATGGTGCCTACGCCCGATACCTGCATCTTCTGGTTCGATACTACCTGGTCTTCACTAACTGAAACGTAGCGGTAACTGCCACCATCCTGCTGTATTACGGTATGCCAGTGTTTTCTTATAACTGTAACCTGCACTTCGGCGTTTTGTGGTGTTCCGTTCTTATCAAGCGCAATTAACCCCACCCGCGTAGGCGTGCTGGAAGATATATATTCCTGCTGGCTCTTCAGACCTACGAACAGTGGTTGTGTGTATACGGTAAAGTGTTCGTAACGGTGCAATGGTCTGCCTGTTTCATCAAATACGGTTGTCATAATATTGCCGTTCAGCATACCCGCGTCTGAGGCTACGCCATCCAGTTTAAATACTTGTGTACCCGCGCCTTTATCGTCAGTTTTACTCTCGCGGCTATCTGTATTGAAATTGAACTCGTTGTTCATGTCAAACGTATAGTCGGGGAATTTTTCTGAAGAGAACGATGTTTTGGAAAGGTTCATTTCTGCATGATAATTTCTGCCGGCAGCCGGTGTGCCGAAAAGGTTATCGGCCTGTACCTGTAGGTTTACATTTTCACCGGGCCTGTATTCTGTTTTATCCAGCTTCAGCGCTACTTTCATGCGGTCGGGCATAAACTCTTCCACGCTTATGTTGTAAGAATTGAGCAATACATTATTGCCGGTAAAAACCTCAACAAGGTAGTTGCCGGTTAAGGCCGTAGGTGGCGGGTTAAAGCTTACTTCGCATGAGCCCTGCTCATTCAGTATTTTCTGCAGCATAGCGAATTCCTTACCATTAGGCATGCTCAGTTTAATTTTTACTGGCATATCCGGCTGCGGGTTCCATTGGTCGTTGCGTACAATGGTACTCAGGTGTATCACTTCTCCGGGGCGATATAAATTACGCTCCGGGTATATCATGGCTATCAGTCCGGTTTCGCTAGGTATCCGGCCGCCAACATCAAAACGCGATGTGCCGATGCGGGCTTTATCGAACCAGACAAAAGTAAATTCCTCGCCCTTTTTAGCGGTTACCATGCCTATTTTGAAACCCGGCGCGGTAGCACCCATATTTTTAAATACCGCTACCCCACTGCCATCGGTGGTTGCGCTATACACCTTTTGATTGGTGGTGCTTATGAACGAAATATTCACACCCGGCATTGCCTCGGTAGTGCGTATGGAATTGGTGAAGACATATATATTGTCGCGTTCCTCTTTTACAATTATACCAATATCAGAAATGGAAATGATTTTCGATTCCTGCACCCAGTTATGCTCTTTTGAGCGCACCTGTACTACATAAACACCATTGTATCCCCTCAGCTTATCTTCGAAATCGAGGTGCAGGGTATGTGCTGCGTTCTGCTTCGGTAGTTTACTGGTTTCATAGGTTCTGTGGTAAATGGTATCACCCAGGTTTTCAGTGTCGAAATATTGGTAGCTTCCACCTTCATCATCATTGCTTTCATCATAATGGTAGCCACTATTGCTGCCGTTGCGCATAAAATGTTCCAGGTTGTTTTCGAACACCTTTATTACGCTCACTTCTACCTGACTTACGTTTACAATATTCAGCTGAACGTTCTTATAACCGGCTGAAGAAAGGTACATGCCCTTATTGTTAATGAAGCTGATGGTTGGCTTTAACTTGCCGAAAGACACCTGCTCGGTATGATTGCTTTTCATTTTACCCCCGAACGCGCCTTCCAGCCCCTGGGAAATGGTCATGCTATACATTTGGCTAGCCAGCAATTTGCTGCTGTTTATTATAAAGCCGCCATCGCTGAGGGTAACCTCAAACGGCACCTGCGGACTGATACTTATAGCAGCCTTCAGATTATTTTCCAGAACGGGTTGTGAGGTAGTTACGGTAATAATGCCTTCAGTACCGGTATGCTGCGCTGTAATGCTGGTTACTGACATATTATAGCGCGATGGTATGGCCGCAGTAAACGCGGTGTCTTTTACTGAAGCGTATTTAGAGCCTACCACCGGTATGCCTTTGTCAAGGTTTATTTTAAGGGGTGTCTCCTCGTCTTTATCGTTCACGGGCATAAACTGCACCGAGAGCGTTTTACCATTTCCGGCATTTGAAGCGATAAGATTTAGGTTGTTGCCGCCGCTGCTTAGCTTCAGCTTGTTTGTCGCTTCAGCCAGATTTACTTCATAATTGAAGGTCATATCCAGCTGCACTACGATGTTCGATACGTTGCTGCCCCGCGTCCAGGAAAGGTTGGCTGCGGTAACTTTCAGCGGTGCGGTATGGAAGTGGATAGCCCCTTTGTCATAACTCCATTTCTTTTTACTGTGCTCTACAATTTTGCTGGTCAGTTTTGCAGTATATTCAGTCCCGGGCAAAAAACCTTCCGCTGGCGAGAAGGAGAGTACATTGGCATTATTCCATTTAAACAGTCCTTTTACAGCCGGCTCAATTTCCATGTAAACAGTACTGTCCCATCGCCCCAGCATACTATCGGGATAGAGCTCTTTGTTGAAGGTGAAAAAGAGATTTTGCTGCTGCTCCACCTCCTCTTCAAAATTTTTGGTTACCTGAATATCATACTGGCTCGTTTTGCAGGCGTAGAGCATCACGCACAAAAAAAGGCAACCTATTGCGTAAATAGCTTGCCTACCGGAAGGTTTCATAAAAGAGTGGAATTTGTAATGAAAATAACGTACAAGTTTTACTTTATTGTATAAAAAGTAAAAAATATTTTTTCTTTTTGAGGTTTGGGTATTTTTGACTGTAAATTAATAGCTTTTTGAGTTTTTCACAGCAGCCTTAGCAAGAACAAAGTGTCGTTTTGTGCAATAAGAAAGCTTGCAGACGAACCCGCCATAATTATATTACATGAAGAAATTTGCCTTTGAAACCTATACCATCGAAATTTTCAATGATAACGACTACACTTCTGGGTCGGCAGATAATGTAAACCGATATGCCAACGAATATCACAGCGATATTGGATATTACCGCCCAAGTTCTCGGCATGGCATCCGGATCTACAACGATGAAACAGAAACCAATAGCTGTATCCTGCTAGGTTACGGCGGTGAAACGGCCATTCATGAAAATTCGGCTTTGCTGGATGGCGACAGGTTGCTGGTTTGTTGTGGTGATGCTGTTTTTTGCCTTGGTGTACCCGAGTTAAACTTGCTATGGACGACGCGAGCCGATGAGGTCACCGCTTTTCAGATATTTAAACCCGCGGTTGATTATATAGTTCATGGCGAACTTGCGATCTCCGGGCTCAACAGGGATGGCAAAATAAATTGGGAATTCAGTGGACGGGATATATTTGTAACCTTAGAAGGCCCCGACTCCTTTAAACTGGAACGCGACCATATTGTGCTCACCGACTTTGAGTACAATGTTTATAAGATTGACTTTAACGGTAGGAGTTTGCTAAGCTAAATTCTGGTCTAACCCCTTTCGCCCCTATTTCAACGCCCGCTTATATTCCGTCAGGCACCTATCCCGAGATGCTTTTATATCTACTATAGGCCTATAGGTAAGCTGTTCAAATTCGGGTACCCATTTACGAATGTATTTTAGCTGAGGGTCAAATTTTTCAGTTTGCAGCTGTGGACTGAAAATACGGAAATAGGGCGCTGCATCGCAGCCGCTGCCAGCCGCCCACTGCCAGCCGCCGTTGTTGGCTGAAAGGTCGTAATCGAGCAGCTTTTCGGCAAAATAGGCTTCGCCCCAGCGCCAGTCGATCAGTAGGTTTTTGGTGAGGAAGCTGGCTACTATCATACGCACGCGGTTGTGCATAAAGCCCGTGGTGTTTAGTTCGCGCATGCCTGCATCAACAATGGCTACACCGGTTTTACCGGCGCACCATAGCTCAAACTCTTTTTCGTTATTGCGCCATTGTATATTATCGTACTCCTTCTTAAATGAGCCTGCCACCACATGTGGGAAGTGCCAGAGTATCATCATGTAAAATTCCCGCCATATCAGCTCATTCAGTAAGGTAGCGTTGAGTGGCCCTGCCTGGGCTGCCAACTGCCGTATGCTTACTGTGCCAAACCGAAGGTGCAGGCTAAGCCGTGTAGTGCCTTTTACTGCCGGGAAATCGCGGGTGGTGTTATAGGTGGTGGCAATGCCTTCGTTCAGTTGGTCGGATGGTATGTCTATATCTGTTGGCTCAAAACCAATGTCCTGTAGTGTTGGTAACGCTAGGGGTGCATGTTGCACAAAATTGTGTACATATTTTTCAACGGGATACTGCTTCAGGTAAAATGGGTTCAGTTTTTCCTTCCATTTTTTGCTGTAAGGGGTGTAGACGGTGTATGGCGTACCATTATCCTTCATCACCTCATCTTTTTCAAATATTACCTGGTCTTTATAAGTATGCAGGAGTATACCCTTTGTCGCTAGCAGTGTGCCAATATCCGCATCTCGTTGTTGTGCATATGGCTCGTAGTCGTGGTTGGTGTAGACCGCGCTGATGCTATACTGCTCCATCAATTGTTTAAATGCACCTTCAGGGTTGTCGTAAAAAACCTGTAAAGTACTTCCGGTTTTCACCAGTTCATCCTGCATTCCGTTCAGGGTCTGCATAATAAAGTCTACCCGTTTATCCTGTTTGTTTTTCAGGTCGTCGAGTATGTTCTTATCCAGAATAAATATCGGCAGTACCGGCGCACCACCCTTCAAGGCATGGTACAAACCGGCATTATCAAACAGCCGCAGGTCGCGGCGAAACCAGAATATGGAAATACTCATAATTGATGATGCTATTCTTTTACAAATAATGCCCTTAATTCGCCTGCGTCTTCGCTCTTCATTTTACCTGCCAAAATAAGACGCAACTGCCTGCGCCTAAGTGCGCCTTCAAACATTTTTTGCTCTTCTTCTGTTTCAGGCACTATTTCGGCTACTTTACGCGGACGGCTGTTGGGGTCTAAAGCCACAAAGGTCATGTACGCTTCATTGCTTATATATTTATACTGCGCTGAAAGGTCCTCACCCCAAACACGCAGGTACACCTCCATCGATGAGTTGAATGTGCGGGTAAGCTTGGCCTCAATAGTAAGTAAATTACCCAGCTTTATAGGGTTGGCAAATGAAAGGTTATCAACAGAAGCGGTTACAACCGGGCAATTACAATGTTTTTGCGAAGCGATTGCTGCCGCAATGTCCATCCAGTGCATCAGTTTGCCACCCATAAGGTTGCCCAGGGTGTTGGTGTCATTAGGTAGTACCAGTTCCGACATGATCACTACTGAATCTTGTGGCCTTTTAATTGGTAGTTCTTTTTGTGTCATAAGCAAAGTAATTGCATTTTTATTTCGTGCGGCATTAACAAATTCTATCTTGCCACGGTAAAAAACTATAGATGTTTACTGCATTAATTCTTCATAGGTCATAAAAGTATAAGGGTGGGCACTGTCTTGTCTGAAATATTGCGTAATGCTGCTGCCTGCATTGTTGGGCTGATAATACAATTGCACCTTTCGTGGATCCAACATTGCTTTTTTTAGCGTGGTATCCCAGGCATCCAGCAGGCAAAAGGTGCGCTGAGGCATTTCATTGTGCACAGCGCTCATGAGTATACTTTCTTCGGGCATAGCCCAATCGAGTATATAATTTTTACGTATATCTCCGGTTATAATAATTCCCAGTTTGGTGATTTCTTTTTTCTGCATCTGGCCAAGCACCTGTTCCCTGAAATGGGTGCGCCACGCAAATTTAGGGTACGATACCCCTATGTAAACCAACCTTACCACGAACACCAGGCATAAAATTAAAAATGCATAACGACTCTGTAGTTTTGGTAACAAGCTAAAGACAAAGGGCACAGCAATAATTACAGCCAGGCTAGCCCATTCACTTTCAATATGGAAAAGGAAGATTTCACCACCCGCACTTTCGTTGGTATAAGTGAGCCCCATAATAATTATATAGCCCGCACATGCCACCAATACCCACGCCAGCAGCCGATAGGCTTTACTAAAATAAAGAGCCACCAGCCCGGCACCAAAAACCAGCGATGCCACCCAATAAATGGCAAACATGCGTTTCACAAACTTTTTCACCACTTCAGCCTTTACGGCATGAGCGACGTCGCGGGGCGAAAAGTGGGTAACATTGTGTAAATGCTGCGCATCATAAGAAACCTGGTTTACTACCATGAATTTGGTAGCCACTATGCCGGCAATACAGGCGGTTAGCACAACAGAGGTCCGCAGATCCCAATGCCAGTTATCTTTCTGTAGCCAGAAATAAACCCATAGAAACGACATAGGGATGATGACAATAAAGTGCGTATAAAGCGTAACACCCGCCAGTGCAATGAAAACAGGGAGTAAGAAAGCCAATTTTGCGCCGCGCTCGCCCATGCGCAGTATTACGGCATAGAAAATAAACATCCACGCCAATGCCTGCTGAATTTCGTTATTGGTCCAGTAGTAGGTGTCGCTTACCAGCAAGGTATAGGTAAGTGCCATCAGTACGAGTAAACCATATTGCCGGCAACGGTAAACAATAATGCCGGCACAGAGGTAAAACAGGTTAAAGCTAAAGGCATAGCCTTTTATTATAGTGCTTACCGGCAAGTGCAACTTACCGCCCAACCAAGGCACTACCTGGGTTATAAAAGACCCATACCGATGCTCCTGTATGAAGAGACGGTTGTATTTAAGAATGTTGTAGGCTATGTAAGAGGCATCGCAAAAGAATAGCCGTTCTTGCCAGGCAACAATGCCCCCGATAAATAATATCGCCAGCACAGCCAACCCCAGCAGCGATAATTTTTTAAGCGAGTTGGTATCCTGTGCCATATTCAATTTGCAACTACTAACGGGTAATTTCGGTAAATAGTATGATGCTTTCCACCACGTCTAAGTTTCACGCAAAGTCGCTAAGCCGCAGTTCACAGATCATTCAAGATTTCAAAGGCGCACTCATGCGTCACTAAATTTTGTTGAACGCTTTACTGCCGTTCCTGCCCTCTTTTGTTCCGATTACTATCGGAAAACCTCACAATAACATGGAACGTCGGTTTATCTCATACACCGCTCGTGAGATTGCTTCTCTTCGCTCGCAAAGACCGTACGCTTTATACCTGAGCGAAGCGAAGACATCAAATCTCCCCTTCTCTATGGGAGAAGGGGCTGGGGGATGAGGCTGCCGTTTTACTTACTCAAGTGCATACTCCTTTCCTTATATAACTGGCGGAACCATGGGTCGCGCAGGTTTTTAATAAACCTTATCGCCTCGCCAGTGCTCTTCATTTCAGGCCCCAGTTCTTTATTTACATTCGGGAATTTGTTAAAGCTGAACACTGGCTCTTTCACGGCAAAACCTTCCAATTTCTTTTCAAATGTCAGGTCCTTCAGTTTTACTTCACCCATCATCACTTTGGTGGCAATATTCAAATAAGGGATATTATAAGCCTTGGCAATAAATGGTGTTGTGCGGCTTGCACGAGGGTTAGCTTCTATCACATACACCTTGCCTTCTTTAATGGCATACTGTATGTTTATCAGTCCCCTTATGTTCAACCTCAAAGCAATCTTTTTGGCTATCTCGCTCATCTCTTCGACAATGAGCGGGCCCAGGTTAAACACCGGCAATAGCGCATGGCTATCACCACTATGTATACCGGCCGGCTCTATGTGCTCCATAATACCCATGATGTGCACACTTTCACCATCGCATATTGCATCTACTTCGGCTTCCTGGCAACGATCGAGGAAATGGTCGATGAGTATTTTATTACCCGGAAGGTGTTTCAGCAAGCTTACCACACCTTTTTCCAGTTCTTCGTCATTAATAACAATACGCATCCGCTGCCCACCCAATACATACGATGGGCGCACCAATACCGGGTAACCTACTTCTTTCGCTACTTCAATAGCCTCATCGGTAGTATAAGCGGTACCGTAGTTAGGGTAAGGGATGTTCATTTCCTTAAGCATATCGCTGAAGCGGCCGCGGTCTTCTGCGATATCCATATCATCAAACGATGTACCTACTATTTTTATGCCTTTTTCTGCCAGGCGCCTTGCCAGCTTCAGCGCCGTTTGGCCACCCAGCTGCACAATAACACCATAAGGTTGTTCGTGTTCTATTATTTCCCAAAGGTGCTCCCAATACACCGGTTCGAAGTACAGCTTATCTGCAATATCAAAGTCGGTTGATACGGTTTCAGGGTTGCAGTTCACCATTATGGCTTCGTAGCCGCAATCTTTAATAGCCAGCAGGCCGTGTGTGCAGCAGTAGTCAAACTCAATACCCTGGCCTATACGGTTAGGTCCTGAACCCAGCACAATTATTTTCTTCTTGGCGGTAACAATACTCTCATTGCTCTTTACCGCGCCCGCTGTTGGTACATTGGTCGGCTTTTGTTCGAAAGTACTGTAGAAATAAGGGGTCTTGGCTTCAAACTCTGCGCTGCAGGTATCTACCATTTTATAAACGCGGGTTACACCCAGGCCCTTCCTGTATTCGTAAACTTCTTCGGCAGTGCAGTCTTTCAGCAATTCTGCTATCTGCTCATCGCTGAAGCCCATTTTCTTAGCTTCGAAAAGCTTTTCAACAGGCATGTTTTCAATATGCTTGAACGCCTTTATTTCCAGCTCAAACTTAACGATGTCCTGAATCTGGTAAAGAAACCAGCGGTCAATTTGCGTAAGTTCTTTTATGGTTTTTATAGATACACCCGCAGCTATCGCTTCCTTAATACGGAAGATACGGTCCCACGTTGGGCGCTTCAACGTATCAATGATTTCTTCCGGCCTTAAACGCTGCTGGCTGATGTAGCTTAAACCAGTTGCATTGTTTTCAAGGCTCTGGCAGGCTTTCTGCAACGCCTCGGTAAAAGTGCGGCCAATAGCCATTACTTCTCCTACCGATTTCATCTGCAGGCCCAGGGTATCATCTGCCCCCTTGAACTTATCAAAGTTCCAGCGCGGCATTTTTACAATAACGTAATCGAGCGCAGGCTCAAAGTAAGCCGATGTGGTTTGGGTGATCTGGTTCTTCAGCTCATCCAGGTTATAACCAATGGCCAGTTTTGCGGCTATTTTAGCAATAGGGTAACCCGTTGCTTTAGATGCGAGCGCCGATGAACGGCTTACACGCGGGTTAATTTCAATCGCTATTATTTCTTCGGTATCAGGGTTAAGGGCAAACTGCACATTACAACCGCCGGCAAAGTTGCCCAGGTCGCGCATCATAGCTATGGCAGTATTGCGCATGAGCTGGAAAGCAGTATCGCTCAGGGTCATGGCCGGGGCAACAGTAATACTGTCGCCGGTATGTATGCCCATTGGGTCGAAGTTTTCAACTGTACAAATGATAACCACATTATCATTCATATCGCGCAATAACTCCAGCTCAAATTCCTTCCAGCCCAGCATTGCTTTTTCTACTAGTACTTCATGCATTGGCGAAGCCGTGAGGCCGCGGTCCAGCGCTGCATCCAGCTCTTCTTTATGAAAAACTATACCACCTCCGCTACCGCCAAGCGTGAACGAAGGGCGTATAACTATTGGTAAACCAATTTCTTGCGCAAATTCTTTGCCTTCCAGCAGCGAGTTAGCCGTTTTGGCCTGTGCCACCGGCACACCCATCCTTATCATCCATTTGCGGAACAGTTCCCTGTCTTCCGCTTTATCGATGGCCTTGATATCAACGCCTATCAGTTTTACATTATGTTTTTCCCAGATGCCCAGCTCGTCACCCTCTTTACAGAGGTTGAGCGCAGTTTGTCCGCCCATGGTAGGCAGTACGGCATCAATGTTATTTTCTTCCAGTATCTGCTCCAGGCTTTCCACGGTAAGCGGCAATAGGTAAACCTTATCAGCCATAATAGGGTCAGTCATTATGGTAGCGGGGTTGCTGTTAATGAGTATCACCTCAATACCTTCTTCCCGAAGGCTTCTTGCAGCCTGTGAGCCGGAATAGTCAAATTCACAAGCTTGCCCGATGATGATGGGGCCAGAACCAATAATAAGGACACTTTTAATGGAAAGATCGCGCGGCATTAATTTGGATTAAAATAATGAAAATTCAAATGACAGGCGATGAGCTGATATAAGAATCGGGCTCAACGCCCGGGGTGCAAAAGTAAGAAAAATTTGATTGGGAAGGATGGGGTATTGAGAATGATTTTGTGAATCACATGAGTAGTAATTATAAATCGTAGGGGCTATCCCTTGCGGTCGCCCTGGTTTTTGTTTACTATGCTTATTGGTTACGGTGAATAGAATACGTCCCGGTGGTTGCTGGTGAGAACACCAACAACGCGGAAAAAAATACATAGATTTGATAGCCCGGCTAATAATATCATTTGACTCAGTTCAGAAGAATTGGACACTTATCTAAAAATAAAACTGAATAATTGATCATGAAAACTATTTATCTGCTGTTGTTTCTAATACTAAATATTTCTTGCGTACCAAAAGAAAGTATAAAACATATCTACATTTTACCTGAGAATTTTCAAGGCGTTGTTGTTATATTTTACGACCAAAAAGATGGAGAAAATATTGAGTACACTAAAGATGGGAATATCATTTTTAAAATTGGTGCGAATGGTATACTAAAAACCAAAATGGAATTCACGCCTACTGATGCGAAAAACAATGAATTTTGGTATCCTGAAAAAAAGCTAATTCCCTACAGGCAGGACGTGGGTTTGTTAAATGATTCTATAAGTGCTGGAGGGTTGCATTACGGGAAACTCTATAAAGAGCTTAACGGAACGCCTGTACTGTTCGAAATGACATACATTTCCAATAAACAGAATATCGATAGTCTAGCGAATGCAGGAGAAAGTATGAACTTGTTAAGCCTGCTGCATTTATGAAGAGAACCGTCTGAAATCTCCTTTTTTTAGGCTCCATTTATCCACTATGCTCACCAACAACTGCGTAATGCTTATTGGTTACGATGAATAGAATACGCCCGGGTGGTAGTTGGTGAGAACACCAACAACGGCAAAATAGCAGTAAAATAATTTTAGACGAAATTGAAAGACACTTTAGGTATCTTGAAAGAAGAGAGGCAAAAAACAAAGTCCGGCATAAATAGCATACTAATAATGTGCGTGTTATGTATTATGCTCGGCTCTTGTGACAATGCAATTCCTGCCAAGTACGCAGTTTACAAACTGGCCTATTATGATTCCTCGTGTTCGGAAATCTATGAATTTTTCGGGACAAGGGAGGTATATCTTATCACATACCCCAATGGAACATATAAGTTCTCACCACATAATAGCAAGTTTTATCCATATGAAGGGAAATATCAGGAAGCCGCAGAATGGGATGCTCATGTTAGTACGACGTTTTATTTAAATAATGGTGATATACAAACGGCTGCTGCAATATCTTTGAGAATTGATAGCGCTTCAAAAAAATGCAATATTTATTTTTTTGAGCCAACGGAATACCTAGATTCTTTTCTTCGGTCGCATCCTCTCGGGGCATCTAAAAATTTATGATCAAAATGAAAAATAGAGTTTTGTTGTTGCTCATTTGTGTGCTTTGTTCCTGTAAAAGCAGATTTGAAAAGGATTTGGTAGGTGTATATACAATAACGGAATGCGAATTAAAGAATCCCAAAAAGAGCGCACCACACATCACATTGGACATGAAAAGTGACATGACATTCAAATTTTCCGGCGATGTTATGGCAGAAGGCAAATGGCGGGTATTAAGTGGTATGGATAACGATGAAATTGAATTGAGTATAGGTAAATGCTTTTGTGAAGCAGTTGTTTTTGCAAATGCAGATTCGGCTATAATTTCCGCCTCTGATTTTTCGAATTGGTTTAGCCGGTGTATTTATATTGATTCAAATATAGATTTCATATCGTTTAAATGCAGTAGAAAATAAAAAAATGAACATTCCGCCATGTTGGTGTTCTCAACCATCTGCCCCCCCCTTTTGTCAACTCTATCTTTGTCATGCTGACGAAGGAAGCATCTACGCTAAGAGGCTATGTGGGTAAAAGATGTCTCGTACCTCGACATGACAAAGTAAGGGAGACGAAATTCTACTTGCCTCCTTTATCTGTATTCTTTTATAGATGACGCTCTGTTTTCAGCTGTCGCGTGCGAACTGGTTGCGATGAATAGAATACATCCCGGTGGTAGTGGGTGAGAACACCAACAACGGCGGAAAAATAATATTCTATAGATATTTACATTTAACTGTCTTCAATGCCTTGCCTCTAATCTCCGGTTCACAAAGGACTTGTATTAATGAAGAAATTTTCAAGAAGTCCTGAATCTCATAGCACTCATTATAATAGTACACTAGTGGGTCATCTTCCTTTGTATCTGTGTAAAAATATAAGAACTGATATCCATGATGCCCCCAAAAAACAAAAGTGTTGTCAGGAAGTGTTTGCCGATTGTTTTCTTTTAATATTCCGTTTGCATAGTCTTTAAGTTCAAATAACCAGGAATACTCATAGTCACTACCAACTTCATAATCTATAGCACCGTGCCCAAGTAACATAAGGAAAGCTCTATATGCACTCGGTAGCGTTATTTGATAGTGCTGTTCTAATTGCGCTATTTCATCAATGGCGCAGCCTTTCAGGCCTGTATGCTTCTCTCTGAAAAAAACTATCATTTCAGAAATGCTCTGTATCATACTTTGTTTATTTTCCGCCGTTGTTGGTGTTCTCTCCAACAACGAAATCAATATTCAGGCTATTGATAATGAAATCTCATCGAAACAATCTCTATTTCGTCAGTTGCAACCCGATAAACCAGCCTGTGTTCTTTTGTTATTCTCCTTGACCAGCATCCGGCTAATTTGTATTTTAGAGCTTCTGGCTTGCCTATACCAGAAAACGGGTGTTGCTCTATATCATCAAGGAGGGCTGAGATACGACTCATGGCTTTGAGGTCGCCTGATCGCTTCCAGAATTGAATATCTTCCTGTGCTTTAGCCGAATAGGTTATTTCCACAGGTCTTTTGTTTTTATTGCTTTTTTATTGCCGTTATTCAATTCATCAATACTTTGCAGCAAGTGTTTACTGTTAGCCTCTGTTGAAAGCAAGTATTCTGTTTCTGATTTTCCGGCATATTTTTTTAATATCGCCTTCACCTTTTTTAAAGCATCCTCACTATCAGTACTCAGTAATAGCTGCATTAGTTCCAGTTTTTCCGCCTGTACATTCATAAAAACAAATTTAGGGCAATTTTAGACTATTTTAAAAAATCACCGGCTCCGGTGAAATAGTTATTAAAAAAACAGGGGCTGAAAAACCGTCAGCCCCTGCAAAATAAAATGTGTTAGATAATACCTACTCTACCAAGAACTTCCGTGTCGCTGTTTCAGCACCAGAAATTTCGATGGTTACGAAATAAATGCCGGTGGCAAGTTTCGGTAAGTGAATCAGCTCGGTATTGTTTTTGAGGTCCAGCCTGTCTTGCAGGCGGGTTATTACCGTACCGGTTTCGCTGGTTATGGTAAAAGTTGCCGGAGTGCCGGTAGTGCCAGCTAAACCAATATCCAGTTTCAGCCATTCCCTGCATGGATTAGGGTAGGCGTCAGATATGGTTACGGTATTCTTGTTGGCGTTAACTACGCCAGTGTTGTAATGTGTGGTATCATCATTCACTATCACGAACTGGCTGTTAAACGCTGTTACACCGCTGGTTGCTTTCCAGGTAAGGCTGCTGCCGGTTGCGGCATAGTTGAGCGTGCATGCGCTATCCAGCTCAGCACCCCAGGTATTACCAAAATCTCCGGTAGCCCTTTTGTATAAACGGAAGTCGCCCGCATGGTAACCGGGATACAAAATGCGCAACTTGCTCAGCACAATGCTATCGGGTGTAGTAAAGGTTGGGTTAGTGCCATAGTTATTCAATACAAAATACCCCTTAACTATCGGGCGTGCATCAGGTTTAGTATCAGGGTTGCTGTTCAGGTGAAAGGCTACTACTTCCCCGTCAGGGTAGGTGCCGCCCGTTGGCAGGTGCAGCTTTACATCGGCTGCAGAAAGGTCGTTAAGGCCGGCGCTGTTCACCGCTGTATCGCGCAACACAACACCCGTTGCTACCGGCGCTGTAGAAGGAACTATGTTGGTTGATGGCACTGTTGCACTAAAGTTATTCTTCACATCATACAGGCTGCCACTCAGCGGGTCATACTGGTTAAACTGGTAGTACTTAATGAGGCCGGTTTCAGTTGCGGGATTGGTAATCAGGTGCATTTTTTCGCGCACCTCTTTCTGGCTCAGTGCATAGTTAAATATCTTCACCTCGTCTATCTTGCCATCAAATTTTGAACCCTGTCCATTATGGCAGTCGTAGTTTATGATGAATGGCGATTGTGACAGATCTATAACCGGCATTGGTGAATAACTATTCACTGTATCGCCAACACCATTCAGGTATATCACCACACCATTGGGGCTATAAGTAAGCACCACATAGTTCCACTTTGTGCTGTCGCAAATAAGGGTGCTGCTGTTACCATAATTCACCAAGCTATCTGTATAGCAGAGTTTAAGGTTCGGAGTGTATCCGCTGAAGGTAAAGCCAAAACCAAAGCCATAACCATTAGAACCCGGGTAGGCCGGATGCGAAACGATCTGTGAAAAACTGCTCTGATTGCCCTTAGGCTGTATCCATGCCGAAATAGAGAAGTTGTTGCTGTTAATATTGGCTGTGCCAAGGTTGACTGTTTGCGAGGTTTTATTGAGCTGCAGGCAAAGGCCGGCCACTGTATCGGGTGCACAATGGTCGTCTGATACGTATATCATGCTATCTACAGTACGGGTATGTGTTTGCCCTGCAGAGTTGGTAACGGTAAGCGTAACAGCGTAGTAACCCGGACCAGGATAAATTACCTGCGGTGTGCGCACACTGGTGCTGCTCACCCATACTGAACCAGGGAAAGACCACGTGCGCGTAGCACCGGTGTAGTTTACCATAGAGTAATCGAAGAAATTAACGGTATCGCGGGCGCAGCCTACATACTGCCTGTCGGCCATTGGTTGTGCAACTGGTGCGCCAGTTACTGAAAGCGGCGATTCCCATACACTGCTGTTGCCGCAAAGGCGCAGCTTACTATCGCGGTAGAAGACTAGTGCACCTTCCCGGGCTTCCAGACCAGCCGGAAGGCCTGAGCTGAAATCGGTCCAGTCGCTCATTGCGGAGTCCCTGTAGTATACTTTAGATGGGCGCGAATTGGTTATGGCATAAAGGCCGTGGTTGCTGCCGCCATGAAACTGCAGGAACGAAATAGCCTTGCCAGATAGTACCGAACCGGTATAATTTACCCAGCTGCTACCGCCGTTGGTCGATTTAAATACTTTGTTACCTGCCGCAGCCTGCGCCATACAAAAATAAACCTCGTCCTCATTGAGTGGGTTTACAGCTATATCGGTATTGTAGAACGACCAGCTAACCGGCAGGGTAAGCTGCGCCCAGGTTGCGCCTGAATTGGTAGTTTTATAAACGCCGTTTTTCGCGCATACATACATTACCGATGGTTTGCTGCGGGCTATTTCAAAGCGCCATACCTTGTTGTTATTGCCAAAATTGTGCAACGCTGTGTAAGATGCGCCAGAATTGGTGGTTTTCCATAAAATGCTGTCCATACCCAGATAAAAGACATTAGAATAGCGTGGGTCTATTACCAGCTTACTCGAAAAAAGTCCGTAATAATCATCCTGCGGCCACATGGTATTTGGCACATCAGGATTGTTGTACTGTATAGTGCCGGAAAGCGCGGCAGGTATTTTTAGGTTACCGATATCTCTGAAGCCAGTAATACCCGAACGACCGTGGTATACATGCCCGGTTGCCGATTCGCCTCCACCCAGCGATAGCGCCTGGCCACCGGTATAGGTTTCTGCTATCGCGGCATTACCATTATGGTATCTGCCACCCACCACAATATCTTCATCCCATCCCTGTCCAAAGCCCCAGTAATCTGCGCTCCTCAGGCCGTTGTCGCGTACTGCCCAGTTACTTGTATTCGTAAAAAAGTCAGAAGAATAATTAACACCACCATCTGTAGCAATGTAGGCATCTCCGCCCTTAGCTATAGCGCACTGCATATCAGGGTGCAAGCCAAAAGTACCATGGTAACCACCCAGCGGACTGAAGTTAACTCCGCCATCTGTTGATTTGTAAGAGGTGGTAGTACCCACTATTACGTGGTTGGCATTAGTAGGCGATACCACAATACCGAGGTCATAATAACCTTGCCCGTTGGACATGCCCAGACCTGTTGATACATTACTGCCCGTGAGCCCGGTAGTGGTCGATGTCACTGTCGTATCCCAGGTTGCGCCCCTGTTCGTGCTTTTAATAACGCATGGCGGCGACGATGAGCCTATATTCACGCAGTACACTACATTCGATCCCGCAGGCGTTACACCCAGCCTTGCGCCTGATGTATTGGTTGCAGCTAAGGTGCTGCTGGTTACATTAGCGAATGTTGCACCGGCATCCGTAGAGCGCAACAGAACAATCAGGTTAGCGCTGGTAGAACCTACTGCGTAAACCGTATCAGGATTTGTTGGATTTAAAACCACGTCGAATAATGTACCGGTTACTGTACTACCCGAAGCGGCTGTCCAGGTGCTGCCATTGTCATTACTGTAGTAGATGGTAGTACTACCTGTAATAACAATACGTCCGGTATTCGGGTTTATGGCGATGGCATTGGCTGCCCCGCCGGTATAAGAACTGAGTACCGACCATCCGGCTCCGCCTGTTGTGGTTTTCAGCAATACGCTGGAGCGGCTATCGTAGGTATAAACAATATTGTCGTTATGCGGGTCCACCGTAATAGAACGCGAGCCGCAACTATACATGGTATCGCTGACAGATACCCAGTGCAGACCCTTATCGCTGGTGCGGAAGAGTGTGCCGGGTTCGCTGGCAGCATACAAAACAGATGGGTTCGATGGTGCGAGTGCTATACGGTAAATGTTAGCCTGGTAGTTCTTTAGCGCAGCGCCGGGTTTGTATGTCTGCGTTGGCCCTAATATCGTCCAGTTGGCCGATGCAGTTGTTTTCGATGCCGCGCCAGTGGCCTTGCCGCAGCGCTGGTTCTGCATTGAATTCAGTAATTGTTGCTTGTGGTAGCCGGTATCAAATTTAATACTGCCATCTTCTTGTATAAATGGGGCCATATTGTTGCGCCAGCGTATATAGGCTGTCATGTAAGGCTCTTCATTGAAATCCGCGTCGGGTTCGCCTGGTTCACCAACCCTTTTTTCCCGTTCCACTTCTTCACTGCCCTTGTAAACCTGTATCAGCGAATCGATGGTATATACATTGGGGTGCGACCAGTTGGTCTGCTGTACCCATTTCGGCACCGGAAGGTCATAAGGTAGATCAAATGGCGGCTTTGCCTGCTGTCCCCGGGCGGGCGAAATAATTGCGGAAAGGCAAAACATCGCAATACCCGTGCAAAATAATCGAGCTCTCATATCTAAATCTTTCAGGATAAACGATAAGTAGATAAATAATTTACTCATCTCAATAATCTGCTAACTTACATTTTTTTGCTCAAATCAGGATATTTGCCGTTGTTATAGCAGAGGTAGCGCTAAAATAGATGGAGATAAGATTTGTTATGCCCGATAAGATTTTTTTGCTTGGTAGTGAGTACACCAACTACGGCGGAGACAACAAGTTGCTATTCTAAATAACCCCAATTTTCTGCTTCCTCTAAATAGCAATTAATCAAATCGTCAAGCGATAATAATTTTGAGTACACAGTCTTGATATGATAGTCTTCATTGAGGCTGAACAATTTCAAAACAAATTCCAACATAAACATAGCATTATCACAAGTAAGACTGAAGATCGGATAATAGGATACATTGTTATGTTTAACAGGAAACGGGCCGTCCTCCCTGTGAATTTCTTCGTCCGGCATTAAAAAAATATCAATGTAATCTTCCGAATCATAATCATAGCCCGAATCATTTTCTTTTTTTAGTTCCCCTTCCCAAGTCCTACCATACTTTATCAAAAGATTGGGTCTAACACTAACGTCATCATAGAGGTTGGTCCCAAAACTATATCTGTAACAGAAAAGTGCATCTACCAGGCGACTTACATTGCCACTTGCAGATAATGGTGTGTTTGTAACAATGTATACTGAATCCATAACAAATTACGCTTAAACCTGTTTTTGAGTGCTCTATCTTTGTCATGCTGACGAAGGAAGCATCTATATCAAGAGGGTATGTGGGTGAAAGATGTCTCATACCTCGAGATGACAAAGCAAGAGAGAAGAAACTACCCTAAGCCGCTTCCATATCCTTTCTCGTATTCATAACACTTGCGTTTTTCAGTTGGGCATTGATTGGGGAAATAAGCTTGTACGGCCTGTTGAAGGCCTCCTGCGATAGTTTGAACAATTCAGCCAGTTTACGAATAATATCTTTTGAAAATCCCTTTTTGTAGTTTACAATATCAGATACCAGGCCGGGGCTTACTTTAAGAGCCAAAGCCAAGTCAACAGACTTTAAATTATGGTCTTTCATTAAAGATCGCAGTAAGGCAACCGGATCTAGTTCGTTAAACATATTATGTTGTTCATCCCATTTTTCAATAAGCAATGTAAGCAGTGCAATCTCATCTTTTATGTCTTTGTTTTTACCTTTTGAGAAAAGTAACTCTTCCAGTACCTTACAATATTCGTCATACTGTTTTTCCGTAGCGATAACTTTATATTTCAACGTCGCCATAAGTATAGGTTTTAATAAATATTGATTGAATATTGTTTCCCGTCAGCACAAATCTTATCATACTCGGCATGTGTGCCAATCCAGCATACAAATAGATGTACTTCACTTTCGCCAAAGGAATACTTGCAGATCATTCTGAAATTATTGCCACCAATGTCAAAAACAATTTTAAGGCATCTTTTTCCTAACAGATCGGCTGTTCTGAATGTTTTATTTATGTCAGTCGGTTTCTCCCAATCTGCTTTTTTAATTTTTGAAAGCCAATCCTCAAAAGAAATTTTGCTTCCCACGTTTTGAGTGGCAAATACCCTGATCGTTTTTTCCTTTATCAGATGAATTTTCATGCAAATTAGACATTTTTAGACATAAAAATTCACAAAGCGTGAATTTTTATGGCAAGCTTGGCGGTATTGGTAGCTTAATTCGCCCGAGCCGTAGCTATGCAAGATACCATTATCACCTGTCACCAATCCCGATATCAATGGTCCCTTCTGCAACAAGGTTATGGCGGCCTTTTATAATAATTTTATTGGCGCCTGCAGCTAGTTTGTATTTCAAAGTTATTTCATTGGCAGTAATGGTTAGCTTTTTCTTCATTTGGCTTACTCCCTTTGCGTCGAAACATTCTACGGTCATTTCCTGGCCTTTTAATGCGTCGGGAAAATGCAACAACAATTCTTTGTCGGCATAGGCTATGGTTACTTCTTCTTTTAATATTACCGGTGCTCCCGCAATCTCGGGCTCTACAGGGCTATTGCCCGTGGTATTTTGGGTAACTTCCAGGTCTATCATCACCGGGTATTTATTTGACATCTGGTATATCGCCTGCAGTACGTCAGTTGGTGCTGATGTATTGATATGCGAATTTTTATTGAGAACAGATACTTTATAGCGTTGACCGTCATTGCCTATAGTACGGTAACTGTTGGGAATGTATTTAATGTAGTTAGTGTTATTCACTATCCATGATGAAATGAAAATATGGTCGTACCAGTTTTTGCCACCTCCGCCGGAGCCGCAGGTATTGGGCACTGCAGCTGATTCGCGGGTTGAGGTAGTAAAATACCTGGTAAATTTGCCGTCATGGTCCCAGTCGGCCGGGTACTTAAAAACCCGATCAGGATAAAATGGCGGATCGTAAAATGTAAAGCCGGTATCTTCCGGTGCAGTTAATTCCTTGTAAAAACCTTCTTTCGAATTGCGCACATTAAAATCGCCCAGGTTAATGTGGTTACCCAGTCGTTTAAAGTGTTGTTTAATGCTGGTCATTTCGCCTTTTATCTGCATCTCCCTCACATCATCAAAATCGTCTCCCGATTTATCGTGGTTGGGGGTTATGTAGAGAAACGTAGTATCGTGAGTGGATGCCAGTGAGGGGTCTTTGTAATACAGTTTATAGGTATTCATATCAATACCGTTTACGTAACTGGCAACAAGCGAGGAAAACCCCAGTTTGCGCTGGTCGTAAAAAACCATGCAAATATTATTTGAGAGTGCGGTATTCGTAAACGGGCAATAGGCATACCGAGAGGGGTATGCTGCATTTACTGCGAACTGCAGAATAGAATCGGCAAAGCCATAAGGCGCATCGCCGGTTTTATCGGTGGGCGACATTTTTATAGCAGCCATTTTTTCCAGCGAAAGGATATCAGGATTGGTATGGCTAACTATAGTTTTAAGGTAGTTATTGTAGTTAGCTGTAGGGCCCTGGCAGCCATTACCATAGTATAGCACATTGTATGCCATTACCCGCAGGGTATCTTTTTGCGCGAATACTGCCAGCGAAGGGATAAATAAAAAGGAAAGTGAAAAGAGTACTTTATTAAATGACTGCCTCATGTTGCTTTAATTACTATCGTTACTGTTTTACAATCATTTGTTTGGTGAGCTGTCCTTCATCACTGGATACTTCGACAAAGTAAATGCCGGGCATTACTTCAAAAGGTAACTGCATTTGTTGCGAATTTACGACGACTTTTTTTTGAAGCACAGCCCGGCCCATAACGTCAGTTACAGTTAAGAGGTGTTCCGCGTCCATATAAGATGGATCAAAATTAAGCGTGAGTGTGCTGCCTGTAGGGTTAGCTATGGTTACTACCGGTTTATCAGCATTTATTGAATTTACACCAACCGGCGATAGGTCAACCACAACATCAGTCATTACCGGGTATTTATTCGACATCTGGAATAGTGCACTGATGACGGCTGCAGGCGCAGCAGTGTTCGTAGGCATATCGTTAATTGAGATGCTGGTGCGGAGGCCATCGTTACCCAGGGTTTTGTAACTGTGTGGCACATAGCTGATTCGTTGGGTATTATTAATAATGGAACCTGAAAGAAAAAGATGATCGTACCACGATTTTCCGCCCCCGCTGGTGCCGCAGGAATTAGGTACACTACCCGACTGCCGTGTTGAAGTAGTAAGGCAACTGGCATAAGATGACGGATTGTTGTCCCAGTCAGCAGGGTAAGTAAAAGTAGCGTCAGGGTAAAATGGCGGGTCGTAGAATTTGAATGCCGCATTAGCCGGCGCTACCAGGGCCTGATAGCAGGCTTCCATGCTATTGTGGGTGTTAAAATCGCCCATGTTTATCATATTGGGAAGCTGGGTAAATTTCGTTTGTATGGCAGCCATTTCCCCGGCAATTTGTGCAGCCCTTGCCGCGGCATTGCTGCTGCTGCTGCCTGAGACAGTATGGTTGAGTGTGACATAAAGGAAAATGGTATCGTGCGTGGTTGCCAGTGTTGGTGACAGATAGTAGAGTTTGTAGGTATTGAAGTCGTTTACATTAATGTAGGACGAGGTGATACCTGCAAAACCCAGTTTTTGTTTGTTGTAAAATAAGATGGCCATATCATCGGCCGCCGAAGTATTGGTATAAGTGCAGTAAGCATATTTGTTGGGGAAGGCAGCATTGAGCGCATACTGAAGAATGGAATCGGCAAAGCCTGCTGGCGCTGTGCCGGAGTGGTCGCCGCTATACATGGGAATCGATGCCATTTTTTCAAGCCCGAGTACATCGGGGCTGGCATAACTGACAATGGTTTTAAGGTAATTGTGGTAGGTGCTGTGCGGCCCCTGGCATGCCGGCCGGTCTCCATAATACAGTACATTGTAAGCCATAACATGCAGGGTATCATGTTGCGCCAGGGCAACTCCGGTATTTAACAAAGCACTCCAGAAGAGGAGTGCTTTTATATTTTTTGTGAAGTATTTCATATTCAAGTATACCAATGGTTTAATTTATCTCGCGAGTGCATCGACAGTAATGTTATCATATCTGTTATTGCCACCAGAAGTATCTGCAATAGAGTTAGAAAACTTAATTGCAAAATATGGATTGTTATCGCATTTAGGTATGGCAGAAAAATCAATGGAATACTGCGTCCATACGGTTGTAAGGGTTATGCTGGTAGCTGCCAGATCGGTTGAAATAAAGTTGGTGCCGTCAACCGTATAAGAGATATTGTTGGATGCTGGTCCGCTGTTTGATTTTTGTACCGCAAACTGAAGTATAGGTTGTTTGTAGCCCACGGTAGGCACATGCAGTACCCATGAATAAAATGGGTTCCTCACCCTGAGGCCGGTACCCGAATCGGCGCCCCTCCTGGTGTTAAGTGTACTCCCTGGCGATACTGCATCAGTGTAACCATTGGTTGCAAAATTGAACGAAATGTGACCGTTGCCAATAGTGGTGTCAGGAATAGATAATGAAGCAGAATCAGTGCCTGTGTTGAAACTCCAGTAATGAATGAGTTTGCGGTCGCCTAATACAACCGGGCCAGTTGACGCGGTTTGTACCCTGTCTTTTACGCAGGAAGAAAGGGAAATGACAACCAAAGAAACAAATAGCAAATATGATTTCATAAACTTGTTGTTGATGTTGAAAAATGATTTGTGGAAGGGTTAAAATACGATCTGGTAACCAACGCGAATCTGGTCAGTATAATGCAGAGGGTTTTGTACTTTGTCTTCAGTCAACGGCTTGTAATACTCTATTTTAAACACCGAATTGAAGCCGCTTACTTTGTAAGCGTAAGCCAGGTATAACCACTCCTGTGTACCCGGGTAAAGGTCGTTAGCATTAAAACCCTCGTACATAGCAGAGAATACCGAATGTTTTTTCTCCCAGTTGTAGTTAAGGCCGGCATTAAGGCCACCTGCGTTTACAACATTGTTGTTTTTAGAACGTGTTGTACTGTTATATAAACCATCTAAAGTGTCAGTTGGTTTTAATTGCAGCATGTGCCCTTCAACTGTTGCTGAAAACCCTTTGAATTTGACTATACCATCGAAGCCATAGGCCAGGCGTTTGCCGCTGATAACTCGGATGCCGTATGCGCCGGATGCATCGGGCGCATCAACGTTTATTGATGAACCTTTTGGTTGTGTTTTATCAGCATAACGGGCATTTGCCGCTATTCTGAAAACAGGGGTAGGGGAGTTTTCCTGGTCAATAATGTGGTATTTCATTTTTGCAGGGTATGAAAACTCTGCACGGCCTATATATTCAAATGTGCCACTGGCGTCGTTGCCATATTGGAAGAAGTTTTCGCCCATGCCGCTGAAAGCGCCGGCATACAGGTTAATACGGTCTTTCATAAAGCGGTAATTCAGTGCCAGTCCGAAATCCCTTCTTGAAAACAGGTCGCCACCGTAAAGATTGGCATGGCTCCAGTAAGGTGTGCCCCATACTTCGCTCATTGAGCCCTGTGAATAAGGTACTTTATCGTAACCGAATTTAATGTGTACCGGCCAGCCTTTGTATTGTATATAAGCGGCTTTTATGCCAGAATTAGCCGGATTAGCGGTATTATTGGTTGCAGCAGCACTAACAAGATCTATAAGGCTTATATGAAATTCGTATACGAATTTGCTGGCTGTTTTGCCCAAAAAATCCATATCGAAATCTTTTACGCCCCAGCCATTGTGGCTTTTTTTCAGGTAGTTGGAATCATCTTTAAGTATGCGTGTTTCATAAAACCCTGAAACACGTCCGCCAATCTGCAACGTATTTGCTTCAGAACTTAATGTGAATTGACTGGCTGAAGGGTTATCAGCAAACTCTGAGAACTGCGCTTCCGCTGTAGTGCCCAGTGACACCGCAACAAGCGTAAAAAGTAGTAGTTTTTTCATTATCTATTGTATTGTTGGTAGTTGTTTAAAAAAGTAAAGGCGTTGCATATCATCTGATGTTATGCTGATGTTACTGCTGTCATCAAACATAAAACCTTCAGGATTCAGCACATTAATCTGGTAGTATGCTTTTGCTTCGTAGTTGACAGGGTCACATTTTATTATACAGGCGTCGAGGTTACTGAGCAGGTATAGGTTGCCTTTGTGCCAGCGGGCCCCGGAAATATCTCTTACACCCTTAAACGGGTAACGGGCAATTTCTTTAAAATCGGTTGTATATTCAACAATTACAATCGGTTGCTGCGATACGAGTAGGAAACACTGCTTGGTAGCGTTGTAGGCTATTGATTCGAAAGCCCTGTTCATTGCGCCGCCCCAGGAAACCGGGAAAACTTTTACCAGAGAAAGGTCGCTTTTACGGTATTGATAAACTTTGCGGGGTGTTTCGTCAGACACATATATAAAACTATCTTTTACTTCTACCCCTTCAAAATCCTGGCCTTCTTCTTTTGCCTTTTTTATGATGTTGCCTTGCCGGTCGCACTCAAATAATTTACCATGGTCGCTTACAATAAAGCAATGGCCGGTGGCACTATCGTAAACAATATCTGAGGGTTCCGGTATGCCTTTCAGGCTTTTCCAGTCAGCGAATTTAAATTTGGTATGGGCCAGTTCTTTCTTTCCAGAAGAAATAAGTAGAAGAGCAACGGCTAAAAGGGCAATAAGTTTGCGCATTGCAATAAATGTGCTGGAAGGTGTTAGACATTAAAAATTAATGGGTTGCCACCGGCAACCCATTAATTAAAAAATTTATTTATTGTTTAATAAACTTCAGGTTTGTGCTTTGGCCGGTATTGTTGTCGCGAATGTTAACGAGATACAATCCGCTAACCAGGTTAGCAACGTCCAGATTGAAATTTTGATTTGTTGCAGTAGCTTCCATAATACGCTTTCCGGCAATATCGGAGATAGTTACAACTGCAGTACCGTTTATAGAAGTAGTGATATTCAGTGTATTTGCAACCGGGTTTGGTGCTAATGTTACTACAGGCGCAGGTATTGTGTTCAATGCTACACCTGCAACTGCAATAGAGTCACCTTCAAGACTAACGTTGTCAAACCTGTTATTGCCCTTGCTGCCGGTATCATTACCATTGAAGGTAATTTTAAATACGAGCTTAGCGTTATTATTTACAGTGGTATCGGTTGTAAACGTCACTGTCGTGCGGTGGTAAATTAACCATGCAGAATCAGACGCCATAGATAAGCCAGACGTTTTCCAGGTAGCGCCGCTATCAGTGCTATAAGAGAACATTTGGTGTAATTGGCCTTTAGTAACGCTTGATGATTGTGAAGCGTAAGTAAGCTTGATATTTTTATAGTTTGTAGTAGGCACGTAGAACAACATATTGATGCTGTCGCTAGGGTTGCGGACACGAAGCGCAATACCAGCTGCAGCACTCATGCGTAAGTTTACCGTATCATAGTCTGTTGCAATCGGATAGATGGAATCTATTTTAGAAACCCACATACTAGATGTGCCTGGTTTTTTTGCAATAAGAATTTTAGCCTTATTCACATCAATTGTAGAAAAATCAGCGGAGATACCGGCAATATCGTGGGTGGCTGTAAAGGAGTCAGCCATGGTATAACTATTAAAATTCCAATAGTGTATCAGTTTGCTTTGCGCGTTGGTTTTTGAAATAGATGCGAGTACGCAGCACAATAAAAGTAGAGTTCTTGATTTCATTATTTTTTTCTGCAAAAAAACGATGGGCATGTTATGGGAACATTAAATAATTGTGAACGAATAAATAATTCAAGCCCCAGACAACCTCCCCTTAACAAGCCAATAACAAAATGCGTGCCAATAACAAATCAATAGGTAAATGGTTACAATTCGGTAACATGTAAATAGGCATTTGGTAATATTGATAAAGGATTTTTGCACCTCAAAAGTCCCTTTTATGAAGAAATTTTTACAATCAACAGGTAGGAGATCGTTTTTTATGGTGGGTTTGTTACTGTTACTGCCGTTTTTTGCAAACCGCTCTTATGGGCAAACCAACCCTACTGCGCAGTCAATACCGTATACGCAGGCATTTACCGGTGTTACAACCACTTATCCTGCCGGCTGGCAAGGGTGGACCTCTGCATTTGCGGTAAGCAATAACGAGGGACAGCAAGTGCTTCCGATGACTGCAGACAAAACTATGATTAGTGGTAACAATTCAAGTACCACCAATAGTGTATATTCATTTAGTAACAACATCGGACTGCTTAATTCGGGCTCTGCGATGAATGCCCTTTGTCTTGCCGTTGTTACTACCGGCAGTTCTAATATACGGGTCGTATACGATGCTGCCACACAGGGGCAAACGTCTGCTGGTCGTATCGATAAATTTGCACTTCAATACAGGGTAGGTACATCGGGCAACTTTACCGACGTTAATGGAACTACCTACCAGAATAATGCAAGTGCTACAACATCAGGTTCGACGGCAAGCAATGTAGTAACTATTAGCGTTATTCTTCCTGCGGCATGTAACAACCAATCAGTTGTGCAGCTTCGCTGGATATATCAGGACATGAGCGGAAGCGGCGGTCGCCCATCGTTTTCAATTGATAACGTTTCTGTATCAGCGGTTACGCTTACTAATTTCTACTCTAAATCATCAGGCAACCTTGATGCTACGGGAACATGGGGTACTAATACCAACGGTACGGGTACTGCTCCTTCAGATTTCACAACAGTTAACCAGGTTTTCCACATTGCGAACTCAAACTCAGGCGGCATTAGCGGTTCGAACTGGACGGTTTCAGGCCTCGGCTCAAAAGTAATTGTCGATTCATCAGATCTTACTATTTCTTCTTCTAAGCCAATAATTGCCCTTATTGATGTTGCGGCTAATAGAACACTGACCTTAAGCAACACTACGTTGCCGACTTTTGGCGAACTGAGTTCAGCCGGAACAGTAAAATTCAGTAGTCTGTCCTACACTGCATCCAGTGTTCTTCCCAACTCTACGGTATTCGGCGGCGTAATTTTTGATAATACGTCGGTGTTGCCAGCAACCAATTCTGCACCTTTCTTATTTACAGGTAATTTTACACTTCAGAATTCAGCATCATTCTATGGCGGCGATACGACTGCTTCTGGTACAGGCTACAACCTTATTGTATTAGGCAGTGCTAACCAAACGATTACAGGGAACAACCTCATTTTAGCTTGCAGGAATTTCTCGGTAAATGACAATAACAGTACAGCTAACCCTACAAAAGCAGGAACGCTTTCACTTGCCAGCAACACAAACCTCTACGTATGTAATTCTATAACTACTCAAATATCAACAGCAGGCAATGCATTCTCTGACGGAGGCAATACCATTAAAGTATATAACAACATTTCTATGGGGGGTGCTTCAGCTGGTTATAACTTAACCGGTACCATGAGTGCTAACATTATTACGTCAGGCACGTTAAATATTAGGGGCTACACTGCAGGCGCAGCTTCCAGTACAATTGTTGCCGCACCGGTTTTTAAAAATATCAACATTAATTCTACTGGTACTGCGGTTGTAGCATTTTGTCCAACAACGGGTGCCAATACTTATACCATCGGCGGCAACTTTAATGTTGCAGGTGTCGGCACAGGTGCTATCAACTTTGGTGGCAATACTATACAGATAGGCGGCAACTTTACCTACGTGCCAACAAGTAACGTAATTACGTTTACTGGAAGTACAGTTCAATTCAACGGTGCTGCGGCTCAAAACTATAGTTCTAATGTAGCGACAACAGGTAATGCATTTGTTAACCTGACCATGAATAACACCAATGGTTTGACTTTATTCAGCCCCCTTACGGTTTCAGGAGTACTTACATTAACATCAGGAAAAATAAGAACGCTTTCTAACACCATGTTACTTACGAGCACAACCGCGGGTAACGTTTCAGGCGGTAGCAGTACTTCTTATGTAAACGGTGCATTATCTAAAGTTGTTCCTTCGGCTGGAGCAACCCGTATGTTATTTGAAGTTGGTGATACAACGTATTCGCCGGTGACACTGGGACTAAATGCAAGTGCTACTGCCGGTACAATTAAAGTAAGGTCCGCCTATGGATCTCATCCACAGATCGTGGGTGCTGGGATTAACCCCACAACTATGACCAACCGTTACTGGAGTATTAATCTGACAGCTGTTACCGCAGGTGCTTACCCTATGTTGGACACCTTCAGCTATAGCACGGGTGATATTAACGGTGGTTCAAATACCGGCTTTATAGTTAGGCGATATGACAATACCGCTGCAACCTGGTCAACTGTAAGCACGGTAGCTAACTATACTACTCTGCCAAGCCCTTTAATGCCTAACGGTACATCGGCAGCCGGCCAGGCAACGACAACCGCTACAATAGATTACGTGGCAGGTAAGACATATCCGGTGCCGACAATAAGTTCGGTAAGCCCTAATACAGGAAATCCTGGCTCGGGTGGATCTGGCACTGCAGTAACCATTACCGGTACAAACTTTAATACTACTGCGGGGAATAACGTGGTATACTTTGGCGCAACGAAAGCTACTGTATCATCGGTAACTGGTAGTACAATACTTAATGTAACTGTGCCGATTGGCGCTACATACGCTTCGGTATCAGTAACCAATATTGCTGCCGGGCTTTCCGCATATTACAATCCACCGTTTAAGCCTTCATTTAATAACGCAGGCTTTATTGCTGATACTATCAACATTAAACCTAAAGTAGACTTTAACAGCACTACTGCTAACAGCAGCCCGTATGGCGGTGCTATAGGCGACATTGATGGTGACGGAAAAGCTGACCTTGTTGTAAACAATGTAGACAGTTCGTCAGTATCTATCTTCCTTAATACAAGCTCTGGCGGTACTATTAATACAGGTTCCTTTACACTGTATTCAAGAATTGCTATCAGCTCCAAGCCTAACAATGTGAAACTTGCAGATATCGATGGAGATGGCAAGCTGGATATTGTTTGTGCAATAAATAATAATACCAATGTAGCGATTGTAAGAAATACCACAACTTCAACTGGTAGCCCAACTTTTGCATCAGTAAGCACGGCATCACTTGCTACTATTCAGGCAGTAGTAGCTATCGCAGATTTTGACGGAGATGGTAAGGCCGATATAGCTGTGACACTTCCGGGAACAAGTGCGGTAGGTATCCTACTGAATACTTCAAGTATAGGCGCTATCAGCTTTGCTGCTGTAGTTAACGTTGCTGCTGGTTCTGCACCAAACGGTGTAGCTACTGCTGATTTTAATGGTGATAATCGTACAGATATTGTGGCTGTTAATGCAGGCGGCAATAGCGTATCTGTTTTCCAGAATAACTCAACTTCGGGTTCGTTATCTTTTGGTAGTGCAGTTACTCTTTCAACAGGTAGCGCACCAATTGATGTGCAGACCGCTGATATAGATGCAGATGGGAAAATGGATATTTTATTCACCAATAGCTCCGACGCTACTTTCTCAGTTATCCGTAACCAATACACATCAGGTGCTATTGTTTCGGGTTCATTCGCTTCAAGGGTTAACTTTACAACCGGCACAGGCACTACTGGCCTTGCGGTTGCAGACCTTAACGGCGATAGCAAACTGGATGTTGTAGTTTCTAATGCAGCAAATACAATTTCTGTTTTCCGTAATACTACTACCGGCTCAACACCTGCATTTACGACAAAAGTTGACTATGCAACCGGCAGCGGCCCTACAACAGTAACACTTGGCGACCTTGATGGCGACAAGTTTACTGACATAGTAGTAGGTAATAAGAACGACCGTACCGTATCAGTTTTTGAAAACTATCCATTACCATACGTACCCGCTATAACAGGCGCAACATCATTATGTGCAGATTCCACAGCTACACTTGCAGATAGCTTGACTGGTGGAATATGGGCCAGCAGCGCAACCGGAATTGCAACAATCAATCCGACAACGGGTGTAGTTACAGGAATTTCTGCGGGAGTTTCGACCATAAGCTACTCAATAGTGGCTGGTGGCGATACCAATTATGTAACCAGATCAATTACAGTAAATGCGCATCCGACAGTGGGTAGCATTACGGGTACTACAACAGTTTGCCCGTCGGTATCATCAACACTATCTTCTTCATTTTCTGGTGGCACTGGCACCTGGAGCAGCAGCGCAACATCAATTGCAACTATTAATCCGACTACAGGAGTAATGACAGGTGTTGCTGGGGGAACTGCGACCATTACCTTTACAGTAACAGGCGCATGCGGAACAGTATTTACTACAACAACAGCTACAGTAACCACGTCTCCATCAGCGGGTACCATAACAGGAACTACAACAGTTTGCACCGGCGCAACTACTACATTAAGTGACGGTATTGCAGGCGGCGTTTGGAGCAGCAGTGCTGCCGGAGTTGCTACAGTTGACGCATCGGGCGTTGTTACTGGTGTAACAGCAGGTTCAGCAACAATTTCTTATACCGTTACCAACAGTTGCGGAACAGCAACAGCATCAGCCTCGGTTACAGTAAATACAGTCCCTTCGGCACCTGCGTCCATAACAGGTACAACTACTTTGTGTGCCACAACTACCAGCACGCTGAGCGATGCTACAGGCGGTGGTACGTGGAGCAGCAGCGCAACATCAATAGCAACAGTCGATGCATCAGGTGTTGTAACAGGTGTAGCCGGCGGAACAGTAACCATATCATATACCGTTACCAACAGTTGCGGCAGCACTTCTGCTACAACAACTGTAACTATCAATCCTTTACCAACTACACCGGCAGCAATTACCGGAACAACTACAGTTTGTACTGCAGCGACTACAACATTAGCTGATACAACCTCAGGCGCTACCTGGAGCAGCAGTGCAACAGGAATAGCAACAGTTGACGCATCTGGTGTAGTTACCGGCGTGGCTGTTGGTACCGTAACCATATCGTATACCGTTACCAACAGTTGCGGCAGTTCATCTGCTACTGCAACTGTTACCGTTATCACAACACCATCAACACCGGCTGCAATTACCGGTACAACAACTGTTTGTACTTCAGCTACAACAACACTAGCTGACGCAACAAGTGGCGGTACCTGGAGCAGCAGTGCTACAGGCGTGGCAACAATTGATGCATCGGGTGTGGTAACCGGCCTTACAGTTGGTTCTGCAACTATAACTTACACTGTAAGTAACACATGCGGTTCAGCATTTAATACTACTTCGGTTACCGTAATAACTATACCGGCAACACCTGCAGCCATTACGGGTACAACAACAGTATGTACAGCAGCAAGCACAACATTAGCATCAACTACCAGTGGTGGTACCTGGAGCAGCAGCGCAAGCGGTGTCGCTACGGTTAACCCATCAACTGGTGCGGTAACCGGCGTAACTGTGGGTTCTGCAACTATAACTTATACAGTTTCTAATAGCTGTGGTAGTGCTTTTGTAACTACATCAGTAACCGTGAATACCGTTCCTGCTACACCTGCTTCAATAACAGGTACTACAACAGTTGCAATAGCTGCAACTACTACTTTAAGCGATGCGACTAGCGGTGGCGCATGGACAAGCAGTGCAACATCAATAGCTACCATATCATCAGGTGGGGTTGTTACTGGTGTGGCTGCAGGTTCTGCAACTATCACTTATACAGTAACTAATGCATGCGGATCAGCCTTTACTACAGCAAGTGTAACAATTACATCTGGCAGTTATACTGCCGGCAACCTGGTAGTACTAAAAACTATCGGTACAACAAGTGCTTCAACTGCTATCAGGCTGATGGAACTTTCAACAGCAGGTTCAGTTGTCGATTCAGTTTCTTTACCAACAAGCGGTGGTTCACAGATCACTATGAGTGGTAGTGCTACTTCAGAAGGCTTCCTTTCATTATCAGGTGAAAAAGACAGGATAATAGTAACAGGCTATGATGCAACAACAGGTGTGGCATCTATTGCCGGTACAGCATCAGCCTCTACTAACCGTGTTATCGGTTCTGTAACGTATACAAAATCGTTCGCGAGAAATTTTGCGCAGAGCGTTTATTCAGCAAATAATATAAGGGGTGGTACCGCTTACAACGGCTTCTATTTTGCTACTGGTTCTAATACCGGTGCAATCAGGATGAATGATGCTGCTACGTTAAGCAGCACATCGACCAACCAGCGCTCGATGGCTATATTTAATGGTTGCCTTTACTATGCAGTTGCTGCAGGTACCGGCGTTCGTGGTATTTACCAGATAGGTACAGGCATTTCATCTGCTACCGGGCAGACGGCTACACAAATCGCCAACCAGGCAAGTTCCGGTGGTGCGGAATCGTTCTCTATAAGCCCGGATGGCAATATCCTTTACATTGCTGACGGAACTAATGGTATTGTGAAATTTACAAGAACGGGTGGTGCGGGCAGCTTTACAGCAGCAAGCTATACCGTTTACGCAACTACTTGCGGCGGTATTACTGTTGACTACACAACTACCAACCCGACAATATATACTACACTGGCATCAGGTACATCACTGGTAAAATTCCAGGATGCGGGAAGTACTGTTTCGTCGGTGTCTACAATATATACAGCACCAGCTGGCACATTGCTTCGTGGTGTGGTTTTTGCTCCAACTGCTGATGCGACCGTTACCGCAACTGCAGCTTCGGTATGCAGCGGTGGCAGCACTACGGTTACGTTTAGGGGTAACCCACACGCTACCGTTACCTATAATATTAACGGTGGCACAAGCCAGACGATAGTAATAGACTCGGCAACAGGTACTGCATCAGTTTCTACAGGAACAATAAGCTCGCCTGCCACTTACAACCTCGTAAACATTATAGTACCATCAGGAACCAAAACATTGTCTGGTTCTACTACCATCAATATATTAACAGCGCCGGTAGTGCCTGCAATAACCGGTACAACAACCGTTTGCGCTGGCGCAACAACTGCATTAGCTGATACAGCAACAGGTGGTACCTGGAGCAGCGCCACTACAGCGGTGGCTACAGTAAATGCATCAGGCGTTGTTTCTGGCGTTTCTGGCGGCACATCAGTAATCTCTTATTCAAAAACAAACAGCTGTGGTACTACAGTAGTTACAACTACTGTTACCGTAACACCATTGCCTGTTGTTGCACCGGTAACGGGCGCAACAACATTGTGCTCGGGCGCAACAACTACCCTGGCCGACACGACCAGCGGCGGTACCTGGAGCAGCAGCGCTACAGGTATTGCTACCGTTGATGCCTCAGGCGTAGTTTATGGCGTATCTGCAGGTTCTGTTACTATTACGTATACCGTTACCAACAGTTGCGGCTCAGCATATTCAACGCTTACCCTTACTGTTAACTCAGGTCCGGTTGTAGGCGCAGTTACAGGCACTACTGCTATATGCACGGGTTCAACATCAACGCTGGCTGATACAACAGCAGGTGGTACATGGACCAGCAGCGCAACTGCAATTGCAACAGTTAGTGCTTCAGGCGTAGTAACCGGCGTTACGGCAGGTTCTGCTACTATATCTTATACAGTTACCAATTCTTGCGGTTCTACAACTCAAACAGCCTCGGTTACAGTAACAGCCACCCCGACAGTAGGTGCAATAACAGGCCCTTCAACAGTGTGCGTTACGGGCACGATATCATTAAGCGATACTACTGCAGGTGGAACCTGGTCTAGCAGCGCAACATCAATAGCTACTGTAAATGCTACAGGTAACGTTTATGGCGTGGCTGTAGGTAGCACTACTATTTCGTATGGTGTCGTTACATCTTGCGGAACTATTTATGCAACGAGCACTGTCAGCGTCATTACAGCGCCAACCATCGGAGCCATTACTGGTGCCACGCATGTTTGTACTTCCGCAACAACAACACTCAGCGATACCACACTCTTCGGTACATGGACGAGCAGCGCACCATCGGTAGCGAGCATAAACTCATCGACCGGTGTAGTTACCGGTGTAAGCGCAGGAACTGCAACTATCACTTATTCGGTAGGCAGTGCGTGTGGCACTTCAATAGTTACTTATCCGGATACTGTATTTGCTTCACCTTCGGTATCAGCTATTACTGGTGTTACTCCAATTATTGTTGGCCAGATCATCACTGCTGCTGATGCTACATCGGGTGGTACCTGGAGCGTTGCATCGGGTACAATTGCCAATATCAGTTCTGGTGGTGTCATCACCGGCCTTGCTGGCGGTACAACTACAGTATCTTACACAATTACCAATGCGTGCGGTTCAGCGGTAGCTACAGCATCATTAACTGTGAGTGCTGCAATGGGTGCAGGTAACATAGCTGTTTTACAGGCTAACGATACAACAGCAAATGGTTCTACCATTTCAATAGTAGAATACGGCACAACTGCTGGTTCTCCATTAAATACATTTACATTGCCTTCAACAGGTGCAAGCCCAAGGCTGGTAATGAGTGGTACTGCAAGCTCAGAAGGTAGTATGTCGCTCGATTCTGAACGTACGCACATTATATTACCGGGTTATGATACCACAGCCGGAACAACAGCTGTAGCAAGTAATGGCAGCGTGTTCAGGGCAATATTCTCCATGTTACCTACCGGTGCAGCGAGCAATGTTGTTAAATTGTCTCAGACACTTGTTTACAATACTAATAATTTCCGTGGTGCTACAGCAGCAGGTACAAAGTACTTTGGTGCGGGTACTGCAAGCACAGCGGCGCGTGGTGGCGTACAATACATGGTAGGCACAACCTCGTCCACACAGGTTACTGCTACCACTACTAACGTAAGAACAGCACAGGTATTTAATGGTCAGCTTTACTACTCAACAGGTAGCGGTACAGTAGGTGTTTATGCAGTAGGAACCGGCGTACCAACCACCAGCGGCAACACATCGACCTTAATTAATAGCACCGGTTCACTTACAAGCCCTTATGGTTTTTCTGTAAGCCCAGATGCAAATACGCTATACGTAGCTGATGATGCGCAAGGCATCTACAGGTTTACCAGGAGCGGTGGTACAGGTACTTTCGCTTCTGCAACACAGATCAATGCACTGAAATGCCGTGGTATTGCAGTTGACTACACTACTACACCGTATACCATTTATGCTACTACAGCAACTGGAACTAAATTGTGTACTTCCTGTAACCCATACAGCGATTCATTAATAAAGATCGTTGATGGTGGTGCCGGTTCATCATATACACTTTTAGCGGCTGCGCCTGTTGGTAAAAACTTCAGGGGCGTAAGCTTTACACCTACACCAAAGGCTAGCATCACAGTAACTTCTGGCTTTGTGTGCTCAGGTTCAAGCGATACCGTTATTATATACGGTAACCCAGGTGCAACAGTTAACTATTCTGTTAACGGCACTCCAACTTCAACTACTATAGATGGTAGTGGCAGGAAGCTGCTTGCATCAGTATACACCAATGCAACATCGGGTGTTGTTTCTAATACTTATGTGCTAACCAGCATCGTTACTTCATTAGGTACATTCACTGCATCAGGCAGTGCTAATATAAACGTTAACCCGGCGTTGGTAGCTGCAATTACCGGTACTTCTACTATTTGTAATGGCGATAGCATTACTGTGGCCGTAACCGGTGGCACCCCTGGTGCTGTTGTTACGCTTAGCCCAGGTGCTGCAACATTTACATTAAATGGTTCAGGTAACGGCAGCGTGCGCATAGCACCATCAGCTACAACCACATACACAGCTACTGTATCGCTAAGCGGATGTACGGCTTCTGCTACAGGTAGCGTTATTATCACGGTAAATCCGTTACCAACAGCAAGCATCAGCGGAACAACTTCAATATTCCTTGGTGCAAGTACGAGTATAGTATTTACAGGTACCCCAGGAGCAGTTGTTTATTATACATCTACCGGTGGCTCTACCACAGATAGTGTTACACTTGATGGTTCAGGCAACTATTCACTGACCGTAACACCAACAGGTACTACTACATATTCACTGATCAGCGTACGGTCTACATTGGGCTGCACAACGGCTGCAACCGGTAGTGCAATAGTAACGGTAACTGCATTGCCATACGCAAATATCATCGGCACTGCAACAATATGCGCCGGTGCATCTACGAATATTATCATAAGCGGAACACCGGGTGCATCGGTAGTTTATACTTACGGTTCATTTACTGATAGCGTGGTACTTTCCGCTTCAGGTTTCGATACCATCTCGGTTACTCCACTTACTACTACTACCTATACGTTAACACACATCCGTACTTCGTCTTACTCCGGTACTTTATCGGGCAGCATTACCGTTACTGTAGTTCCAACAGTTACCGCAGGTACGCTTTCGGGTGCTACAACAATTTGTGCAGCAGATACCAGTGTTATCTATTCAAGTACTACAGGTGGTGGCGCATGGTCAACAAGTGCTTCTTCTGTAGCATCAGTTAATACCGCTACTGGACGCATTTACGCTGTTAGTGCAGGTACAGCAACTATTACTTACATTGTATCTAACAGTTGTTTTGCTGATACCGCGAGGAGAACAGTAACAATTAATCCGTTACCAACTGCAACTATAAGCGGTACTACATCTATAATGCTGGGCGCCAGCACACCGGTTATATTTGCCGGTACAGCTAATGCTACGGTAACTTATACTATTAATGGTGGTTCGCCTTTAACCGTTACTCTTAATGCTTCGGGTGCCGATACACTGGTTGTTTCACCAACTGTTACTTCAACATATGCATTAGTAAGTGTTACTTCAACAGCAGGTTGTACAAGTGCTGTTTCAGGTAATGCAGTAGTAACTGTAGTAACGCCATTCAGCAAGGGTAATCTGGTTGTATTAAGGCCGGAAGCCAGCACTAATAACGCAACTAACGTTTCTGTTGTACAATATGATACGTCGGGTACATTGGTAAGCGTTACAGCTATTCCATCAACAGGCGCTTCAAAATTAACAATAAGCGGTACTGCAACTTCTGAAGGTCTTATCTCACTTTCCGCAGAAAGGGACAGGCTGGTACTGGTTGGTTATGATGTTGCATTGGGTACAACCGGTAGCGTAACTGGTATAGCTGCTAACAGGGTTATTGGTACATTAAATCCACTAACTACATTCACCCGTAACTTCTCACAGAACGTTTATTCAGGAAACAATATCCGCAGTGGTCTTGCATACGATACGAATTTAGTAGCAGGTGGTGCCAATACCGGACTTATGTTAATGAATAATGGTACTACCAATATTTCAAGTACGGTAACGAATACCCGTTATCTCCAGGTTTATAATGGTCAGCTTTATTTCTCAACAGGTAGTGCTACGTTAGGTATTTACCGTGTGGGCAGTGTTCTGCCAACAACTGCTGGTACAACTGCAGTAAACGTAGCACGTACAGGAACGGGTACAAGCCCTTATGGCTTCTCTATAAGCCCTGACGGATTGAGCCTGTTTGTTGCTGATGATGGCGCGACTCGTGGTATCCGTAAGTTTACAAGGGCCAGCACAAGTGATACTTTCTTGTTAGCTTATACAGTATTGTCTAACCCATGCGTAGGTGTGGCTGTTGACTACTCTGTTTCTCCTTATATAGTATATGCTACTACCAGGGGATCGGGATCAGGCGTGACTGCTGTTGACTCATTGATAAAAATGCGTGATGGTGCAGGTGCAACCCTAACCAGGTTAGCTACTTCACCAACAGGTAATCCGTTCCGTGGTCTTGCGTTTGCTCCTGCTGCTTATGGTAGCGTTGCATTAGCTGGTGCTGCATCAATTTGTAACGGTGCAAGCAGTTCTATCAACTTCATCGGCAATCCTTATGGTAAAATTAAGTATCACGTTAACGCAGGTACTATACAAACCGCTACATTAGATTCTACAGGTTCAGTAACTATTACCACCGGCGCATTGAGCACTACTACGGGAACAGTTACCACATATACTTATGCACTGGATTCTATATTGAACCCATCGGGCTATACTGCTCTTACAGGTACAGCAGTGGTAACGGTTAATCCAACACCGGTTATTACTGCTATCACATCATCGTCTGATACACTTTGTGCTGGTGGTACATTATCGTTCACAGCAACAACAGTTACCGGTTCTGGTGGTGTTATCCATTATGCATGGAGTGGACCTTCGGCCTTCGCTTCAACATTGGCCAATCCGTCAATCACTACTACATTGGCTTCAGCTGGTGTTTATTCATTGGTGGTTACTGACACCACTACAGGTTGTGTTAGTGGCACTAATACATCAAACGCCATTGTAGTTAACGGTCTGCCAACTGCGGGTACTATTACAGCTACACCAGCATCAACATGCGTAGGTTCATTAATTACACTTACAGAAACTGGTACTATCTCAGGCACCGGTACCCTCGTATCTTATAACTGGTCAGGTCCTGGTGGCTACAGCCATACCGGAACATCAGCTACTGATACCTTCACTGCTCCATCAACAGCATATTCAGGTGTGTATAGCCTTACGGTAACATACAGCGGCGCTGGTTGCACCAGTGGTGCAGTAGTTAGTTCTGCAATAACCGTAAATGCTGCGCCTACAGCTTATTCCGTAACAGGTGGTGGCGCTTATTGCGGTACTACCGGTGTAGCAATTGGTTTAAGCAGTTCAGATACCGGCGTAAGTTACCAGTTATACTTTGGTGCAAGCACAGCGGGTTCGCCCGTTGCTGGTACTGGTAGCGCAATTAGTTTTGGTGCTTACACAGGTATTGGCACCTACACAGTTATGGCAACAGGTCCGGGAGGTTGCAGCGCAGTTGCAATGACCGGTAGCGCAACTATTGCAGACTATACAGTCGGCATTACTGTAGGCGCTAACCCTAGTGTTTGCCAGCCAACTTCAAGTGCTACATTATCTTATTCTTCGCCAACAGGCAGCCCTTCCACTTATAGCATAGTATGGAATACAAGGGCGCTCGCCGATGGTTTCAGCAATGTGAGCGGTGCAACACTGGGTGCAACCATTCCATTGTCAATACCAACAGGTGCTGATACTGTTTACGGTGCTACTATTACTGTATCAAACGGTACTTGTACCAGCGTTGGTTACAACCCTACTTTAACTGTATATGCGCATCCGACAGCTACTATTACATCAGCAGTTGCACCGTGCTCTGGCTATGCTACCAACGTAGTATTTACAGGTACGCCACGCGCTACTATTACCTACAGGGTTGATGGTGGTTCATCATCGACAGCTGCACTGTCATCTGCAGGTACTTATTCATTAGGAACAGGTGCTATAACATCAGCGCATACCTATTATCTGCTCGACGCACATAACCCGGTTTGCTCTACAACGCTTACTGATTCTATTATTGTTACCCCAATACCAATGCATTGGGTAGGTGGCACCAGCACAGACTGGAATACTGCCAGCAACTGGTCATGTGGTTTTGTACCAGGCGCGGGTGATGATGTTACTATTGATACGGGTACTGCAAACAGGCCGTCAATTGCTACATCCGGAACCGGCACTGTAAGAAGCCTGACGCTTATTGCAACCGCAAGGGTTACATTAAATTCAGGCGCTATCTTAAACGTTAAGGGTAACATGGTTAATAACGGTACAATTACAGGTGCAGGTAAAGTGAAGCTGAACAATACATCGGCGCAAACTATAACAGGTATCGGTACCGTAAACAATCTGAACCTTAACAACAGTGCAGGTGCAACAATTGGTTCTGCGTCAAGGGTAACGGTGAAAGGCATACTTTCAGTTACGACGGGTGCATTGGCAACCGGTGATAGCCTGGTATTATATGCTGATTCGGCAGCTACAGCAAGGGTTGATTCATTACCAGCTGGTGCCAGCATTACTGGTCAGGCTAAAGTTATGGTATATGTTCCGGGCGGTCGTCGTGCGTATCGTTTCTGGTCACATCCGTTCAGCAACTACATTGGTCTGAGCCAGGTTCAAAACTATATTGATGTAACAGGTGCAGGTGGTTCCGGCAATGGCTTCACTACTACGGCATCAAACGCTCCTTCAGCATTCAGGTACAACCCGCTTGTAGGTAATTCAGCTTTAGGTTCCGATCCTGGATGGAGGCCATTTACAAGTGCGTTTACAACAGCGGACAGTAACAGGTTGCACCGTTATCAAGGTATGAGGTTATTCTTCAGGGGTGCGAAAGACAGCGGCTTAGGTTATACACCTTATACGCCACAGGCGGTAAGCGTGGCACAATGGGGTACTTTAAACCAGGGCACACAAACAGTTACTTTAAGTAAGGGTTCTTCTTCCGGCCAGGATTACAACATGATCGGTAACCCTTATGCTTCTCCGGTTGATATCGGTACTGTAATACACAATGCATTGGTTGCAGGTACTGTGGTAGGTCCGTCTTACTTCGTATGGAACCCGTCACTGGGCGCTGCAGGTCAGTTCCAGGCGCAGTTCATCAATACAACAACTGCAGTGCCTTACTATATCCAGGCTTGTAATTCTTTCCAGGTTCATGCCGCATACAATGGTAGCACGCTGACCTTTAACGAGAATAATAAGGGTGCAACACCAACTGCTAACTTGTTTAAAGCTGCTCCGGAATATATCTCTCTTAAGGTTTATGATGCCAACTACCATCCTTATGATATGTTGTATGTTCAGTTCAATGAGAATGCAACTGACGATGTTGATAGCAGCATTGATGCAACCAAGCCTTTCGGTGGTGCTGACCTGAATTTCTATAGTCTTACTAACGATGAGCACAAGATGATAATTGATGCCCGTAAGTATGATACGGATAAGGTTATTCCATTGGGTATAACTGCGCAACACGCACAGGACTATATCATTAAGGCAGAAACAGTTGCTTTACCAACAGGTGGCGAACTGTATCTGCATGACAAACTGCTGAAGCAATATGTGAAATTAGACCAGGGTGCTGAGTACAGGTTTGCAATAAACAGCAACCTGACTACACAGGGCAACAACAGGTTCGAATTGACTATGAAGCCAGCTCCTGCAGCACCATCGGTGCCAGTGCTTAAGGTAGCCATGACACCAAACCCTGCAACTGATGAAGTTCAGATCAGCTTCACACAGAGTGCAAGCGAAAATGTTGCTGTTCGTTTACTTGATCTTTCTGGTGTAAGTGTTTACAATAAAGATCTGGGTATACAGCAGAATGGTTCTGTAACAGTGCCACTAAGCAAATTTGCTGCAGGTATTTATATGGTTGAATTGACTTCAGGTAATCAGAAAGTTGTTCAGCGTTTAATTAAAGAATAGGGTTTAAGTTTAAGTTTAGTGAAGGGTGCCTCAAAAGGGCACCTTTTTGCTTTACTGCATGGGGTATTTGAATAATAACCTTTACGATTTATGATTGTAAATCCTAAATGTATGTATATGTGGAACTGCTCAGCAAGACAGAGGCAAGATAAAACAGCAATATATCTGGCCACATGCCCGCTATCAATCGAAAGAAGCACCCCCCTCCCGCAAAATATTTCCCGCCGCACGCAACCCTTTTTTCCAAACCGGCATTTAATATGTTGTAGCGGTTGTGGACTGAGTTGTATAAAAGGCATAATTTTAATATGGCAACCTTAAACCTGTTGTAGCATACTTGAAAGATGAAGTACTAAATAGTGCGGACGAACAGTACCTGGTGAAATGTTGTCAAAACAACAGTCCATCGGCACAGAAAGTGCTCTACAATATGCATGTAGAAAGCATGATGATACTGTGCCTGCGCTATATAGTGAATCAGGAAGATGCCAGGGAAGTGCTGATGGATGGTTTTCTGAATTTCTTTAAGCACATAAAAACTTTTACCTACCAGGGCGAAGGCAGCGTAAAGGCATGGCTAAAGAAAATTGTGGTTAACCAGTGCCTTATGCACCTGAGAAAGCGGCAGCCATTTTTTATACAAGCAAAAGAATTTGAGCAGTATGATACGGTTGGAACCGATGACGATGTACTCGGCCATCTGAGTGTAAAAGAGATAATTAAGCTGGTGCATAGTTTACCCGATGGTTACCGGGCCGTTTTCAACCTCTATGTTTTTGAGGGGAAAAACCACCGCGAAATTGGTGAACTGCTGGCAATATCGGAAAACACATCGAAGTCACAATTGCATAGGGCACGTACAATGCTCAGAGAAAAACTATTACAGGAAGCTAAAATCAATTATTAATGGCATCGGGTTTAAATGAATCGCTGAACGACAAATTGGAACAAGCATCTTTGAAAGAACTGATGCCGGGCTTTGACAAGGATTTAGAATGGAATACACTTTCTAAAAAACTGCACCCTCCGAAAGTTGGTATACAGAATAAGGTAAGCAGTATTGCAGCTGCGGTACTTGCGATACTGTTTTGCGGTGGTGGCCTTACCTGGTTAATTCGCCAGCCACATTTCGCCGCAAAAGACGTGATAGCTATACATACTGATACGGTAAAAGACCCTATGCACGAATGGATAAAGAGCGCTGTAATTAGCGAGCCAGAGGATAGCATACAAATAGCTAAGCCGGTGGAAGAAAAAGTGCAGCCATTGAAAATAAAAACAGTTCCGGCACCTAAACCGCAAGCCATAAACAACGATAATATCGTCACAACAACACAGCCTGTTGTAGCCAGTGCAGTGCAGCCGAAACGCCACATTGACAAGAAGCGGATGGATGAGCTTTTCGAATACTACCGCACCAAAGAATTTATATGTAACAGCACGCCATGTCCATTGCAGATATGCATACTACAAACCATCCGCTGCAAAAATGAGGCGCCGTCAGAGATTGCAACCTGCAGTACTATTGAGCCTGACCAGGCCGGACAATTAAAATATAAAGTGAACAATAGCACCCACGATTGTAATGTGTCGGTTGATGAAATAAGAATAACCCGTGTGAATACCGGTGAAACCATTGTACTGAATGCCAATTCAAAACCCTCAACCGCGCAAGACCTCTTCGATTATATAACCTGTGAAAAAGAGGGCGACCTGCTAACCGGCATTTTTAAAACAGATTGCAATAAAAATACAACCAGTCAGAACATCACTATAGATAAAGGCTACGGTAATTTCATAATTAAGTAGCCGACGCAAGAATTTTCCATCAATTTAATAACCAAAATCAACTAACGATTATGAAAAGAGTAATCATGTCCGTACTATGCCTTGCTGTGAGCATGGCTGCGGTAAAAGCACAAGACCACAAAGCCCCGATTGTAAACGCTCCAACCGCTCAGCAGGCGCCGCAAACAGAAGCCGTAGACCCGAATGCTGGCGTCTTTAAGTTTAAAGAAGAAACGCACAACTATGGCACAGTGCCGGAGGGCCCCAAAGCGGAATGCGATTTTGAATTCACAAATACCGGTAAAAAGCCAATAAGCATCAGCAATGCTGCAGGGTCATGCGGTTGCACGGTGCCACAGTGGCCACACGAACCGATTATGCCAGGTAAGAAGGGAGTGATACATGTAAGCTATAATACTGAGGGCAGGTCAGGAAGAATAAGTAAGACAGTTACGATTTCATCTGACGCGCAGCAAAAAACTATGGTGCTATCCATAACTGGTGACGTTACACCGAAAGCAGCAGTAGCAAAGACACCGGAGACAAAAGCGAACTAAGCAGCAATTCTTCTAACTACTCAATTATCGGGCACAAAAACTGTATGAACCAGTTTAGTGCCCGATTTTGTTTCAGATATGTAGCCCGATAGTGGTTAAAAAGACCGGTAATTTTAAATGCCGCATATAATTATAGCTTGCTTATGTGTACTTTTATTCTGTTTTAAACAACCCGGTTAAATGAGATCAATTATTAAACAATCAAAATGGGCTATTCCAGCCATAGCGTTCATGAGTGTACAATTGCTTACAACAGGCTGCAAAAGCGGTGGCGACACTTCAAAAGCCAAAACCGATAGTACTGCAACTGCGGCAGACGGTTACGACAGCACTTTTAAGGTAGAAGCACAGGCGTTCGGCGACCTGCAAACGCTACGTTACCAGATACCCGGCTTTAACAGCCTGAGCCTGCAACAAAAACAATTATCATACTACCTGTATGAAGCAGCGCTTTGCGGTCGGGATATGATATATGACATGAAGAGCAAGCATGGTATACTATTGCGTAAGACAATAGAAGCTATGTACGGCAGCTACAAGGGCGATAAGGCTAATCCTGACTGGAAGAAGTTTGAAGACTATTGCGGTCGCTTCTGGTTCAGCAACGGCAACCATCACCATTACAGCAATGAAAAATTCATCCCGGAATGTTCGTTTGAATATTTTACAAGTGTAGTAAAGGCTTGCGATACAGCACAATTACCAAAACAAGCCGGTGAAAGTGTTGATGCGTTTATAGCCCGTATTAAACCAATAGTATTCGACCCTAAGTTTGAACCAAAGGTAGTAGACCAGAGGCCGAATATCGATAACATTGCCAACTCATCTAACAACTTCTATGAAGGGGTAACTCAAAAAGAAGTGGAAGCCTTCTATGCTAATTTCGATACCAAGGGTAATGCACCTTCATGGGGCTTAAACAGCAAAGTGGTAAAAGAGAATGGCAAAATAGTGGAGAAGACCTGGAAGAGCGGCGGCATGTATGGTGCGGCAATTGATAAAATTGTAGGTTGGTTACAAAAAGCATCAGCAGTTGCTGAAAATGCAGAACAAAAGCAAGCGCTCGATCTGCTGGTTAAATACTACCAGACCGGTGACCTTAAAACATGGGATGATTACAGCATTGCATGGGTTAAAGACCTGAAATCGCGCATTGATGTGGTGAATGGCTTTATTGAAGTGTATCTGGATGCTATTGGCAAAAAGGGTAGCTTCGAAAGTACCGTATCTATGAAAGATATGGAAGAAACCAAGCGTATTGAAGCGATAGCTAAAGAGGCGCAGTGGTTTGAAGACCACTCTCCTATTATGAAGGAGCATAAAAAAGATACGGTTAAAGGTATTACCGCTAAGGCTATCACGGTAATAGTAGAGTGCGGTGATGCTGCACCGAGCACGCCTATCGGTATTAACCTGCCGAATGCTGACTGGGTACGCAAGGATCATGGTTCAAAATCAGTTTCGTTAACCAACATCATTCATTCTTACAATGTTGTAGGCGCTAAAAGCGGCGTGGTTGATGAGTTTGCTATCAGCGATGAGGTAAAAGCACGTATGAAGAAATACGGTGGCCTTGCATCTGACCTGCATACCGATATGCATGAGTGTATTGGCCATGCAAGCGGTAAGATTAATGCCGGTGTTGAAACAACTGACAAAACATTAAAGAACTACGCCAGCTGCCTGGAAGAAGCCCGTGCTGACCTGGTTGGCCTGTACTTTATAATGGATCAGAAGCTGATAGACATCAAGGTAATGCCTGATATGGACGTTGCTAAAGCTGCTTACGACAACTACATGATGAACGGCCTGATGACCCAGCTTACCCGCCTGAAACCAGGGGAACAACTGGAAGAAGCGCATATGCGTAACCGTGCGTTGATTGCGCATTGGGCATTTGAAAAAGGTGCTAAGGATAAAGTAACTGAATTGGTGAAAAAGGATGGCAAAACCTATGTACAGGTTAACGATTACGCCAAGCTGCGTGTATTGTTCGGCGACTTACTTAAAGAAATACAGCGCATTAAATCAGAAGGCGATTTCAAGGCTGGTAAAAATCTGGTTGAAAACTATGGCGTAAAAGTGGATAAAGAACTGCATAAAGAAATACTGGAGCGCTTTGCGAAATTGGGCATTAAGCCATACCGTGGCTTCATACAGCCTAAATTGGTGCCTGTAATGAATGGTACAGAAATTAAAGATGTAAAGGTGGAATACCCTGATAACTTCTTTAACCAGATGATGGAATACGGCAAAAACTACGGCTATCTGCCGGTAGTTAACTAAACTACAGCATAATCACTACAAGAAAGGCGTAGCAGCAATGTTGCGCCTTTTTTGCATAGTGTCAAACCTATACTCAGCCAAAACTCACTTTATTTTATGGGTTTTGGCTGAGTATATTTTTTATTATACTCAGCCAAAACTGCTATTTTTTCATTAGTTTTGGCTGAGTATAACTGATATTATGGAGCAACTTGTAGGCAGGGAGCACGAAAAAATGTTGCTCGACAGAGCATTTAAATCGCCGGAAGCGGAGCTAGTAGCGATATTTGGCAGGCGAAGAGTAGGAAAAACATTTCTCGTTCGTTCGGTATACGAAGGCAAGATGCTGTTTGAGTTTTCGGGTGTTCATCATGCGTCACTGGCAGAACAGTTACTGAGTTTTAGCTTAGCCTTAAAGAACGTTGCCGGAGATAAAACTTCAGATGCGAAGCTTACAAGTTGGATAGAGGCATTTCATTTGCTGGCGAGATATTTGACACCTAAACTAAAGAACAAAAGAGGTGTTGTGTTTTTAGATGAGCTTCCCTGGCTTCAGACGCCCAAGTCGGGCTTTCTCGGCGCTTTTGAGCATTTCTGGAATAGTTGGGCTTCCCGGCAGCCAAACCTGGTTGTAGTTATTTGTGGGTCGGCTGCATCGTGGATGATACAAAAAATAGTGAATAACAGAGGAGGGCTGCATAACAGGATAACTCAGAAGATAAGGTTGATGCCGTTTGATCTTAATGAAACGGAAGAGTACCTGAAAAGCCTGAAGGTAAATATAGATAGATACCAGGTATTGCAATTATACATGGCTATGGGTGGGATTCCTCAATACCTGAAGTCGGTAAGAACAGGGGAGAGCGCAACACAGGCAATTGACAGGATATGCTTTGCAAAAGATGGTGTTCTTAAAGATGAGTTCAATAATATTTTCACTTCTTTATTTGATAATGCAGAACAACATATCGCTATTATTAAGGCGTTGTCCGTTACGCGTAAAGGCCTTAACCGTACAGAAATAATCCTTAGCTGCGGGCTATCATCCGGGGGAACGGCAACAAAATTATTGGAAGAGTTAGTGGAGTCTGGATTTATCACTCCGTACATACCGTTTGATAGAAGTGTGAAAGAGAGTATTTACAAACTCTCGGACGAGTATTCTCTTTTTTATTTGAAGTTTATGCAAAAAAGCCGGTTTACGGGAGATGGGACCTGGCTTAAGCTGTCAACTGGCCCTTCATGGAGTAGCTGGAGCGGCATCGCTTTTGAAGGGATTTGCCAAAAGCATGTACAGCAAATCAAGAAGGCTCTCGGAATAGCCGGGGTGCTTACAACAGAGTCGGTATGGAGATATGCATCGAAAGGTGAGGAGCAGGGAACACAAATTGATTTATTGATAGACCGTACCGACCATTGCATAAATATCTGTGAAATGAAGTATACACTTTCGTCGTTTTCTATTGACAAGAGGTATGCTGCGGAACTGAAGAATAAGCTGGCTGTTTTCAGAGAAAAGGCGAAAACAAACAAAGCGCTGTTTCTTACAATGATTACTACTTATGGTATCAGGCAGAACATTTATTATACCGGGTTGGTACAAAACGAGATTACGATGGACGCTTTATTTGACAAGTAATTTGGTAGTTTTTAAGATAAAATAGCATCTCACTTCAAAACCTATACTCAGCCAAAACTCACTTTATTTTATGGGTTTTGGCTGATTATAACTGATATTATGGAGCAACTTGCAAGCAATGAGCATTGAGGTAAACTTCTTGATAGCGCATTAACATCCCGGGAAAGCGTAGCAGCAATGTTGCGCCTTTTTTTGTAAAAATTGGGTGGATGCTCCGACAGCGCGTGGAGTTTAATTGGCTTGCGGCACGTTACTTCAAATAAAAGGTTTTCTCAGCAACAACTTTAACGCTGTTATCGGGGTATGCAGCCCGAATGTTATAAAACCTCACGCTGTCTCCGGGTTTAAGGCTAATTGCTAAATTTCGGTATTGAAGCGTACTCAGGGTACTTTTACATTTTACGGTAGAACGTTTTCCCGCAATCATGAAATCAACATCGAAGGCAAGGATTGTGTAAATCAAGTGGCGATTCTGTCTCCGGGGACCAAGCTTATGGTACAACCGCAAGGGAATTTCGCTTCCGAAAGAATTGACACTTTGTGTGTCATTTGCTGTTTCCCTAATATATATTGTGGGGTCCGGAATATTTTCAACCACAAAAGGCTTGGTAAATGCAATTGTTGTATCACCCAGACCTGCGGTTTTCCTGATAGCTACCGTAACGCTTGTCGCTTTAGTCGTCGGTTTTACGCCATAATATCCGGCATCCGGTAGTTTACGCACTGTTGCATTGTCAGCTGTAAGGAAGTATCTCAAGTTGTCAGCTTTCGTTATATCCAGCCTGATAATGTTATAGATGCCCTTGTATAAAACTTTTGATGTCGTATCTAAAATGGAACTTACTTCGTCGTAACTGTAGCTTATTTTATTGGAGTCGTTTTCAACCATGTTAAACCGGCTAAACAAAATTTCATGTACCGGCGACTTTTGTAAAAACATATGTAATTGCAACTCTAACTCTTCTATGTAAAGATCTGGTGCGATATGCAAAAAGCGCCTGTAATCAGTAATACCCCCAATAAGATCAGCAAGTTTCAATGTGCCCTGGCCGTGACCACCATATGCGAAATGTGCCAGGCTAACGGTAGATTCATCTAAAAGCGGAAGTTCAAATTCATCGCCAGCTCCTATACCGATATATTCGAATTCGTTAATGAGGTTGTTAGTTTTGCTAAAGAAAATCACCTCCTTTTGCCCCACCCTATACTCAACTGATCTGGATGCACAAGTCCAGTTGTAAAAGCGTCTAACGGCTATCGTCCCTGATTTTATCTCTCCAAAAATTCTTTGTTTTACATTCAACCATACAAAATCTTCGTCCAGTTTCACGATCTCGCCCACCACGCAGTTTTGAGACAGGTCAATTTCTGTGCGCAGGGGTATTATATCATATATTGCGCTGGCTGTAAAAGAAAGGGTGAGGCTACACAATAAAACGAGCATGAATTTCATAGGGAGCGATTTTCAACTGGCGGGCAGTTCTTATATCAATATCAAATATAAGCATTTCGTTGCAGGGCGATATAGCGGGAAATAGGCTGGAATATGGCAATGATAACGGCCACACCTAATTGCATACTACACAAGTTAGTGGTCACATGTTCATTACACATAGCTACAACATATATTTTTGAAGAAAAAAAGCTATATTTGTGATGAGAAAACCAACTATTATGCTTGCTGCCAAACAACTTGACGATGAAATTGCCGAACATCTTGCCCAACTGAATATCCAGCAAAAGCAAATAGTATTGGTTGTGCTAAAAACAATGTCAGGTCAGAACAGCATAGCTAATATCAACAATACCCGCGGTACAGAAAGTATTGGTTTGGGAGGGTTGAAGAGAGAGAAGGTGAATTAACTTTACTCAAGCAATGCCACATTAATTAAGGCTGTCAATTAGATATCTTTTATTTTTATCGATTATTAAAGATATTCTAGCCTTTTAAGATTTTCTTCTCCTTTTGCCAATTTGGTAATACTTATATTTGTCCGGTGAGTTTTCTATATCCTCTTTTTTTAGCGGCCGGGGCACTTTTGGCCATACCTGTATTGATACACTTGTTCAATTTGCGCAAGTACAAAACGGTATTGTTCCCGCACACCCGTTTTCTGAAAAATATTCAACTGAACAGCCGTAAGCAATCGCAGGTAAGGTACAAGTGGTTGCTTATTATGCGCCTGCTTTTCATGACGCTGCTGATACTCGCATTCGCGCAGCCATTTTTCAACAACCATAATAAAGAAACCGGTAACAAACTACAGCTCATTTACATAGATAATTCTTACAGCATGAGCGTTAAGAAGGGCGCGCGCACCATGCTGGATATTGCTAAAGAAACCGCAGCCAAACAGGTAAAATACGCCAAACCCGGTACTCGTTTTTTGTTACTAACTAACGATAAACCTACCAGTTTTCGTGCAGAACCTGCCGATAAAGTATATAATGAAATTAATTCGCTCGACTTTACACCCGCAACCAAAACTGTTGGCCAGGTAGTAGCATTGGCACAAGGCATGGTGCAGAATGAAGCACTGCCGGGCGGCGACCTCTTTTATTATTCCGATTTCCAGCAGAACGCTTTTCAGGCATTGCCCGACAAAGCGCAAATGAAAAATATCACTTTCTATGGTTTACCAGTTCAGGCTGATGAGCCGCAGGATGTGTATATCGATACCGCATTCCTGGCGATGCCTGTATTACAGGTGGGTAAAAATAACAGTGTTGTGGTGCATACCCGTTTAGGTGGGAAAGCCATAAAAGATGAAGTGGTGCTGCAACTATCCATAAACGGACAGGTAAAAAGCGCGGCAACCCTCAATTTTGCTGATAAGAAAGAGAGCATCGATACGCTCTCCTTTCAGGTGAATGATGCGAACTGGCAGCAGCTGAAACTTACTGTAAATGACGCGTTAGTTCGGTTTGATGATACTTTCCGGATAACAGCCCGCAGTGCTTCCAGCCTTTCGGTACTGGTGCTTAACGAAGGGCAGATCAATCCTTATTTACAGGCTGCTTTCCGCGCTTACAACGGTTTCAGGCTTAACCAGCTCGATGTTACTACCGCGCCTAAAGAGTGGAACAATTACAACCTGGTTATTTTTAACGGCATTACTAAAATAGATGAAGCTACAGCCAAAGGCATTAAGAATGCGCTTATACAAGGGCAGAGCATCTGCATTTTCCCCGGTAAAACAGCCAACATCCAGGCACTTAATGAAGGCTTAAAACAAATTGGCGACATTACCATAACCGGCATCGATACCGCGGTGCAAACCGCGAGCACCTTGCAACAAGGCAGCGCTTTAGTAAAAGACCTATTTGAGAAGATACCTGACAATGTGCAGCTACCTGTAGCTAACTGGCACTATAACATTACCGCAGGCCTGAACGCCAATCAGCAATCAGTTTTAAGCTTCCGCAATGGCGATCCGTTACTGGCGCGTTATAATCCGCTTCGCGGACAATTGTATATCTGCGCTACATCAGCCGACCTGCAGTCAGGTAATTTCCCGGGCAGTTATTTCTTTGCCCCGTTCCTTTACCAGATGGCTATGCAAAGCGGCAGCAGCAATATTTATGCAGTTACAGTAGGCGCCCAACAGCCGGTTTACCTGCCGATGGCTGAAATTACAGAACGCAATACGGTGCATATACTCGCTAAAGGTGTGGATGTTATTCCACCACAGCGCCCTAATGGTGCGGGCCTTGACGTATTTATTGACCAGGCCGTGCAACAGCCGGGTTTCTACCAGCTTTCAGCTGTGGGCAGCGATACCACAATAGTGGGTGTTAACCAGGATAAACATGAATCGCAACTGGAGTACCGGAACATCAGTTCGCTGAAAAGTGAATGGAAGGGCGACAATGTAAAATGGCCGGATATGAGCCAGGGCAGCAACATTAAAGCAAGCGCAGCCAGCGACTTCCCATTATGGAAATTGTGTGTGCTGCTGGCGCTGGTAATGTTATTTGTGGAGACCTGGTTGCTGGCAAGAGTACAAAAACCTGCTACTGCTTAGCAGCGTAGTTGCAATAGAAAAGCCTCATTACTACCCCTTTCAACAAGGCAAACGCATTAAAATGTATACATCCCTTCGGGATTTACCTTGAAACTGATTGTTTTTATTGGTTTGTTATGCCCGTTTCAAAACCACCCCCTTGTTTTCAATAATAGTGATAACTTTGTTACCAATAATTTTCCTCATTACGCATTAAAATAAACACGCACAAAATGCAGGTGCTGATAAACAAGGTCAGGGTACTGGATAAGCAATCGGATTTTAACGATAAGGTTGTTGATATCACTATTACCGATGGTACGATCGTTACTATTACAGAACAAAATAAGAAATCGGCAAAAACTGCCCCATCTATAGTGGCCGAGGGTAAAGAAGTGTGGAAAGGCAATGCGGGAGAAGAACTGCTGGTTTCCAACGGATGGGTAGATGTGTTTGCTGATTACCGCGAACCAGGGCTGGAGCATAAAGAAACAATAGCAACCGGGCTTTCCGCTGCTGCTGCCGGAGGTTTCACTGATGTATTGCTCTTACCTAATACACAACCTGCAGTAAGTTCAAAGTCCGTAATACAATTCGTGCTGGGTAAGGCTATAGGCAATGTCGTTTCCCTTCATGCTTTGGGAACAGTGACTGCTAATGCAGAAGGCAAGGAACTGGCGGAAATGATGGATATGTATGCCAACGGCGCTACGGCCTTTACTGATGGCTGGAAACCCATTCAGAACGCTAACCTGATGCTTAAGGCACTGGAGTATGTTAAGGCGTTTGGCGGAACTGTTTTACAAATGCCTGTTGATGCACCGCTGGCCGCCGGCGGGCTCATGAACGAGGGCGCTGTTTCAACCGCTTTAGGGATGCCCGGCATCCCCTTGCTTGCCGAAACCCTTATGCTCTATCGCGATATTGAATTGCTGCGTTATACAAATTCCAAATTACACATTACCGGTATTTCTTCCGCAGTAGCTGTGGAGATGATACGTAAAGCGAAAAAGGAAAAATTGAACATCAGTTGTTCGGTAACGCCTTACCACCTGGCGCTTACTGAAGATATGCTGAATACCTATGACAGCGCTTACAAAGTAACACCACCACTAAGAAGCGAAGCAGACAGGCTTGCTTTAATAAAGGGCCTGGAAGATGGTACTATTGATTGCATTGCTACACACCACCGCCCGCACGAATGGGATGCAAAAACCAAGGAGTTTGAATATGCTGCTGATGGCATGGCTGTGCAGGAAATTGCTTTTAATATAGTTTGGGATACCCTAAAAGATTACCTTAGTATAGAAAGAATAACGGAAGTACTTGCAGAAGCACCAAGGAAGTTATTCGGACTGAAGACCGATGCGATAGCAAAGGGCGGCGTGGCTTCCTTAACCTTGTTTTCGGCGACAGGAAAGCATACGCTTACAACAGCTAGCAAAAAATCTGCGGCAATGAATAATCCGTTCATCGGGAAAGCATTAGCAGGTGCGGTTATTGGTATTTTTAACAACAGCAAACTCAATTTAAATAAATAATTATGGAAGCAGCAACATCGGCAGCGAGAAGTAAAATGGCCGCAGTTTATGGGCTTATTCTCGGTATTTTTTATATGGTTATTGCTACACTAGCTTTTTCGCAGGTGGGTAGCGTGGTACTATTTTATGGTATAAAAATTGGAGGTTACGTTTTATTTCTTGTCTTTCTGGGCATATTAGCTGCAAGATTAAAGAAGGAAAATGGTGGCTATATTTCCTTCAAAGAAATTTACGGAGCCATATTCATTATGGTACTGATTGCGGGTATAATGTACTTTATTTACAATTTTGTATACATGCAGTATATTGACAAGCAGTATGTATTTAAGTTGAAGACAGCAATGCTTAGCTGGATGGAAAAGTTTAATACGCCGGAAGAATCGCTCAATAAAACGTCTCAGGCATTTGATAAACAAATAGAGGAATCGAAAAAATTCAACCTGACCAATAATTTGTTAGGCATATGTTCCAATTTACTTTGGGATAGTTTGGTAGGGCTACTGATAGCTTTGATTGTTAGAAAGGAAAAGCCTGAATTTGAATCTCAATAAAGTAAATTTCCCCCACTTATAAAAACAGGCCCCATAACAGGGCCTATTTTTATGCGCTTAATTATAAAAATTTCGTTAAAGCCCAACATTTAAAATCCATACGGGTAATACCTTCGTTTATTATTACAGCAACAACAAAAATCTATGAAGAACACAAGTTTAATTTTATCGGTACTTATTATGTTATTAGGTGTTAGCTGCACCAATGCACAGCAAACCACTATAAATAAAGCCAATCATTATTATTCGCATACTGATAACAGTAAGCTGAACGTGAGTAATGCGGAGTGGAAAAAAGTTCTGCCGACGGAAACGTACCATATTCTCCGCGAAGAGGGCACCGAAAGGCCAGATACCGGCCCGTATGTGCACAACCCCAAGAAAGGCATGTATTACTGCGCAGCTTGCGGATACCTGTTATTCAGTTCAGCCACAAAATTTGATAGCGGCACAGGATGGCCCAGTTTTTACCAGGCATATGATAAAGCGAGCGTAAATGAAAAAACTGACAACTCAATGGGCAGTACCCGGACAGAAGTTGTATGCGCGCGTTGCGGAGGGCATTTAGGCCATGTGTTTGACGACGGACCTCAGCCAACTGGCTTAAGATATTGTATGAATGGCTATGCCCTTCACTTTGAGCCAAAATAATTTATTGATTTGTGTGTGTGAGATAGATAGCCTGCGGTTTATACTGCAGGCTATTTTTCATTTGATATAGGTGAGGTCGTGATTGCGTCTCTTAACTCTTGATCGTTTCAATAGATGATAAGCGTCTTCGCGGCTTTGCGCGAAACTTTATGGCAATACTAAATGTTGATGCGTATAAATCTCTACTTTTGAAACTGCATTATGACAAAGAAAGAGCGCTATAAGTTTGTAATAGAATGGTTTCAAAAGAACATGCCGGTTGCGGAAACGGAATTGCACTATGGCAATCCGTATGAACTGCTTGTGGCCGTTATTCTTTCAGCTCAGTGCACCGACAAGCGCATAAATATGGTAACACCGCCTTTGTTTGAAAGGTATCCGGAGCCGCAACTGCTGGCTGAGGCAACTTTTGAAGAAGTAGAACCATTTATACGCAGCGTAACCTTTGCCAATAATAAAACGAAGCACCTGATAGGCATGGCAAAAATGCTGGTTGAAAAATACAATTGCATTGTGCCGGATACCATTGAAGAATTGGTCGAACTTCCGGGTGTGGGCAGGAAAACCGCCAACGTAATAATATCGGTGGTATACGGTAAACCGGGAATGGCTGTAGATACCCATGTGTTCAGGGTTTCCGAGCGGATTGGTTTAACAAAAGATGCTACCACCCCCTTACAAACCGAACAGCAACTGGTCGCTAATATCCCATCAGAATTATTGCCGATTGCGCACCATTGGCTGATACTGCATGGCAGGTACATTTGCGTTGCACGCAGCCCCAAGTGCAATGAATGCGGACTAAGGCCGGCCTGCAAATTTTACTATACCGATATGCGGCACATTTTTGAACAGTAAAAAAAATAACCCGGCAACTTTTTGCCGGGTTATAAAGTATCTTGTCACCTGAATTAATTCGTGGGTTTTGTACCCATTATCTCATCAATTTGATTCATAATTTCTGGGGTCAACTGGGTGTATAGTTCCACTGCCTTTAAGTTTTCAAGTAACTGCGTGTCTTTAGTAGCACCTAGTATTGCGGTAGTTACATTCGGGTTCTTAATTGTCCAGGCAATAGACAAAGTGGAAAGGGTGGTATTCAGTTCTTTCGCGACTGCAGAAAGGCTGGTTACTTTTTCCAATTTTGCAGGGTCCATTACGCGCTCTTTCAGCCAACTGTAATTTTGTAATGAAAGACGGGAACCATCCGGTATGCCGCTATTATATTTACCAGTTAGCAAGCCGGAAGCCAAGGGGCTCCAGATAGTGGTGCCCATGCCTGCTCCATTAAAAATGGGCAGGTAGTCACTTTCCATTTTCTGGCGCTCAAAAAGGTTGTATTGCGGTTGTTCCATAGAAGGGCCAATAAGGCAAAGCGCTTTAGCCACATCGTGTGCCTCCAGTATCTCTGCTGCGCTCCATTCGCTGGTTCCCCAATACAATATTTTGCCTTGTTCAATAAGCGTATTCATGGTACGCACAATTTCCTCCATTGGCGTTTCCGGGTCAGCGCGATGGCAATAGAAAAGATCCAGGTAATCCAGTTGCATACGCTGCAAAGCGGCATTGCAGGCTTCGGTAAGGTGCTTACGGCTCAGGCCCTTCTGGTTAGGCTTATTGTCAACGCCATACAAACCAAAGAATGCCTTACTTGAAACACAATACGAGGTACGATCCCAGTTTTTTTGCTTGAGCACCCTACCCATTATTTCTTCTGATTTGCCACCGGCATAAGCCTCTGCATTATCAAAGAAGTTAATGCCGGCATCATAAGCGATACCCATTAGTTTGTCGGCACTGTTATCGCCTACCTGCTGCGAAAAAGTAACCCATGAGCCGTATGAAACGACACTTAACTGTAATCCCGCTTTTCCTAACCTTCTGTATTCCATGGAGTGTGTTTTAGTTTCTTTCTTGTGCCAGTTCGTCTATTCGCATAAAAAACCAGTTTTATTGATAGGTGTTCCACACCTTTAAGGCGTGGGATACTGATACTCAAATTATATCGTATAAACTACCAGACCATCTCTTAACTTCGGCTCAAACCAGGTGCTTTTTGGTGGCATTACATTACCACTATCAGCAACGGTAAACAGTTGTTGTATGGACACAGGATAAATGGAAAATGCTGCTGCCATTTCTTTGCTGTCAACTCTTTTCTGAAGTTCAGCCATACCTCTTATACCGCCTACAAAATCAACCCGTTTATCAACACGCTGGTCTTTAATACCAAGTAATTTATCCAGCACATTTGCTGAAAGTACGCTCACATCAAGGATGCCAATCGGGTCGGTAGAGAAAGTGCCCTCTTTTGCCACAAGCTGGTACCAGCTACCATCGAGGTACATGCCAAATTCATGGGCCTTAGCAGGTTTAAACGCAGTTGCGCCTAATTTGGTTACGGTAAATTCATTGCCTAATTCTGCAATAAACTGCTCGGGAGTTTTCCCATTCAGGTCTTTTACTACACGGTTGTAGTCCATTATTTCCAGTTGGCTTTCTGGGAAAATGCAGGTAACAAAGTAGTTGAAAGATTCATCGCCACCAATTGAAAATCCGTTGTTCCTCATTTCTTTACACACTTTAGCTGCAGAAGCTGCGCGGTGGTGACCGTCTGCAATGTAAGTGCAGGGTACATTTATGCTAAAGTTGTGGGTAATGCTGGCCACCTTGGCATAATTGTCTATTACCCAAAAAATGTGGCGAACACCATCTTTGCCGGTAAAATCATATTCCGGCTCATGATTTTGTTTCCATTCGTCAATAATGGTTTGTACGCTCTCGCAATCGTTATAAGCCAGAAACACAATACCAGTTTGTGCGCCGGTAGTAGTAATGTGGTTTATACGGTCTAGTTCTTTTTCAGGCCTTGTATATTCATGTTTCTTAATAATGCCTTCGTTATAGTCGTCAATTGATGAACCACACACCAGGCCTGTTTGCGACCTGCCATTCATTACCAGCTCATAAATGTAATAGCAAGGTTCTGTATCCTGAACCAGTATTTTTTCTTTTACGAAACTATCCAGGTTTTCCTTAGCTCTTTCATACACTGCCAGGCTATGCACATCAATATTATCCGGCAGATCTATCTCCGACCTTGTCACATGGTAGAAGTTGTATTTGTCCTTTTTAAATTCCTTAGCTTCTGCTACACTTACTACGTCATAAGGCAGTGTAGCTACTTCTGCTGCTATTTCTTTCCTGGGCCTTAAGCCCATAAACGGGGTGATCTTTGCCATTTATATACTTGGTTTTTGTTTGTTTTATTTTGTAATCAACTTATACCCCGGCTTCCAGTTCCGTCATAATAGCCACCAGCTTTTTTACTGATTCAACTGTTATGGCATTATATAACGATACCCTGAAACCACCTACTGACCGGTGGCCACTTATGCCAATGATATCATTTTCAGCGCACAAGGTAAGCAATGCTTGCTCTATATTCTTATCGAGTGCGGTAAAGCACACATTCATATCGCTTCTGTGCTCCTTAACTACCACATGCGGAATAAAAATTTTGCTGTTATCCAGCGCATCATATAAAAGGGTTGCTTTAAGCTGATTGTCTTTTTCTATTGCGGCTATCCCTTTTCCTTTTATCCACCTGAGCATAAGTAAGGCCGTATATATGCCTGATACATTTGCCGTATTGAGCACGCTGTTTTCTTTTACATAGGCCTTCAGGCTAAGTATTGGCGGCAAATTGTCGAAGCTTTTCTCCAGGAAATCCTTTTTAATAACCGCCAGAGCTACGCCCGGGGTACCAAGGTTTTTCTGCGCTGCAGCATAGAACATGTCATACTGCGTATAATCTCTTTGGCAGCTAAATATATCGCTACTCATATCGGCTACTAACGGGCTTTTAAACGCCGGCACATGGTGGTATTGGGTACCATAAATGGTATTATTAGTGGTAATGTGCAGGTATTTCAGATTATTGTCGGCCGAAAGGTCGAGTTTGGGTAACTGGTTATAGTTGGTAGTGCGGGATGAACCCAGAACCGATACCTGCCCGTAATGCCTGCCGTAATCAATTGCTTCGGCGGCCCAATGCCCGCTGTCTATATATCCGGCTGTATCGTTATGGGTCAGATAATTCATTGCTAGCATGGCAAAGACCATTCTGCCACCGCCATGCACCCAGACTACTTCGTAATCATCATTAAGGTTGCAGAGTTCCTTCACCAGCAATTTGGTTTCGGCTATTATGGCCAGGAATTCCGCGCCCCTGTGCGGCAGTTCCAGAATGGAAAGCCCGGTATTTTTGTACTCCCTTACCGCTGCAGCGGCCTCCTGCAGTACCTCCGGTGGTAATGCAGCGGGTCCGGCATTGAAATTAATCTTTCCTGTGCTCATCCTCTAAAGTTGTAACCCCTCCGCTTACGGCAAATTTCATGGCCTCGCCTGCTGTCATGTCTTTCACAGGCTTAACGTATTTGTTTTCAGTAACAATAACCCAGCCGGAAATTGCATAAGCATGCGGCATATAAACAGCCACCTTATCTTCCATGCCCAGGTGCCCCATGTCGCGCTGGGTAAGAAAACCTATGCGCCAGGTTTCCGGGTTAAGGTTTACACACACCCATACTGGTTTATTAAAGCGTTTCTTATCGCCCACGAATGAGCTGATAATATCGCGGATAGACGAATAAATGAACTTAATGCCGGGAGTATTTTCCAACACGTGCCCAAACGCATCGAAGAGCCAGCGGCCCACGAACAACCTTGTACCGAGGTAGCCAAGCAGGGTTACGAAAGAAATAATGATAATAAAGCCTAAGCCACGGGGTATTTTAAAAGGAAACAAGCCTTCAACGCTCAGTATGCCATCCACACTATTAAATACACTGTAGAGTATATAACCGGTGATGACAATGGGACTAAGCAGAATAAGCCCCTGCAGAAATGAACGTAATAATATTGCCGTTAAACGACGCATGGGGGCAAAGGTAGGTAAAACGGATGTTTTCGTACTTAAATAACAGCTTATATGCTACAAATTTGAGTTAAAGAAATCGCTAATCAATAACTTGCAGCGAATTGCAAATAAAAATACGATTTGTGTTAAATAAAATATACATACGAATAGCCGAACCGGAAGATGCAGCAATACTAACGCAACTCGCGGTTGCCACCTTTGTGGAAACCTTTGCAGCCGATAATACGAAGGAAGACATGGATAAATATGTGCTGACGGAAATGAACCAGGGGAAGATTGCAACCGAACTGGCCGATAGTACCAATACGTTTTACCTGGCTTCGTTTGATGGTAACCCGGCTGGTTTTGCTAAAGTGAGGGCTACTGAAACTCCGGCCGAACTTGCGGGCAACCTGCCATTGGAAATAGAGCGACTATATGTTTTGCAGCAATACCAAAGCCACAAAATAGGCGCTGCCCTTATGACCAAATGTATAAGCCATGCCATTGAAAACCGGTTTAATATGGTTTGGCTGGGTGTGTGGGAGCATAACCAAAAGGCTATCAACTTTTACAAGCGCTGGGGCTTTGAATTTTTTGGCTCCCACATTTTCCGCCTTGGCAATGATGAACAGATAGATATGTTGATGAAAAAGGTGCTTTGATATGGCGCGATTTGCATGCGGGTACTTTGCATATGTTTTTTAAATTTTACCGTTCAACGGAAAAACTGTGCATTTCACACCAAAAAACAGTCATTTCGAGGGAAAGGGTAAGTCTGCACTATTATATTACTTATTTTCGAGCTTATTAATAATGCTGTGGTTCTGGAATTCATATTTCCGTAACTGCGCTACCAAATTTTTGACCACTCATGAGATCTCTCTTACTTAGCGCATTACTGTCCTTTTGTTTGTTTTCAGCAAACGCACAAATTATTAATACCATAGTAGGTACAGGCACAGCAGGCTCTGCCGGAGACGGTGGTTTAGCCACCGCAGCCCAGATAAATGCCCCGAGCGGTATATCTTATGATGCAGCTGGTAACCTTTACATTGCCGAAGTGGGTGGTTCCAGAGTTAGGATGGTTAATGCTTCCGGGGTTATTACAACCATTGCGGGTACTGGAACAGCTGGTTTTAGTGGCGATGGTGGTCCGGCTACTGCAGCTAAAATAAACCACCCCGGCGATGTCGCCGTTGATGCTTCAGGCGACATTTATTTTACCGATTTTAATAACAACCGGGTAAGAAAAATTTCGGGTGGCATAATAACAACCGTTGCGGGGACGGGAGCCGCGGCGTCTTCCGGTGATGGAGGACCGGCTACTGCTGCTGCTATCAATGGTCCGTTGGGTATTTACTTTGATGCTTCCGGCATATTGTACATTGCTGCATTATTTGATGTAAGGATCATGAACCTCTCTTCCGGAATCATTAAAACTTATGCGGGAACTGGCAGTGGTGGTTATGGAGGCGATGGTGGCCCGGCAACAGGTGCACAGTTTAACCGTATCAACTTTATGTATATGGACCCTGCTAACAACCTCTATATTTCTGATAACGGTAACCACCGCATACGTCAAATAAATAGTTCAGGAATAATCAATACGATAGCTGGCACAGGAACGATTGGTTTCAGTGGCGATGGTGGGCCTGCAACAAATGCAACAATAAATTATCCTGCCGGCGTCGTTGCAGACGCATCAGGGAATGTATACATTTCAGATGCAATGAATTATAGAATACGGAGAATTAGTACCTCCGGTATAATTACTACTTATTGCGGAACCGGTTCCGCTGGATACGGAGGTGATGGTGGTCCTGCCCTGGCTGCGCTGCTTAATTACCCGCAGGATTTGGAATTCAATGCCGCAGGCAATTTATCCTTCGTCGATCTCAATAATAATCGTATCAGGAAATTGGGTGGGTCTAATTATAACCCTGCTTTTATTAATCGCGATCCTTCGTTGCCAGTTTGCAAAAATGCGGTTGGAACACCGGTAAACGCATTACTCTCAATAATTGATACTGACGCCGGGCAAACAGAAACCTGGAGCATTGTAACCAATCCATCACATGGCACGCTCGGTGGTTTTCCCGGTTCATTAGTGTCTCCCGGTGGAGCCGGAACTATTTTACCAACGGGGCTTACTTACACAGCAACTACCGGCTACGTTGGTACAGACGCATTTAGTATTAGAATTTTTGATGGACAAGCCAGCGATACTATAGCTATTCCGGTTACTGTAACTGATTGTCATGTAGGTGTTGCGGAAGCAGTGTTACTGCATGGTAATAAATTGCAAATAATGCCAAATCCATCAGATGGGTTTTTTAATTTGTTTTATGAATCGGACGAAACCAAAGATGTACATGTTATTGTAACAAATATTTTGGGGCAACGGGTGGATGAGTTTTTGATGAGTCCTAATAAGGATTTTTCATTTCATCTGACTAGGCCAACCGGGATTTATGTAATTACAGTAGTCACGGGGAATGCCGTTATCTCTGAAAGAATAATTATTGAAAATTAGGGGACAATTTGACGTATAAGCATAAGTTTTTTGCATTATTTATATAAATTTGCCAAACACTTGTAATATACTCTGTATGAAAATGATTGCTACCAAGGTAATTGGTTTATTTGCCATTTTGTTTACTGCCGCCTCCACCCATGCACAAATAATTTCAACTATTGCGGGAACTGGCACAGGTGCTTTTAGCGGCGATGGCGGTGCTGCGACGGCAGCAGCAATAAACACACCACATGGTGTTGCAATTGACGGGAGCGGTAATATTTATATGGCGTGTGTTGCGGATAACCGGATAAGGAAAATAAGTACGTCCGGAACTATAACAACTATTGCCGGAACGGGTACTGCCGGGTACAGCGGCGACGGTGGACCTGCTACCGCAGCCCAAATAAGTGCCCCAAATGGCGTGTATGTTGATCCGGCAGGGAATATTTACTTTGGAGAAAGTGCTCATAGGGCGAGGAAAATTAACTCGTCGGGAATAATTTCAACTATTGCAGGCAATGGAACTGCGGGGTCGGGCGGCGATGGTGGTCCGGCTACAGCAGCATTAGTAAACTATCCCGAATCAGTGATAACAGATGCTGGTGGAAATATTTATATTCTTGAAAACCTGGGTCAAAAAATTCGTAAAATAAATACGGCCGGTATTATTTCAACTTTTGCTGGTACAGGGGCAATGGGCTTTAGTGGCGACGGTGGCCCTGCAACTGCCGCTACTATGAATAGAGGCGGTTTTCTATATGCCGACGCACTGGGTAACATTTATGTATCGGACAATGGCAATCACAGAATCAGAGTGGTCAACACATCTGGCATAATAACGACGGTAGCCGGTAACGGATCAGCCACATTTGGAGGCGATGGTGGTCCTGCCACGGTTGCATCATTAAACTATCCCGGAGGTATTATAAAGGACGCATCTGGTAACCTTTACATTGCTGATTGTTACAACTACAGAATTCGTAAAGTTGACCCATCTGGGAACATCAATACTTTTGCTGGTACAGGAACGAGTGGTTTTAGTGGCGACGGGGGTATGGCAATTTCTGCGCAACTCAAAAATCCTATTGATATAATTTTGACGACAGCTGGAGAGTTCATCATCGCAGATATGTTCAATCACAGAATCAGGAAAATTGGCCTGAATTATACACCTGTATTTACTAATCAGGATCCATCACTACCCGTTTGTAAAAATGCAGTTGGAACGCCGATTAATTCTATGTTGGCTATTATTGACACAAACGCAGGACAAACAGAAACATGGACCATTATAACTAACCCATCACATGGCACTTTAGGGGGTTTCCCTACTTCGTTGGTTTCAACAGGAGGTACGAGCTCTGTTGCGCCAACCGGGCTTACTTACACACCAACTACCGGATATATAGGTGCGGATGCGTTTACAATTAGAATTTCTGACGGACAAGCCAGCGATACTATAGCTATTCCGGTTACAGTAACTGATTGTCATGTGGGTATAGACGAAGCACCTCAACTAAAGAAAGCCAATCTATCGGTAATACCCAATCCCTCAGATGGGCTTCTTAATTTACTATTTGAATCGGAAGAAAGCGGAGATATATCTGCAGTGGTAACTAATATTTTGGGGCAAAAGGTCGCGGAGTTTTCGATAAGCCCGAATAAGAACTTTTCATTTTATTTGAATAACCCTGCAGGGGTATATTTTGTTACGCTGACTTCGAATACAGGTACCTACTCAAAAACAATTTTTATTGAAAGATAGTAGGTTACGATAAACGTTGCGCAACAAAATTAAAATAGACGTTTATTCTTTTTAATGGTCGCGATATACTGTGTCAGGTCGGGAGAAGGCTTTAGCCATAGCAGCATCAGCAGATAAATAGTGATGATGCAACCGCTCCTGATGGCAACATCAAGAAAGGTGCCCATGTAGAGGTGGTGAATATTGTTGAAGAAGTTCGGCAGAAAATAACCCACTGCAAATGCAGGCAAGCCAGCAACCAGCACTAAGGGCGTGTTTCTGGAGAAAGGTTGTAGATCCAGTCTTTTTCGAACGAAAATATATTTGGCAATATTAAAGAGAATTAAGCCAACAGAATTGGAGCATGCGGCACCCAATCCGCCGATACGCGGAATCAGCAGGAAGTTGAGTAAAACAATAACAGCTACCAAAATAATAGATCCGTAAAAATTAAAACGGTAAAACTGTGAAATGCTCAATATCTGACCATTCATGCCAAATGCCATATCGATGAATGTGCCCAAAACCAGTATGGCTACTAATGGTTTTATCATTTCATAACCTGCCGGCATCAGTGCAATCGCATTACCAATATTGCAAAGAATGAGAATAGCCATAATGGTAGCGCCTATAATAATATTGAGTGACGACCTGTTAAAAAGGTCCTGCACTTTAGGCATATCATTATCTTTAAAAGCCGCCGCCATTACAGGAAATGTGGCATTGTACATTGCTTTATAGGGCATCTGCAGTATAGAAATAAAGAACATTGCGTTGGCATAAATTGCAACGGAGATCAAACCGCTTTTGTCAAGTTTGCCTACCATCATTGTATCCAACGATCCCATTAATGTTATTGACACGCTGAGTAGCGAATGGTACCATGTAAATTGAATGACGTCCTTTATATCTTCTTTCGAAAATGCGCTGAAATTTAATGAAAGTGCAAAGCCGCTCGTTTTTGCAGAAATAAACAGATAGACGATCAACGGAATAAGATACATGAGTACCGTTGCTCCAATGAATGTATCAAAGCTAATTGCGTTAAAACCAAACAATAGAATAATAATGATGTTGCCTGCACGCAGACCGACTTCACGAACAAACGAAGAAAGGGCAACGACAACCTGGGAGATAAGAAATTGTTCAAGAATCACCTGATACATCATAAGCACAGTAAATACAGGCAACCAGGCAAAATACCTTGTAATTAATGGATAATCATGTGGTTGAAAAAATACGTGTATAAAGTCGATTTTGAAAGCAAAATAGAATATGCTTGAGATGGGAATGATGACGATTGGCAAAAGAAGACTTACCGCTAATAATACGCCTCTTTTTGATTTACTGTCGGCATATTTGTGAATGTAGACCGAAATTGTATTCTGTACTCCCATTAATAATATCTGAGTACCAACCACGGCATAACTGGTAAGTTGCCGCACAAAACCCAACTCCTGCTTACCGATATAATTCGTTTGCAGCCAGATGATTAATGCACCTAACATTGCGCCCAGGAAAATAACTATGGTAGTCTTAATCGATTGCCTGAAGACAACGCCCATTCTGTGCTTTTTTATAAAGAATTCAAGTATTTCGCTTAATTGATAAGTAACGCGAAATACGACTATAAGATTTGATAATTAAAGTTAACTAAAGTTAATTGATTGGCTTTTTCGCAGTTACTACAAAGTTCAAAGTTGCACTATAGTCTTTATCTACTTTATCTAACCACGAAAAAAATGCGTTAATGATCCATTTTATTCTGAATATGAAATACAAGCCACTCAACAATTTTCGCAAAGGCGATTTTTTAGCGAAAGACGACCGCATACTATTTAAAGTAAGTTGACCCACCATGGCCCATTTACCACCATTCCCCTTTATTTCAATATCTGTAAACCCTGCTTCCGATAATATCCATTCGAAACCATATTGGGTAAATCTGAAAAAATCGTAAGGCTCTTCGTGGTGTTCCCATGCCATTGGGCCGGAGACTATTATTACGCCACCTGGTTTCAGAATGCGAAAAGCTTCAGACAGTAATTTGCGGTGGTCGGCCACATGTTCTATAACCTGAGTGGAAAAAACAGTGTCCTTTACATTATCTGGCAGCGGTATATCTGTAGCAGGGCATATGATATCAACCTGGTTTTTGTCTGATTGGATAATATCGCAGCCCATATAGCTGCTTAGTTTGCCTTCAAAAAAAGGCTGGTAAGGTTTGTTCCCACATCCAATATCTAACAAGTCACCTTTTGCATGCTTACTAATTGCTGCTTGTAAATCTTCAAACAGGTATTTATAATTGAGAAAGTAAGGGGTATTGTAGCTTATTTTGGTTGTACTTAATCTAGATAAATTCTCTTCTCTCATCATAGTTGCTGTTTAGATATATCGCCTTAATTTACCTTGTGATACCATTTGGGTGAATTTAGCCGGGAAATACTTTTTTAGTATCAGCTTTACTACAAATCCCAAAAAACTCTGATTTAGCTTGAGCATGATATCCTGATCGATATACTGAGGGCCATAATACGCCTTGTGCTTATTTATCATGTACTCAATATTGGCATCGCCTTTTTTCTTGTCATCCCTGAGTTTGTGAATAACCGAGTTGTCCAGTATGCGGTATTCAAATAAAACCTCATCAATGTACAGAAATTTAAAACCCATAAAAGAGGCATTTAACCAAAGTTCCCAATCTTCGTAACCATGAGTTGGTATTTTTGAATCATAGCCGCCGGTTGCATCCCAAAGCGATTTTCGGTACACAGAACATGCGTCAATATAGTTGATGAGCATTAGCTTCTGCAGGTTATAATTACCTGGATTCAGTAAGCCCGATTTGTTTCCAAATACCTTTGCATTGGCATAGACTACCGAAATCTCCTTGTTGTTGTCTAAAATTTCAATGCCGCGATACATATATTCCGGATGTATCAGGTTGTCGGAATCCACTGGTAATATGTACTCGCCTTTTGAGTGCTTGACTGCAGTGTTTCTTGCTGCTGCCGGGCCTGCATTCTTCTGATGTATAACCTGATAACCTTCCTCAGAAAGCTTTTTCAATTCCTGATTAGTAAATTCATCCGTGGAACCATCATTTACAATAATGATTTCATAAAGGTCTTTATCTTTTACTTTTTCAATACTGGCCAATGTCTCACGTATGTACTTCCCATGGTTATAGCAAGGAATAATTACAGAAACTCTGGGTGTTTTACTATTCTGATGCATTTTTACAATAAAGTGAGTAGTGTAGGTTGCAAAGATGCATAAAATTCATCAAAAGAGGGTATTGATTGGTCTTCCTACATATACTGAGGTCTGATCAGCCTATTCTTCGGCGTGGCTTATCGATTGCACCCCGCGGCTAACACACGTAAGTAACATCGTCGCGAAGAAAACTAACCAAGTGTTCACAATCACTCGCATACCCATTTTACTGCCACTGAGGTATTATTGTTATTCAACTTGATAATGTACACACCATGAGCCAAAGCGAAATTGCTGATCTCCTTTGTTACGGTACCTGCGTTCCAGTTATCGTGAAACACGCATCTGCCTGTAAGATCAAATATGGAGACATTTAAAACTGCTTCCAATGAATGAGATGCATTGATAGTGATACTGCTGTTAATGCTATTGATCCAGAAGTGATTGGTTGCGCCATTCAGGTCTATGACTTCTACCGGGTTTATGATATTAGATGTCCCCCTGCAGCCATTAGAATCGACCACGACCCAATAGCCGGCACTCGATGTTCCTGAGTATGTGTAGCTGGAGTTTGTAGCCCCGGCTATAGATGTTCCGTTAAACCATTGGTAGCTGGTATAGCCGCCACTGCCTACCGTGAGCGTAGAACCCGACCTGGTAATATGGGGATGTGGTGTGGCAGAGACCATAATATTTGATGAAGCAGAATCAGAGCTGCCATAGCCGTAAACTTTTAGCTTTACGACATATGCTCCGGAATTTGGAAAGCAAATGCTGGTAGTGTTACTTGTCGGGCTGCTAATGGCAGCTCCTGCGGGTACCGTTGTCCACCGAAGGCTGTCGATACTACCAACACTCGTATTTGTAAACGTAAGACAGCTGTCCTGGCAAATAAAAGATGAAGAAGAAATGAATGATCCTATCGGAACCATTGGTGGGCAACCGGTGGGTTGTCCCAGGCCAATCACCGTCCTTATTCTGTTGTTATAAAAATCAGGAACGTAAAGGTTACCAGCCGGGTCAAAAGTAAGGTTATTAGGTCCGTCAATTTTTGCGGCCGTAGCAAGGCCACCATCTCCGGAAAATCCTGCTGTGCCTGTGCCACCGACGTTTGAAATTGTTCCGGCAACATTTATTTTCCTGATAACCTGGTCGGTCCAGTCAGTAAAATATACATTACAGGCGTGGTCGCAGGCAACACCGCTTGGAAAGTTAAGAGTGGCTGCTGTCGCTGGTCCGCCGTCTCCACTGGTAGATGCCGTTCCGTTGCCGGCATAAGTAGAAATGATGCCAGAAGGTCTTACTTTTCTTATCCTGTGGTTGCTGGCATCTGCAATATACATATTACCATTTGCATCAAAGGTTACACCAAGAGGGTTTGACAAACTCGCAGCTGTGGCCTGACCGCCATCACCACTGAATGTGGCGCTGCCATTGCCCGCTACTGTAGTAATAATACCTGAAGTACTTATTTTTCTGATTCTATGATTACCTGCATCTGCAAAATAAAGGTTGCCACCTGCATCAATTCCAAATCTGCTTGGGAAGCTTATGTCGGCCGCAGTTGCAGGCCCGCCATCGCCGCTAAATCCGGAAGAACCGGTTCCAGCATAGGTTGTGACAATGCCGAACGTATCAATTTTTCGTATTCTGTGGTTACCATTGTCAATAACATACATATTGCCGGAGAAATCAGATATGATATCGATCAGGTAATTAAAACTGGCGGCGGTAGCAGGTCCACCATCTCCGCCGTAACCAGCCGATCCGTTGCCAGCAAAAGCACTTACTACATGCGAGGGATTTATTTTTCGAATCTTATTTCCCGTATATTCAGTAACAAATACATTACCATGTGAGTCGTAAAAAGCGCCTCCCGGATTAAAGAAACTTGCAGCGGTAGCAGGTCCACCATCGCCGGAAGAAGCGGCAGTACCATTGCCCGCAAAGGTGTTAATGATCTGGGCGTGTGATTCACTTGCGAAGAAAAACGCTGCAACTGCGTAACAAAGAATAAATGGTATCTTTTTCATAAAAGCTATTAAGGAATGGGTTAAATTATGTATAATATCAGCAAATGAAATTAAACAATAATGCCGGAAATAAAAAATTAAGGCTTCTGTTTGTGTCAACATTTTGATATCCCGAAATTGAACCTTACCGTATCAATTCAAAGTCTCCCTTCATGCTTTCCTTCCTGCCATCAACAGTATAGTACATCTGGTAGAAGTAGGTGCCGTTTGATTGTGGGATACCTTTGTAGTTTCCATCCCACCCTTCGGTAATGTTCTCGGTTGTGAAGACCATTTCTCCCCAGCGGTTAAAAATCCGGATAACATATTCCGTGAATTCATTCAAAGAACCCCGAACCCTTATCACATCATTCTTGCCATCGCCATTAGGGGTAAAAGCATTAGGGAACCAGATATCGCAGAATTTGTAGCGCACATTAATAGTATCGCTCGCTACACCACAATCATTGGTTACGGTAGCCCAGTAAGTGCCGGGTTCGCTGATGTTAAGGCTCTTTCCGAGGCTGCCATCAGACCATAAGTAAGTGGCCTGGTCGGCAGTAACCAGCAGGTGCAATACATAGCCGTTGCAAATAAGTGTATCCTGCCCAAGGCGAACGGTTGGTGCTTTTATCTGGTTTACCAATACCTGGTCAGAATCTACACAGCCATTTATGTTCACGGTGAGGGTATAAACCCCCGGTTCAGTAACAGTGATAGTTGGGCTGGTATTACCTGTACTCCAGAAGTACTGCGCACTGGCAGGTTGTGATGATGATAATACAAGGGAAGAGCCGACACAGAGGTAGGCATCATTACCCAGATCAACAACCGGAAGGGGATTGAGCGTAACATTTACCGTATCGCTCATGGAGCAGCCATTCAGGGTTACTTTAAGTAAATAAGAACCGCTCGTGGTAACGAGTATCAAACTCGCAGGCGAGCCTGTGTTCCATAAATAAGTTACGAAGCTATTGGTGTCGGTCGATTTTAAAACAACCGGTGCGCCGGCGCATTGCACAATATCCGGCCCCAGGTGCACTTGCGGGTTTGGCTTAACCGTAATGTTTATACTGTCGTAGGCAGTGCAACCGCCATTATTTACCGTTAAAGTATACGCGCCGCTTGTACTCGCAGTAATAGCACTACCCGTTGCACCAGTGCTCCAGGTATAGGTGCTGCCCGCAGGTATAAAGGCGCTGAGCACAACAGCATGCCCCTGGCAAAAAGAGGTATCGTTACCAAAGTTGATAACGGGTTGTTGCTTCAAGGTTACCCTTACCGTATCGGTTACCGAACAAAGTCCGGTAGTAACCTTTAGCCAGTATGTATTGGTGGTGGTCACATTAATAAAAGAATCGGTAGTGCCATTACTCCATAAGTAGGCGGCACTTGATGGATAGCTGAAAGACGATTGCAGCCTGTAAACATTGGCGCATAAAAAAGTATCGCGACCCAGGTTTACGACCGGTGGCGAGCTTATAGTAAATACAGTAGTATCAGTAGCGGTGCAGTGGTAGTTGGTATCGGTAATTATTACCTGTGCTGTATATACGCCCGGTGCAGTATAAGTATGTACAACCGGGTTAACTGTCGATGAATCGCCGTCGCCAAAACTCCAGTGGTAAGTCGTATCGCCATTGCTGGCCGTTAGCCTTAAAGTGTTACAACCTATAAGTACATCGCTCAGGTGCGTAGTAAGGAAGTGTACTATAACTGTCGCTGAACCCAATACTGATGCGGGTGGTAGTGTGCACAAATTGGCGCCACCTGGTAGTGCTGCTGTAATGGTATAGGTAGTAGTATCAGTTGGCCGGGGAGTAATTAAAAATGGTATACCCGAAAAAACGCCTGTATATGCAGTTGTAGTAGTGCCGTTAAATATTGACAGGCTGTAAGGTCCGGGTATGCCGCTGGTAATGTGCAAGGTAAGGTAAGCCTGGTCTCCAAGGCAAATAGTATCGCCTGTAAGGTAGCCAGCGAAAGTGGTATCGTTTCTCCATTGGTATTTCACCAGGTAGGCGTCAGTATTGCCGTTGCTGGTTAACGGCAATGTAACAGCCGAAGGATTAAAATCGACAGCAGTGCCACCGAATTGCCCTGTATTGAACAGGTAGCCAGAGTCCGATTGCGCAAGTCCATAGCCAATATCGTCGCTGCCCGCCGCGCCGGCACGGAAGCCGCAAACATAGTTGCCATTCAAATCGTACTTGGTAAGAAAAACATCTTCACCGCCGGCGCTCGTAAAATTGGCTACCGAGGCAGAAGGGTCAAAATCAACCGTATTTTGAAAAGCGCCCGTGCAGTACAAAAATCCCTTAGCTATTTCATTCCTGTAGCCATGGTCATTACCGGTATTGCCTGTTATTTTGCCCCAGGCATAATTACCGCTATTGTCATACCGCGCCAGAAACATATCGTAATTGCCGCCGCCACCAGAAGCCGTTACGGTAGAGGTGCCGGCAGAAGCGGGATTAAAAACAAGGGCTGAAGAATTGCTGAAGCCGGTAACATAAATATTGCCTGCGGTATCGAGGCTGAGGCTGGTAACCTCATCATCGGTGCCATTGCCGTTTATGGCCTTTGCAAATGCATAGTTGCCCGCAGTGTCGTATTTGGCTATAAATGCATCATTATTGGCTGCCGTAGTTAAACTGGCGCCGGAACCCCACGGGTTGAAGTTGGCAGTCCCTGAAAAATAACCCCCTACATAAATGTTACCACCGACAACCTGCAAGTTTTTAGGATAGCAATCGGTATTATAAGCGCCAAAATTATGCGCCCAGGTATAACTGCCTGATGAACTGTATTTTGCAATGTAAGCCTGACCCGTAAAGCCGCTGAGGCTGGTGCTGCCAGACGTGGGCATTACCCCCGCAAAAAAGCCGCTTACATACACGTTGCCCGCTCCGTCAGTTGCTACAGCAAGTGCCGCATCGTTTACAGTAGAACCACCAAGATCCTGACCCCATAAAAAGGCCCCAGAAGGCGAATATTTTACTATAAATCCGTCGCCATTATAAGGTAACCCGCTTCCGCCGGCATAGCCGATATAGGCACCACTGCCACCCGGGTCAAAATCAATACCTGCTGATTGCACATAGCCACAGATAATAAGATTGCTGGCAGCGTCAACTGCCATATTTAATGCAGCGTCATAGCCCGTGCCCCCTGCGCTGAACCCCCACACGAAATTCCCGGTTGGGTTAAAGCAGGCTACGAAAATATCATCCTGGCCGTTGCTGGTAACATTGTGTATTGCGGCACCGGGGTCAAGGTCCATAGTGCCGGTAAATTTTCCGGCAATATAAACGTTGCCATTGGGTGCTACTTTGCAAACGTGGCTTACATCGGCAGTAGTGCTACCTGCACCAAAGCCCCATGACGCGGTTTGCGCATAAATAGTGGACGTAGAAAATGCAATAAAAAAGAACAAAAATAAATTTCGAAGCATCTTCAGGAGGGTTCTTGCTATATAAAAAAGCAAAAATAGTGATTAATATATCATATAACCGCCATAAACCTTAGTTATAAGGCCTTACAGGAAGCATCAATGCTAATTTAACATTTCGTCGTTTACCTCAACAAAGTAACGTTGCCATGTTTGCTTACGAGCAGACCATTGCTGGTAACCGCTTGCAAATCATAAACATATACGCCGAACGGTTGTTGCTCGCCCTTGTAGATGCCATCCCAACCCTGGTTAATATCCTTCGTTTCAAAAACGAGGTTACCCCACCTGTTAAATACACGGAAGTAGTTCAACGTTGCGATACCCCGCTTGATAGCGTAGAAACTGTTATTGCTGCCATTGCCCGGAGCAAAAGCATTAGGCACGTCGATAAGGGTTTCAGTAGCAAGAACAATATCTATAGAATCAACGGCCACACAACCGTCTGATGTTGTACCTCTTACAAAATACCTTGTATTAATTGCAGGGGTGGCGACAGGGTCAGCTACAGTAGCGGAGTTTAAACCAGCTGGCGGGAACCACAAGAAGTTAACGCAATTGGTAAGTGGCTGAATATGGTAGCTTTCACCAGGATAAATAACAGCGGAATCATCAATAGAAATGAGCGCAGCAGGGAATACCGTTACATGAAAATTCATGGTGTCCTTGCAACCGGCAGCACTGGTAGCAATTACAGAATAGCTTTGGGACCCAACAGCATGTAACCATGGCGCACCGGAAGTAGCATCGCTGATACACAATTCGGGTATCCATTGGTATGCTGCGCCACCACCGAGCAATATCTGCACCGAATCATGCGGACATAAACTTACATCTGGTGTAATGGTCGCGAAATTGCCCGGCTGCACAATTATTATTGCCGAATCAACGCCCTGGCAGCCAATAGGCGTTGTTACTGTAACAATATATTTCTGGGTATTGCCCGCTGTGAAAACGGCATCGGCACGGTTGCTGTAATCGAGATAAGCACCCGGCACCCAGGTATAGCTGTAATGGGTATACCAGTTCGGCAACACTGAGGCGTGCAGGTGCAAAGTATCAAACTCGCAGATAAACTGGTTACCACCCAGGTAAACGGCAGGGTTAGGTTGCACATCAATTAAAAAAGAATCGGTTAAAGTAGGGCAGCCTGTAAGGTAGATCTTCACATAATACATGGCCGACGTATCAGGCGTAATAAGCGGACTGGCAACGTTAGAAACTGCTATACCTGCAGTAGGCAACCATTGGAAAGTAGCCGATGGATTAGCCGTAAGAATAGCCTGAACAAATTTGCCTTTGCATATTGCGGTATCGCCATTGTATAAGTGGAAAGTATCGGTAGCGATAGTAACATGAATGGTATCTGAGGCTTTGCAACCATTCAGAGATACTGTGAGCCAGTAATAACCGGTAGTGGTTGCTGTTAACGTAGTTGCTGTAGTGCCATCATTCCACAAATAGCTTAACGTACCCGCTGAAACCGAAGGCACAATAGTAAATGGTGCACCTAAGCAACTGAAAGTATCAGGGCCAAGATCAACCGTAGGAAGCGGATTAATTGTGAATACAACAGAATCAGCCGAAGTGCAGCCGCCATTGGTAACAGTAAGCACATAGGTGCCTGCTGAAGTAAGCACTATTGAGTCGGTTGTTACACCCGTGTTCCAGATGTAGGTATCGCCCGCGGCACTCGGTCTGCCAATGGTAACTGAACCGCCTGAGCAAGAGCCCGGGTCAGCACCGAGATTAACAACTGGTGACGGGTTTACGGTAATGTGTACCGTATCAGTGCTGGTGCAGCCTGTTTGGGTTACTGCAAGCCAGTAAGTACCCGTAGTTGTTGGCGTTATTGCCGGCGTAGTTGCCCCGGTATTCCATAAATAACTTACACCGCCACCATAAAAAACAGAAGACCTCAATACATAAGGAGTACCTGAGCAAAAACTGGTATCAGGCCCTATATTAACCGCCGGAGGCGCAGTTACAGCAACAGTAATGGTATCGCCTGCTGTGCAACCGGTCGCATTAGTTATGCGCACAATTACATTGTGCGTACCGGTGGTAGAATAGCTATGGGTGTAAGGGTTGGTGCTTGCAGTTGTACCGTCATCGAACGTCCAGGAGTAAGCAGTATAACCGGTGCCGGCGTTAAATGAAAAAGTATTACAGTTAATAGTGGTGGGAGTTATGACAGCGCTTATTGGAGAAACGATAACAGTAGTTGTAGTAATGCCGCTGGCCGAAGTGCCGGTGCAGGCGCTCATGCCTGCAAATGATATTGCAGTTACCGTATAAGTTGTTGTTACCGTAGGTGCCGGGCTAATTAAGAAAGGCACACCATTATTAATGCCCGTATACGTGTAAGAACCCGCTGATGATGTTACCGTTACAGTGAACGGTCCCGTACCTCCGGCAGTAATATTAAGTGTGAGGTAAGCAGGCTGCCCCTGACAAATGGTATCTCCGGTTAAAGTGCCTGTGAGCGCGGCGCTTGCAGCATAATTATATTTCACAAGGTAGCCATCTGTACCCCCGCTGCTGGTTAACGGGAAGGAAGACGTATTTGGGTCAAAATCAGTTCCTGAACCTGAAAACGCCCCTGCTGCTAACATATTTCCGGAAACATCGTGCGAAAGACTCCACGCATTATCATCAGCAGTAGAACCGACGTTGAAACCACAAACATAATTGCCGGAAAGGTCGAATTTCGTAATATAAATGTCGTATGCGCCATTACTGGTAAGATTAGAGACAGAACCAGAAGGATCAAAGTCAACAGTGTTGTGGAAACTACCCGTAAAGAAAACATTGCTGCCGTTTACATCAACGCCTATGCCCATATCATCTCCCCCCGCACCAATTACTTTACCCCATTGGTATGCGCCCGCCGAATTATATTTTGAAATGAAGAGGTCAAAATTACCACCACCACCCGGGCAGGTCACAGTGCTGGTACCAGCTGCGGTTGGGTCGAAAGTAAGGCTTGGGCTTTGGGTAGTTCCGATAATATACATATTGTCTGATGCATCAAGCGCCAGGTTATTCGCCCAATCTGAAGTACCAGTACCTGAAATTGAATTGGTATAAATAAATGCTCCCGTGGTATCATATATGGCGAAATAGCCGTCATACCTGCCAGATGGAGAAAGTGCACCTGCTGCCGAACCAGCAGGGTCGAAGTTAGAAGTGCCTTCTAACAGGCCGCAGGTATAAATTTTTCCGCGGCTGACCTGTATGCTAAATGGATAAGAATCATCAGCCGAATAACCGGGCCAGCCGAATACGATACCCCATATATAGCTGCCCCCTGGCGTATATTTTAGTATATAACCTTTGCCTGTAGTAACACTATTCCATGATACTGAAGACGTTGGGGCCATCACACCGGTAAAGTATCCACATACATAAACATTATCAAGTTCATCAACAGCGACGCCAGTAGTAAAATCGAAACGTGTAGGGGCTCCGAGATCGTATGCCCATTGATATGCGCCTGTAGAAGAATATTTAGCTACAAAACCATCGCCCCCGGCTGCTCCATAGCCACCTACGAAGGATAGTATGGAAGTACCTGAACCAGGGTCAAAATCGATACCTGTGCCCATAAAGGCACCACCAATAATTACATTGCTGGAAGCGTCGACTGCTAATTCAGTAACATCATCAGGATTAGCTCCGCCAATGCTGAAACCCCACAAAAAGCCACCGGTTGCATTATAGCATGCTACATAAATATCGGTGCCGCCTGCACAGTAAATATTGTATACCGCGCTGCTGGGATCAAGATCCATTGTACCGGTAAATTTGCCGGCAACAACTACATTGCCGTTCGGTGCCACTTTGGTTATCTGCGCCGCATCATCTGACCCACTACCGAGCTTAAACCCCCAGGATGGTGTTTGCGCGTATGCGAAACTGAAAAGGATAGATAGACAAAAGGTGGTTAATATTTTTTTAACTAGCATGGGTTTGTTATTCAACTACACTATATGTGTATTATTTGTGGACAAAGGTAGGGCACAGAAGTGAAACTGCCATAGGCTGGTACGGCCTTAACAAAAACATTATGCATATTACATATTAAATTTTAACTAAAGGTTGAAGTTTTTTATCAGGTAAAAGCCTTCGCCTATATCGGGTAAGAATTTTCAGTCAATTATTCCGCGGTATCTGATATTCCGCTTCAGCATATTTATATAAAAGTGTGTGTTATTTTCATATCTGTTTTCGTTCCCGCCCTTCTGCATAAAAAATAATCTCTAAATAAATCCATCGCTTGCAATTTCACTGCATAAACGTAGCTTTGTATATTATTTTACACTTTCTAAGTAAGGAAAACGAAATATGAATTTTTTATTGCTCACAGCAGACCAGAATACACCATTCAATTATTTTCCGGTAGCGCTGCAATTGATCATTGCCATTGGTTTTGTGGGAATGATGATAGGGGTTACTCATCTGCTCGGTCCGAAGAGAAGAACCAAGGATAAGCTTATCAACTTTGAAAGTGGTATACCGTCTGTCGGCAATGCCCGTCAGCCAATGGGTATTAAGTACTTTTTGGTGGCTATCCTGTTCGTTTTATTCGATGTGGAAGTAATATTCTTCTATCCTTACGCTGTCAATTTTCGTTATTTGGGTGTAGAAGGATTTAAAGCGGTTATTCTTTTCGTAGCTTTCTTCTTATGCGGTTTCATCTACATCGTTAAGAAGGGAGCCCTTGATTGGGAAGACTGATCAAAAAGCAAAAATTAAAAGTAAAAAATTAAAATACCCAAAACAATGCCTGAAGTTGAAAAACACTATGACATTAAGAAGCGGTGTTATCAGTTTTCGGGAGATTTAATAGAATTCATTAAAATAACATCGTACGAGCGAATTCATTTTTCAATATTTGACCAGCTTTTAAGATGTGGAACATCGATAGGTGCTAATTTGGTAGAAGGGAGCGGAGGAAGTAGCAAGAAAGACGTGATTAATTTTTATCACATTGCCCTCAAATCATCAAATGAAACAAAATATTGGTTGTGTTTAATACGAGACAATTTAAATAGTGATAAGGAAAAAACGAACAAACTAATAAACGAGGCGAACGAGATATCAAAAATAATCGCCGCGAGCCTGATAAAAATGAAGGGACTAAATGATTAAATTTTGATAGCTTCATTTTATTGTTTAAGCAGTTGAGAGTTTTTACTTTTTACTTTTACTTTTTAATTTTTACAAAATGCGTCCGGTACAGTATAATACTAAAATCAAGTTGGTGGAAGCTCCGGAAGGATATTCTGGCGAAGGCTTCCAAACTACTTCTTTTGATAAAGTGGTAGGTTTGGCAAGGGCTAATTCTCTTTGGCCATTACCTTTTGCAACTTCATGTTGTGGTATTGAATTTATGGCCACCATGGGTTCAAACTACGATTTAGCCCGCTTTGGGTCTGAGCGTATGGGCTTTACACCCCGCCAGTGCGATATGTTGCTGGTAGCCGGAACCATAGCTAAAAAAATGGGGCCTATCTTAAGGCAGGTTTATTTACAAATGGCAGAACCACGTTGGGTAATCGCTATTGGAGCTTGTGCTTCCAGCGGTGGTATCTTCGATTCTTATTCAGTTTTACAAGGCATTGACCAGGTAATACCTGTCGATGTATATGTGCCGGGCTGCCCGCCAAGGCCGGAAGGCATCTTAGATGGCATTCTGAAACTGCAGGATATCGTTAAAAACGAAAGCCTTAGGCGTAGGAATAGCCCTGTTTATAAAGAATTAATGGAAAGTTACGCGATACAATAATTAGCCAATTCGGCAATTCGACAATTAGCAAATGCCTCAAAGCTGAAATAATTGTCGAATTGCCGTCCCGATAGCTATCGGGAGTCGAAATGCAAAAAAAATGACCAACGAAACAATACAGAATAAGCTTACTGAGAAATTTGGCGAAAAGCTCACCGAATGGGAAAGTCCGTATGGTCTGCTCTCCTTCCGTGCTCCTGCGCAGATGAATGTTGAAGTGCTGGAATACTTATTTAATGAGCCTACCATGCGTTTTCAGTTCATGACCGACCTTACCGGCGTTCATTTCCCTGATCGCAAAGGTGAAGAGCTGAGCGTGGTATATCACCTTCATAACCTGGTTGATAATATCCGCCTGCGTCTGAAAATATATGTACCGGTTACGCAGCCTGATGTAAATACTGCATCAAAATTGTTTTCAGCCGCCAACTGGATGGAAAGAGAAACTTACGATTTCTTCGGTATCAATTTTGTTGGCCATCCTAACCTTATCAGGATATTAAATGTGGATGAGATGGACTACTTCCCGATGCGTAAAGAATACGAAATGGAAGACCCTACCCGCAGGGATAAGGATGATGAGATGTTCGGACGGGGGTAATAATTTGGCAATTTGCCAATGTATGTTAGAATAGGAAAGTCACAAACTGAAGAAATTTAGACAATGAGTAGTGAACTGCAAACACAATCACAGCATCATATAAAGCTTTCTGAAGAATCACTTCAGAAGCAAACTACCACGCTTAACCTTGGTCCTACACACCCTGCAACCCATGGCGTTTTCCAAAACATTATGGAGATTGATGGGGAACGTGTTTTGGAAACGGTACCTACAATTGGTTATATACACAGAGCTTTTGAGAAGATAGCTGAACGCCGTCCGTACTACCAGATAACAACGCTAACCGACAGGCTTAACTATTGCTCGGCCCCTATTAATAATATGGGTTGGCACATGACCATTGAAAAGCTTCTGGGTCTTAAAATTCCTAAGCGGGTTGATTACATGCGGGTGATAGTTATGGAACTGGCACGTATTGCCGACCATCTGGTTTGTAATTCTGTAGTTGCGGTGGATACCGGTGCGCTTACAGGCTTTACTTATGTATTCCAGTACAGGGAAAAAATCTACGAAATTTTTGAAGAGGTTTGCGGCTCGCGCTTAACTACCAACATGGGTAGGGTAGGCGGTTTTGAGCGCAATTTTACCGATGCATTATTTATAAAATTGAACGACTTCCTCAACACCTTCCCGCCTGTAATGAAGGAGTTTGAAACACTGCTGAACCGTAACCGTATATTTATAGACCGCTGCATTGGTGCAGGACCAATAAGTGCAGAACGGGCATTGAACTATGGCTTCACAGGTCCTAATTTAAGGGCAACCGGTGTTGACTATGATGTTCGTGTCGCAATGCCATATTCTTCGTACGAAGATTTCGATTTCAAGATACCTACCGGTACTGTTGGCGATGTTTATGACCGCTACATGGTACGTAACGATGAGATTTGGGAAAGTGTGAGCATTATTAAGCAGGCACTGGAAAAAATTAAGAAAATTGAAAATGACTTCCCTGAGCAAAAGAATATTTTCTATGCTCCGGAGGCCGATAAATTCCACCTGCCTCCGAAAGAAGATGTTTATACTAAGATGGAAGCGCTGATCTATCACTTCAAGATCATAATGGGAGAGATAGACGCACCTGCAGGCGAAGTATATCATTCAGTAGAAGGTGGCAATGGTGAGTTAGGTTTCTATCTAATAAGCGATGGTGGCCGTACCCCATACCGTTTACACTTCCGCAGGCCATGTTTCATCTACTACCAGGCGTACCCAGAGATGGTAGAAGGCGGCTTGCTGAGCGATGCCGTAATAGCCCTGAGTAGTTTAAATGTTATTGCGGGCGAATTGGATGCGTAAGCATCCCAACAAGTAATAGATAATTGGGAAGCTGAATAAATAAGGCCTCTTATTCTAAAGAAAAACAAATGAGCATAAAGTTTTCAGAAGAAAAATTAAAAAAGGTAAAGGAAGTAATTGCACGTTACCCTGAAGGGAAGGAGAAAAGTGCGTTGATACCTTTGCTGCACATGGCGCAGGATGAGTTTGGCGGCTGGCTGGATGCACCTGTTATGGATTATGTGGCTGAAATATTGAGTATAAAACCTATAGAGGTTTATGAGGTGGCTACATTCTACAGCATGTTCAATACAAAGCCAGTTGGTAAGCATCTTTTGGAGGTTTGCCGTACAGGGCCGTGTATGCTGAATGGCAGCGACGACATAATTGAATACATAAAGCAAAAGCTGGACATAAAAGAAGGAGAAACTACAGCCGATGGCTTGTTTACCCTTAAGCCCGCAGAGTGCCTCGGCGCATGTGGCTATGCACCTATGATGCAGCTGGGCAAATTTTACCGCGAGCATTTAACTAAAGAAAAAGTAGATAAGTTAATAGACGAATTAAGAGCGCAGGCTAAAAACTAAACAGTATGTCCTACGATATTAATTTGGAGATAAGAGTATCGGGCAAGCCAGCGAGAGTAATGGAATTACTCACAGATGCAACCCTGATAAGGAAGTGGAGCGGCAGTGACGCCGTGGTAGAAAATAGAGTAGGCGGCAAATTCGAGATGTTTGATGGCTGGGTGACAGGAGAGGTAACAGTTACTAATGAAAAGGAACTTGCTTATACCTGGAAAACAACTGATTGGGATGAAGATGCACAACCATCGCTGGTACATTACTTATTGAAAGGAGATAACCAGGGCGGGACAGTGATAAAAATAACGCACACCGGTTTGCCGAATGAAAAGGAAAGGGACGAACACAAAACAGGCTGGAACGACTTTTTCTTTGACCCGATGGAAGACTATATGTTGATAATTGATAAAAGCTAGTAAAACATAGGTGTCCCACACCTCAAAGGTGTGGGACACCTAATAACATAAAATGAAGAGCATTATAACCATATTACTACTTCTTGTTACAAGCACTTTATTCGCGCAAAAAGCGAATACAGAAGCGTTGAGCAAGGCTATAAATGACTTTGATAAGGCTTTGCTGGCGAAGGATTCGGTAAGCCTGAAGAAGTTGTTACACAATAATCTGGTTTATGGCCACTCCAACGGCTGGATGGAAACCAAACAGGAAGTGATCAACGATCTTTTTAATGGAAAGATAACCTATAAGAAAATAGTACCGGGGCACAAGGAAATGATGGTGGAAGGCAATACATTAGCCGCAAGAATGGATGCAGATATTGATGCGGAAATGGAAGGAAAAGTGCTTTCGTTTAAATTAAAGGTTTTGCAGGTATGGGTTTGGAAGAATGGACAGTGGCAGTTATTTGCAAGGCAGAGTGTAAAAATGTAAATAAATAAGGTAACATAAAGGGTAACAGCCATTGGGTATTTTGGTCGTTACTTTTACTTTTTGATTTTGGAATAATGGGCATAAAACTTTTATTAGAGAACGATCACATAGAAGGTATCAAGAATTATGATACTTATAAGAAGCATGGTGGCTACAGGGCGGCTGAAAAGGCGCTCAAGATGGCTCCGGCTGATATAGTGGAAGAAGTGAAGAAGAGCGGCCTTCGCGGTCGCGGTGGAGCGGGCTTCCCTACCGGTATGAAGTGGAGCTTCCTTGCAAAACCCGAGGGCGTTCCACGTCACCTGGTTTGTAATGCCGATGAATCAGAGCCCGGTACTTTCAAAGACCGTTACCTGATGGAGTTTCATCCGCACCTTTTTATTGAAGGTTTATTGATCAGCAGCTTTGCGCTGGGCAGCAACACAACCTACGTATATATACGCGGTGAGTATGCCTGGATTCCGGATATACTGGAACAGGCAATACAGGAAGCTAAGAATGCAGGCTGGCTGGGTAAGAATATACAGGGTACAGGTTTCGATTGCGAGATATATGTACATCGCGGTGCCGGTGCATACATCTGCGGCGAAGAAACCGCATTAATTGAGTCATTGGAAGGCAAGCGAGGTAACCCACGTATGAAGCCGCCATTCCCGGCTATACAGGGTGTATGGATGCGCCCAACTGTGGTGAATAATGTGGAAACGCTTGCTGCGGTTGTGCCTATCATCAATATGGGCGGCGATGAATACGCTAAAATAGGTATGGGTAGGTCAACAGGTTCTAAACTCCTTTCTGTTTGCGGTAACGTAAATAAGCCGGGTGTTTATGAAATAGACATGACCATCAGTGTAGAAGAGTTTATATATAGCGATGAATATTGTGGCGGCATACCAAAAGGCAAAAAGCTGAAAGCTTGCATACCCGGTGGTTCATCAGTACCTATAGTGCCTGCCAACCTGCTGTTTAAAACAGCAAAAGGTGAGACGCGCCTAATGAACTATGAAAGTCTTTCTGACGGTGGTTTTGCTACCGGTACTATGATGGGCTCTGGTGGTTTTATTGTTTTGGACGAAGACCAATGTGTTGTTCGCCATACCATGACATTGGCCCGTTTCTACAACCATGAAAGTTGCGGACAGTGCAGCCCTTGCCGCGAAGGTACCGGCTGGATGTACAAAATATTGAAGAATATAGAGTACGGAAAAGGCAAGATGAGCGATATTGATCTCTTATGGGATATACAGCGCAAAATAGAAGGTAATACCATTTGTCCGTTGGGCGATGCTGCTGCCTGGCCGGTTGCTGCTGCAATCCGTCACTTCCGCGATGAATTTGAATGGCACGTTAAGAACCCAGAAGAATCACAAAAAAGGAATTTTGGTTTAGCGCATTATGCGGATCCGAGGCCGATACCCGCAAGCGCGTAGCCTGTGAGATTAAATAATAAATATAGCATACAGAAGTAATTATATAGACTATGTCTGAAGTTCAAAATTTTAAAGTAACCGTTGATAATATCACTATTGAAGTACCAGCCGGTACAACAATATTGAATGCGGCACGTATGATCGGCGGAGATGTTACTCCACCTGCAATGTGCTATTATACAAAGCTGAAGGAAAGTGGTGGTAAGTGCCGTACCTGCCTGGTTGAAGTAAGCAAGGGTTCAGAAAAAGACCCACGCCCAATGCCTAAGCTGGTACCAAGCTGCCGTACTACGGTTATGGACGGCATGGAAATAAAGAATATTACTTCAGAAAAAGTACTCGATGCCCGTAAGGGTATTGTTGAGTTCCTGTTGATTAACCACCCGCTCGATTGCCCGGTTTGTGACCAGGCCGGTGAGTGCGACCTGCAGAACCTGAGCTACGAACACGGTACTGAAGGAACACGTTACGATTTCCCGCGCCGTACTTTTGAGAAAGAAGACATTGGACCTTACATTCAATTGCACATGAACCGTTGCATTATGTGCTATCGTTGTGTGTTTACTGCTGATGCACTTACCGAGAAGCGTGAACATGGTGTATTAGAAAGGGGCGACCATTCTGAGATCAGCACTATGCTTAATAAGGCATTAGATAATGAATTCATAGGAAATGTTATTGATGTATGCCCTGTAGGCGCATTGACTGATAAAACTTTCCGTTTCAAAAACCGTGTTTGGTTTACTAAGCCGGTTGATGCACATTGCAGTTGCACCAAATGTTCTGGTAAAGTGCGTTTATGGATGCGTGGTGATGAGGTATTCAGGGTTACAGCGCGCAAAAACGAATGGAACGAAGTTGAAGACTGGATATGTAACGAATGCCGCTTTGAAAAGAAGAGCACTAAAGATTGGGTAATTGAAGGTCCATCGGTTATTGCAAGGAGCAGTGTTATTGCACAGGGGCATTATGTTGGCACTAAGAAAACACCAATTGTTATAGACAAAGTAATTGGTAAAGACCCTAAGTTCCTGATGAATATTCATGATATCAGTGATGTGAACAAACCTGAAATTGAGTTGTCAAAGATTGCAGGCCCTGCTCATTCAAATGATTTCAAAGGGAAGTAATGAGCCGCAAGGAAAAATTATTATTAAAACTGCTTTCTGGAAACTCTGACGCAAATTTTGATATCGAAGACCTGATTCAGATATTGATGTGGTTTGATTTTGAAGAAAGACGAACTGGTGGTAGCCACAGAATATTTTCTAAAATTGGGGTAGAGGGCATCATTAACCTTCAGAAAACGAAGGACGGAAAATCAAAGAGCTATCAGGTAAGGCAGGTGAGAGATTTTTTAGTTGCCAATAAATTAGTATCATATGAATAAGTATGAAATAATCATTTTTTGGAGTGCTGTTGATAACGTTTTTATTGCAGAGATACCGGAATTAAAAGGTTGCATTGCACATGGTGATACTCAGGACGAAGCCTTGAAAGAAGTGAATACTGTCGCTGATGAATGGATGTTGATCGCAAAAGAAAAAGGTTGGCAAATACCAGAGCCTAAAGGAAGGCTAATGTATGCTTAAAACAACCTGCAGCAATAAAACTTGAAACAAACGATAATTTTTTAACTAACTAAAACTACTTTTGCGCCACTATGCTGTTATTACAAATTGACACAGCTCTCATTATAGAAAAAGCTATTCTCATTTCGGTCATCCTGATGGGGTCGCTTGGAGTGGCTATGTATGCTACATGGGCAGAACGTAAAGTCGCCGCAATAATGCAGGACAGGCTCGGCCCTAACCGTGCCGGTCCGTTTGGTTTATTTCAACCACTTGCGGATGGTTTGAAGCTTTTCTTTAAAGAAGAGATCATTCCTGATCGCTCTACCCGTTTCATATTCATACTAGGTCCGTGTTTAGCAATGCTTACTGCAACCATGACCAGCGCTGTTTTACCGTGGGGTCCTGATGTAGAAATGTTTGGCAGAACCGTATCATTACAGGTTGCTGATATCAATATTGGTATTCTTTTCGTGTTTGGTGTGGTAAGTCTTGGTGTGTACGGTGTAATGCTGGGTGGCTGGGCTTCCAACAATAAATTCTCTTTATTAAGTAGTATTCGTGCGGCATCTCAGGCTATTTCTTACGAATTAGCTATGGGTATCAGCCTTATCGCTTTATTAATGATGACAGGTTCATTAAGCCTGAAAGACATCGTAGAACAGCAGCACGGCTTTTGGCATGATGGTTATTTTACCTGGAATTTTTTCAAGCAGCCGTTAGGGTTCTTTATTTTCCTTATTTGCGCTTTTGCTGAATTGAACCGTGCACCGTTCGACTTACCAGAGTGCGAGAGCGAATTGAACATGGGTTACCACCAAGAGTATTCTTCAATGAAACTTGGTTTCTACCTTTTTGCAGAATACATTAATATGTTCATCAGCTCGGCTATTATCAGTACCTTATTCTTTGGTGGATATAACTTTCCGTTCATGGATAAAGTGCAGGCAGCAGTGCCGGGCGGTGTGTTTGCACTTGCATGTGTAGGCGCATTAATGACAAAAGTTGTTTGCATGATTCTGTTCTTCATGTTCATCAGGTGGACATTACCACGTTTCAGGTATGACCAGTTAATGAAATTAGGTTGGAGAACATTGATACCGCTGGCATTGGTAAATATGCTGGTTACTGGCGCCGTGATACTTTTCACTATGGAAAATCCAAAACCATCAGAGAAAAAGACTACGGAGCAAATTGAAACAGAATTGAAAAAGGCGCAAGCGTATAATGGAAAAGTTAACTAACAGATCGGTACAAGTAAACCGCAATCCTATGACAATCAGTGAGAGGGCTTATATACCTTCTATACTGAAAGGATTGAGTATTACACTTGGCCATATATTTAAAAAGAAGGCTACAGTAAGCTATCCGGAAGAAAAACGTCCGTTTAGCCCTGTTTTCCGTGGGTTGCATATACTTAACAGGGACGAAGAAGGCAAAGAGCGCTGCACAGCGTGTGGTTTGTGCGCTTTAGCTTGTCCGGCAGAAGCCATTACAATGGAAGCTGCAGAGCGTAAGCCAGGTGAAGAAAACCTGTATCGTGAAGAAAAGTATGCTGCTAAATATGAAATAAATATGTTGCGTTGTATTTTCTGCGGTTATTGCGAAGAGGCTTGTCCTAAAGATGCGATATACCTTACGGAAACAGTAATGCCATCAAATTATACAAGGAAGAGTTTTATTTATAAGAAAGACGACCTCCTTATTCCTAACACTAATAAACAAGGATAGACAGTACACACAATGGACATCTACAGTATTTTATTTTGGGTTTTATCTGTAATGGCAGTTGGTTGCGCGCTTGGTGTAATACTGAGCCGAAACCCCGTTAACAGTGTATTATTCCTTATCCTTACGTTTGTCGCAATCTCTGGTCATTATATATTAATGAATGCGCAGTTTCTGGCGGTTGTTAATATGATAGTTTATGCCGGTGCCATAATGGTATTGTTCCTGTTTGTGATCATGCTGATGAACCTTAATGCCGATGTAGAGCCCCAGAAGGGGCAGATGGTGCAGCTGGCGGGCGTAATATCGGGCGGCGTTTTATTCCTTATTATTCTTGCAGCACTTAAAACAGCTGCCACAATAGAAGTTAATCCAACGTCTACCGACATTGGTTTAATCGGTAACCTGGGTAAAGTACTCTTCAAGCAATATATATTACCGTTTGAAATAAGCAGTGTACTGTTCCTGAGTGCAATGATTGGTGCTGTAGTAATTGGTAAAAAAGAACCAGGACAGGACTTGCCAAGAAGCGAAGAGAAAGCAGTTCAACAATAAATGCAGACAGTGACAGGTGCCCAGGGTGATTTGTAAAATGTGAAAAGTAGAATCGGGCATTTTGATCTTTTAGTTTTAATTTTTAATTTTTGTATATGCCGGTTACCTCATTACATTATTTGTTTTTAAGCCTGCTGTTGTTCAGCATTGGTATTATGGGCACGTTAATGCGCCGTAATGCCATTATCATTTTCATGTGCATAGAACTCATGCTGAATGCCGTTAACCTGCTGCTGGTATCTTTTTCAAAAATGTATGGCGATGCTGATGCTCAGTTGTTCGTATTCTTTATAATGGTTGTGGCCGCTGCTGAAGTAGCCGTGGGGCTTGCCGTAATAGTAATGATGTACAGAAAGGTGCATTCCGTAGATATCAACATTCTGAACAGGTTAAAACATTAAAAAACAACAGTTTCAATAAGGGAGTCATCTCTTTTTTGAATTTTGAACTATAATAATCATATGTCGCAATTAGTATATTTAATACCATTGTTTCCGCTGATCGGGTTTCTGATCAATGGCTTGTTGTGGAATAAGATGCCTAAGTCGCTTGCCGGTATTATTGGCAGTGTGGCCATATTGGCTTCTTTTGTTGTTTCATTAGGCATCTTCATGGAAGTGAAGAGCCCCAATTTTCATGGCCCGGTTATCGTTACCTTATTCGATTTTATTCAGTCTGGTAATCTTAAAATACCGTTTGCATTCCAGGTCGATGCGTTGTCTTCCCTCTTTCTCTTAATTATTACAGGCGTTGGTTTCCTTATCCATGTTTATTCAGCTTCTTATATGTCGCATGATGAGGGCATGGTGAAATACTTCGCTTACCTGAACCTGTTTGTATTCTCGATGTTGTTGCTGGTATTAGGCGCCAATTACCTGATCATGTTCATAGGTTGGGAAGGCGTAGGTTTATGTTCTTATCTGTTAATTGGTTTCTGGTTCAAGAAAAGGGAATACACCAATGCCGCTAAGAAGGCTTTTGTGATGAACCGTATAGGTGACCTCGGCTTTTTGGTAGGTATGCTGCTGGTACTTTATTACTTCGGAACACTTTCATACCAGGAGTTTTCCGGTGCGCTTACAAGTGGACATGTTGGTGTTGACCCATCAGTATATACTGCTATAGCAATTTGCTTCTTTATTGGTGCTACAGGTAAAAGTGCCCAGATACCTTTATATACATGGCTACCTGATGCGATGGCCGGCCCTACACCGGTATCGGCGCTCATCCACGCTGCAACCATGGTAACTGCAGGTATTTATATGATAGCCCGCAGCAATGCCCTCTACACATTATCTCCGTTCACCTTACATATTGTTGCCATTATTGGTTTATCTACCGCAATAGTTGCTGCGACGATAGCTATTAAACAGTACGATATCAAAAAAGTACTGGCCTACTCTACGGTTAGCCAATTAGGTTTTATGTTTCTTGCTTTGGGTGTTGGCGCTTATACTACCGCGGTTTTCCATGTAATGACACATGCGTTCTTCAAAGCATTATTGTTCCTTGGTTCCGGTAGCGTTATTCACGCTATGGGTGGCGAGCAGGATATCCGCAAAATGGGTGGCTTGGGCAAACACATGCGTATTACGCAAATGACGTTCCTCGTTGGTTGCCTAGCAATTTCAGGTATCCCTGGTCTTTCAGGCTTCTTCTCGAAAGATGCAATATTAACCGCAGCGTTTGCGCATAGCCCTGTATTATATGTATTGGGTATTGCAGCAGCTATGATGACCGCATTTTACATGTTCCGCCTTTACTTCCTTACGTTCACAGGTAGTTTCCGTGGCACTGAAGAGCAGCACCATCATTTACACGAGAGCCCTGCGGCTATGACATTGCCACTCATTGTACTGGCTATTCTTTCAGTTGTTGGTGGTTATGTTGGTTTACCAGAGGTAATGAGCGAGCATAATCTGCTGAATGAATACCTTAGCCCGGTAGTAAAAAATCTTGCTGAAGCACCAATAGCTGCAGCAACAGAATGGATGCTGATGGGTATTTCAGTAGGTGTTTCCGTGATAATGATATTTATGGCTTATTCTATAAATAAGACTCCCAATTTTGTGCCTAATAAGGGTCTTGCAGCAATACTGGAAAACAAATGGTATGTTGATGAGCTGTATGATACCATGATAGTGCGCCCAATTGAAATACTTTCTGGACTGCTGGATAGATATGCAGAAAGAATGGGTATTGATGGCAGCGTGAACGGCGTAGGCAAACTGGTGAAGTGGGGTGGCGACCGAATGAGGTTACTGCAAACCGGCCAGGTTGGTTTCTACATTTTCATAATGGTTATGGGCATGGTGGTGCTGTTTGCACTCAGTTTTCTGTGGATCAAATAATTAGAATAGCATAAATATATTTAATAAAAAAGCCTACAGGTTTTTGATTTTTTAAATTACGCTTAGCATAATGACTTTAGTATTACTTATTCTTATACCATTACTTACAGGCGCTCTTTCATTCGCTGTAAAAGGCGATGCTGCCAAAGGGCTGGCGCTTATCAGCACAATGGCCACACTTGCAATTTCAGCAATTGTAAGCGCTGGTAATTATACCGCCCCACCTGCAACTTTCAGTTGCGAATGGATGCCGCAGCTCGGCGCCAGTTTCAGTTTGCTCGCCGATGGCATGAGCAGTATGCTGTGCCTGCTAACCGGTATCGTAATGATGGTGGTAATGATCAGTCAGGTAAATAAAGATGTGGAAAGGCCAGGTTCTTTCTATGGTTTTATGTTGCTGGCACAGGCTGGCCTAATGGGCGTATTCCTGGCTTCTGATGCATTGTTATTCTATTTCTTCTGGGAACTGGCTTTGATACCTGTTTACTTTTTATGCTCGCAATGGGGTGGCGAAAAGCGCATACAGGTTACTTTCAAGTTTTTCGTGTATACCTTTTTAGGTAGCTTAATGATGCTTGCCGGCCTTATCTTCCTGGCAACAAGAAATCCGGGCGCCAATGCATATTCATGGGCTAACATAGTGCACACCGGTGCATCGTTACCTGTAGGGCAGCAAATGTGGTTGTTCTGGCTCATTTTTATAGCCTTTGCTATTAAAATGCCAATCTTCCCATTCCATACCTGGCAGCCGGACACCTACGAACAATCTCCTACCCCTGTAACCATTGTGCTGAGTGCATTGATGGTTAAAATGGGTCTTTTCGCGGTATTGCGCTGGTTATTGCCAGTACTGCCTGCCGGTGTTGACTACTGGTCAAATACCGTAATCGTGCTTTCTGTAATCGGTATTGTATATGCGTCTTGCATTGCTATTGTACAAACAGATATTAAACGCCTCGTTGCTTATTCTTCTATTGCGCATATGGGTTTAATGTGTGCCGTGGCTTTTGCGCACAATGGTGTGGGCATGCATGGTATAATGGTGCAAATGTTTAACCATGGTATTAATATTACCGGTATGTGGTTAATAGTAAGCATGATAGAAAACAGGTGGGGAACCCGCGATATGACCAAATTAGGTGGCATGGCGAGTACCGCACCCCAGATGGCGATAGCTTTGGTTATTATTTCGCTTGCCAATATTGCACTTCCATTAACCAATGGCTTTGTAGGCGAATTCATGTTGTTCAATGGTTTGTTTGGCGGTGCATTTGCTAACCACATGACCGTTATGGTTATTGCTGGCCTTGGTATTATTTTAGGCGCTGTGTATACCCTGAATATGATTCAGAAAACTGCTTACGGCGAAGCAACAACAATGGTTATTGCGAAAGACCTGAGCATAAATGAATACGTTGGCCTGGCGATTATTATTACACTGATACTGTTTTTAGGATTTTACCCTAAGCCATTACTGGACCTGACTGCAAGCGTTGCCGGCATGATCGTTCATTAGTAATTATAAATTATAAATGATAAATTATAAATTGGTTGAGTGAAGGGGGATGTTGGCTAATTGTCGATGGTGGTAATAATCCAGAAGGGCTGGCTTTATTATTACAGAACAACAAAATGTACACAAAAACCCGAAGGGCTGGCTAATAAAATAGGGGAGCGAGAAAGTGGTGAGGTAATTATTTTTGATTTTTGATTTTTTGATTTTTCAATATGAATGCAATTATTGCTACTACGGTTTTTGGAATTTTAATGATGTTCATCGGTTTAATGGTGAACAATAAGAAAACTGTAACATCGCTGGCAGCTGTGTTTTTCCTGGGCTTGTTGGGAGTGAACATATACGACCTGGCAACAGTACCTGCCGACGCGCCGCAAATGATGTTTAACAATATGCTGCGCATGGACCATACCTCAATGTGGTTCAACACCCTTATGACTGGTTGCACAGCATTATATATATTGTTGATGGGTAAAGAGTTTGAAAAAGTGGGGACCCATGTTGCTGAATACTTTGCGCTCATTTTCTTTATTCTATGTGGTTTGTACCTGCTTTCTACCTTCAACACCATGCTTATGCTGTTTATTGGTATCGAGATCATGTCTATTCCGCAATACATACTTGCAGGCAGCGATAAGCGCAACTTGAAAAGCAGTGAAGCATCATTGAAATACTTCCTGATGGGCGCATTTTCTACAGGTATCTTGCTCATGGGTATTACCCTTTTGTATGGCGCTTCCCGTTCGTTCAATATCCAGGATATGGTGAGCGTGTTGCATAGCGAATCACTGAGCCCTTTAGCTTTGGCTGGCATCATGTTTATAGTGGTAGCGCTAGGCTTTAAAGTATCAGCCGCGCCTATGCATACCTGGACACCAGACGTGTATGATGGCACGCCTACTGCATTCACTGCTTATATGGCAACTGTAGTAAAGGCTGGTGTGTTTTATGCCTTCATGCGTTTATTCCACGTTGCATTTGCCAACCTTGGAGAGCACTGGATACTTATTATAGCCATCATTGCAGCCGCTACCTTATTAGTAGGTAATGTTACCGCAGTGTTCCAGCAGAGTGTAAAACGTATGCTTGCATACTCGTCAATAGCGCAGGCCGGGTTTATGCTATTCGCCGTAATTGCCGTAAACAATACTGCATGGAATGCCATTATGATTTATGCAGTGGCTTACAGCGTAGCTACCATAGGCGTTTTCTCTGTATTAATAAAGCTGAAAGACTATACTTACGATGGCTTTAATGGCTTGGCGCAAAAAAATCCGTTCCTGGCATTTGTTGCAACTATCTTCTTGTTCTCTTTGGCTGGTATTCCGCTTACCGGTGGTTTTATGGCTAAATACTATGTGCTTACCGCTGTAGTAGAACAGGGCAATTTGTTATGGCTGGTAATTTTCGCGCTACTAATGGCTGCAATCAGTGTTTACTACTATTTCCGCGTAATTATTGCCATGTATTTTAAAACAGGCGAACCAGAACTTACTTCACCGGTAACCATGGGCGATAAGGTAATGATGCTGGTAACCTGTGCCATAGTTATTCTGGCTGGTATTGCGCCGCAAATATTGCTATCGCACATGTAGGTGCTGTAGGCGAAGCGTGCATTTCTGCTGTTCTGAAAATCTTCATATACTAGGTAGCAAAAAAAATTGTAGTTTGAACTGAAATTCAGAGTTTGAGCATGAAGGGTGCGCTTAAGAGCATTTACTATTTTCTGCCGGTACAATTGTTGCTGCTTCATTTCAGGAAGTCGCAATTACTTCTGAGTTTCTGGTTAATTGTTGTGCTCACTGTCAGCGGGCATTTTGCCGCCCACTTCGGCGCCTCAACCCTACTACTTGCACCCGAATACCTGGGTAAGATCAATTTTATGAGCATGTTTTTATTGGGAAGCGCATTTTGCGTTTTCATGATGACATGGCATATCACCACCTTTATTATGCATAGCAAGCGCCTGCCATACATGGGTGCCACGCGCCACGCATTTACGGTATACTGCATCAATAATTCTATTATTCCTTTTATTTTCCTGGTCTTTTATTCTGTTGTTTCCTTTCGCTTTCAATGGTTGAACGAGCATTCTAAACTGGCTAAAATACTGTGGTTGCAATTTGGCTTTTACCTGGGTTTCATCACGTTGGTGCTTATTTCGTTTGTTTACTTTTTCAGGGTGAGCCGCGATTTTTTTAAAACGGTGCTATCCACACTCGCCAAGCCATCGCGTATACGCAGCGTAATACCTTACGATACGCTGGATTACGAACTGGATATGATACCAGCCCGCTCATTTATTACAGGCAGGCTAAAAATATCGCTGTCAGAAGACATTGCACCTTACCACCCGAGGGTAATGAATACGGTAATGAGGCGGCATCACCGCAACGTAATTTTCGCTGCATTCTTTTCGTACTTCGCACTGCTGTTAATGGGTGCGTACATGGAGCTGCCTTTTTTCAGGATACCCGCCGGATCGGGCTTTCTTTTGTTGTTTTCCATTTTCATGGGTTTTGTGGGCGCTTTCAAATATTTTATGAAAAGCTGGGAGGCGCTGGGGTGGATAACCTTTGCTTTATTGCTTTCGGTAATGGTGCGTTACAAACTGTTTGACCTGCGCAGTATAGCCTACGGCCTTAACTACAAAACAAAAGTAAATGAGCGCCCTAATTATGATTATGATGCGCTGAGAAAAGTATTTACGCCGCAGCGTTTTTTAGCAGATAAAAAGAAAGAAGAACAAAGGCTGGATACCTGGAGAACATTGCCGGGCAAAGAAGATTCTACCCTCGTGGTAATTACAACCAGCGGCGGAGGATCCCGCTCGGCATACTGGACATTCCACACGCTGCAATATATAGACAGCCTGAGCGGCGGTAAATTATTCAACAATACTGTATTGATAACCGGTGCATCCGGCGGCATGATAGGTGCGACATACTGGCGCAGCGTTCATGATGCTTACCAGCAAAAAGTGATACCTACGCCCTACGATAGCAAGTATCAGGATAACATTGGTAAAGATCTGCTGAATGCTATTATATTCTCGCTTGCCAGCGTTGACCTGATCTCCCCTTTCAATAAAATTTCGATAGGCGGTTACTCATATACCCGCGACCGTGGCTATGCCATGGAACAAGAGCTGATAACCAATACTGATGGCCTTTTAGATAAAAACATAGGTTATTTCGCTGATAGAGAAGCAAAAGGCCTGATACCGCAGTTACTCATAAACGGAACGATAGTAAATGATGGCCGTAAACTAATGATGGGCAACCAGCCGGTTGGCTACTTAACGCAGCCGGAATATTCATTAAGCAGCGCTACACCGCCAATTGATGCGGTTGATTTTTCTACTTTTTTTGCTGGTAAAGACCCCGGGAATCTGCGGCTCACCTCTGCTTTGCGCATGAATGCGACCTTCCCTTATGTGCTGCCCGTAGTGCGCCTGCCAAGTGAACCCTATATTAACGTAATGGATGCCGGACTTAGGGATAATTTCGGTGCTGAAGTGGCGAGCAGGTATGTTTTTGTTATGCGCGACTGGATAGAAAAACACATTAAAAAAGTGATTTTCCTGGAGATACGCGACAGCAGGGAGTTTGATGTATGCGCGCCTTCTACCGAATCAACCCTCAGTAATATGTTGGTAGATCCGCTCTTTGTAATACAGAATAAATGGGAGGTATTCCAGTCTTATAAACTCGGCTACCTGAAAGAATATGCGCCGTACTTCATGAATAAGAAACTGCATTACGTAATGCTTTCTTATGTGCCGAAAGAATCAAATAAATCGGCGGCGCTCAACTTTCATCTTACCCTAAAAGAAAAAGAAGATCTTTATGCGTCAATCTTTAATAAAGAAAATCAAAAGGCGGTAGATACAGTGTTGAAGCTGTTGAAATAAAGCGTGTGCTTTTAGAATGTTTCGCGGAAAAATATATCCTAATTTCGTTCATAATACCTTAAAGCGAAGAATATTTGGCCCAGAGTTTTGGGAATCTTCGTTGTAGGCCATCGCCTTCTTCATCCCATTCCTCCCCTAGTATTTGTTGATTTTCAATAAACCCGTTGGGTAGTTTGACACCTGTTTTTTCTTCAAACACTGTGGGGGCTATGTATCCAATTCCCTCCCAATCCACTTCGATCCTTTCATTATTTATGGCCGCCAGCGTCTCAGGATTCGTGAGGGTGTTGTTGTAGAAGTCTTTACCCTGCGCTATGATCCATCCCCGGAAGTCCAAAAATGAATCGTCACCGCAACCGCCATTAACAATGTAGGCCGCGCCCCATATGTCCCACCGATAGGCCAGGCCACGCAATTGGCGAAATTTATTGTTAAAAAGAAGGATATCAAGCGGGCTTAGTTTTTGCAAAGCACTAGCTAATGCCTCGAGTTGGTTCTCATAGTCGCCTTTTGCTTTTTTGAATGATTTATGTACAATTTCCCAGAACTGGTCATCGGGCATTGTATCTGCTGTAGGCGCTACGTCTTCATGTTTTTGACTACCAGATAATTTTCGAAATAATCCCATATCTAAAAGTAGTAAATCCAGATAGAATTACAAGTAAATATTGGCTTAAATCGAACGGGATGTTGCCACAGGAATTTCAAAAAGTTTTGCTGCTACTTTCGACGGTCGAAAACTCTTTGTGTGCGTTATGATCAGGCCATGTAAGGACTTTCAACTTTCACCTTCGCATCAATCTTCATCATCTATCACTATCTCGCTACCCTCATAATATCGTGTTTCGAGGTTGTAAACATCGCCTTTAGACATGATGTGCACAATGATGTTTTCCACGGATATTGGTGCGCCGAATCTGATGTCGGCTATATTGTTGTATTCTATGTTCTGGCCGTCGATAATAATAACACTACCGGAACCAATAGCCTTCAGGCTATGGCCCTCTGATACGATTACACCGGTATCTTCGCCCAAGCCGATGCCGATAGCGCCTGGTTGCGCTGCAACAGCCTGTGCAAGCCTGTTAAAGCGTCCCCGCTTATCGAAATGCGTGTCAATTATCACATCCTGTAAAAAGCCAAGTCCTGTAGTTATTTTAACCTCTCCTTTTAAGTGAGCCAGGGCAGCATTGCCCTCATATATCATGGTGTTGCTCATGGCCATAGCGCCGGCACTTGTACCACCAATAACAAACTCTTCCTCACGATATCTCCTTTTCAACAAATCGAGAAACTTGGTGCCGCCGAAAATAGAAGAGAGCCTTAATTGGTTACCGCCGGAAAACATAATACAGTTGCATGCTTTCAGCCGTTCCATATATTCAGGTAAGGCCGCATCTTCACGGTTACGTATACGCATGTGGCCCACGTTGTTGATGCCCAGCTTGCGGAACGCATCCAGGTAATTTTCAGCAACCTCATCAGGAATTGACGATGCGGTGGTAATTACTTCCACAATCGCGTTTTCATCCTCAATAAAACTGGTAATTGTTTTGAGAATGCCTAACTCAAAAAAGTTAAGCCTGTTTCTTTGTACTATCCCTTTTTCAAGATCTGTACCCTTATCTTCTGCACCGCCTACAGCAATCAAATGGCCTTTAGGATATGTCACCTATGCTAGTTTTGTTAAAAAGAAAGCGCAAACTTAACCAACATTTTTAGTATTTATCTGATTTGGATGCATTAATACCTTATTTCTTAGTGGGTAATCATATATTTTCATTGTGCATTGACGCTAATTTTTGCGGTTCCGGCACAATTTTGGGTTTAGAATTTTAACTTTGAGGCTTTGCAACCCACGCTTCAATTAAAGCAGCATCACTCAAAATAATTTTTTTCAACGCGGAGTAAGGTTCGTTGTCAAAATAACTTCGCCATACGGTGTACCTTGTTTCGTCAGTGTACCTAAGTGCGACATCAGAAATATGAAGAAATTAATACTCTTAGTGTCGTTTTTATACATTGCAAACCATTTGCTGGCTCAAACAAAGGCTGCTGTGGCAGAGGTTGCCCAAGGCAGGCCAATATCAAAACCAACCAATGTAAGGGTGCTGGAAGAGTATAAAGACGAGAAGGGGAACCTGATACGCACTATACAATACGAACAAAACAACCAACGCATAACCGAAACCATTATTAAACCGTTGCCAAAGCTACCGCCGGTAGATCTGCACCGGATAATTAAGGGCGACACCCTGAATAAAGATTCTGTAGAACTGGCAATAAGTAAATCGAAATACCGGGTTGATGTGTACTATAAACGGCAGATGATAAGGAGTTACATAGCGGTATTTGGGCCAAGGCTGGAAAATAAATGCATGGAAGGCGACAGGTGCACACCCGAAGGCAGGTTCAGGATACAACAAAAGAACCCGGCATCGCAATACAACAAATTTATGTTGCTCGACTATCCTAACGATTCTTCAAAAATGCGCTTTAGTGCGTTGAAGGAAAAGGGCTCCGTACCTGCTACCGCAAAAATTGGCGGCAACATAGGTATACACGGAATTTGGAGGGGTGGCGATGATATGATAGAATTGGGTGTAGGCTGGACCGATGGCTGTGTAGCCTTAAAGAATAAAGACATTGACGAACTCTATAGCTTTGTAGGTATTGGCACACGTGTAGTGATTAAAAAATAAGTGCACAGTAGTTAGTAAATAGTAATGAGTTCCGCTGTAGCTTTGTATTTAAAGCAGCATGTATTTAAAATAGTTGGTAAATGGCACGCCGCTGCGGGGCCTAACCGCAATTATCGTGCTGAAGAGGGGGCGTGAGGAAAGCAAAAATAAAATGAATAATTTGTACCTATGAGCGAGCGTATCATAACATTATTTGGTGAAGAGATAGTTCCGGAGCAATTGAAGGCTGTGAGTAGAAGTCGTGCTAAAAAGAAGAGCGAAGAAAAGGACGAGCTTGTAAACGATGAGCCTACGGCAATAGCGGCTGATACAATAATTGAAAATGAAACCATAAGCCAGCCAGACACTGTAAAAGAGGTGGAAGCACAGGCCACACTGCAGGAACCTGCTTTGCCCTCTGTTGAAGCAACGGAAACTCCGGTAGCTGCAACTGAGCTAACTATAGCATTAAATGATGCAAATCAAGCGGACATTGAAATACCGGAAATTATAGATGAAAGCCCGGCTGATGATGAGCACACATCAGCTACTAACGAGAACCTGGTAGAAGAAACTGAAGACACAGCAGATGCTAAAGCACCTAAAAAGGAAAGGGCAGTACTGGCTAACTTACCTGATGATTGGCAAGGCGATAAAAAATACTATTCTATAGGTGAAGTGGCGGAGATATTTAAGGTGAAGACCTCGCACATCCGTTTCTGGACCAATGAATTTAAATTAAAAGTACGCACAACCCGCAAGGGAGACAGGCTATATACTCCCGAGCAAATAAGAGAAATAAAAACTATTAATAACCTGGTTAAAGAAAGGGGCTTTACCATAAAGGGTGCTAAAACCCGCCTTAAAGCACCCGAGAAAATGGAAGTGGAAACCGTTGACCTGAAACAATCGCTGCTGCAATTGCGGAATAAACTGGTGGCCATAAAAAATCAACTTAAATAAATCTAAATGGCCAGGGTACTCACTTTATTTCTTTTATTGTTCACACTACATTCATTGGCACAACAGCCCGCTTACGATACTACAAGAGACGCCAAAAATGCTTCCCTCGTTATGCGTGGAAAGGTAACCTTTGCTGACCTGCTGAAAGAGCCGTCATTTGACTGGATGCAGACCCCTTATGAAACACATAAAAAGGCAATGAAGGTGCTGAAGGCCCAATTGCCCAAGTACAATGTGCTGGTGTTTATGGGTACGTGGTGCGGAGATTCGAAAGAGTTGCTGCCACAATTATACAAGGTGCTTACAGAAGCAAATTATCCGCTTGCGAACGTAATTATGTATGGTGTTGACCGGACCAAAACTACCGACAATGGCGCTAATGAAACCTATAAGATAACCAATGTACCCACCATTATACTTATTGATACGGAAAGGGAAATAGGCCGCATAACCGAAAGCGTAAACAAGAACATGGAAACGGACCTTGCCGGTATTATTTTGAAATATCAGCTGTAGCCTTTTCAATTTTTTACTTTTAATTTTTTACTTTTTTCATGCAGTTACCAGAGCATTTATCTATTGACTTCTTAAAGAACGGACTCAACGAATTTTCATTATCAGCTGATGCTGTTAACCGTATTGCCCACAACCGTGCCTACCTCGATAATAAGCTAAAAGGCGGTAAAACATTTTATGGTATCAATACCGGGTTTGGGTCGTTATGCAACGTAAGAATAAAGAACGATGAGCTTTCGCAGTTGCAGGAAAATCTGGTCTGCTCTCATGCCTGTGGCATGGGCGATGAGGTGCCGCAGCAAATTGTGCGCCTGATGCTGTTATTAAAAGTACATGGCCTTAGCCAGGGCAATAGCGGCATACGCACAGAAGTAGTAGCGTTGCTTACCGCATTTTACAATAAAGGTATTACACCGGTAGTATTTGAGTTAGGTTCGTTAGGTGCATCGGGCGACCTTGCTCCGCTGGCGCACCTTTGCCTGCCATTGTTGGGTAAAGGAAAGGTGTATTATAACGGCGAAAAAATGGATGCTGCGAAAGCGCTGGAAGCAGCGGGTTTGCAACCTATAACACTAGCTGCAAAAGAAGGCCTTGCGCTGCTGAATGGAACACAGTTCATGAGCAGTTATTTAAGCTGGAGCCTGGTGGCCGCAAAGCGTTTACTAGTTTGGGCCGATGTTATTGGCGCACTTTCAGCCGATGCATTTATGGCGAAAGACGAGCCGTTTCAATATCCTATTCATAGAGTTCGCCCGCACAAAGGGCAGCTGGCAACAGCGCAAAGAATATTGCAGGTGCTTGCGGGTAGCGAAATACAAAAAGTGCCTAAAGAGCAGGTACAAGACCCATATTCATTCCGCTGCATGCCGCAGGTACACGGTGCAAGCAAAGATGCAGTTGATGTAGCTATTAACGTAGTAGAAACGGAGATAAATGCAGTTACCGATAACCCGATAGTTTTTCATGATGAGGATGCTATAATGAGTGGTGGTAACTTCCACGGACAGCCATTGGCTTTACAGGCTGATTTTATGGCAATAGCAATGGCTGAACTGGCTAATATATCGGAACGCAGAACGTATTTAATGGTGAGTGGGCAAAGGGGCTTACCACCGTTCCTGGCGCCAGATGCGGGTTTGAACAGTGGCTTTATGATAGCGCAATATACTGCCGCAGCAATCGTGAGCCAGAATAAGCAATACTGCACACCTGCATCGGTAGATAGTATTGTAAGCAGCAATGGCCAGGAAGACCATGTGAGCATGGGTGCCAATGCAGCAGTGAAATTGCGGAAAATAATACAGAATGTGCAGCGCGTGCTGGCTATTGAATTACTTACTGCAGCCCAGGCGCTTGACCTTCGCCGGCCAAAGAAAACATCACCGGCACTGGAAAAAGTATTTGCTGCTTTACGTGACACTACTTCGTTTATGGCGCAGGATACGATTTTGCACGATGGCCTTATAGCTGCCGAACAATTTTTAAATAATGACCCTGAGCAATATTTGGGATAGGTACTATTTTTTGAAAAGAGGGTAAAAACGAGACGTTTTAAAGGGACTGCATCCTTCAGGCAACGTCCACTGTAAGAAGCAATGATAACCAAAGCCAATTGTGTGATTGCTGTTTGCCAATAACCATGAACCAACAAAAATCATACATCGTATTTCAATGCTACGGCAACGAAAGTGTGTTCCTGGAATGCACCTTTGCATTGCTGTCACTATCCCGGCTCTACAAGCCGGAGGAGCTCAGCAATACGGAAGTATGGATATATACTGATAACCCCGGCTGGTTCAAAGGGTTTAAAGGTTGTAACCTGCCCTTACATTACCAGGTAATAGACAAAGAAAAAATAAAGCAATGGCGCGGCGCAATTGATTTTGTGCACCGCGTTAAAATAGAGCTGCTGTTGCATTTTACGAAAGACAAGGCAGGCAGCGTACTTTACTGTGATACCGATATTATTTTTACGCACCGGCTGGATAAAGTTTGCCAGGGGGTAGGTGCCGGCAATTTATATATGCACATGATGGAAGGTAAGGTGAGTGACAAGGGCAACCCTTTACTTACCAAATTGTGCAAATACCTGCAAGGTGCCGGGCTGCCTGCAATAAATGGCAAGCACTTATACGACTTTAACATGTGGAATGCAGGCGTGCTCGGCTTCCATACCAACTACCGGCAATTGCTGGAAGATGCACTGAAATTTACGGACGAAAATTTCCCGAAATTCCCAAAGCACATTATAGAGCAATTCGCTTTTTCGGTGCATTTCCAATCGGCAGGCGAAGTGAAGGCTGCTTTGCCCTACATTATCCACTACTGGAATTTTAAAGAGGTGAGGGGCGTATTTGCTTCCTTCCTTCAACACTTTAAAGATGCTGACTGGGATACATTGGTACGGCACAGCAGTATGCTACAGATGTACGATCTGCTGCTTGAAAAAACACGTTTCCTGTATAACCGCAGTCTGACCGATAAACTACTTGGCAAACAATGGCAACCCGCTGACAGGGACTGGGACAGTTTTATGGAATAAGCAGTTTAGTTGGCGGTATGCGGTTGGTAATCAGCAGTCCTCGGTTGAAGTCACCTGCCACAAGTGTTCGAAATCCTTCATTGTAGTTGGCAATGTCCCGTTAGGGAATACTGCTCTGTAGCAAAATGCAACAATAATGGGCTCATGTCCCATACGGACTACCCAATTTTTGGTAGGAAAATGTGCAAGAAACAGTGTTTCGAACACTAGTGGTAACATGCCTGAGGTGCAAGTGATAAAAGATTTGTAGTTCAATATGGTTCGCTCCCAATTTATTGCCGGTAAGGTCTGATTCATTTTCTGAAAATATTGCTCCCCATTTGTAATCTAGCGCGCTAAAATACATGTACATACTTGCAGTAAAAGGGTGAAATCCTTTTAAGGCACTCATGGGCAAATTGGCGTTTGCTAACTGTAAACTACCAGCTGAATAAGTTAGGATTGCAGCATAAATTTCATTTATTTTGTGCTGACTGTTCACTACGCCTGTACCTCACATGACTAAATTTTGTAGCGCTCTACTTATAAGTTTAATATTATCCTGCGGCGCTAAGGCTCAAACCTGGAGTGACAAAGCAACCATCCCCTGGTTAATGTCCCGCATAAGTGTGCTGGCAGATACCGGTATGCATGGTCGCGGTTATGTAAAAGGCGGCAGGGAAAAAGCTGCGGCTTACATTCAAAAACAATTTAAGGCATATCATCTTAAGCCTGTGGGTGCTGGTAAAAGCTATCTACAACACTATTATTTCCCTGTAAATACCTTTCCCGGTAAAATGGAGCTGACCTTCAACCATAATAAACTACAGGCGGGTAAAGATTTTATTATTGACGCTAAAAGCGCCGCTTTTTCCGCAACCAATATGAAAGTGGAAAAGACAGACCTTTCCACGATAAACAGTTCAGCGCAGTGGAAAAAAATGCGGCTTACGCTAAGCAATCCGACTAAGTTGCATTACCTCGACAATATTGATTCGTTATGCAAAGTTCTTGGGGTAAGGCGCTCAACTATTGTATCAGAATTGCCCAAAGGTTGTTTTCTTATTCCTCAAAAAGATAAATTCATCTGGACTGTTGCCCGCACAGCCATGAAAGCAACCGTTTTTTACATTGATACTGCCACGGCTGCAATTAATATTTCGACAGCAGATGTGCAAGTGCAAGCCAAATTATTACCTAAAGCAAAGAGCGATAATATTATTGGCATTGTTCCGGGTGAGGTTAAGGATAGCTTTATTTTTGTTACTGCACATTACGACCATCTCGGCATGATGGGTAACAAGGCCATATTTACAGGTGCCAGCGATAATGCGAGCGGAACGGCCATGTTGTTATACCTGGCCAATTATTTTCATGCCCGCCCGCAACACTATTCCATGGTATTCATATCGTTCAGTGGTGAGGAGGCCGGGCTAATGGGTTCGAAGTATTTCACAAAGCATCCGTTATTGCCACTGAAAAATATCAAATTCCTCACGAATATTGATATTATGGGCGATGCCACAGACGGTATAACGGTAGTGAATGCTACAGAATACCCGGCGCAGTTTAATATGTTGCAGAACATAAATGCAAAATATGATTACCTACCACAGGTAAGGAGCCGTGGTAAGGCGGCCAATAGCGACCATTATCATTTTACTGAAGCCGGTGTACCTTCCTTCTTTATTTACACCAACGGTGGTAAGGGGTATTATCACGATATCTACGATAGTGCCGAATCATTGTCAATGACAGGGATAGATAAAATAGCGCGCCTGCTGATAGACTTTATAGGAGAGATAAAATAAAGCCTGCATTTTATTGCCGGAAGCATTGTATATTGGGTCGTATTTATTATTTTTGACTTTTCAACATAATAACAGTTGCAATATGAATAAGGCATCCCTACGTTTTTGTATACTCATAGCTATATCCAGTTTTGCTTTTTTTTCATGCAAAAAAGAGCATGATCTTAATAAATACCCTACCAACAGCCGCCTGCTTAACCTTACTCGCAGAATTGAAGCGCTCGATTCAGTTGGTGGTGGTCATTCCGGTGTTGTATTGGCTACGGTTAATGAGAATTTCAGGTTCTTGTACGACAATTATAACAGGGTTTCGCAGATATATTATACTACAAATGCAGTTGCCACGCCTAATACCATCAGCACTTTTACCTACGCACATGACACTATCTTCAAGACTATAAGGTCAATTAATGAAACGTTCATGGAGCTGGATACTTTTGTAACTGATTACCATGGGCATATTACATCAACCTACATTAACGGCCATGTTATTAACTATTCTTACTATGGCGATTTGCTGGTAAGGGTAGATTCAACTAATGGTGCAGCCGGTTACTCAAATTACACATCTTACAATGGCAATTTTACCGCATCAAAATCTTCGTTAGGTGCAGGTTACGATGGCCGCTATACTTATTTTACCGATATGCCTAACCGGACAGGAGACTACCTGTACATCCGATCTATGGTGCAGTATGGCGTAAACCTGTATCAGAACAGGAGCCTTATTAATACCATTGATTTACCGGGTTATTTCACAACTGCTACCTACGTAATTGATGGTGATAGTAAAGTAACGCAGACAACAGCCATTACCGCTTACATCAACAAATTCAGCCAAAGAGATACTTACGACATACAATACGAAAAATACTAAGCGTACAATAATGCTTTAAAACATAACCCGCAGCAGCACAAGCTTTTGCGGGTTTTTTTGTAATTGTATTCGTTAGAGTTATCGAAGAATCGGTTTTATAAAAACATTTATAATAAACCGCCATCAAAATTATTAAAATAATAATTTACTATCTTTGGTTCAAATAGGGAGCTATGCGAACCTTACAGTTGGTAAATCATCTTACAGATGTTCAATTAAAAGAAAGGCTTGCC
>CANFKC010000014.1 GCA_947447265.1 Chitinophagaceae bacterium
GACTCAAAAACGCCATTCCGCCCCAGGGCGTAATCTCTTTACTGGTATAGCTTATGTCGAATTCCATCGGCTAATTTCTCTATTGCTACGCATTAGGATTTGAACCTCAATTTACTCATTTTAATCCTAATGCGTAATCTGGGTTAAAACTGTACACGACAGCGGTACCTATTGGGTATATGTAACTAAAGACGAATGCCAGATATTAGATACCGTGCGCATAACGACGGAATGGTGCAATTGTACTCACAATGTACCCTCTGCATTTACCCCGAATAATGACGGCCTTAACGACATTATAAAGCCTAAAATTCAACCGGGCTGTGCAGTTTCGGGATACCAGTTTAATATTTATAATCGTTGGGGTGAGTTGGTATTCAGTTCCGCCAAGCCGGGATCAGGTTGGGATGGTAATTACAAAAATGAACCAGCGGACATGGGAGTGTATATGTATTCGCTGCAATTTTTTGCAGGCAACAAGCTTAACCCTGTTATTACAAGCGGTAGCATTACGCTGATTCGGTAGCAGCTTATAGGTGCTATCTACTAGCTGTGCCACATTTTTTGTAGTGTGGCACAGCTGCTCATAAAAAAACAGTTATAACCGCAGGTATTGCCGAACACAAACCCGACTACGATTAGTATGCATACAGGGTGATACAGGAAACCTAGTGAGTCCGGTTACATTCCATGTATAGATTATATGCGAAAAAGGCTATAAAAATGGTCATAATTACAATTGCGGAGCCACCACTTGACTGACTTATAGTCCTTTTTTTAGTGTTGAAAATGATGTCAACTTTTTCGTTTTTTTTGGGAATTTTCAACCTCGTTGTCTTATAGGAATAGCTGTATCGCTCCTCATCATAGATGTATTCTACAGTAACTAAAAAATTCCCGCCCTCGTTCTGTTTTACTTCGTCTAGCGAAAGATATCTCCAATCCACAATATCTCCTTTTACACTGATCAGGTATTTTACATTCAATGCATACTTAATAATAATGTATGCGAACGCTAGAAGACTTCCAATAAACCCAATGGAATAGATTACCAGATACATTTTACTCGATTTATTACCTAGCCCTTTTATATTAAGTAATTGTTTGTCCTTTCCATATCGTCACGGCAGCCCAAACAGGATTTACTTCGCAATTTAAAGGATATTCACCTCTTAAAAGCAAACTATGCATTTCGACCCGAACAATGCAGCTATAAAATTGTGCGCTAACCGCATGGCGCTGGAAGGTGAAGTAAATTTTGCAGAAGCATCGGCCCTGCATGAGCAAGCCTGGCAATTAGCAGGTAAATATTTAGAACAATACTGGACCACGCATGAATTGGCAAGAAATGGGCGCCATCTCTGCTTGAATTTTAATTGGCCATTATCTTTGTTTTGAAGCCGCTTCAATATTCGTTTTCTCCGAAATTGTCTATATTTTCTTACTTTTCTGCGCCTTGCCTTTTTCCTTAAACATGGCAGAATACTTCTTAAATATCTCAGAAACATCAAAGAACATGCCCTCAATATTTTCTCCGTTAGGCTTCACACGAAGGTAGTCGCAGTGATTTTCGGTTGTGGACTGTCCATCAAATTCCAGCCCAATAAGTTCAAGTAGTGCATATTCATCAGCTACGCTCAGTACGTGCACGCCTGTCTCTGATGTTTTGCCGTCAACGGAAGAAAACACGGTCCTGACTATCATTTCCACTTTGTATTGGTACAATAAGCTGCTGGCGTCATCGCCCAACTCATGATACGTTTTGAATAAAATACCAAGATACCTGATACTGAAAGGCTCGGCTTTCAATAGTTCTTTTGAGTAACGAATAAGTTTCTGCCTGTCGTCGTTGCTTACTTTTGCCTGCATGTATATCGCCCGTAAAGAGTCAACCAAGGGAGAAATTGTACCCATCGGCTGATAGCTATCCCGGAAGAAATAGCCATAGTAAAGCAAGTAGTATTCATCAATATTCAGCGTGGTATCGTTAGCGCTGTATCTCGTAAATAGCTTAGGATAGAACGATCTAAGCTTGGGGTCTTTAGTGACTTTTTCAATATTAAGATAGTCGGGTTTATCAATGCGCTGCTGGCTTTGAGCACTTGCACTTAAGGTAATACCCACTACAACCAGCAACAAATACACAAAATGCCTCATAGCGTCTTATTTTATACAATAGTAGGTAAAAAATACTAAACTATCTTGTCAAGGTAAGTTGCCTAGCAACGGCTAGAGCGACACTATACTATTGAAAATTAGTCCATAACACATATTTTAATAAAATTTTAAAATAAATTTGGATTTGCTAAACACTGTTTAGTAAATTTGCAGTGTAAAGTATTGGTATGGGAATTTCAGAGCGGAAAGAAAGGGACAAATTGGAGATGCGTAAAAACATCATTGATGCCGCCATGCATATGTTTACCCATGAAGGCTATGAAAACGCATCTATTCGCAAAATAGCGGATAAGATAGAATATAGTCCGGCTACCATTTACCTCTATTACAAAGATAAAGACGAACTTTTATACGACGTTCAGGCAGAATGTTTCAAGAAGTTGGTGACTATTTTTAAAAAGGATGCCAGCGCGGCTGAACCATTTACCCGTTTAGGCCAGATTTTTGACACCTATGTCAAGTTCGGTTTAAATAATCCAGAAATGTATGATCTCATGTTCATCATGAAATCGCCCATGAATAACCTGGATGATAAAGAGATATGGAAAAACGGTAACGAAGCTTTTGAGCATGTAGTTACCTGTGTACAGGAGTGTATTGACCATCAACTTATTAAGTTTGATAATGTATGGCTAGGTGCTTTTTCAGTTTGGGGTATGGCTCACGGCCTTATTTCATTGGATATCCGTTGCCGCATAAAAGTAATGCACATGGATGAATCGCAGATATTGGACGCCATTCATGCTTCCATTGCAACCTACTTAAATCACATAAAAAAGTAAGCCTATATTTTTTTGCCCAACCACTAAACAACGTTCAGTATGTCAACAAGAATAACTAAAATTTTTACGTTTATACTATTGTCATTGTACACCAGTGCAGCATGGGCACAAAAGCCGCTGGATAGTTACGTTGCAGATGCACTGAAGAACAATACCGGCGTAAGAGAGCAGCAATTTCAACTTGAAAAAGCCCTTCAAGCGCTGCATGAAGCAAAAACCCTTTTCCTACCGTCTGTTACCATGCTGGGAAGTTACACCAAGGCCGCTGGCGGACGTACTATAGATATACCTATTGGCGACTTACTCAACCCTGTTTATGGCACGCTCAACCAACTGACCAACACCCACAATTTCCCTACCCTTGAAAATGCGTCCGTTCTCCTAAACCCTGATAATTTTTACGATGTTAAATTCCGCACCAGTATGCCGCTCATCAATGCCGAGGTCTATTACAATAAGAACGTAAAAAAACTGGCAATATCATTGCAGCAGGCTTCAGCAAATGTTTACAAAAGGGCTTTGGTAAAGGATGTGAAAGTAGCCTACTACCAATATTACCAGGCAGAACAGGCTGTAGCCATATATAAAGAAGCGGAAAAACTCATAGATAAAAATATAACTGTTAATGAAAGTCTTTTACGAAATGGGGTAAGAACAAGCACCGCGCTTACGAGGGCACAAACTGAAAAGCAAAAAATAAACGCCCAGATAACCCAATCAGAAAACACTGCAAAAAATGCACAGGCTTATTTCAACTTCCTGCTTAACAAGCCTTTTTCCAGTGAAATAGTGTTTGATTCCACTTATAGTCCGGCCGGTGAAATGGCTATGGACCTTAGCTCCGGCGACAACAGTGTTTCCGGACGAGAAGAACTACAGCAGTTGCGGCTAAAGCAGAGCATGTTTGATGTCAATAAGAAACTGCAGCAATCTTTCATCATCCCAAAACTTAATACGTTCGTTGATTTAGGCTCGCAGGGATTCAATTGGAAAGTGAACGACAAATCAGCGTACTACCTGTTTGGTATCAACCTGGAATGGAATCTGTTCGCCTGGGGCCAGCATAACTACAAAGTAAAGCAGGCGCAACTGGACATCAATACCACCCAATTACAATACGAAGGGACTGAACGGGCTTTTCGGTTACAACTTACGCAGGCCATGAACGACTATAACAGCGCTGTAAGCAATTACAATAGTGCTAAGGCGCAGAAGCGGTTGGCTGCTAAATATTATGCTGACCAGTTTAAAGCTTATAAGGAAGGACAACTGCTTTACATAGAACTGATTGATGCCCAGAACCAGTTGACCATTGCCGATCTCCAACTTTCCGTCGCTTTCGCCAATGTGCAGATCGCTAAGGCAGAAACCGAAAGAAACTTAACCACTTATCCACTCAACTAAAAAATAGCCAATACATGAAACATATTTCAACGCTGTTGCTGCCCGCAATACTCTTCTTCGGCGCATGCAAACAAGAACAACCTGTCGCCAAAAAGAATGTTGACGATGTAATACCTGTAAAAGTTATGCAGCTGCAGTCGCATAACGGGCAGGCTAATATTGCCGTTTCGGGCCAATTTACCACCGATGATGAAACCTACTTATCATTTAAGACAGGAGGGGTGATAGATCGTATATTGGTTAAAGATGGCGATGCTGTGCGGAAAGGACAGTTACTCGCTGTATTAAAACTCACAGAAATTGATGCACAGATGCAACAAGCAAACCTTGCATTTGAAAAAGCCAAACGCGACAATGCCCGCGCAACCAGTCTGTATAAAGATAGTGTAGCTACCCTGGAACAGCTTGAAAACAGTAAAACTGCGCTTGACCTTGCCACGCAGCAACTGGCAGCGGCAAAATTCAATCGGAGTTACTCTGAAATAAGAGCCGCCAAGGATGGCTATATCTTACGCAAACTAACCAATGAGGGCCAGATGGCCGGACCAGGCGTACCTGTATTTCAAACAAATGGCGCAGCAAGTAACAATTGGGTATTGCGCGTTTCAGTTGGCGACAAGCAATGGGCAGCCATAGCACCGGGCAATAAAGCTACGATACATACCGAGACCGGGGACTATGCCGCGGCGGTGAGTCGGAAATCGCAGGGCACTGACCCTGCCACCGGGTTGCTGTCTGTTGACATAAGTCTTTCGGGTAAAACACCTGCCAGCATTGCTACCGGCATGTTTGGCAAAGCAGTTATTGAAACCGGCTACAATAAAACGCAGCACGCCAGCAATATCTATTCCATACCGTATGATGCGTTGCTAGATGCTGATGGAAGTACAGGTTATGTGTTCATTGTCAATGAACAAAACAAGGTATCTAAGGTAAAAGTAGAGATAGAGGGAATAGAAAAAGACAGCGTCATTATATCTGATGGACTACAGGATGCCAGTTCAATTGTTATTTCGGGTAGCGCATATCTTACTGATAACAGCTGCATACGTATTATTCAATAATCAACCTTAAAAGCTCAGTTCATGAAAATATCTGATTATGCTGTCAAGAATTACCAGTTCACATTGGTGATATTCATTATGATAATTGTAGTGGGCATATCTACATTATTAAACATGCCGAGGTCTGAAGACCCGGAAATGCATGCACCGGTATTCCCTATTGTTGTGGTTAACCCTGGTGCAAGCCCTAAAGACATGGAAGAACTGGTAGTAAAACCTATTGAGAAAGAGGTTTATGCCCTGGAAAACATGAAAAGGATCCGTACAACGATTAGCGACGGAGTAGCGGTAATACGTGCTGAATATAAATATAACAGTAATGTTGATTCGAAATACCAGGAAATAGTTCGAGTAGTGAACGGTATGCGCAGCCAGTTGCCCCCTACTATACAGAAGCTGGACGTACTTAAATTTCAACCCTCAGACGTAAATATTATACAGCTGGGGCTGATTTCGGAGAATGCGCCACGCGATAAAATGAACTTTTACGCTAAAAAACTGCAGGAGGAACTGGAAAAACTGACTTCGCTCAAGAATGTAAAGCTTTCAGGATTGCCAGAAAGAGAAGTGCGTATTGAAGCCGATATTGAGAAACTGGCACAGATGCACATACCTGTTATGGCTATAATTGCTAACCTGCAAAGCGAAAACACCAATATACCTGGCGGCAGCATAGACGCAGGTAACAAAACCTACAACATTAAGACAAGCGGCAATTTTAAAACAATTGAAGAAATAAGCAATGCCGTTGTCTATACCGTCAATGGGAAAAATATAAAACTAAAAGATGTAGCAAAAGTGTTTTATGGCTACGATGACGAAAAGTACGTAACCCGCCTTAATGGCCACAGGTGCGTATTTGTAGTTGCCGCCCAGAAGGATGGAGAGAACATTACCACATCTCAGCAGCAATACAAACCCATAATAGAAAAATTTAAACAAACACTACCTCCTAACATTGACCTGATACAAAACCATGACCAGGCCGACAATGTGAATATGCGCCTCTCGGGCCTTGGTAAAGATTTTCTTATTGCCATACTGCTAGTCGCTATAACGCTGCTCCCGCTGGGTAGCAGGCCGGCAATAATAGTTATGATATCTATTCCACTATCACTTTCCATTGGTATAGTATTACTTCAATTATTTGGTTATAACTTAAACCAGCTCAGTATAATAGGTTTGGTTGTTGCATTGGGTTTGTTAGTTGATGACAGCATTGTAGTAGTGGAAAATATAGAGCGATGGATGCTGGAAGGCCATAGCAGGATGGAGGCTACGCTGAAAGCGACTAGCCAGATAGGCCGTGCCGTGATAACCTGTACTATTACGCTCATCATAGCGTTTATGCCGTTGGTATTTATGCCAGAAGGCGCAGGCGATTTTATACGCTGCCTGCCGCTGGCCGTAATATTCTGCGTACTGGCATCTATGTTTGTTTCACTTACCATCATCCCTTTCCTTTCCAGCAAACTATTGAAAGAACATACCGGCAATCCGGAAGGCAATATTTTTATGCGTGGCTTAAAGCGCCTTATACATGGCAGCTACTCCCGTTTGCTCGATGTGGCAATTGCCCGGCCGGCAATAACCATCGCTATTGCCGTTGTCGTGTTTGGGGGCGCTGTATACCTGTTCAAGGTTATAGGGTTTGGTTTGTTCCCGGCATCAGAAAAGCCCCAGTTCTTTGTAAATGTTACTACCCCACCTCAATCGAACGTTGCCTATACAGATAGCGTAGTGCGCAAAATAGAACAGGAGCTGAAGAAAGAACCGCTCATAAAGTATTATGCAACACATAGCGGTAAGGGCAACCCGGTTATTTACTACAATGAGACCCAGGAAAACGAAAGAAGCAATTTCGGGCAGGTTTTCGTGCAATTGGAACCACATACCAGCCCGGATACCAAACTGGAGATAATTGAGCGCCTGAGGGCCAAATGGACCCCATATCCGGGTGCTAAGGTGGAAGTTAAGAATTTTCAGCAGGGACCTTTAGAAATTGCTCCTGTGGAGGTACGTCTTTTCGGCGAAGACCTGGATACTTTGCGCGCAATGGCCGCCGACGTGGAAACAATGCTCAGGAAGACATCTGGCACGATTTATGTGGACAATCCGGTATCTATTTTAAATTCAGACATCAGGGTAAATATTAACAGGGAAAAGGCTCAGGCGATGGGTGTAAATACCGCTAACATCGACCGGACTGTGCGCCTTGCAATTGCCGGACTTAATATTGGCCACTACAATGATGACAATGGAAATGAATATGATATGCTCTTTACGAGGTCAAAACAAGGCAAGCCGACAATGGATGTATTTAATAATTTAATGATAAATAATAACCAGGGCGCGGCAATACCACTAGCACAGCTGGCCGATCTTAAGTTAGAATCTTCACCTTTGAGCATCAATCACCAGGAAAAGAAGAGAGTAGTTTCAGTTAAATCATTTGTACAGAAAGGAGTTCTTAATGATAAGGTTATCAACGATGTAATAGCAAAAATGGATAAATATAAATTTAAACCGGGCTACAGTTATGAAATGGGTGGCGAAGTAGAATCGCGCAATAATTCGTTTGGCGGGTTTGCTACTATTATTATCGTAACTGTGTTTTTATTCATAGCAATATTGGTACTGGAGTTCCGCACCTTTAAGAGCACACTCATCGTGCTTTCTGTGATACCGCTGGGTATTGTAGGGGCGGCAGTCGCATTATGGCTCTCGGGCAACTCATTATCATTCGTTGCCATTATCGGGCTGATCGCTCTTGCCGGTATCGAAGTAAAGAATACCATACTATTAGTAGAATTTACCAATAAACTGCGCAGCCAGGGTAAAAACCTGGAAGCGGCTATTAAAGAAGCCGGTGAAGTGCGATTCTTGCCTATTGTATTAACATCGCTTACGGCTATTGGCGGACTAATCCCAATCGCTATATCTACCAATCCACTTATTGCCCCGCTGGCAATTGTGCTGATTGGCGGCCTCATCAGCTCTACCTTATTATCACGAATAGTAACACCGGTTATATATAAACTGATGCCGCCCAAAGTAGAATTAGCGGCAGCAATAAGCTAATAAAAAAGTAATCAGTCATACACCCTATTGTTTTCAGGAAAACATAGATAAAAAATTACTAACCCAATAAACTTACGCAATGGCAACAAACTACGAGATGATCTATGAGAAGGCTGCAGCTACCTTCGCACAACGTGGCATTAGAAACGTAACCATGAGCGAAATTGCCGCCGAGTGTAATATTTCAAGAAGAAGCCTTTACCAGCAATTTAAAAGCAAGGAAGAATTGGTTTTTAGTATGGTGGAAAGCCAGCTTACCGAAAATAAAAAGCTAATTGATACCGCCAGTAAGGTATTGCCTGATGCGGTAACGGAGATAAGTAATTTTTTCAAATATCTTTATCGCTCCCTCGAATTAATGACGCCTGCTTTCCTGGACGGGATTCAACGGTATTACCCAAAAACCTTTAAACTGTTAGCTGATTTCAGAACAAATAGCCTGCTACCCTACCTGGAAAGGAATTTGAACCGGGGCATTAACGAACACCTTTACCGTAATGATATTAATGGCAATGTGGCCTGCAATTGGTATTGCTCGCAATTACAGAACTTGTTTCTCGATAGTTCTATTTCGGGTGCTGAAAGGCACCAGTTACTGAGTAATACCAACACTTTTTTTGCCAACTGTATAGTTAATGGCGAAGGTCTGTTGGTATTGCAATTGCAGCAGGTAGCCGCCTAAAATGAATATTATTAAAGTGCACAAGAGATAAGTTAGTGCAATGAGGTTTCGGGCAAACACGCTATTTTGATCTCAATCAAGATTTAAGAGGAGCAAGTAATTCTACTCTAAAAGTTAGCCTTATAGCACGCAGAGACATAATTGCCACGGCTTTTAAGCCGTGGCATAGCGCAGCATAAGGCGGCTTTAGCCGAAATTACATAACACCCGCTCTCGGTTTCGGCTAAAGCCAATGTATTTTCATCAGATCCACGGCTTAAAAGCCGTGGCTATTGTTATCATAAACTTTGATATTTTGATCTATCGGGAACTGGTGCGGAAGCACTAAAACCCAATTGTATATGGAATGTGCGTCGGAATTATTTTATATTCTGTAATTATTACCACTTGTTCACGTTGCAATAAACTTTCATACTTCAGAAACTATGAGCTATTTTATAACAGAACTCCGGCTCCGGAATGAACCGCTATTCCTATTTGGGCTGGCCTGCGCCCTGCTTGCCGGTATATTTATTGTATTGAGTCAGGTTTCACAAATAGAAGTCTCCGGTGCAAATGCATGGCTAAAACCGTTCAAGTTTGCTATTTCCATTGCTATTTATAGCTGGACCATGGCCTGGTTTTGCGCTTACCTGCAAGATTTTAATCTAGCACTATTCAATTGGACCATCATTGCGCTACTAGGCTTCGAGATCATCTACATAGGATTACAGGCATCAAGAGGGCAACTGTCGCACTTCAACAGAACTTCTCCGTTATACATGGCTTTATACTCCGCTATGGGGATAGCCGCATCGCTTGTAACGCTCTATACCGCCTATATTGGTTTTCGCTTTTTTGCAGGAGAATTTCCAGAACTACCAACCTACTACCTATGGAGTATACGGCTGGGCATAGCGCTATTTGTAATATTTTCGTTTGAAGGGGCAATTATGGGCGGCAGAATGTCGCATACCATCGGAGGACCTGATGCAGGTGGTGGCTTACCCATACTTAACTGGAGTAGAAAATTCGGGGATCCGAGAATAGCGCATTTCATAGGCATGCATGCTTTGCAAATACTGCCACTGCTATCCTATTATATTTTAAAGAGCACCCGTTTAACACTGGCAACTGCTGTACTCTATGGCACGTTAGCAGCATTTACCCTTGTGCAGGCATTGCAGGGTAAACCCTTTCATAAGATATAAACTGAAGTACAATGCTTACAATTCCTTCTTTACCTTCTCTTTGGTAAAGCGCATGTAGGCGAACATCAGCACACCATCGCGCTTGAATTCGAGCGTAATACGTTGGTTGGGCCAGGTATCGTTCAGGATATCCTGCACATCTTCAACTGACATAGTGCGCTGATGATCAATGCGTAATATGATGTCACCTTCATGAAGACCTGCAATATCGGCAGGAGAATTTCTCTTTATTTCCAGTAAAACTACACCACGACCATTCTTGGCATCCTGCGCGCGTACGCCCATTTGCGGTGCATATTCGAAGGTGTTGTCGTTGTTATTAAACATGTAGGAATGAAGGAACGGAGTTGGGAACCTACGGTTACCGTGCAGGTCAGGTACCGTATAACGGTAAGTTTCATGCCTGCGGAAAACAGTAGTTTCGGTGAGGTCAGCGCGGGTATGGAATTCCCTCCCCTGCCTTTCGTAAGTTATGCTGATGGTTTCTCCGCCATTATGGTCGTTTACAATATCAACAAGGTCCTGCGCATCTTTAACTGACTTACCATTGATTTTTGTAATAATATCGCCAACCAGCAGACCTGCTTCATCAGCCGGGCTATTGCGGATAACCGAATTAACATGCGCCCCTTCGTAATCTCCATTGTGGTCAGAATATACACCCAGCATTGGCCTGCGTAAGTGGTCTTCCTTAGTTTGTGATAGTTCAACAGGTTTGCGCGGGCTCAGCACTTCCTCTTCTTTCGCCCTAACAATTATCTTGTGGTACTCTGTTTTCGGATTGTCGATAGTAGAAATGAGGTCTCCGTTTACATAAACGTCGCCTTTATTAATTTCCACCACCGTATTGCCATTGCTGTTATCTATTTCAATGGTTTCCTGCTCATGTGTGGCCCCACGGCGGGTTTTATGCCTGTGCTTTACTATTTTCTTCTTAATTATGGTATCCTTCCTGCCTGAACTGCCCGGAGCGGGTGCCGGAGCTTCCTGTCCTGTTTTGGTAACCGTCTTCTTAATTTCCTTCTTAACAACCGTTTTGGTTGTTTTTGCCGGTGTTTTAGTAACTGTTTTTGTGGTTTGGGTTTTCGTAGTGGTCTTGGTTTGCCCCAAAGCAATGCCGGAAGCCGCGCTTAGCGATAGTAGACATATTGAACTAACCAGTTTATTCATTGCAATAGTATTTTTTGCGGTATTAAGCTTTACGAAAAATAAATAACTCCCCCACATCGTCCGACACCAGGTAACAACCAATAAAACAATAAACTATAACTACCTCATGCGCAGCACGAGCATTACAGACGCGGCAATAATAAGCGAAAACGTAATACATAAACCAACGATCACCTTTTTATACATAGCGTTTGCAGCTTTGATATTGGTGATCTCGTTTACATAGTTGATGATATTTTCCATGCGAGAAAAGGCAGTTTCACCTTTTATCACATAGTCAAATGCACCATATTTCATGCTATCAATAGCCACTTCAATCTTATCCTGACCTGAAAGCATAATCACTTTAGTATCTGGCAAAGCTTCTTTAAACATTTTCAGCACCTCAATACCATCCTTAGCATCGGGCAAGTGTGAATTCAGGTGATAATCGAGTACAATTACCTGTGGCTTAAGGCCCGCGTCTTTAATAGCGGTTTCGCCACTTTCGTACGTTTTGAATTCATAACGGAATCTTTCAGAAAGAAAATCCTTAAGCATCTCGTTCTGAATGGGCTCGTCGTCTACGAGAAATATGTACTGTTTGTTATTGTCTGCCATAAAATAAACGTTTCACGCGATTTAATATGTAAAGGTAATCATCAAACTTTTACTGTGCTAACGAAGTAATCAAAATCAAGCGTTCGAAATATCTTTCAACTCTTCGAATGCTTTATTACAAATCATATTCAACGATTTGACTCTGTCAGGTAACGTATCGTAATGCGCCGGGGCACCTGCCGCCTGCTCTATGAGAAATATATGACTTACTTCTTCTTTAACACCCATGTAAGAAAGCTGGGGTTTAAGAGAATGGGCCGCAATTTTAACTGCAAGATAATCTTTAGCCGCCAGTGCATCATCCATGCTCTTCAATAATTTTGAGGCATTTTCCAGGAACATGGAGATGTATTTCTGCATTTTCTCCGGATTGCCGCCTGTAAACTGCTTCAGGAAGTTACGGTCCGTAACAAATTCCGGCATTACAAATGGTGAACCATTGCTATTCGTGCGCTTGTATTCCGGTATCGCTGCTTCTTCAACAACTATTGGCTTTGATGGCGGAGCACCTACAGTTGCCTGATCAGGGGTCTTCACTGGCCTGCGCACCGGCGCATTGCCGAGCACAGCATCCATTTTCAGCAACAACTCATCAACCTGAAAGGGCTTACTTACATAAGCATCCATCCCAATATCAAAATACTGTGCCACATCTTCCTGCAGCACATTGGCGGTCATTGCAATTATCTTCACGCTTCTCGCTGGTTCAGGTAGTGTGCTGCGTATCAGTTTGGTAGCAGTAACACCGTCCATCACCGGCATTTGTATATCCATCAGCACAATATCATAAACCTCATTCTGTAAACGGCTTACAGCTTCCTGTCCGTTCACTGCTTTATCGAGTGTAAGAGCTGGTATCAGGTCTTTCAATGTTTCTTCTGCTACCAGGCGGTTAAACTCATTGTCTTCTACTAATAACACTCTAAGGTTATTCAGCCTTTTCATGGCTGCGGCATCAAGCAGACTTTCCTGTAGCTCGTAGTCCTGCACCTCAGCCTCTTCAAAAGGAATAACAACAGTGAAAACCGTACCCTTTCCAAGTTCACTTTTAAGCGAAATATCGCCGTTCATGAGCGTGGCAAGCTGGCGCGAAATAGTAAGACCAAGGCCCGTGCCACCAAACTTACGGGTAACATCGGCCCCTGCCTGGGTGAAGCTGTCAAAAATATTATCTACAAATTCGGGAGCTATACCGATACCGGTATCTATCACATCGAACTGTACCCATAACTTATTTGACTTATTTCTTAGCGTAGTTTTTATTTCAACATACCCTTTTTCCGTAAACTTAACCGCATTACCTGCAAGGTTTATCAATATCTGGTTAAGCCGGGTCGGGTCACCGGTAAGGCGCTTAGGTAAAACGTCGTCGGTAGTTATCTTAATTTGAATACCCTTTTCTTCTGCTTTCAGCAGCAGCATATCCTGCACGCTCTGCAAAACTTCCCTTATTGAGAAATCGGTATGCTCAATAACAATTTTACCGGCCTCTATTTTAGAGAGGTCAAGTATGTCATTGATGATAATAAGCAAATTATCTGCCGATAGCTGAATGGCATTCAGGTAGCGTAACTGGTCGGGCTTTGGCTCTTTGGAAAGCAGCAACCTGGTCATGCCCACAATGGCATTCATAGGTGTGCGGATCTCGTGGCTCATGTTGGCCATGAACTGGTGCTTCAGGTAGGCGGTGCGCTCGGCAACTTCCTTTTCCTTCTGTGCCAGTTCTATCTGTTGCCTCACCTGAAGGTTACGCAACTCATTGATTATCTTTTGCTTGAAAATCTCTTCCTTAAGTTGTTCATAAGACTTCAGGTGGTGGAACGCTTTAGGGATATCTCCCATTTTATCGTACAACGCTGACATCATTTCATGAATACTCATGAGGTCATGACGACGATTATATTCGTTGGCGAGTGTATAGGCATGGTTCAGGTACTGCAGACTCTGGCGGTAACTGGCCTTATCCATATACATGCGGCCAAGGTAGTATTGGCAGATGATCTGCACTTCCACATTACCCAGATGTTCTGATTGGCGCAGCGCGTTTGATAGCAGTTTACGGGCATTATCAAAATTCTGCATTTTGTAATACACCTTACCCAAACCGCTTTCGGCCATTACATAAGCAATGGTCTCAAATTCAGAGTGCCCCAGGTTTTCCTGGAAGTAGTGCAATGCCTCGGGGAACTGCTCTTTCTTAAAGTAAATATTACCGAGGGTGTTGTAAACATTAATAAGGCTGCTTACGTTGTGGGCCCGCTCAAATATAGGCAGGCATTTCAAAGCATATTCCAGCGCGCTGTCATAGTCATTAAGATCGTAAAGCAGGTTGCTTATGCTGGTAAGTATAATAGACTGGGCAAACTCATCGCCCAGTTCTTCATTAATGGTAAGCGCCTTTTTAAAGTGGGTGAGCACATTGGCAAGATCGCCCTGATCTCGGTAGATATTACCAAAGTAATAAAGTACCCGGGCTTCCAGCCTGCGGTCCTTTGTTTTTACGGCAATAGCCAGTGCTTCTTTAAGCACTTCAAGGCCGAGATCATACTCGCCCTTCATCCAGTGGCAGGAACCTTTAAGTTTGAGTCCCCTGCCTATGCCATAGGTATAAGCAACAGAACGGGAGCGTACAATAATGTCTTCAGCTATTTTAGCGGCTTCTTCCACATCATAGTTACGGACTTCCATGGCAACTTCGATCAATATATCGATCTTGCCCTTTTCGTCCGTCTGCCCGGCCAATAGCTGTTGTAATTCTTTATAGCGCGGAGTATCCATCATTATGCAAAGCGTTCGGAAATATAAATGTAAAACAAGTAAGGGGTATAAGCAAGCGGAATTTATCCCTTTATGAGATTTGCCTGTGCTTCAATTATTTTTCAGCTGCAAAATTACGGCAAATAAAAGTGGGAATGACAGTTTTCGGGAAATGAAAAATACACCTAAGAAAACAGGATGATAGGAACAGAAAATGCATTGAATAAAAAAAGCATAAATATATTAGTACGTTCAAAAAGAGCATGTGAATTACATCCTGAAGACAACGGATACCAACGGTAAGTCATTTCACCTTAAATTCGTAGTGCAATGATGGCCCGAATATTAAAATATATAGTTTTAATCTGTGCATTTCTTCCCTCTTTTAAGGGAAATGCACAGATTAATTTAGTGCACAACGGGAGTTTTGAAAAAACCTCGAATTGCCCAATTACACTAGATCAAATTAAGTTGGCTTATTTCTGGAGCGGAATAGATTCAAATGCTACCATATATGACACTGTTCTAGCATTGTGCATACCTGATTTAATAAATATTTGTGGCACAAGTCTGGATGTTCAATACCCATTTAATACACGTTTTAACCGTTTCCCAAGAACTGGAAATGCAATGGCTCAACTAATAACATATAATAGTAAGCAAGACTCGACATATATTAATTATTTAAGAGACTATCTACAAGGAAGGTTAAGTGCTCCGTTAATTGCTGGAAAACAATATTGTCTTACTTTTTACACATCAATTACTCAAGGATCTGCATATGCAATAAACAAAATCGGTGCTTACCTTGATAATGGTTCAATTGATTCTGTTGCAAAAACCCGTTGTGGCCTAGTACATAGCATCTATACTCCTCAGATTTACGACACTTCAATTAGCAACGATACGCTCAATTGGACAAAAATTCAAGGCACTTTTACAGCTAACGGAACAGAAAGATTCATAACTATTGGTAATTTTTTTGATAACGACCAGACTGATACCCTTAAGGTGCATTATCCTAGTTTGTATACTACTCTTGACGGACATATTTTTAGCTTCTATCTTATCGATGATGTAAGTGTTATTGCTGCCGATGCATTAGCTGATGCCGGGCATGACACCACCATAACGCTAGCTGCTACCGATAGTGCCTGGGTAGGCAACCATGATGGATACGTACCTTGTAAATGGTATAACAGCTCCGGTGTATTGATTGATAGCAACATAGGTGGCTTTAAAGTAAAGCCTAGTGCCACAACCACCTACATTATGGAGCTTGATGTTTGCGGGCACGTAACGAGAGATACGGTAAAGGTGACCGTAGTGCCGGTTTCTGTTGGGTCCTCCCTCTTCCCCTCCCTTAGAGGGGTGACATGTCATCCGAATCCAGTGTCTTCGGAGGTTACTGTTGAAGGGGCGAAGGGGTGCGAAGTACTGTTTTATGATGTTATAGGCAGGCGGGTATTAAAGAGCGTGTGCGAAGAGCATAGAGCGGTGATTGATGTATCGGGACTGGCAAACGGGATATACATGATGCAATTTACAAATCCTGCAACAGGCGAACGGACAACACAAAAACTAATTAAAGAATAATCATAGCCATCATTTAATCCTATAAATCATACCTGTCCCGCAGAATTGCGGGAGTTCAGACAACAGACTGCAACAGTAAGTCATTTCACCTTAAATTCGTAGTGCAATGATGGCCCGAATATTAAAATATATAGTTTTAATCTGTGCATTTATACTTCCTTTGAAGGGAAGTGCACAGATTAATTTCGTTCGTAACGGGAGTTTTGAAGATACAATTCAATGCCCAGCAACTCTAGATCAAATTAAATTTGCAAATTATTGGAGCGGGATAGACTCAAATGCGTCCATTTACGATTCTGTAATTTCACTTTGCATACCTGATCTTATACACACTCATGCCTCAGATCCAAATGTTAGTGGGCCTCTAAATTATCGTTTTCACCGTTCTCCTAGAACCGGCAATGCAATGGCACAAATGATAATGTATAATAATGAATCAGATTCTACTTTTAGTACTTATTTGCGAGATTATCTTCAGGGGCGATTAACTCAGACATTAGTGAGCGGCAAACAATACTGCCTTACCTTTTATACAACGATCGAACAGGCGTCCTCTTTCGCAATAAATCATATCGGCATGTATATTGATGATGGCACAATCGATACTGTTACAAAATTAAATTGCGGCCTTGTACATAGCACATATACTCCTCAAGTATATGATACCACTATTAGCAATGATACCCTCCATTGGACTAAGATTCAAGGCACCTTCACTGCTACCGGGACAGAGAAATTCATCACTATTGGTAATTTCTTTGACGTGCATCACACCGATACGGTACAAGTGCACTATCCTAGTATTTATGGATCAGCAGGATTTAGAATTTTTAGTTGGTATCTTATAGATGATGTAAGCATAATAGCAATGGATGCTGTAGCTGATGCAGGGCATGATACCACCATAACGCTTGCAGCTACAGATAGCGCCTGGGTAGGCAACCACGATGGGTATGTGCCTTGCAAATGGTATAACAGCTCCGGCGTGTTAATCGACAGCAATATTGGTGGTTTTAAGATCAAGCCAACAGTAACGACCTCATATGTAATGGAACTTGAAGTTTGTGGGCAGAGAAGTGTAGATACGATAAAAGTGACCGTGGTGCCGGTTTCTGTTGGGTCCTCCCCCTTCCCCTCCCTTAGAGGGGTGACATGTCATCCGAATCCAGCGTCTTCGGAGGTTACTGTTGAAGGGGCGAAGGGGTGCGAAGTACTGTTTTATGATGTTATAGGCAGGCGGGTATTAAAGAGCGTGTGCGAAGAGCATAGAGCGTTGATTGATGTATCGGGACTGGCAAACGGGATATACCTGATGCAATTTACAAATCCTGCAACAGGCGAACGGACAACACAAAAACTGATTAAAGAATAATCATAGTAATAACTTTAATCAGTTGAATCAATGGTTCAGATAATTACGTACCGAAAACGAATACGCCACGGTGGTTGTTTGTGGGAAACACCAACTACGTCGAAAAACCCTGCATTTTAGCTCATCATGATCCTAAATAAAATTATTTAACTTTATAAAATAGTTTTAAGCTTTTTTTGCTAATATTCCGGATTATGAAATCAAAACCTTGGGTGGGTTTACTTTTAATTAGTTTATTTTGTTTGGGTTCGTTTTCTGTCGCAGCTAAAAGTGATTCTGTCACTTTAGAAAAAACATATAAAAACACTATTATCCTGGAAAATTCGTATTTCTATTTCCCTAAAATATTTGACGCAACTTGGACTCCTTCATTTGTACTTCCGATTCCCTATCTCGCCCAAATGGCCTGGGGTGACCAATTTAGTGTTTATTACGAACGAAAAATAAGTCAAAAAATTAAATTAGGCGGAGGCTACACAATGTGGAATACATTTCCATCCCTGGGTAACTATATCTTTCGTGATGGCCCACACGTTATTTCATCAAGAAATTATCTAGGTGTTGGAGCCATCGCTTATAGAGCAAAATATAAGATGGTAGATGTTTATGGAACATATGATTGCAAGCATTTGAAAAGGCATAATATCGCACTTGGAGGGGGAGGGACTTATTCATTAGGGGAAAACACTATAATTGATAGCATAGTGTCACTCCCTGGAAACCAGTGGGAAGAGTACTTCTTATACGCCACCCATCGAGCTCATTATTATGGAGTTATTGCTTTGCTTAAGTACAATTATATCATTATTAAAAACCGGATAAGTATTGGTGGCAGTTTCAAATTTAGAAAATATTTTGGCCTTTATTCATCTCAGCTTGACTATGGAGTAAATCTAGCTGTTAATCTATACTAACTTTTATTGTAACAAAGAATACCAATTGGTGAGTACGCTCCGCTTGTGTCTGTATTCCTGCAAGTCGAAAAGGCTTGAAGGAATGAATTGTTTGCAATAAATAGAATACGTCCCAATGGTTGTTGGTGGAAAACACCAACAACGGCGGAAACTGATTAAAGAATAATCATAGTAATAACTTTAATCAGTTGAATCAATGGTTCAGATAATTACGTACCGAAAACGAATACGCCCCGATGGTCGTTGGTGAGAACACCAAACAAGGCGAAATTTTCGTTTTGAAAACGCATGCAAATCACCTGCTATTTCACCAAACCAATCCACAGACGATAATAGCGGCTACCTCTAATAGTCTTAACGGCATCGCGGTGCAGCATAATTATTTTGAAAAGTGTTTCCCGGCGGGCATCACTAAGCGTGCTTATCAGAATTTCGGTACCTTTTTCGGGTCCATTACTTGGGCCTGTCTCTTCAACGGTATAACCTTTTTCTTCTGCCCAGCCGCAATAATTTACAGCAGCGGCACTATCATGAAAGAATAACTTTGCATATATCTTCCTTTTACGGTCCAGACTGTCATGGCTACTCGCGAGGATCTTTTGATGCCAGTCTACCTCTAACCAAATTTTTCTGATGTCACTTTGGGTAAGCATTTCCGTTGCAAACCCCTGATTTGCCTGGATAATGGTCTCGCACACGAACGACGGGTATTTAGCATAAATGCGATCAAGCCCGGCACGGATATCCGACGTATCTGACACTAAAAAAACACATACCGGTTCACACGACGGCAGAAACAGGCCAAGCGGCTCAACAGGACGTTTCGTACCCAGGTACTTCCCTATTTCTGTAACCAGTTTGTTAATGAGTTTTGTGTCCTTCACGCGCTCCTTGCCTTCAACCATTCTGTGGTAAACCAGTCCCGCATGAATAACATACAGAAGCTTGCTGGTTGGCAACTGGGAACTGAACTTACCCATGGCCGCAGGGTAGGGAAGCTTGCGGGTTTGTAACATGCGACTGATCTTAGCCATGACCTCAAAGTCAGATGCTGCCCCCGAAGCCTGTAATTCGCTGTCACTTGCGAACAAATCTTTTTCAGTAAGAGTAGGAAACATCTCTTTCTGCTTGCCTGCAACAACCGTAATTGTTATCGCATTACTCCAGATGGTATCCTTTTTTTTGTTGATGGTGTACTCAGCTGGTAACTTAATAATACCGGGTTTCGCCGCCCTGACTGCAAATATTAAGCTGTGCGCCCCGCCCTCGTGGTATCTATCACGGCTAATCTCATTTGAAGAAGTGGGGGACCCAATGACCTCCAATTGCTTACACTTCAGGACGCCATAGTCAGTCCAGAAGCGAAGCCCATCATCGTTTTCGCTGTGAGTATTGGTATAGGTGTAAGATATTTCAAATTGCTCCCCCGGGGCGACAGAGTATGCTGAAGCTGTAAGCTCGTAAGTCTGTTGGCCATTTGCGGTAACGCAAATCAACACCGTCAATAAATATGATAAAATAAACCTCTTCATACGTAAAGGTTAAAAATGATGTGGTATCAACGTCAGTGCCTGGAGTCATGCCTCCATTCATAAAGTCACAAAACGATGTTAATGTGAGCCTTGCTAATTTACAAGCGAAGAAACTACTTATGAAATCCTCTCATCTTCCAAACCCCATACATCGCTTCTTTAATAATACCCTTGCTCATTTTTGAGGCGCCTTCAATACGATCTATGAAGGTTATGGGTACTTCCTTTATTTTGAAGCCGAGCTTCCAGGCACGGTATTTCATTTCTATCTGAAAGGCGTAACCGATAAAGTGTACTTTTTCAAGCGGAATAGTTTGGAGTACTTTAGCGGTATAGCATACAAAACCAGCTGTTGGGTCGTTAACCGGCATCCAGGTGATCATTTTGGTATAGAATGCCCCACCCTTTGAAATGAATATGCGGTCCCAGGGCCAGTTCACCACCTTGCCACCACTCACGTAGCGGGAACCAACTGCGACATCGGCACCATCGCGGCAGGCAGCAAAAAGCCTTTCCAGGTCTTCGGGATTGTGGGAGAAATCGGCATCCATCTCAAAAATGTACTCATACCCCTTTTCGAGCGCCCATTTAAACCCTGCAATATAGGCTGTACCCAAGCCGAGCTTACCCTTACGTTCCAAAAGGAAAAGGGAGCCAGGAAACTGCTGCTGCAGTTGTTTTATGATGTTACCGGTGCCGTCAGGAGAGCCATCATCTACTATCAGCAGATGAAAACCACTAGGCAATGAAAAAACCTTTCGTATTATTTTTTCAATGTTCTCTTTCTCGTTGTACGTCGGTATTATTACAAGTTTTTTCAAGAAGGATTTTGTAATTGGAAACGGCAAAATAATAACAATGTTTCTAAATAAATCAAAATTATTTGCTAAACTTTTAACCCAGCCTTCCTGAGCTTCATTTTATTCAATATTTCTGATATTTTTTGCTTGGTGTGCAACGAAAAATCTGCCTGCATCATCCAGTCATAATACTGTGGTTCCGCGGTAAAAATGTCTTCCACCTTTCTGCCCTTGTGCTTGCCAAAGTTAAAAACTGCGGCACCATCCTTCATTACCATCCGGCGGCTATAGTCAACATACTCATCAGTATTCGTGAAGGTATGCAGGCCCGGGACATCGGTAGCAATATCGGTATATTTTCCCAACTGGGCATCTAATACCTCGATGGTCGCTAATATGTCAGCTTCCGCACTATGGGCATTTTCCAGTTCTTTATGGCAATAGAACAAATAGGCGGCACTCAGAGTGCGCGCTTCCATTTTAAAGAATATCTGCTGCACATCTATCATGTGGCGCTCGGTAAAGTCAACATTAACGCCTGCACGTAAAAACTCTTCGGCCAGCATCGGCAAATCGAATTTGCTGGAATTATAACCACCCATATCGCACCCCTTTATCCAATCATACAGCTCGTGGGCTATTTGTTTGAAGGCGGGGGCATCCTTTACGTCTTCATCAACAATACCGTGAAATTTTGTTGACTCGGGTGGTATAGGCATGCCGGGATTGATTCTCCTGACATACTTATCGCGCTTGCCATCGGGCATTATTTTAATAAATGCCAGCTCAATAATGCGATCTTTTACATTATCGGTGCCCGTGGTTTCCAGATCAAAAAATACTATCGGCCTCTTTAATTGAAGGTTTGACATAATGGATTCAAGGTTTCGGATGCGAACTTACATTATTCCAGTCAATTCCGTCGAAAGTTCCCGAACTCATCAATAATAAAAACACGGGCTTGTCCTTACCGCTTATCAGTGTAGTAACGGTTTGCTCCAGTTCCTCCCTGGTATCTATTACCATTAGGTCGGCCCTTTCAAAATACTGCTTTACCGTGCCGCGTTCCAGCGCGGGCAGCCCCTTTAGCTGCAGGGCGTGGTGGCTGAAAAATACAATGCTATCATCCGCACCATCCATACTGTGCCCGTATTCGCTTAAAAACTGTGCGTTCAGGCTGCTGAAGGTGTGCAGTTCAAAGCATGCGACAAGGTAATGATCTGGGTAAGCTTCCCTTACCGCATTAAGGGTGGCTTTCAGCTTGCTTGGCGCATGGGCGAAATCGCGATACACCAGCAGGTCTTTTTCTTCTTTTACTTTTTCTAGTCTGCGTGCTGCACCGGTAAAGCTGGCTATTGCTTTATAACAATCTGCCACCGTAACGCCAAGCTCCATACACACATCAACTGCCGCCTGCATATTCTGTAAATTATGCCAGCCAAAAACCGAGACCGAAACCGGTCCGCCTTTTGTGGCAATAATGGCTGTACCCGCTTCGTAATGGAATGGTGGCGTTTCGTAAGGCACAGACTGCACATGTGCACCTGCAGTAGTAACTGCACGCCTTACTTCGGCATCTTCGTTATTATAAAACAGTTTTACATCGTTACCCATGCCTTGCAGGTACTGTTCAAACTGGTTGAAATAAATTTCGTAGGTCGGGAATACATTGATATGGTCCCATGCTATGCCGCTGAGCACACTGATGTGCGGATGATAGAAAAATATCTTTGGCCTTTTTTCCTCAGGAGAGGCCGGGTATTCATCGCCTTCCAGCACAATTATGGGTGCGTCTGTCAGCCTTACCGATTGTTCAAAGCCAGCAACCTTTGCACCCACCAGGTAATCAAAGTCGATGCCCTGGTGTTTAAGTATATGCATGATCATTGACGTGATGGTTGTTTTACCATGGCTGCCGGCAACTACTACCCTCTTCTTGTTCTTGCTAACTTCATAAACATATTGCGGGAATGAATAAATAGGGATACCTGCCTTTTTTGCGGCCAACAGTTCCGGGTTATCAGCGCGCGCATGCATACCCAGCACAACCGCCTCTACTTTACCATCTATTTTTCCGGGGTGCCAGCCAAATTTTTCAGGCAGCAAACCCGCTGCCGCAAGGTTACTTTTAGCCGGATCGTTAATTTCATCATCACTGCCGGTTATTATATACCCCTTATTATTTAGTGCCAAAGCCAACTGATGCATAATAGCACCGCCAATTGCTATAAAGTGAATGTGTTTCATATTTTTTACCTAACTTCGTACAAAGTTACGGAACGATAACAAGACAAAGTCAGTCACCTGACTCGTTCTTTTTCATTTCTGCTTCGTTGCAAAAGTCAATAAATAGCTTGCTATTCGCAGATTTTGTGTCTTGCATAAAAGAAAAACGACTTTGCCATCTGGCAAACTTGGTCATATTAACGTTTCTTGACGAGCTTTTTAATATTCATAATTATTTAGTTTATGCAGACTATTATTAAATTTCGCGGAGCAATAACTGTAGCAGCTATTATCCTCACGCTTATCGCCGCTTCTTCTTGCACCCAAACCAAGCGTTATGGCTGCCCTAACCACCTTTCAACACCTAAAATAGGTTTTTAAGGACGGTTCACCAACACCGATTTTACCGAAAACAATATTCGCAGCCGCCCGCACTTCGGACGGCTGTTTGCATGTATAATGGCGAACAAAACTGCTTATGATAACAATAAATGAGGCCATTGCCATTGCGCAAAAACATTTGGAAAGCGAGGGGGAAATTTACCCCGGCATCAGGGTAACCTATGGCCCGATACAAATATGCCAGAACGAATATTATTTTGATTACCACCTGTTACGCTCGCCCGGCACTGAAAATATTCACCTTGGCGGCGCGCCGGGATTCATTGTTGACAAACAAACAGGCATTTCACAAACCATCACCTTTGGTGCTATGAATTTGTTACAACGCTACAAGCAGTGAGAAAAGCCAACGGGATTTATACAGCAATAATATCCTGTCCACTAATGAAACACACCGTATCCTTTACAAACAAAACAGCCACCCTGAAGGATGGCTGCCGCATATTTTTCGAAATAAAATTTTAAATAAATCTGAAACCGAGATATAACTGGTACGAACGATTGTTCCAGGTATTGGTAGCAATGTGTATAGCGTTGCTAGCTGATGAATTATTCATATTGGTAAGGCCCAACAGGTAACGCGCACCCAGTGTGAATTTCATGTAACGAACTTCTGCACCTGCTACTAACGAAACCGTACTTGATTTGAAAGTTTCTTTAGCGTCGCCGGCTATAGCATTTACATTTTTTACAGAAATAAGATTGCTGAATTGCGGACCCGCCATTATCCAAACTTTAGGGGCCAACTTCGCACCAACCAACTTATATTGTAATAATACCGGTATGTCAAAGTAAATAGCCCGAAACTCCCCTTTGTGGATTGAATCAACAATACCGCTTGTTTTATAATGGCTGGTGTTTATTAACGCCTCCACCTGCAAACCCAGTTTGTGTTTGTGCAGCCCCATAAAAGCACCCGTAACAATACCCGGCTGATACGTCTGCTCCCAATTGTCGCCGCCAATTTTAGCAAAATTAGCACCTAGTTTTATACCTAAGTCGAATTTTGGCAGCTTATTTACTACCGGTATCGATTGCGCGAACAGACTGTTGCTACTCAGCAGCAATGCGGTAATAACGCTTAAAAGTCGAGTTTTTTTCATGACGGTTAGTTTTCAAAAAAATACCCACAATAATTGTGTCGCAGCTTTAACCACACTAAGAGTAAGCATATTGCCATGGCACAACAAGGCTAGTACCACCTCTTTATTTTGTAAGTAAGGTACGCTTGCGCACTACCCGTAACCCACTGGCCATTGACGCCTTTAAACTGACCGTTGTTAATATCAGTAAAGCCCTGTGCATAAGTTACGCCCAGTCTCAACCTCTTCACCATCTCAAACTCCAAACCGAAGATGCCTGAAACATAATCATCCTTCAGAACATTTTCGGTCTTCCACATAGCTTTGAATGCGCCATTGTTATCAGAACTAGTTATGAGGCGACTATACTGTGCACCTAACATAAAGTTACCATGCTTGCCGAGTTTAAATACGCACATCAGCGGCACATTAACATACATTACGTCAAAAACACCTTTTGTAACAGTATCTGTAACCACGTCGCGGCCCAGCTGGTACTTACGCGATGCAGCCCTGTCGGTTGTAAATTGCGCGGTGCTGGCGTTAATTTCTGCACGAAAAGCTACGCGGTTCATCCTTTTTTCAAAATAGAGACCTGCAGTGTAGCCCTGGCTGTACTTGGTATCAAAAGGGTATGCAACTATCTGCTGCATATTCACACCTGCTTTCACACCGAGGTCAGCAAACTTGTATATCCTTGCCGCACCTTCGCCCGGCATTGTCTGTGCAATGCCTTTCGTAGCAAATAGTGCAGATAAACCTAAAACAGAACATAAAACTAAACGGTTCATACGTGTAAATTTTTTTGGTTAGTTGTAAAAAATATTAACTACTAGCTATAAACTATAAAACTGTCCACAAGATAATAAGTACATTCGAATTATCCGTAATTTTTGATGCAAATTAACAAAAAATAGACAATGCAACTATTTCTTCCTGATATGTTTTAATGGAGGATACCATTTTTTGAGTCGCCATATCATAGAAATAGTGCCGCTATTAGTATACCACTTATCAGTCAGGCCCTGGAAATCATGGTTATTCAAATCCATAAACCCAACGGAATACGTTGCTTCAATTTTCAGTTTAGGCGATAATTCCACTTCAAGACCAGCTACTCCGGAAACATTTCTCTTGCCAAAAAGCTTTTTGACATCGGCATTTTTTTTATAAACAGCATTAACATCCTGCGTATAAGCAAGGTAACTATAAGCCAAACCCATTTGCAGGCTCAGCCATTTTACCGGCCTTACCTCTACCACTACTGGCAGGTTGGCGTAAAACGCATTGAACACGCCTTTACTTGTGGTATCAGTGAATACAGTATGCGATAATTTGTATTTATGCGACAATGGCTCCACCGTTTCATAATGAGCCGTACTTGCCGACAAAGCCGCCTGGATGCCGAATATCTTTTTCCGACGCTTAAAATAAGCACCGGTAGCATTGCCATTGGAAAAGGAATTAGAGAACGGAGCGGCGGAAAGCTGCTGAAAATTACCCCCTGTAAAAACACCCCATTCACAAAAATTCGAGCTATTCCGTTGAATATCGCTGATGCGCACCTGACCGTAAGTGGCACCTGTAAGCAGTAGGCTAACGCTAATAAAGGAAATAAAAAGTAGTCTATTAGAGATCATCACAAGTCTATAAGTTAAATATAAAGCCAAACATCACAGAACAGGCATCGTCACCACATAAAAATATGTACTTGCCTGCTACAGGGCAAAGTTACTTAAAATGTGTAAACCAATACAGGGTAATGTTTACAAAATTTGAATGAAAATTTATTGTTTTACAACTACTTAGCAGCGAAAACAACACAGTTTGGTTTGCAAACTGTGCGGTTGCGGTATGCTTATATATTATACCGCATCGTGCCTACGAAACGGGATGTTATGCGTTTAAAGCGTAGCAGGGCTGATAACCAGAAAACGAGGTTCGAACGGCTGAATTCCTTCTACTATTGCATCGAAAAAACTATCGCCATATTCCAGGTATAGTTCAGAGAAGTTATCTACCCTTTCCTGCAGGCTGTTGCCCGGAAAAAGCTTTGCTTTTAGTTTCGCAATCCGGGCCATCATTACCCCTTCTTTCCTTTTTTCAGCGCGCAGCATTTTCTTTTCAAGTATGGAAAGCTGGTACTTCATTTTGGTAAGTGCCGCCGCTGCGGCAGGCCCCAGTGTAGCATCAACGGCAACTGCCTTGGCTTGCAGTTGGTCAATAATGGCACTTATGGCTTCAATTTCACTATCGGTCTTCCATGCTGCGGTACTGTTGCGGTTAATGTACTCCCTACCTAACTCATACTCCTCCATAAATATATCGGCTTCCGAGAGCGCTAGTTGGCGCTGCAAAGCCTGCGTTGCGGCATCAATGAACATTACCGATTGCCTGAGGTAGACTACCGGAAAAGGTACTTTATAATGCGCAAATAAACTGTTCAGCTGCATCCAGTAAGCTACTTCAGCACCGCCACCAATAAAAGCCACATCGGGCAAAATAGTCTCCTGAAACAATCCGCGCAACATAACATTAGGGCTAAAACGCTCAGGATGGGCGTGCAGCTCGGCAAGCATTTCGTCTTTCGTCCACTCAATGGTGGTATTCACGACCACCCATTTATCTCCTTTTTGCTCAATTCTCTCCCGTAGTTGATCGGCCAGATAGAACAGGTTTATTTCCCGCGGATGAGCCTGTATTTTGTAATGCTCGCTAAGTGCGTTTATCTGCTTTGCTATGATAGGGTTTGCCGCCTGATGCAACAATTCATCTTCCATCACCGGAATGAACTGCGCCTTCAATGCTGCATCATCGGGGTTCAACACAATTAACCCATACTTGCCGAACAGCTCATTTACTAAATAATGTGTTGCCTCGCCTACTGTTTTATGCTTAAAATACGCGGTGGTAAAAATTTTCATCAGCTTATCTGCATCTGCACCAGGAGGGCCAATCAATTTGAATAATTGGTGCAAAATGGTTTTAAGTCCGGCTGTACTCATTCGCCCTACTGCCCCAGCCTGCCCATCGCCATCCCACACAAACTTCTCTCCCCTGAATTTAAATACACCCAGCTCTTCAATATCGTTATCCTCGCTACCCATATAGTATACCGGCACGAATTGTTTACCGGTATGGGTCGCATTTAACTCATCAGCCAGTTTTATTGCATGTAATATTTTATAGACGAAGTACAGGTAGCCGGTTAGTAAATTCGGCTGGTGAGCCGTGCAGACCGTATACGTATTTTCAAGTGCGAGCAACGCTAGATTTGCTTCTACCTTAGGGTGGATTTCTAACGACGAATACTGCTTACGAAGCGCATCACTAAGTACCGCCCTGTTAACCGGGTAATGAGCGCGGTCGGAAATCGCTTTTTCAAGGCCTTCAAAAGTCCAGTCATAGTTGAAAAAGGGCCGAATATCTGCATTTTTATCCAGGTAATCTGTTACCAGCCTGGAAAAATACCCTGTCTCTTTGTACGGAATATAACTGAACCTGGAATTCACATGCATTGATTTTGTGGCGAAGTTAGCAGCTTAATCTATTGTAAGCACTATCTGCCTATTTTCACTTTCAATAGCAGACTTTATACCGCCGTTCGAATTGTCCACGCCCGTAAAGTTGGCACATTCCAATACCCATTAAATCATCACGTCTCCCCGGCAAACAAAAACCGCAGGTCCGGTAAGCATTACGTTAGTGGCCGAAGACTGGGTCACTTTATTAAATGTGACCTGGAGCAGGCCTCCGGGTGTTTCTACTTCGGCGGTGAAATGGCCCGTGGCATCGCCAGTGGCTGCTATAGCCGCGGCGGTAACGCCTGTACCGCAACTCAGGGTTTCATCTTCCACCCCTCTTTCATACGTACGGACCAGTAATTTACCTTCAGTTATGCGCTGCACAAAATTCACATTAATACCTGCCAGCTCGTAAGCCGGACTATACCTTATTTTATGACCTTCGCCATACACATCAATATCCACCACATTTTCTACCCACTTCACATAGTGTGGCGACCCTGTATTTAAAATAGAATGACCATCCATCTGCTGCACCTCACTAACATTATTCATTTGCAGCCTTACCTGCCCGTTGGCGTGCAGTGTAGCCACATGTTCCCCATCAATTGCAATGAATTTTGCAGCATCAGTAATTATACCCAGTTCTTTGGCAAAAGCAGCCATGCACCTGCCGCCATTACCACACATGGTGCTTTCGCTGCCGTCAGCATTGTAATACACCATTCTAAAATCGTAACCTTCCGCATGCTCCAGCAACATCAACCCATCAGCACCTATGTTAAACCGGCGGGTGCACAAATGGGCAATTTGTTCTTGCGAAAGGGTAATATCCCCTTTGCGATTGTCTATGATAATAAAATCATTACCCGTTCCGTGATATTTATAGAATTCCATAGTGAGTTTTGTATTTAAACTAAGATAAATGACAGATAGCCGGTGGGCCTCGCCAATTGATAATAGTGCTTATCCAAACAGATCGATTCGAAATGCACTAAAGTGTGCGGCGCTTATTACAATGCAACAAAGTTACGGTTACTCTTTTTCAAAACCGACATCTTCTATCCATTTACGGCTGTCCGCTGCTTGCGTTGCCAGTATATCGCAGCGATTGTTGTATTTGTTATCAGCATGGCCCTTTACCCAAACAAATTTTATCTTGTGTTTGCGGTAAGTCCTTAAAAACCGTGCCCAGAGATCGGCATTCTTCTTGCCTGCATATCCTTTCTTTTCCCAACCAAAAACCCACTTCTTTTCTACAGAGTTAACTATGTAAGCCGAATCCGTATAAATAACAATATCCAGACCGTCGCGGGTAAGTGTTTCCAGTGCTGCAATTACACCCATCATTTCCATGCGGTTATTGGTGGTGTAAGTATAGCCCTGAGAAAGTTCTTTTACCGTAGCCCCCCATTGCAAAATTGCGCCGTAACCACCAGGACCCGGGTTGCCACGCGAAGAACCGTCAGTATAAATAATAAGTTGAGACATGTATGGTTAAGATGGAAAGTGTGCCACACTTAGCGGTGTGGCACACTTTATAAATGAGTTACGTAAAACTGCTATGATGTGTACTTTAAAATTTATTCTTCCACATCATACTTTCAACCGGCCTTATGTTGCGGCCTGTATATTTTGCATTTTCCTTTTTGTTGTATTTATTGGCAACCTCACCAAGAACAGGGAAATAGATGAGCTGGCCAATTGGCATACCGGCATATACTCTTACCGGCTGCACACACGAAATTTCCAGCGTCCAGGCATTACAGAAACCTACATCGCCCTTGCCCGCAGTGGCATGTATATCAATACCCAACCTGCCGGTTGACGATTTCCCTTCCAGGAATGGCACATGCGCATGTGTTTCAGTATATTCCAGGGTAACGCCAAGGTATAATGTAGCAGGCTGCAATACGTACCCTTCTTCAGGTATTTCGAAATGGGAAATGGTATTGTGCTTTTTGGCATCCAGCATAGTATCGTTATACATAGCCAGGTATTTACCCAAATGCACATCGTAGGAATTAGAACCCAGATTTATACGGTCAAACGGCTCTATAACTATAGTGCCCTTTTCAATCTCCTCGAGTATACTAGTGTCTGACAAAATCATGCCGCAAAGATATATGGGTAAATTGAAATTAAAAACCGGATAAACAGTGCTTATAAACCCGTTCTCCACAAAATTCATAACTTTAACCATTCCCAACTCTAATAATGAAGGCTTTTATTATATTTATTACCTGTTTTTTTATCTTTTGTGGCCCGGCAGAAGCCATTGGTCGCAGACATAGGTATAACGGGCAACCCAAAACAGAGGTAGAGTTAATGAATAAGGTGCTGGAGTGCCTCCGCGATCGAGACACCTTTTCTTATTACAATCTTTTCCCACCTTTTGATAGCCTGTGGAAGATGGTAACACACAATCCCGACCAGTCTCCGGAGACACAGAAAGAGTTGAATAAACTGCGCGACCACCCCACCGTTTTGCTTGACCTGGACCCATACTATAACCACGCTATTATTGGCAGGTTTGTACAGGCACTAAAGAAAGGCGAAGATTCCGGCATACAATGGAAAGGTATAGTAAGCCAGCGGTTCGAGTTACAGAAGCAGGAACTGAGCAGGGGGATGGAAGGTTTGCAACACATCGTTCCCGAACGGTTTAAAGGGTTTCTTTTTGTGCGCGACATGCTTTCGTCTACAACTTATTGCATTACCATTAGCGAAATACAGAAAATAAACGGGTTTTACTGCGGCGGGCAGGTATTGAATGTACTGGAGGCGAGTGACATAGACCAATATTTAAAACGGGAACGGGAAGAGCGCCGCTACCTGGCAAAACTTGCTCGTATAGCCGAACTACAAAAAGTCGATTCGGTAAAGGCTGATTCCACCCGGGGCATGAGCAGTGCAGATTCTGTGAAGGCAGATTCAACTAAAGCTGCCATTGCTAAAGCCGCGGCACCTGCAAAACCTACCGATACCCTTAAAGCCAAAAGAGACCTCTTGCTCAATGTTGGTCCTGCGGAAGATGATACCAACCGGCAACGCAGGGAAGTAGTAGACCGCAAATACTACAAGGGCAAATTTGATGATGAGATACCTGTTGAGTTGTATGTGCGCTACATGAAAGATGTAGGCAGCAAAGTGACAAAGTACTGGGATGCGCTATATAAATTCGGCGATATGTCAGAGTACGTTAAGATGGACGTTTCTAAAAACGAAGAGTCCAAATGGCTGTTTGAAGAGCCCATAGCGAGCATGGAACTGGAACTTAATGGCAAGATATATACCGGATCGTGGACCAATGGTGAAAACCAGACGGGCTACGATGCCGAACTGAGCCAGAAAGAGATATCGCAGAAGAAAATAATGGAGTTGGATAAAATTCTTGAAAACGGATTGTGGGGTAAAACAAACGAACAAAAAATAGCGGAAAAAGACGACAAGGACGATAAAACGGAGTCTCGGAAATCGAGACGCGAGCGAAAACAAAAAGAAAGAGAAAAAGAGGACGGCAAGAAAGACGACGGCAAAAGTAAAAATACCGACAAAGATAAAACCGGCAGTGCCGATAAAGATGGCAGCAAGCCGGATAAAAAAGGCGACGCCGACAAAAAAGACGCTCCTAAAAAAGACGAAAAGAAAGACCCTACCAAAACAAGCGACAAAAAGAAAGAAAAGAAAGACGACAGCGAGGACGAAAAAAAGGACACTGAAAAGAAAGACCCGGACGCCAAGAAAGACCCACTGAGTGACGATGAAGAATAATGCAGTTGCAGGCAGAATGCATGGAAAAATATTACGAATAAATCAGAAGTCGAGCCTTTTTATCCTATTGCTGCTGACTTTTGGTATGATAAAAATGCCGGCTTATTCACAAAAAAAGCTGTCCTTTAAACTGGAAAAGCAGGCCATAATACCGCGCGATTCCAGCAAGGAAAAGGGAAAGAAATTTGGTGGCATTTCTGCCATTGAGTATTTCAATGAAGATTCAATACTGGTGGTTTCAGATCATGATGCTGATGGCTATAGCTACATTTTCACCATCAATACCTACAATAGGGTGCTGGCTGTTAACAGGTTTTACGACCTGCAGTGCATTGAAGCTATACGCTACAACAAACGAATGCATAAATTATTTTATGCTTTTGAGAAAGGGAAATCAACCGGGGTTGGTTACATTGAAGATGAGAAACCAGTTACAATTTTTACAGAGCCGATACCCTCTGCCAATACTACTACCAACCGCGGGATAGAGGGTATTACATTTAGTAAAGATAACAGCCTTTGGGTTTCATTTGAATCAGGAGGCAGCAAAGACTGTGAGAATAGCACGATACCCTTTTATCGCTTCAAACCAACAGGGAAAAATTATGCAGCCGGAAAAAAGACAGTTTACGAATATCCGTTCGTGAGATGCAGTTGCTCGCGCGGCAATTTTAACGGAGCCCTGGGCAACGGGGTTTCAGAGATACTGGCTTTTAAAGACGACCCTAATAAAATGCTGGTGCTGGAACGATGCTTTAATGGGTTCCAGCTGCATGTTTTACTTTACCTGGTCACAGTTCCTAAAACTGGCAGAAAATTGAAAAAGGAATTGGTCTTTAATTTTAATAAAGACAATATTCTTGATGAAATACGCAACCATTTTATACCCGATAACCTTGAAGGTATGACGTGGGGCAAAAACGAAAACGGAAAGCGAACATTATACCTGATAAGCGACAATAACTTTAATATGCTGCAACGCAACCAGGTGGTGAAATTGATAGAAGAATAAAACTTTTTGACTCCCTACCCTTTCGGCACGCGGAAGGTCAGTGTAATAATAGTGCCTTTACCCAGGCGGGAATCGAAATATAGCTTACCATTCAGACGCTCGGCACGCACCAGCATGTTGGTTATACCATTGCCCTTTTTAATGGTCTTAATATCGAAACCAGTGCCGTCATCGCGCAGCACAAGTTGCAAGACGTTGCGACTGCGCATGGTCATAACCAGGGTCACATTTTGGGCCTTAGCATACTTCAGAATATTATTCAGCGCCTCCTTAAATATCATTATGAGGTTGCGGCTCATATCCATCGGCAACTTATGCTTACGCCACTTTTCTTCAATTCCATTTACAGTAAAATTGATCTCGGTTTCAGAAAATAATTCACCACCGAAATCATGAATGCGCTGCATTATTTCGTAGAGATTATCGTTTGAGGGTTTGAGCGACCAGAGTATATCCCTGGTGCCACCATACAATAACGAGGTATTCTCTTCAATCTGCCCTAGAATACGGGAAACATCAGGCGTTGAGGTTACCTTACTTTTCAGCACACTGGTAAGCACATTAATGCGCGTCAGTTTATTGCCGATCTCATCATGGAAATCTTCAGCGGTACGCATACGTATCTTGGCTTGTTCTTCTGCACGAAGCCTTGCCCTTAGCTTCTGCCTGCGCAACTTGCGCCTGTTGTAGAGGTACTGAATTAGGATACCGGCCAGAATGCAAACAAATATTATAGCAAGATTGAACCATTTGGTTTTATAGAAAGGTGTTATTATTTCAAAGCGATATGCAATTTCGGGATAAGTGCCTTCTGCACTGCCCATACATTGTACATGAAAAATATACCTGCCGGGTGCCAAAGCGGAATACGTTACAGAATTAGTGGATGTCCATTCTGACCATGGAGAACCCGGCATATCCAATGCCTCTAATTTGTACCGATACATCACCTGCTCGGCCCCACTTAATGTTATGGCCTGGAAACTGAAAGAAATGTCGTTCTTTTTGTAAGGCAGGCGCAGGTTATACGGAATACCATATAATGCATCAACACTATCGTAATAACTGCGATCTATATTGCTTTCACCCACCAACTTCACTGATTGCAAAACAATGCTTGACGGTGCAGATGTTACTACCGCCGCATGCGGCTGGTAATGCACTGCGCCATTAGTTGTGCCGAACCAAATGCCGCCGTCACCCATTTTTAAAACGGCATTTATGTTGCTTTCCATGCCGTTCACACCCTGCTCTTTGCCGTAAAACGCAACTGACGGAATACCATCGTTATCGACGGTTATTTTATGAATCCCAAAACCGGTACCAACCCAGATGTTGCCATCGTTATCGTCCATTATGTTATAAATAAAATCAGACCTCAACCCCTTAGCCTTATTAATTATGATCTGCCGGTGGTTTTGCAGGTTATACCTGATAACACCATTATCTGTGCTCCCCATCCACAATTCACCACCGACCTTTAGGAGGCAGTTTATGGCGGAGCTATCAGCCATTGTATTGGTTTTAAAGTCAGTTATACTGCCTCCACTATACAGCAGCAAACCGTTCTTCTCTGTAGCAATAAGTACACTATCATTGCCTATGGAAAAGAACGTTAGAACGTGGGCATTTTTAACCTGTACCGTTTTAAAAGTATCGTGCTCATACAAAATAGCACCATCTAAAAAACCGATCCACAAACGTTTTTCATTGTCTTCGTACAGCCGGTAAATTGAATTAGAAGGAAAGCTATGTTGGGGTGCCGTAAATTGCTTGTACACATTGCGGCCATAAGCAAACAAACCATTTTCGCGTGTACCGATCCAGAGCGTATGGTCGTTGGTATAGCACAGTGAAGTAACTGCAGGCTTTGTGGTATTCGGTATTAATTTAGGCTCAATTTTCCCATCTTTAAAAACAAAAAGACCAGCTTCGTAAGTCCCAAGAAACAACGAATCTCTTTTGTTGGATGCGATTGCCATGATCTGCGAACTGGTAAGACCCATGGTCTCGTCAAGCCCGGTAAACAAGGTGCCCGAAAAACGGAATACACCCTGCCCATCGCTGGCCAGCCATATATTGCCTTCGGCATCCAGCAATACATCATAAAAGGGGTTATCGCTGAGCCCATTGTGCTTGTTGTAAATAATGATAGAGGAACCTGTAAGCTTCACCATACCACTGTTGGTTGCCAGCCATATAGCGCCCGCCCTGTCTTGCGCCATACCGCGAACAGTTATATAAAGCAGCGACTGGTCGTTTAAGGTGTAAGGAACAATATTTTTACCTTCCAGCCTGTAAATACCGGCGGAAGTGCCTACCCATATTACATTGTCTTTATCCCTGAGCAGGCGGGTAATATTCGGCCCTTTCGCATTGCCCTTCTGAGCGAAAAAAAATGTTTCCCATCGATCGTTTTGAAAATGGTAAAGCGTATCCTGCTTAGCTACCCACAGCCCACCTTTTTCAGCCATTATTGAAGTGATCTTACCTTCTGGCCCCGGGGTAACCATATACTTAATTTTACCCTGGGTAACGTAATATACGTCGCCAGCAGCACGCCACCATACCGTATCGTTAACTACAGAAATTTGTTGAGTAGTGCTCTGCACATGTTCCACCTGCCGCTGAATAGTAAACTGTTCAAAGGTCTGGCCATTGAACTTCATTAGCCCTTTGTGGCTACCTATCCAGATATTACCGGAAGCATCCGTAGCCAACGCATTTACCTGGCTGGTGAGCAGGCCATTGCGGGCATTGAAATTGGTAAACGATTTACCATCAAAACGCGAAAGTCCACCCAAAGTACCCACCCATAGATTACCGGTTTTGTCCTGCGTGAGCGACATTGCCTGCGACTGTATTAAACCATCATCAACGCTCAGGTTGTGGAAAGAATACCGTTGCGCATATACCGGCAGCCCTGCAAAAAGGGCAACCAGTACCAGTATTATGCTCCTGGTAATATTTGTGAACTTGATCGTCTGCATTTATTGTGTGAAATTAACCCAAATGGCTTATTTTTTATTATCCCCGCCCGCCTATTTACAATAAATACCGCCACAAATCACCCGATAAGGGTTAATGTGGCCAATTGACCAAAATCAAGTGTTTATTTGATGGCAATCAAACTAAAATCAGCAGCCTAACATAACCTTTGCGTTGTAGTTAGAAGCAAAAAAGAAATAGCAATAAACAAGAAAAAAGGCCCGTTTGTTAATGAAATGCCATTAGAATTACCGTTAGTGAACTTTTACGACCGTTAGTGAAGTTTATTTGGCAACGCATTTTCGGGCCTCTAATTTTACATTCAACAACAGCAAATACTCAACAAAATTATAAACGAATAAAACAAATCACTATGAAAAAGCAAATCAAATTTATCGCCTCTGCCCTTGCTTTCACATGCGCAACAATGCTTACTTTGAACTCCTGTTCAAAGCTGACCAATAACCTCCAGTATGACCTGGACATGCAAACAGCTTCAGTGGATGTGGAAATCCCCGCTTATGGCGATACAACCATTTCTGTTTTCGGAAGCCAGACCGTTGACTTCAATATCGATTCTTTTATTAAAGCCAATACCGCCAACCTTATGGGCGTAAACAATATTACCAGCGCAAAAATAAAATCATGTGCGTTGAAACTTACAGACCCAACACCGGCCACAAACTTTGCGAATTTCAAATCATGTTCCGGTTCATTTTATACCAATGGAGATACTACCCCATTTGGTGTGACCATCCAGAACAATCCTGATAAATATGCCGAAACATTATTGTTACCCGTTGACACTACAGCCGAACTAAAAGGCTACCTGAGCAATGGCAATAAGTTTACCTATTCATTGGGTGGCAAATTGCGGAGAGCTACAACAGCGCCCGTGCATTGCACAGCAACCTTCACTTTCTCTGTTCACGTAAAGGGCATTAACTAATTTCTTTTTATACTAACAGTAAGCCCCGGTCGCGGGGCTTTTTTCATTTCCGGTAGTTTGCAAATCACCAGCGACGGGTAGATTCGCAGTAGTAACAGCGAAGAAGAGCAAACCTTGGGCAGCTGCGTTGAGGCGGTGGTGCCAAGATGCTAGTACCCTTGCGAATAGTGTCACAATGCGTAATAGCCCTTGCATCGCTAATGCATAGAGGGTTGCAAGAAAAACCCGTCCGGGGCAGGAAATATCTAACCTATAATTGTCGGTGGAGAACACCAACAATGTCGAAATATAATCGTGTGCTACTTTGCGGCTAGAGGTAGTTCTACAAAAAATGAACTGCCCTTATCTTCCACGCTTTCAAACCATATTTTACCACCATGGGCTTCAACAATTTGTTTACATATTGACAAACCGAGACCGAATGATTTTTCGCCAGAGGTTCCATAGCGCTTGGCTGTAGTAAACGAATCAAAAAGAATCGCTCTGTTTTTTTCAGGGATACCGATGCCATTATCTTTAACTTCTATTAGTGCAGTAGAGGTTGCTTTACTTACAGTTACCTGTATTGCGCTTGCTTCAGGGCTGAATTTGATGGCGTTGGTAATAAGGTTATTAATTACCCTGTTAATTTTTTCCAACGAACAATTTACGATTACCGGTTCCAGTGCAACCGTCAGGTTGATGTACTGCTTCTTTTCCTCCGCCTTGAAATATAAGATAGCTACAACCTGTCTGCAGAGTTCATTTAAATCAACATCTTCCCTGGCTACAGTTTCAGCGCTTATAGCGCCCTGGTGACTGAAGTCAAGCAATTCACCAATCAGTGCCAATTGGCTTTTTGATGAAGTAACAATCATGTCGAGTATTTCCTTCTGCGATGGATCTTCCATTTCATCTGCCATCAGGTTGCACATCATCATAATTGCGCTAACGGGGCTGCGTAGGTCGTGTGCTACCACGTGGAGGATGCGGTCCATATCCCGGTTACTGTTCACCAGTTCCTCCATCGTTTTATTCTGCTGCAGCTTTTGCGCATTTATTTTTTCATTCAGGTAGGTAAGTACTTTTACGTTTCGTGCGCTGCGCCTGTAAATGCTCACAACAAGAACAACAATTACAATAGCAATTACAATAACGCCCAACGTTACCCAAAGGTAAACAGCACTTAACTCGCTGTCCTTTTTCAATAAATTCAGCTGGTATTGTGTTTCCCGATCCTTTAATATCTGCGGGAAGTCATTCTGCTTAAACTCCCTGACCCTGTTATCTGTAGAATCGCGCTTACGGTTGAACATTTCCAGGTAATGCAATGCCATTAACGGTTCGTTCTTCTTCTTGTAGAACTCGTACATGATTTCGCACCGGTCCTTTTGCATCCGGTAAACCGGTATATAGTCCGCAACTGAATCAACTTGCCTGAGCAGGTAGGTCGCATCTTCAAGCCTGTTTTTCATAACGGCTATGCGCGCCAGTTCCAGCCGGTCGAACGTGACATTCAGCGTATCGAAATGCGGGCTGCTATTTAAATCAACCGCCTTTTTCAAAAACACTTCTGCTTCATCGAAACGACGGGCAGCCATGTATTCGGTGGCGAGATTGGCGTAAATGACGCCATCTGCCAACCGGGCAAATTTAGAAATATCAGTATCGTTGCTATGGCTGGCAAGATAGCCAGCAACGTAATCCATTGCCTGGGTATAAAAGCTTAATGCACTGTCATGTACCAACAGGTTAGAATAGGAAAGACCAACATCGGTATACAATTCTTCTTTCCTGTAGAAAGACATTTTTTCATTGCTACATGCGTCGTTGCCGGAGAGTGCCTGTTTAAAATATTTAACCGCCTCGGCAAACCGCTCCTGCTGGTAACAAACCAGGCCCATGTGGTAGGTCTGGTCGCTGATAAGACAGCTATCTTTTAACTCAAAAGCAATAGCCTTACTTTTATAATAGTAGTCAAAAGCGTTTCTCAGATCATTTGCTTCAAAATAACGGTTGCCTTTATTATTGAGGACATCGGCATAGGCAGCTTTTACCTGATTTTCGAGGTGAAAATGCTCTATTACATAAATAATGCTATCGTTATAAAGCTTATTGCTATCCGGAAGTTCACGGTAGTAGTAGTATTCTTTCCAGAACGCATAATTTTTAAACTGAAAATATCCGTTTTTCGCACTAACATTTTTATTAATAGAATCAACCACTTGCACAGCGATAGTCAACTGCTTGTCTTTTAGCAGCTTATCAGCGCGTTCAAAGACCGGATCAATTTCCTTGTCATCGTAACGGCTATTACAAGAAAAAAAGCCGTTCAAAGCCATTACAACACACAACACGCAAATAATTGCGCGCATAATATTTAGGGAAACAACAATTGGAAAACGAGGAAATGGTCTCATGGATACCGCTACCGCAAATATACTGTTTGTTTCAGTCTTTAGCAGTATGTAAAAACGAAAGGATGCATTTCAAATTTTCTCATCATAATTATTGCATAACAGGTGCGCCACGGCGCACCTGTTATGCCGCTTTTGGCGGGAGACAATGGCACTCATTTCACCCTTCAGGGATGCCTGCAAAGGTACGAGCACGGCTTGGCTGGGATTATGGGCGGGGTAAGCGCGAAGACTTGAAATGTACTCAAACGAAACGAATCATCGATCGTCCGGCATAGTTTGAAAACTGTAATTTTTCTTGTAGGGCGCACTATTCACATTGCAGCTTATAGAAACATTATATTTTGTACCGGCTTTTAATGCCCCGGCCGGAATAGCACAAATTGTATTCCATTGCGAAAAAAACGTAGCGGGCTTTTCAGGTGTTGAAAGAAAGCACTTTACCGGGGCATCATCCCCATCGGTTAATACAAACTTTACATCTGAAACTACCTGCTCATCAGCAAAATAGATTGTTATTGGAAACCCTATTGTTGGTTGTTCCCGAATGCTATCGGGCACCGGATCAGGTATTTCGTTTCGATATTTAAGCGGAATATTCGCCTGACCTGCCGCCGGACAAAATACGATATCAATTTTACTCTTTTTCTTTTGATAGCTGCTTACACAATCTAAGAGGGAGACCTTGTAGGTTCCATCGGTAAAGTATCCAATTCCGATTTCTTTAAGATTGGGCTGCATAAACGGTATCCGGTGATAAAACGTCCTGATCCATTCCTCTACTGCCTGTGGCGGCTGTACAAAATGGATAACGGTATGCTCTGCTGCAAGGCGACCGCCTTCGGAATAGCCAATCAACTCTTTAAATTCTTGATGTGCACCTAGCCCTGCTGTCTTCTTATTACCTTTATTGAGCACAAGGTATCTTGAATGGCGGATGCAATTCTCGCTTAATTGTTTGGAAAGCGCTACAGTATCGAGCCCAATGGAGCGACGGAAATTATTGAGAATTTCCAGGCAAACAACTGATGAGTCATCGTTATGCGCTAATGCAGGCGACGTGAAAAAGAAAACGAGGGCGACTATGAAATTTACGTTCTTCATTGCGGGTAGCGCTTTAGGTTAATTTGCTAAGGAACGTTGATGAAATAATATCTACGACAAGATGCAGTTATTTTTCCCTTATGCGAAGCGGTAAAGCCGCGAACAGTAAGGTGTTTAAGGGCTTTTTAATCATGCAGCAATGACACGAGAACATGGCAGAGGGTGTACTTTATTATCGTTCCTAAGTACAATACTATTGCGCATCATCCATTTCATGCGCCTGTAGCATTTGTTCCCATTCCGGGCCTAATTGCAACGAGGTTCCCATATACATCTTCATCATCTGCACCATTTCCTCGGCATCCCATGAATAAACCCCTGACGCGAAATAGAGTCTGCCCTGTGGCGTATCAAAGAACAAATTACCTTCCTTGTGCAATGTCTGGATGAGTTGGTCATTTGTTTCAAAACCGAAATAATCGAATGTTTTACCTTTGAGGGGGTGACCGCTTTTTAATACCTGCCCTTCGTAGTGGAGCGGGCCAAGTAATCGCCAATCGTACCGGCGAATTTGTCTAGAAAATATCGTTTTTTTAACGAAGGCAATGCATTGCTCATCGAGCAAAATGCATTCACTGTAAAACATACGTAACAGGAAGCGCCTTGTTGCCAGAAAATACAGCGCACAAGCTCCGAGCCCGGCTACCCAATTCATTAAGTTGAATTTGAATGGCAGCGCCTTAATAAAGAAAACAGTTGCCAGGCCAATAGTAAAAACAAACTCCAGCACGAATAGAAAACGCATTTGTCTACTGGTTCTGTTCCCAATATTTATCAGGAGACTACGGGCTCCCCAAAAATAGGTTATACTTTCTTTTGCCACTGTTTATAGAGTTCTATGCCAAAGTTATCTGTTACCTAAATGTACGAAATTTCACCATTCAATTATTTAGCCGGAATCTGTTTTCAGTATTATTTCTTTGTGTCCATCAGGTATCCGCATGGTAAGATCTACTGCAAAACGGCTGTTTCCCGGCTGCTGATAATTTCAGCTTCAAAAACATGGGCAAATTCCACCTTAAGTAAGTTTTTCACTTCTTGTTCATCAACCTTTCTGCCCAGCTCTTTTTCCAGAGAAGTAACCGCTTTATCAGTAATGCCACACGGCACTATATAATTAAAATAGCTGAGGTCTGTATTTACATTTAACGCAAAGCCATGCATGGTAACCCATCGGCTGCAACGTACACCCATAGCGCAAATTTTACGTGCCATGCGCTTGTCGTCAGGGTCTAGCCAAACACCTGTTGAGCCAGGCAAACGACCAGCCTCAATGCCATAATGCGCGAGTGTTCGGATAATAACTTCTTCCAGGCAGCGCATGTATTTACCAAGGTCGGTAAAAAAGCACTCCAGGTCTAATATAGGATACCCAACAATCTGGCCTTGCCCATGATAAGTTATGTCCCCTCCCCTGTTGGTTTTTGAAAACATAACACCAAGTTCCTGTAAGCGGGCGTTATTAACCAGCAGGTTTTCCATATGGCCGCTTTTGCCAATGGTAAAAACATGCGGATGTTCGCAAAATAACAAATGGTGTGTAGTACCGGGCGATTTGACCCTCTCTAACTCTGGTGTGTTGTACCAGCCGGCTTTAGCCTCAAGATTGGCCTTCATCAGTGTTTCCTGATAATCCCAGGCAACATTGTAATCAACTATCCCCAGATCCTGAAAAAAAATCGTCTCCATAATTGTATATGCAAGTTACAGAGAAAAAGACAGGCCACAAAAACTCAATGGCCCGCGCAAAGACCATAAAACATGAAATAATTTAGTGACACCGATCTAGAGAAAGCGGAAACAAGGCCCGAATTCAAGAGCCCACCCCTTTATTGATGTGGCGTAGTTGTTGCCTACCGTATTGTCTTTAACCATTTCCGGGGAGCAACCAGCAGCATAAGTACTAACCATGGCCATTACCCCAAAACGTTTTCTGAAATAGTACTTAACCTTAGAGCCGACCCGAACAATGGCGCCTGGTGCATTATACTGGTAGGCAAAATCTCCGTCATTACCTTTTATGGTAACACCAGCCAGACCGACCGATAGAAATGCAGAAAGATCAGTATGTTTCGTATTGAAAATATGATAGTTACCATCGAGCGTGACTTCACTCATAAAAGCATTTACCTTGCCCTTGGTAGTGGCAAATCCATAAAAATCCTTTGAATTTACCTTAATGATATCTGTACCCATGTTTATCCCGATACCCCAACGGTCTGTAAGACCAAATTCTACAGTAAGCGGATCCCGGTCGCCATCTGTATTGGTGCTGTGGTGCCCATCTTGCGCAACTGCAGTATTGTGTGTGGTATAGTGTGTATGTGTAGTTCCTTCAGATAGGCTGATCAACAAAGCTCCTTTATGAAAAGACTGTGCCCTTGCCTTACCATGAAATATAAAAAGCAACGCTATAACAGAGGCATATGCCAGTAATAAACGATACCTACTCATAAAATATCTTCTTTAATTATATCAAATATAGGAAAATAATCCAAATAAAAAAACACCCTTTGTTACAAGGGTGTCTTTCTATATAAATTTAATCTATTACCAAACAATCAACTTATCGTGATACATTCTACCGTCAACAGTCACCCTGAGTAAGTAGGTGCCGGGGGCTACATCGCCCAAACTTACCGGCACTTTCAGGTCGCTGGCATTCTTTGGTTGAATTTCAGTTATTACCCTTCCTGCAACATCCGTTACCACAATAGCTACGTTGGTTACATTGCCCGGTATAGCTATTGTAAATTCGCCATGGCTTGGGTTAGGGTAAACTTCGATTGCAGTTTGAGCAACAGAGTTGGTTATTACCCCGGTATTGCAGGCCGACGTTGGCTTCACATAAATAGCATGTGTTGCTACTGATGTGCCACATGGGGTTGCAACGGCATAACTAATAACTGTATTGCCTGATGCTAAGCGATGCACCCGACCGACAGCAGAAACGCTCGCTACTGTGCCAGCCGAGCTTGACCAACTACCACCGGCTGTTGCCCCTGTAAGTACAAGATCCACATCATTACAGATAGAATCAGGTCCGCTTATTATGCCTGCAACTGGTACCGGGTTAACCGTGATTGGTAAAGTAGCTACATCGGTTCCGCAAATATTGGTTACCGTGTAAGATATGGTAGCACTGCCTGCTGCTATACATGCAACATTACCGGCGGAATTTACTGACGCTATTGTTATGTTACTGCTGCTCCAGATGCCGCCAGCCGATGTAATGGCCAATGTAGTATCTGCACATGCACAAACTGCGGTTGCCCCGGTTATAGTACCCGCCACTGGCATGGTAACAACAGCAACGGCAACGGCTGCGGTTGCAGATGCTGCGCCACAACCGTTGGAAACAGTATAAGAAATAATTGAAGTGCCCACTGCAATTGCATTAAGGCTTCCGGCAGTGCTAACAGATGCCACAGCAGCGTCGCTGCTGCTCCAGGTGCCACCAGTTACCGCATCAGTATACACCGAAGTTGCACCGAGGCAAGCAGACGCTGCACCAGCAATAGCTCCCGGAACCGGAAGCGGGTTAACGGTAACAATATACCGCGCGACCGCTGTTCCGCAACTATTTATAACAATGTAGTTTACGGTATCAATACCTGCAGCCAACCCTGTTAAAGTGCCGCCTGAAATGGTCGCAATTGATCCACTGCTCCAGATGCCACCACTTACACTTGGACTAAGCGTAACAGATGAGCCCACGCAAACACTTGTCGGACCTGAAATAGTACCTGCCACAGCACCCGTTGTAATGGTAATAACAGCAGACGTAGCTGCACTACCGCAGCTGTTGCTAACCATATAGATTATAGTATCAATACCCGCAGCCAGTGCAGTAACTATCCCACCAGTTACAGTTGCACTTGTTGGGTTACTGCTGCTCCATGCGCCACCAGTGGCAGAGGCCGCAAATGTTGTGGTTGCACCAGCACAAAGAGTGGATGCGCCCCCGGTTACGGTTGCAGCAACAGGCAATGGATTTACCGTTATTGCCGCTGTAGCCACATCGGTTCCGCATGTATTGCTAATAGAATAAGATACAGTAGCACTGCCCGCAGTAACACCTGTCAAAACACCCGTTGAGCTTATGGAAGCGGTTGACGAACTACTGCTGCTCCAGCTACCACCTGCAGTTGCACTTAGTGTGGTTGATGAACCGGCGCATATTGTTGTTGTGCCTGTTATGGTGCCCGCCGATGGTACTGGGTTTACTGTGATCACCTTTGTAGCAACCTGATCACCATAAACAGTATAGCTTATGGTATCAATACCGGCCATAACACCCAGTACCACCCCACCAACAACTGTAGCATGGCCATTACTGCTTGCCCATATGCCACCTGATATTGAATTGGTCAGGGTAATAGAACTACCTGCACAAACGGCAGACGGCCCAGCGATTGCCCTGAGTGTGTCTTCTATTGTATTAATCGTTGCATTTGTAAGCACAGCCGGGTTGTAGTCGAAATAAATAGCAGCGCCGTTACGTATCTGAGTACCAGCAGCTAACCTTGGCTTAGGTAAGATATTAAATGATACATAACCATTGCTCGCGGAAAGGTTGGTTGTGCTGTCGGGCAAGAGGACGTTGTTAAAGCGGAATTTCACTACATTGCTTGTACCTTCTTGTATCACCACCACATCATGACTTGCACTTACCAACTGTAGTGTAGCCAGGTCAAGGTGATTGCTGATCGTGTCAACAACGGTAATATCGTAAGCTGTATCAGTACCTGTATTCTGGAAGTGAATCGTGTAGGTAAGTGGTGTCTCATTCGGAATATAGCCATCGACGCCAAATCCAGAAGGTGACACTTCCTTTTCATTAGGGTCATAAGACCCTCTGACATTGGCGCTCCAGCTAAAATTATTGTCTGTGGTATCCGGATCACTCACAGTAATAGGCATTACTCTTGCTGAGTTGCGAATGGTATCACCAATAGCTGCAGTGGTGCGGGTTACAACGTAAATAAGGGGGTTAAAGTCCAACAATCCATGCGATGTAGCAAACGTCCAGCTGAGCGTCCTTCCTGAAACACTTGGAGCTGCGCCTGAATACATCCCAACATAAGTCAAATTCGTATCGATGGTAACGCTGACAGTAGCTGCTTGTGAATCGCATATATACCCCCATGAATTACTGGCCCACAAAGAAATTATTGTTGTTCTCCCGGGGACAAACCTGTTACCACTGCCGGTCACATTCATATCTAGTGTTGTGGCGGAACCGTGACAGGTGAAACCAAAGTTCTGGGTATAACTATGGCCCGGAAGAGGAGTTAATGTGTATATACCTGACGATGGGCAAGAGATGGTAAGCGAGTCCCCTCCAAAACCAAATGAGCTAAAATAATCGGGCATAATCGTGTAGCTGCTGCTATCCACCAAATTCGCAGAATATCTTCCTCTGCTATCGCACCATACAAAAGTTGTATCATGCGAAGTATTATTAATGATTGCAACCGGCCAATAGCGCAGTTTCGTTTCCAAAGCATCCATGTTGCAATTGCCATTATCATCCCTATACAGATATCCAGAAAAAACGGAACAACTGCTCCCTATCGCAAACGCTACTCCGGTGTTGATATTGGTGCTATCCAGCTTGCGATATGACGTAATAAATGTACCAGGAAATGAATAGCTGTGCACTACCGTCGCATTGGCCGTGTAATGACCGTGGCCGTCAGTAACGGGAGTAAAATGTACGGTATCAGTGGAGCCATCACCAAAGTTGACCAGGTAACCAATTGAGGATGCCGCGGCCAGAGAGCCATGCAACGCCAACGTAAAATTCAAATGAGCCAGGTATGGTGTCCGGCAAACAAAATTTGTGTCACTTGTCGCGACTGAGGATCTGATATAATCAGAGCCACTCGTTCCGCATGCATCAAGATTGAGAATTGGGAAAATCGGGTGAAATGCAGGGCCCGCTGCCGTGCTATAAGTGCCCGTATTTGTAATACCTTCCACAACCAGCGTATAGTTTCCAGGACCTGCATAGGTATGAGACCCACTATAGCTATACCCATAGTAAGTACTTCCATCTATTGTGTAGGTAGTCGCAGTATCGATAGTAACAACATGATAAACGATAGATCCATCGCCATGAATAACCTTGACGTAAACCGAATCATAAATAGAAGGATGACCGAGCACCGCTCCATGAACCGTGTAGTTTACATTGGCTGGATAGGTGCATGGGGAAGTCGTGATACTATCAGCAAAATCAACTATCCTTATCTCTCTTATGTTTGTATCTGATACTGCTGGCGCAGGCAGGTAAGGGGTTCTTGCCCCAACCTTTCGTATAACATTATAAACGTTGTCAGATAAATAAATATTGCCCAACCGGTCGGCGCATATCCCCCCGATGCTGGCAATTTTCGCATTAGCTGCAAATCCGCCATCACCTGTATAACCCACGGCGCTTGTGCTGCCGGTACCAGCCACCCGGTTAGTTATACCAGCACTATTTATCCTATAGATAGCATATATATTACTCAGCAGCACCTCGCTGCCGATACATGTAACATACCAGGCGCCCCAAACGCCATAAGGCACAGCGAGACGCCCTTCCCCAAAACGGTCTGACATCCATGCGCTGTCCATGCTTGATACAGTTGAAATAATACCAGTTGGTACTACTTTCCTTAGGCGCCCATTGTCAGTGAAGTACATATTACCGGCAGTATCAAATGCAATATCAACCGGTACAGTAAGCTGAGCGCTGGTAGCGGGACCTCCATCACCCGTATATCCCATTGTTCCGGTTCCGGCAACCGTTGTAATTGTCCCGGATCCATCAACTTTCCTGATGACGCGGTTTCGCTCATCGGCAATATAAATATTATTTGAACGATCTATAGCAATGCCTCCTGGAATATGAAACCGGGCATTTGTTGCTGGCCCTCCATCTCCTGTATATCCTCCAGTAGCACTTCCGATACCGGCAACGGTAGAGATTGTGCCTGAAGAAACGTCTATTTTACGTACAACATTATTATCGGGGTCTGTAAAGTATATGTTATTATACGTATCCAGCGCCAGCGAACCCGAACTGATACGGGCACTCGTTGCCGGGCCGCCATACCCACTATAACCCTGTGCACCTGTGCCAGCAATAGTTGATATGTAGCCCGTCCTGTCTACTTTACGGATACGGAAGTTATTCCGGTCATTAATGTATATATTCATGGAATCATCAACAACAATTTTACCGGGAGTGTTCAGATCCGCAGCACTGGCAATGACACCGTCTCCCGAATAACGCCCGGTACCAGGCACCCGAACGACATAGTGATAATAACCGGTACCGACTACAGTACTGATGGTGCTATTCGAGACATACACACCCAGTGAATAGACGAAAGTATCACAACCAATATTTAATGATGAAGTTATCACTGCATCGCCAGGCGCAAGTGCATGCACATTTCCAGATGCGTCTACGCTAGCTACCGATGCATTACTAGTGCTCCAGACACTTCCTGCGCCTGAATCAGAAAACGCCGCAACAGTACCCGCCATAATAGTTGCAGGGCCGGTCATACCCGGAGTAGAAGCAGGGTTAACAGTGATATATTTCAACGCAGGGCAACCGCTTCCACTGTGATACCTTAATAAGGCTATCCCGGTGCTTATGGCTGTAACCACGCCAGTTGCAGCATCAATTGACGCTATGGCCGGATTGTCAGTGGTCCAAGTACCGCCGGAAGTGGCATTTGTATATGTATAGGTTGTGCCAGAGCAAAGATACTTAGGGCCTATAACTGGTGGCAGTGTGCTTCTCAAAACATTAACATGGACAATTATCGGCTCCCCGCCGATGCAATCATTATAGTACATGAATTGAAAAGTTGTATCATCGGCTCTGATGTGAGGGTAAACAATTACAGAATCGCCCCTATTTCCGTCATAATAGTATAAATCTGACTCACGAAAGTGATCCCAGTAAAAGCTCCTGGCCCCATAAGTACCCATAATCGAATCTACGTGTCCGTCTGTACCAGCCAAATCCGTCATACCCAGCATATTATGAAAAAGAGCGGACGTGTCGTGCGCTTCTAACCTAAGCGTATCACCTTCGCAAACCGTTAAGCTACCAGAAATAACAGGACTCGGTGTAAGTCCACCAAAATAGTTTGCTTTCATTGGGCTGTAAATCACCGGGCATGAAAAAGCCCTATCCGGGCTCATTACTACTAATGAACTACGCATTTTATAAACTCCGGAATATGGAAAATTGTGATATTCGTCAAAAGGGCCTCCATAATACAAATTGGAATCAACAGACACGGTACCATCGCCCCATTCCATTGTAAAAGTTCGCTGCAAGCCTCTTAAATCCAAACGATGCCGAACGGGAGCTGCCTGAAGTTCTATAGAGTTACAAGCGCTCCATGGTATAATAAAGTTAGAAAGCGAATCTCCGAAATAGCTGCAATTCAACACATCGGGGTAGCTACTTAAACCTGCCAGTTCGGCTGTTGCTGTAATTCCCAACGCAGTATCAACCGCAGTAACAGTATAGGTGAATCCATCAATGACATTCTTGTCCCCGGTAAATGTATGCGTCACATTCTGCCCGATCTGGGTAGTTGAGTCACTAAACGACCAGGTATAAACAGTTGTAGCGGAAAAAAACATTCCCGTATAACTGCCTGAACTAAAAACCGTGCTATCGGCATGAAAATCTAGGAATGTAGTATCGCGGTGATACCTCGCACTTCCTAAAAAGTCGGTAACATAAAATGAATATTGCCCTTGCGACGTATTGCCCGTAAACAAAAACAATATTAGAATTAGCGCCATTTTAGCGAAACCAGGCACAGTTATGCCGAAATTGGAAATTGGTGGTATACTTTTCATAAGCATAATTTTATGTGAGTTAACTTTTCAAAATCAAGTATTATTCAAAGTTACTATGGTGCTTACACTAAAACCAAATAAAAGGAACGAACGGTCGAAATTGTTTACCAGTGGTTAATAAAAAATAAAAAATGGATAGTAAAAAATGAAAAAGCCCGGAATATCGAATTTCCCGGGCTAAACTTTTACTGTGTTTTACTACCAAACTATCAACTTATCATGATACATTTTCCCATCAACATTTACCCTGAGTAAGTAGGTGCCGGGGGCTACATCGCCCAAACTTACCGGCACTTTCAGGTCGCTGGCATTCTTTGGTTGAATTTCAGTTATTACCCTTCCGGCAACATCTGTTACCACAATCGCTACGTTGGTTACATTGCCCGGTATAGCTATTGTAAATTCGCCATGGCTTGGGTTAGGGTAAACTTCGATAGCAGTTTGAGCAACAGAGTTGGTTATTACCCCCGTATTGCAGGCCGACGTTGGCTTTACAAAAATGGAATGCATTGCTACTGCTGTGCCACACGGAGTTGTGACAGTATAACTGATAACGGTATTACCAGAAGCTAAACGATGTACTCGTCCGGTAGCCGAAACGCTCGCTACTGTGCTAGCCGAGCTTGACCAACTACCACCTGCCGTTGCGCCTGTAAGTACAAGATCCACGTCATTACATATAGAGTCAGGTCCGCTTATTATGCCTGCAACTGGTACCGGGTTAACCGTGATTGGTAAAGTAGCTACATCGGTTCCGCAAATATTGGTTACCGTGTAAGATATGGTAGCACTACCTGCTGCTATACCTGCAACATTACCGGCGGAATTTACTGACGCTATTGTTGTGTTACTACTGCTCCAGATGCCGCCAGCCGATGTAATGGCCAATGTAGTATCTGCACCTGCACAAACTGCGGTTGCCCCGGTTATAGTACCCGCCACTGGCGTGGTAACAACAGCAACGGTTGCGGTTGCAGATGCTGCGCCACAACCGTTGGAAACAGTATACGAAATAATTGCAGTGCCCACTGCAATGGCATTAAGGTTTCCGACAGTGTTCACAGATGCCACAGCAGCGTCGCTACTGCTCCAGGTGCCACCAGTTACCGCATCAGTATACACCGACGTTGCACCGAGGCAAGCAGACGCTGCACCAGCAATAGTTCCCGGAACAGGAAGCGGGTTAACGGTTACAATATACCGCGCGACCGCTGTTCCGCAACTATTAATAACAATGTAGTTTACGGTATCAATACCTGCAGCCAAACCTGTTAGAGTGCCGCCTGAAATGGTCGCAATTGATCCACTGCTCCAGATGCCACCGCTTACGCTAGGGCTAAGGGTAACAGAAGAGCCCACGCAAACACTGGTCGGACCTGAAATAGTACCTGCCACAGCACCCGTTGTAATAGTAATAACAGCAGGCGTAGCTGCGCTACCGCAGCTATTGCTAACAGCATAGATTATAGTATCAATACCCGCTGCCAGTGCCGTAACTACCCCACCCGATACTGTTGCCCTTGATGGGTTACTGCTGCTCCATACTCCGCCTGAAGCGGATGCAGAGAAGGTTGTGGTCGCACCAGCACACAATGTGGATGCGCCGCCGGTTACCGTTGCGGCAACCGGTAATGGATTTACCGTTATTGCCGCGGTAGCCACATCGGTTCCGCATGTATTGGTGATAGTATAAGAAACAATAGCACTACCAGCAGCAATACCCGTTAGAACACCGGTTGAACTTATAGAAGCAGTTGATGAACTGCTGCTGCTCCAGCTACCACCTGCGGTTGTACTTAGTGTTGTTGATGCACCTGCACATAGTGTTGTTGTACCTGTTATAGTGCCAGCGGAAGGTATTGGGTTGACTGTTATTACTCTCGTAACAACCTGGTCACCATAAACAGTATAGCTTATGGTATCGATACCTGCGGTAACACCTGTAACGACCCCGCCAACAACGGTAGCATGGACATTACTGCTTGCCCATATGCCACCTGATATTGAATTGGTCAAAGTAATTGAACTACCTGCACAAACGGCAGATGGCCCAGCAATTGCCCGAAGTGTGTCTTCAATTGTATTTATAGTAGCATTTGTGAGCACACCGGGATTGTAGTCGAAATAGATACTTGCAGAATTGGTGATAGTGGTACCCGCTGGCAGATTGTCTTTCGGAACAATATTATAAGAGACATAACCATTGCTCCCTTCGAGGTCAGTCGTGCTATCTGGCAGGTAAATATCATTGAACCTGAACTTGACAATATTGCCCGGGAAATGGTAAATCTGCACTGATGCGCTTGAATTAATGATTTGCAGCGTAGAGATGTCCAGGTCTGGGCTCAATGTATCGACAACCGTAATATTTCTTGCTCTGGCAGTTCCTGTATTCTGGAAATGAATCATATAGCTGAGCGGAGTTCCATTAGGGATATATCCTGCGGCACCAAAACCCATGGGCGAAACCTGCTTTTCATTAGGATCCCAGGATGATGTTACTGGCTGGCTCCAGGTATAGGTATTATTAGCCAAAACCGGATCTGCAATCCTGGTTGGAGCGACATAAAGCACATTGCTTATAGTATCGAAAATAGTGGCCGAAGTGTCAGTTCTCACTTTTACCTGAGCATTAAAATCGAACAGACTGGCTGTTGACATAAAATGCCAGGTAAGCGTATCACCTGATATACTTGTTGGCGCCGCGCCATTCCACATGCCACAATAAGTTAAACGATGATCTAATATGCAGGTTACGTCAGAGCTTAGCGAATCACACATATAGCCCCATGGGTTGCTTGACCAAATTGTAACAACACCCGTATCCCCTGGTACATATCCTGAGCCAAAACCCGACACGCTCATGTCGATAGACGCAGGTATACTGCAAGTAAAAGCGAAGTCGTGGGCATAGGTACCACCAGAAGTTGCTGTAAAAGTATAAATACCTGTAGCAGGACATGATGGAGATAATGTAGCGCCAACAGTACCGTAATAATGAAATGTACCGGTGGGGTCAGAGACCATCTTATAATTATTACCAGCAATAACATTTAGTGTATAACTTCCATCAGCACTGCACCAGCCGTACGTTGTATCGCTTGTTGTCGTGTTAATAAGCGCATAAGGCCAATACCCAAGTAGCACTTCCGAAGCATCATGCGTACAATTAGCTATTGAATCTATATAGAAATGGCCGGTAAATGGAGCGCATGTGGTACCAATGGTTAAGTCACCATACCCGGGATAGTCAACATGACCTGAACTGGCACTAAAATAACTACCGCAGCTATCACGATGAACAGAGGTATAGGTGCCCGGCATGGTAAAAATATGGGCAAATGAGCCATCATAAATAGTATACCCATCACCAGTACGATATGACCTCGCTGTAAACGTATCACTCATTCCATCGCCGTAACTCATATGTATTATTGTCGGGAGTAACGCAGCTGAATCGTGCGCATAACCATAATAAGAATAAGTAACAGTATCAGGGTAGCTGCATGCCGCCCCTGAACTTACTCCGGTAACATCCAAGTCTACATAACCACCGTAACAGCGGTTCAAATTAAAAAGACTTCCCATGCCTTCCATACCTTGCCCACCGGAGTTCAATACGTAGGAAAAGACCGGCATGTAACTATCAGGCGATGAATACACATGCGTACTGGAAAAAATAAATTTATTCATTGCTACATTGGCCGGAATAATCTGAGAGTCAATTACACCATCTCCGTAGTCTACAAAGAAAATCAATGAATCTGTCGCCGAAACCGTTCCGTAATCTAGATCAACGGTAGTACCAAATCTCACTGTAGCAGGAAAAGAACATGGAGGTGTCAAAATAGTGTCAGACCAACGATGGTCAGCATAAAAATCCAATTCTCCAATTGAAGTACTGCAGGTTGCCCTGTTAGTATCATTGAATATTGCCACATCCCGGTAGCCATCCAAAGAAGTTAATGATATTTCTACTATTGCAGGCCCTGGTATTGTAAGTATAAGCGAATCCATGAACCCCGCGGATGAGCCAAAGCCATACGTTCCGCCTGAATACCAGTATGGCAAACGGAATCGATGATGATTGGCCTGATGTGGCAGGTTATACCATTCCGGGTAATCAATATCTATTGTTACCGAATCAGTTGCCGAAGGGACACCATGAATTGTACCATACACATTAAAAATCCGCTTTGCAGGCAAGGTACAAGGCGCTGAAGCCAGACTGTCTTTCACCATCCACGTATTGACGACAGGGTACGTTCCGGTCATTTTCTCTATTGTAGAAAATGTTCCAAGTAAAATGCTTGCATCACTGTTGACAAAAAAAGCGCCTCCTATATTACCGTTTGTCGTGTTCCCAACCGTATTAATGATACCTGTTAATGCGTCAACTCTCTTAATAGCACCATTTGAAAAATAAATGTTACCGTCGGAATCAAGTCCGATAGCATAAGAAGTATAAATTGAATGAGCGGTTGCAGGACAACCATCCAAGTTATTTGTACCTGCATCTCCTGCGATAGTAGATATAATGCCTGCTGCATCAATTTTCCGTACTCTTTCATTGCTTACATCTGTAAAGAAAATATTTCCTGCCGAATCGCCGGTTATCCCGCCTACCATGCTCAGTTGCGCATTGGTAGCGGGTCCTCCATCGCCGGAAAATCCATTAGCCGAGCTATCGCCTGCAAACAAAGTAACAATACCCGTTGCCGCAGCTATCTTTCTGATGGTTCCAAGATCACCAAAGAATATGTCTCCCGAGTTGTTGATAAATATCGATGTAGGACCATTAAGGTGCGATGCGCTTGCGGGGCCGCCATTACCTGGCGCACCAAGGGAACCATTGCCAGCCACAGTAGTAATAACACCAGTTGCATTATCTATTCTCCTGATACGGCGGTTGCTTTGGTCAACTATATAGCAATTGCCTGCTCTATCTGGGTATAAGCCACTTACATCTCCAATGCTGGCTGCCGGACCTGCACCTCCGTCGCCGGAATAGCCTCTCGTACCATTACCCGCAATAGTATTGATGACCCCACTAGCATGGTTTATTTTACGTATCCTCTTGTTCTGGGAATCGAAGAGAAAAATATCTCCTGCCGTGTCTTTTGCAATTCGGCTTATTACATCAAACCTAACGGCCGCAGCTGTAGCTGGGCCTCCGTCGCCGCCATAGCCCTGAACGGCGCGATCTCCGGCAATTACTGCTCTGGCACCTATCTGCGCACGTGACGTTAACGTGCCGCACATGAAGGTAGCCAACACTACAAGGAGCTTAAAGTGTATATTTTTCATAAAATACTGTTTAAAATGTAAATTATAATCAGGTCTACTTCAAAGTTACTATCCTGCTTAGGCAGCACCAAATAAAAGGAACGAACGGTCGAAATTGTTTACCAACGGTTAATAATCGGCATTTCGTTTCAATATTAGCATAAAAAAACCCGGAAAATTAAATTTCCCGGGCTTGATAAATTGTATTCTTTATTTGAGTTTATGCCATTGCACCTTTCGGTTTCTGCACTTCTTTGCGCTCCCCTATCTGTTGGCGCCACATAGCGTAGTAGAGGCCCTTTTCGGCAAGTAAATTTTCGTGGCTGCCTGTTTCTATTACATGGCCCTTTTCCAGTACATATATACGATCAGCATGCATAATGGTCGATAGACGGTGCGCTATCATAATAGTGATATGCTGTCTTTGCGATGTAATACCGCGGATAGTTTGCGATATTTCGTCTTCCGTCAAAGAATCTAACGCTGAAGTAGCTTCATCGAATATCATTAGTCTTGGCTTCCTCAACAATGCCCGTGCTATAGAAAGGCGCTGACGTTCACCACCTGAAAGTTTCAGGCCACCTTCGCCAATAATGGTATCCAGCCCATTTTCTGCGCGCAAAATAAGATTGTCGCAAGATGCTTGTTTAAGTACCCCAATTATCTCATCGTCGGTGGCCGAAGGATTAACAAACAGCAAATTTTCTTTAATAGTACCCGAAAAAAGTTGAGGATCCTGAGTAACGAGGCCCATCTGCCTGCGCAATTCCTCATAATCAATATTGCCGGCGCTATGTCCATTGTAAGTTATACCACCACTTTTAGCATGATATAGCCCTACCAGTAACTTAACCAAAGTGGTTTTGCCGCTACCTGACGGACCTACAAATGCAACAGTCTCACCCAACTTCACATCAAATGAAATACCGTTCAGTGCAGGGTGGTTGGCAGAATTGTGCTGAAAAACAACATTATTAAACGTAACGGTTTCAATACCATTAATAGTTTCCGGCTTCTCAGGAGTGTATTCCACCGGCTTTTCCAGAAGCTGCTGCATATTCTGCAAAGACGCCTCTGCCTCGCGATAAGAGAGAATGACATTACCTATTTCCTGCATTGGTTGCAAGATGAAGAAGGAGAAAAATGTGAGCGAAAGGTACTGGCCGGCAGAGATTACTCCGCCATATACAAAGTACAACAGGCTCATCACTATTACCTGTTGCAGGAAGTTCACAAACGTACCTTGTATGAATGAAATGGTACGGATGCTGCGCACCTTCTTGAGTTCGAGTTGCAGTATTTTTATAGTAGAAGCATTCAGCCTGCGAATCTCTTGCGATGTAAGACCAAGGCTTTTCACCAGTTCAATGTTACGTAGCGATTCGGTTGTAGAACCTGCAAGAGCATTAGTTTCACGTACAATGTTCTTCTGAACAGTTTTTATCTTTTTGCTTAATGCACTGGTAAGAAAGCCCAGTACAAGTCCACCACCAAGGTAAACCAGCGGAAGCGAGTGGCTGATAGGGAACGTATAGATGATAACGAAAACAATACCGATAAATGTTGGCAACAATACATTAAAGAAAGAATTTATAAATTTCTCGCAATCGGTACGGACCTTTTGCAAAATTGAAAGCGTTTGGCCGCTGCTCTGGTCTTCAAAATCCTGGTAAGGAAGACGTAGTGCATGACGAAGGCCGTCAGTATACAGGGCTGCACCATATTTCTGAATAACAACGTTCACCACATAATCCTGGAAGTTTTTAGCAATACGGGAAACCATCGCAAACCCCATAATTGCGCCTATCAGCGCAAGGGCACCAGTCAGGTATTCGCCCCTTGTGCGGACAATAAGGCCGGCTTTATCAACAGTATGTGGGTGATTAACGAATCCGTCCAGAATTTTACCAGATACGATAGGGTTCAGTAAAGAAAAACTCTGGTTAATGGCAGCGAGTACCAAAGCCAGTAATATCATCAGCTTGTAGCGGCTGAGGTAAGACATTAATAATTTCATAGGCAGCAAAGGTAAAAGTTATTGAAATCCTTTCTTTAATACCAGTATAAATATTGTCAATAGCAAATTAGGCCTACGGTACCGATCACTGTTATTTACTGAAGTGCATTTTCAGCAGCTTTATCTTTTGCAAAGAATAATAAGTAATAAACGAGCAAAACAAACAGACCTATAGCGAAAAGAACTACTGCAATATGGCGCATATCCTGCTTAAAAAACTCTCCTGCCATCCAGATGGAGTTACCGCTTATCCACAGGCAGATAGCTATGTTATGATAAAAATCCTGCCTGCTATATCGGGAGCGCCACAATATATAAAACGCAACTCCCAACGTTGGCGCTATCATAAAGAGCCCACCAGGCCGGAACTCCATGGCCCAAAAAGTGTCTTTTACAAGCCACAATAATATATGTGCATTTTCCACCCACCGATAAGAAGCCGGAATTTTGACAGATTTGGCCTCGCCTGGCTGGGAATTCATAATACAGATTTTAGTCAAAAATAAAATAAAGAGCCATACATTATCCAAATTGGGTATTTTATTTCACTTTGAATTTTGAAAATTCATACCTTTGCGCCACTTTTAAAAAATGTTCTTTAACTAAACTTACAAAATGAGTAATGTAAAAGTAGCCATCAATGGCTTTGGCCGCATTGGCCGTCTCGCTTTCCGCCAGATTTTTAATATGGAAGGTATTGAAGTAGTTGCTATCAACGACCTTACCAAACCCAATGTGCTAGCACATCTGTTGAAATACGATACCGCACAGGGCCGTTTCAACCAGGATGTAACTTTCAATGACAACACCATTACCGTAAACGGTAAAGACATTACCATCTACGCACAGAAAGACCCAGCTCAAATTCCATGGGGTGCACATAATGTAGACGTTGTTCTGGAATGTACAGGTTTCTTTACTGATCGCGAAAAAGCAGAAAGCCATATTACAGCCGGCGCTAAGCGTGTTGTAATTTCAGCTCCTGCTACAGGCGAAATGAAGACGGTTGTTTTCAACGTTAACCATCATATCTTAGATGGCACTGAAACTGTTATCAGCTGCGCATCTTGCACTACTAACTGCCTTGCGCCTATGGCTAAGGTATTGAACGATTCTTTCGGAATAATAAACGGTTTAATGCTTACCGTTCACGCTTATACAAACGACCAGAACACACTTGATGCACCGCATGCTAAAGGCGACCTTCGCCGTGCACGCGCAGCTGCTGAAAACATTGTTCCTAACTCTACCGGCGCTGCAAAAGCAATCGGCCTGGTATTACCTGAACTGAAAGGCAAACTGGACGGTTCTGCACAACGTGTACCTACCGTTACCGGTTCTTTAACTGAATTAACTGTTATCCTTAACAAGAAAACTACAGTTGAAGAAATTAACGCAGCTATGAAAGCAGCAGCTAACGACAGCTTCGGCTATACTACCGACGAAATAGTGAGCAGCGATATCATCGGTACTTCATTCGGTTCATTATTCGATGCTACACAGACAAGGGTTCAGACCGTAGGCGATACTCAACTGGTTAAGACCGTTAGCTGGTACGATAACGAAATGAGCTATGTGAGCCAATTGGTTCGTACAGTGAAATATTTCGCTGGCATTATTAAATAATTCAACCAACGCAACCAATATAACAAAACCCGCATGATTGTGCGGGTTTTGTTATATGAAAGCTAATATAACATCAGGAAAGTTAAACTCAGTCGCATTTCCTCCGTTTTTTTTATCTTTACAAAAAAGCATTTATGCTGGGACTTACGGTAAAAGACACCAAAGAGAAAATTGTCTTCACAATTGACAAGAAAAATTTCACTGAAGAAGTGTATCTCAAAATGATGCAACTAGCAAAACTTGAATATCTAATTAAAAAAGCGTCGTTCGATGAAGCAATAATAGATTTCGGGAAGGAATTAAAGGCCAATCTCTGGCAAGAACATAAGAAAGCATTCCTCAAAGGTATTACTGATGATAATAGTTGATTCTAACATAATCTTCTCCGCATTATTAACTGCGGACTCCAGCTTTCTGTCAATTATTTCAGACGATTCTAAGAAATTCGCTTCACCCTATTTTTTGTTCATTGAAATGTTTAAACATAAGGAGAAAATATTAAAATATTCTAAAATTAAAGAACAAGATCTGCTGATAACTCTGGACTTGCTTCTGTCATACATCAGATTTGTTCCTATTGAAATTTTGTCGAAAAGCTCCAGAGCCATTGCATATGACTTATGCAAAGACATTGATGAAAATGATTCAATCTTTGTCGCCTTAACTTTAGAAATGGACGGTCACCTCTGGACTGGAGACAAGAAATTGATTGCGGGCCTTCAGAAGAAAGGATTTAACAAATTTTACACCCCTTAAGCAAACTAAAAACACACAAAATAAATGTCAAGATTTACAAACCACAATTTCGCAAACCAGAAAGCGCTGATACGCGTTGATTTTAATGTACCGATAAAGAATGGCGTTATTACTGATGATACCCGTATAACATCTGCACTCCCTACTTTGAAAAAAGTACTGGCCGATGGCGGCAGCATTGTGCTAATGAGCCATTGGGGCCGTCCGCTAAAGGATATTGAAAAGAAACCCAACCTTACGCTGGCTGATTTTACCCTTAAGCCGGCAGCTGATCACTTAGCAAAGCTCTTGGGTATTGAAGTGCAATTTGCAGCAGACTGCATAGGCGACGATGCCGCTGCTAAGGCCGCTGCATTGCAACCAGGTCAGGTTTTGTTACTGGAAAACCTTCGCTATTACAAGCAGGAAGAAAAAGGCGATGTTGAATTTGCTGAGAAATTATCAAAATACGGCGATGTGTATGTAAATGACGCATTCGGAACCGCACATCGTGCGCATGCCTCAACCGCCGTTATAGCGCAGTTTTTTCCTGGCGATAAGAAGATGTTTGGTCTGTTGATGGAAGGCGAGGTTGCTGCTGCGGATAAAGTAATGAACGATAATAAAAAACCTTTTGTCGCGATTATTGGTGGCGCCAAGGTTTCTGATAAAATACTGATTATAGAAAACCTGCTAGAAAAAGCGACTGATATTATTATTGGCGGTGGTATGGCTTACACCTTCTTCAAAGCAGAAGGCGGGCACATCGGCAATTCGCTTTGCGAAGAAGACAGGCTCGATATGGCTAGTGCTTTGCTTAAAAAAGCACAGGAAAAAGGCGTTTGCATACATCTGCCTTCCGACAGCATACTTGCTGATAAATTCGCGGCTGATGCTACAACCTCTTCTTCATTGAGTAACGAAATACCAGATGGCTGGATGGGCCTGGATATTGGCCTGATGGCAATAGACCAGTTTTCGCACATTATCAGCAATGCTAAAACCATTCTTTGGAATGGCCCGATGGGTGTATTTGAGATGGAGAAATTCCAGCATGGTACAAAGGCTGTTGCGGAAGCAGTTTGCAAGGCAACAGCTAATGGCGCGTTTTCCCTTGTCGGTGGCGGCGACAGTGTTGCAGCCGTGAATAAATTTAATATGGCCGATAAAGTAAGCTATGTATCAACCGGTGGTGGAGCTATGCTGGAATATTTTGAAGGTAAGGAATTACCCGGCATTGCGGCAATAAATAAAGGATAAGCAAGTAACAATAACATACCGGGGGCAGGCATTCAATTACCTGCCCTCTGTCATTACGCATCACATACTAATGGAGACAAACACACCCAACGTTAGTATCGTTGAAGTGGGAATGGGATCAATCGCTTCCACTTTAAAACAATTCGCAATTGCCAATTGACCATTAACAATTTACAATTACATTTGCCACACAAAATAATTGCCGTTTATGTTACAGGTTGCTGTTAATGAGGAAAGTAATTTTTCGATAGAGCGTGAAGATAGTAAATGGATAGTAAATGATACCGCCACCAATTGCGATATCAGCCAGCAACCCAACGGGCTTATAAGCATATTGCTTAATAACAAAAGCTATACGGGCATTATTGAAAAAATTGACCGTAAAGCAAAGGAAGTGACCGTAAGGGTAAATGGTCAATTATATACCTCTGCTATAAAAGAGCCTATTGACCTACTGCTCATAAATATGGGCATGGACCTTAAGGCTAATGCAAAAGCTGAGCCCGTAAAAGCGCCAATGCCTGGTATGGTATTAAAAATACTGGTAACTCCCGGCCAACAGGTAAACAAAGGCGATGCCCTGATTATTTTAGAAGCCATGAAAATGGAAAACCTGCTAAAAGCAGCGGCTACCGGCACCGTAAAATCAATAAAAGCGGTTGAAAAAACCGCGGTTGAGAAAGGTGCTATTCTAATAGAAATGGAATAATACGAAGCGACAAATTTCCAAACAGAAAATTAAACCAATAGTATTCAAACAACCACCATCTGCCCTTAGCTACTGTATCCCACCATGAAAAAAGTGTTCTTTTTATTGTTTTTAGGGGTTGCGATAAGTGCAGGCTTTTGTAATGTAGCTTCAGCTAAATATGCATTTGTATATATACAAGGAGATAAGGTAACGCCTTTCTATGTAAAGAAAGACGGCAAAATGTTACCCCGCTACGGTAAGAATTACTGCATTATTCCTAAACTTGACTCAGGATCAATTGACATAGAAATACTTTATCAACAAAACATTTTCAACCCGCAAACCTATACCTTTGATGTTCCGGCCGGTGGCTGCCGCAGTTTCCTGCTTACCAAAAAAGATACTGCCTACAGCCTTTTTGACCTGGAAACCAAAGCATACTTATACCCAAACAAAAAATAAAAGCTTTACAAATCAATATTTATGAGATTATCGATTGCAGGCATTATAGTATTAACGCTCTTTTTGTTTTCGTGCAAGCACACCAAAACAGATATGGTAACAGGTACCTGGAAAGGCGCTAATTTCGAAAACCCTGACATGGACGACTTTTTTAAGGAAAGCCAACATTACATTGATACTTTGGGGAGCAGTAAAGATGCGCGCACTAACTGGGAGCTTTATGGCGTAACCAATATGGACAGCCTGAAGAAAGAACTGCAAAACCAGCACGACAGCGCACATGCTATGCAGAGGAATGCGGTACTGAAAACCATTTTCAATTTTAAGAAAGACAGTGTAGCGGTAGTTTCTTTCAACGGAAGTCTAGATACCAGTAAATGGTACCTGAAAGGTGACACGCTGGTAATGATAGAAATGACAGGCCCGGAACAAGGCATGAACACCCAGATGCAGATTTTAGCCCTTAGCGAGACTGAAATGAAGCTAAAATTTGAAATGGACAGCAGTTACAGCACAGTTACTTTTGTAAAACAGAAAAATTAGGGCCGCACTTATTATATTTGCAGCCCATACCCGTAAAATACCTAGCAACAACTTTACATAAAGCCGAAAATAAAAATACAATGCGTACAATAGCTTTAAGACAAGCATTAAGAGAAGCAATGGAAGAGGAAATGCGCCGTGACCCGAGCGTTTTCCTGATGGGAGAAGAAGTAGCGCAATACAATGGCGCTTACAAAGTGAGCCAGGGTATGCTTGATGAATTTGGTGCAAAAAGAGTAATTGATACCCCTATCAGCGAACTTGGCTTTGCGGCTATAGGCGTTGGTGCGGCTATGAACGATACCCGCCCCATAATAGAATTCATGACCTGGAATTTCGCGGAACTCGCAATTGATCAGATTGTGAACCATGCGGCTAAAATGCTTTCTATGACTGGGGGACAATATACGTGTCCTATTGTTTTCCGTGGCCCTAACGGTTCTGCTGGCCAGTTGGCTGCGCAGCACTCACAGGCTTTTGAAAACTGGTACGCGAATATTCCGGGCCTGAAAGTGATCTCGACCATTGACCCATATGATGCGAAGGGGCTGATGAAATCAGCTATACGCGATAATGACCCGGTTGTTTTCATGGAAAGTGAAACCTGCTATGGCGACCAGGGCGAAGTTCCTGAAGAAGAATACCTGATACCAATTGGCAAAGCCGCGGTTAAGCGCCAGGGTACCGACGTTACTATAGTATCTTATAACAAAATGATGAAGGTAGCAATGGCGGCGGCTGATGAACTCGCAAAAGAAAACATCAGTGCAGAAGTTATTGACCTGCGTACCATCCGCCCGCTTGACTGGGCTACGATAGTAGAATCAGTTAAGAAAACTAACCGCCTGGTTATTGTTGAAGAACAATGGCCGTTTGGCAGCATTGGGTCTGAAATTGCTTACCGTATTCAAAAAGAAGCATTTGATTACCTGGATGCCCCTGTGCGCCGTATAACCAGTGCAGATGCTAATATGCACTATGCTCCGAACCTTGTTGCTGCTTACCTTCCTGACGTACCTCGTACCGTGAAGCTGATAAAGGAAGTTATGTATGTAAAAAAGTAGTACGTAGTAATTAGTAGAGAGTACATAGTAGATAGTAGAAAGCTATTTTAAAGCAATCAAATATGATTTATATTAGCCCGCCTGTAATTCAGGCGGGCTTTATTTTATCGGCATATCAAACGGCTATTTATAGTATAGCAGGTATATCGCCACCCTACCGACGGCAGGACAGTAATTTGTAAAAATGATTTTTTCTGTTCCCCGAAAATCCCGTAATTTCGATTTTATTATTTTAATGTAATTATGACTACCAGTTTGCACAACCATGGCACGCAATGGCAAACCAATGATGAAACAGATCTCGATGTACTCGAAGAAGAGATTCATAGCCTTATAGTATGGAACGATGAAGTGAATACTTTTGACTGGGTTATAGCCTCCCTTATTGAAATATGTGGCCATTCAGAACAACAAGCCGAACAATGCGCCATGATCATACACAATTCCGGAAAGTATGCCGTGAAGCGTGGCAGCTTTGATTTTCTGCGTCCACAAGCTGAGGCACTGATTGACCGGGATATACAAGCGACAATAGATTATTGATATTCACTATTGTATACTACAAACTACAATTAACAACAAACACATGAAAAACACTTTCTTTGCTTTAGCAGCTTTCGCATTTACAGCCATCATTAGCCCAGCATTTGCGCAGAACGCTGATAAATTAAATCCGGGTGATGCGCTGCCAGCAAAAGATGTTAAGCTAAAAAATACAATTGGCAAAGATGTTACCCTGGCTAGCTCTATGGGCAAAAATGGCCTGGTGGTTATGTTTTCATGCAATACCTGCCCGTTCGTTATCAAGAACGAGTCAATGACCAAAAAAACTATGCAGTATGCTTCTGCACACAATGTAGGCATGGTGATTGTCAATTCTAACGAAGCGAAACGTGACGGAGATGATTCATATGCTGAAATGACAAAATATGGCATGAAGCAGCGTTATACCGTTCCTTACGTAGCCGATGATAATTCAAAAATTGCCGACCTCTTTGGTGCCAACCACACTCCTGAAGTATTTCTTTTCGATAAAACCGGCAAACTGGTTTACAAAGGTGCGATGAACGACAACCCTTCTGACCCTACAGGTTATAAAGTAATGTACATCAATGATGCTATTGATGCGGTTGTTGCCGGCAAAGAAGTAACCACTAAGACCACTAAGTCAATAGGTTGCAGCATCAAGAGGAAAGGCTAAAACTTTGACGACTACAGGCTGATTTTTCCCATAAATAAGTGAAATTGTTGGTGTTAATTCAGCTGTGAATTAATAATAAAATAAATTTTCGCCATACTTTACAATTTAGTAATTTTGCGGTAACAGTAATTGGGGTACTTTGCCTCGCTAAACCGTTCAGGTATGTCATTGAAGTTTTACATTAATAAATTTTCATATTTTTTTATTACGCTTATTTTAGCTTCGACGCTAACAGCAACGGCGCAGCTTACCGTTACGCCTACATCTACCGCAGCCTTGTTAGCGGCCAAACTCGCCGGCCCTGGCATCACGATTGTAAGTGATACCCTTATTTGCAATGGTCTGGCCAATGGTACATTTGTTTCTGCATCTACGCCAATAGTTATTGATAGCGGCATCATCTTAAGTTCTGGTAAAGCAGCATCAACATCGGGAGCGTCAAGCACCCTGGCTTCAACCAGCTTCAGCAGTGCCGGTGATCCTGATCTTAATGCGCTTATGGGCAGTGGTGTTAGCCGCGATGCCTGCGCACTGATTATCCACTTTATACCAAAAGGTGATACCGTTAGTTTTAATTATCAATTCGGATCAGAAGAGTATATACAAGCAACCTGCGGACCATACAACGATGCCTTCGGCTTCTTCCTTGCCGGTCCGGGCGTGTCAAGTACCTACCCAGGCGTAAACATGGCCCTTGTACCCGGCACAAACATACCTGTTGCTGTAAACAGCATTAATATAGGTACTGCGGGCACCTGCGCCGGCTGCGCATATTCTAATTGCACATCCATGGGTAGCGGCTCACCTTTTACAGCATATTACATTGACAATACTGCTGGCACTACCGTTACCTACAAAGGCCTTACCACTTTGCTTACAGCAAAACACTGGGTGCAACCGTGCGATACGTACAGAATAAAACTGGTGATAGGAGACGGCGGCACCACCAGCAGCCCTAACTATATTTATGATTCAGGCGTTTTCATAGAAGCAGGCAGCTTGAAGACCAACTCTTACTACTTTGAAGATGCAAGGATAGGCCGTACCATTTTAGGTCTACCAAATGCAATTGTAAAAGGCTGCGGTCCAGATTCAATAAGAATAAGAAGCGGCAGGGCATCTGCCACGCCTACTAAGTTTTACCTGACCTATGGAGGAACCGGCGTTGCAGGAACAGACTATAGCACCCTACCCGATTCTGTTACAATGGCAGCGGGTGATACGTCTTTTGCCTTCCCTGTAACCGGACTTACTACTACCGCAAGCGGAACGCGAACAATAGTAGCTTATCTGAGCAATAGTGCGATTTGCGGCATAATTGATACGGTTACTATCAACGTTATCGACCATCCTTCTTTGGCTATTACAACGAGTGATACAACAGTTTGCAAAGGCACTTCAGTTCAGATACGTGCCAACGCCAGCACAGGCCTTACCTACGGCTGGACACCCGCAACCTATCTGAACAATGCCAGTCTTCTTAACCCGATTTCTACACCTACCTCAACTATTACTTATACGTTAACTGCAACACTACCGGGTTCTTTATGCCCGGCATTTACCAAAAACCTTACCATTACTACTGTTGAACCGAGCATAACAATATTAACTCCAGACACCACCGTTTGTCAGGGTGCAAGCTTTTTGATTCGTGTTGCAGGACCGGATAGCCTTATCTACAGCTGGTCTCCGGTTACTGATCTTAACAGCGCTGGTGTAAAACAGCCAGGTGTAACCAACATACAGGCAACAACTACCTATACCGTAACTGCCGCTATTATGGGCACTACCTGCAACACCCAGAAACAGGTAACTATTACGGTGATACCGACTAATTTTGTTATCAAAACATTAGATACGTTCTTCTGCACCGGCGCAACGCTTTACCTTAATGCCGATGTTACCCCACCCGCCTCAACTTACTCCTACCAGTGGACAGGTCCGGGAGGCTATACTTCAGCGCTGTTAAACCCGGTTATTACTACTATAACCATGGCTAATGCGGGTACTTACACGCTTACGGTAACCAATTCAGGATTATGTTCAGCAAGTGCTATTGAGAACGTAACAGTATACCCAACACCGCCATCAACTATACTTGCACCACCTATCACAGTATGTCAGTACTCGCAACCTGCAATACTGGAGGTTCCGGGATATAACAACCTGATGTGGTATTCGTCTTACAACGATAACACACCAAGCGTGAAAGCACCATTGCCGAACACTGACAGCATCGGTACGTTCCAGTATTTTGCTTCGCAGATCTCTTTCAAAAATAATTGCCTAAGCGAAAAGGTAGCGATTGACGTAACCGTAAAATCCTGCTGCACAGGTACAGTATTTGTACCATCAGCATTTACCCCGAACGCTGACGGAAATAATGATATATTGCGCGTGATCAGAACTTCAGACTACGCACTGAATGTATTTACCATTTACGATCGTTGGGGTACTATTGTATTCCAGTCAAGCGGCGACAAGCAGTCATGGGATGGCACTGTAAACGGCCAGCCTGCTGATATAGGCACTTACTACTACGTAGCCTTTGTAAGCTGCCAGAACAGTGATAGACACAACATAACCCTGAAGGGGGATGTTACCCTGATAAGGTAGTTTTACATTAATTCTAATATTCCACGACCCATCGATGATGGGTCGTTTTTGTTTATGCAAACTGAACGACCTCTGTTCCGTCAGCAACTATCACAAATAGCGAAATGGTGAATTCCTAACCGCAAAATTCCAGCCGAAAGGCAGTTGCAAAATCGTCATTTTGGGAGAAAAACAAGGCATTACCTATACTGCCCTATACCCCTGTAAAATACCGTATCTTTATACAACTGCAAGCACCAAACACCACTCCATGAAAAAGGATTACGGCACACTATCACAAGCGATCAATGGACTTAAGAACGAAGGATATACGCTGGATTTTAACCTGGAGAAAGAATATTTGCTGTGTACTAACAACACAGCCTCCCTTTCGCCAGACGACTTTGAAATTGATGCAGTTTTCCGCTTCGAGGGCGATTCTAACCCCGATGATGAGAGTGTTGTTTATGCGATTTCTTCCACCAAAAACAAAGTAAAAGGTTTATTGGTAAATGCTTTTGGCATTTACGCCGATGGCACGTCAGATGTCTTGATAGCGAAGCTGCACAGGCATGAGTAGAAACGCCTTATTCTTATAGCTTTCACACAATTATTGTTTTTATCATAGCGAACGATTTGAATCGCCATGACCTTAATGACAAATTAGCCTTGCGTGTAAAGAATATAAAAGATTGGAACGCTATAAGCTAAAAGTACAAAAATTTACCAGGACTGTATTTTAGTAGAATAGAGCAATTGGTCTTTGCGAACGCAGTGAAGCAATCTCACCATAAGTGTGCGCAAAATACCAGTACAAAATGTTGGTGTGAGATTGCTTCGGCAAAGTGCCTGCCAATGACAAGTACAAAAAAGCTGGTCTTTGCAATCCCGCTTTTTCTGCGGGATTGCAATTTCACGAGCGGTTCACTGCTTAAAAGTTCCCTTGCTATTTTGAGATTGCTTCGGCGAAGGGCCTCGCAAAGACGGTTTATTGAGAGTCGGAGGCGCCATGTAAATGCATAATTGTCATTGCAGGCTGATTGCAGCGCGCTGAATAAATACTCGCAAAGACCTTTTAACACGGGGACATTTCAACGCTCCGAAACCACTGCCCAGAGTGCGTTTCAGCGATTGCTGAAAATTATTTTCAAAAAATAATTTGGAAAATCGAGAACGTTGCGTTTACCTTTGCACCAGTTCTTTTATATCACTTATCAAGAAAGGCAGAGGGTCATGGCCCGCTGAAGCCTTAGCAACCTCTTCCGCCGCAAGCGGAAAGCTGGTGCTAAATCCATCCTATATTTCGTAACTGAAATTGGGAAAGATAAGTCAGACGCACTAGTGAAAATTTTTCGGCAACGGAATTGAAATAACTTAAGTTCCTCTGATTTATCGGTGGAGCTTTTTTCATGCCCATACTTACCAAAAAAGTAAGCTATGGGTAATGGGAAAGCTATGCCGGTAAGCCTCCTGGTAAGTGGTTGAATTTATAATTTATTTTTAACCATATAAAAACCAGTAGCAACATGAGCAAAGCAACAGACCTAATCCACAGTATTCCAGTTGACCCATTAACAGGAGCGATTTCAGTACCCATTTACCAAACATCAACCTTCGTACAGGAGGCACCCGGAGAGAACAAGGGTTATGATTATGCCCGCAGTAATAACCCCACCAGAGCTGTGCTGGAAGACATAGCCGCAAAGCTGGAACATGGCGCAGCAGGCTTTGCATTTGCCAGCGGCCTCGCAGCTATTGACGCAGTAGTAAAGTTGCTGCAAAGCGGTGATGAGATACTTGCTGTCGATGACATTTACGGAGGCGCATTCCGCTTGTTTACCCACATTTACCAGAAATTCGGCATTAAGATCAACTACGTAGATACAACCGATGCGGTAAATGTTGCAGATGCAATAACGCCTAATACAAAACTGGTGTGGCTGGAAACACCTACCAATCCTACGCTTAAAATAAGCGACATAAAGGCCATAGCAAAAATTGCACACCTGCATAACGCATTGCTTTGCGTAGATAATACTTTCGCATCGCCTGCATTGCAACAACCTATTCTACTCGGTGCCGATATTATCGTGCACAGCGCCACCAAGTACCTTGGCGGCCACAGCGACCTGATAGCGGGCCTGGTTATAACAGCGACTAAAGACCTGGGCGACAAAATAAAATTCATTCAAAATGCAAGCGGGGCAATACTTGCGCCACACGACAGCTGGTTAGTTATACGTGGCATTGAAACATTGCACCTCAGGGTAAAACAACACAGCAGCAATGCATTAGCCATTGCAGAATACCTGCTCACCCACCCTGCCGTCGATGCAGTTTACTACCCAGGTTTACCAACGCATAAAAATTACAAAATTGCGCAGCAGCAGCAAAGTTCGGGCGGTGGTGTGGTCACCTTCACGCTGAAAAATGATACAGAACAAGCGGCAAAAAACGTGGTTTGTAATACCCGCTTATTCAAACTTGCTGAAAGCCTTGGGGGCGTAAAAAGTCTGCTATGCCACCCGGCAACAATGACACACAAAAGCATCCCTGCGGTAACACGACAGGCGGCAGGAGTTAGCGACAGCCTGATAAGGCTCAGCGTGGGTCTTGAAGACGTAGAAGACCTGATCGAAGATATTGAGCAGGCGCTCGATTATGCTACGCTTGATTCTATATCGCGCCAGGCAAATGATGCACAATTTGCGGCGGTATAGTTTCATGCAAAGGCGCACTTCTAAAAAACTATATTTCACGCAAAGGAGGCGCAAAGCCGCAATACAATGCTTATTCAAGATTTAGGAGGCGTGGTTGCTTACAGTTGCTTCATTTAAGATTGCTTCGTCCCTGCCAATGACAAGTGCAAAAACTGGTCTTTGCGATCCCGCTTTTTCTGCGGGAGAAGCAATCTCACAAGTGCTGAGTGGTGTAAGAAGGCCCCATGCTATTTTGAGATTGCTTCGGCGAAGGGCCTCGCAAAGACCATTCATTGAGCGTCCGGGTAGCCATGTAAATGCAGAATTGTCATTGCACGTTGATTGCAGCGTGCTGAATAGAGACTCGCAAAGACGAGTTTTTCAGAGATTTGTGAGTACCCTTTTTTGAATAAAAAGCCAACAATAAATAAACTAGGTTTCAACAATTTTTATCACTTCAAAACAACAACTATCATGTCTATACAAACAAAATTGAACATCGGCCTCTTCGGTTTCGGTGTTGTGGGCGAAAGCCTCTGGCAGGTATTACAAAGCAATACATCGCTGCAGGCACAGATAAAAAAAGTGTGCATTAAAAACCCTGAAAAGACGCGTAATGCGCCACAGGAGCTATTTACAACTGACGCCAACAGCCTGTTATGCGACGATAGCATCAATGTTATTGTTGAGCTGATTGATGATGCGGATGCTGCTTATAAAATAGTTACAACGGCATTATTAAAGGGCAAGTCGGTGGTGAGCGCCAATAAAAAGCTAATAGCTGAACACCTGCCAGAACTATTGGCATTGCAGCAGGAAACCGGTGCATCATTTCTTTATGAAGCAGCATGTTGCGCCAGTATTCCGGTTATCCGTAACCTGGAAGAGTATTATGATAATGACCTGTTGCAAAGCATCAGCGGCATCGTGAACGGCTCAACAAATTATATACTTACGAAAATAGCGGAAGATGGCCTTGACTTTGCAACTGCACTTAAGCAAGCGCAACTTGAAGGTTTTGCCGAGAGCAATCCGGCATTAGATATTGAGGGAACCGATGCCATAAATAAACTTACCATACTGCTGGCACATGCCTACGGAATTGTTACTGACCCGAAAAAACTGGTGTGCAATGGTATTACCAACCTGCATGAGCAGGATGCCCGTTACGCAAAAGAAAAAGGGTTGGCCATAAAACTTGTGGCACATGCACGTAAACAGGAAGATGGTAACGTGGCTGCTTTTGTGTTGCCACAATTTTTGAAAAGCGATAGCCGTCTGTTTAATGTGCGCAATGAATATAATGGCGTAGTTATAGAAAGCGCTTTGGCCGATCAGCAATTCTTTAATGGCAAGGGCGCTGGTGGCTTCCCGACGGCATCGGCGGTTATCAGCGATCTATCGGCATTGCGGTACAACTACCGTTATGAGTACAAAAAACTGTACTACAGCCAGCCGCAACAATTGGCGGACGAATTTAGCCTACATGTGTATTTCAGTTTTGACGTCGATAGCGCGTTACCCGCTGATTTCTTCGATAATAGGGAAGAGTGGGCAAGTAATGGCGAACGTTCGGTAGTAATTGGCAGTGTTAGTTTTTCGAAATTGAAGGACACCACATGGTGGAAGGAAAACGGCAATTCGTTGGTGGCATTGCCAGATGTATTTATTGACAAAAATGGTAAACCGGCATCAACTAAAGCAAGAAAAGCCGCATTGGTGTAATGATCTCGGTTGTAGCAAAAGCATCCTGGTTGCGATAGCTACCGGGAGCCCACATCTTTTCCATCAACATGCGCTATATGATATGCGCCTTAGGCGCTACCGCTCTGTAGCTATAACCGCCACCCCATTTGGGCTATTCCCGCCTAGCGGGATACCCTATTTTTGCCTGTATCGGGTAGCACCTACGGCGCATAATCCTAAAAAAATAGAGGTTCTACAGAGCGGTAACCCCTACGGGGTATTGCAAATTATAACGATGAGAAATTTGAGTACACGGAAGGTTGAGATACCGAGGGTGCTTTTGCGAAAACATTCCGAACACCAAAAATGCATATCTTTACCAACATGAAAACGAAAATAACCCTTTATTATCTTGCCATATTTGTAATAAATCTACTTATTGCATACGCGATAAATGGCGTTCTTAACCGTGAAACCCATGGTGATACCTACCATGCAATAATGGGTTGGCTTGAAGCTGCTGTTTATTCGCTGCTGATTTGCAGTGTTTTATATTTCGTTGTGTTTAAGCACCATAAAGCTGGCCGCGGTTAGGAAAAAACGTGCTTATTTATTTGACGCGAAAACGCTGATTTCCCAATTGACATTACCCGTGTACTTAAAGCGATGTCGCTTTGGCATAAATTTCCTTTCTACCCTCTTTTAATCCTCCATCAATTTTCATACCTTCGCCCAAATTTTTAACAAATGAATTTGCACGAATACCAGGCTAAAGAGCTATTGAAACGTTACAATGTTCCTACACAGGAAGGTATTGCTGTCGGAAACGTTGAAGAAGCTGTAAACGCATACAAAAAAATATCCGTTGAAAACGGCACAAAATTCGCAGTAATTAAAGCGCAGATTCATGCTGGTGGCCGTGGTAAGGGCCGCATGATAGAAGTACCTGAGCAAAGCGGTGTAGCAGTAGTTAAAAATGCCGAAAGCGTTGAAACAGTTGCTAAAAACATATTAGGCAACACTCTTGTTACCATCCAGACCGGCCCTGCAGGCAAAAAAGTGAGCAAATTGCTTATTGCACAGGACATGTACTATGATGGCCCTAGCGAGCGTAAAGAATTCTACCTGTCTATATTATTAGATCGTGCTAAAAAGCAGAATGTTGTAATGTACAGCACTGAAGGCGGCATGGATATTGAAGAAGTTGCGCACCACACACCAGAGAAAATATTTAAGGAGTGGGTCCAACCAGGTTTCCCGTTACAGGGTTTCCAGGCGCGTAAAATAGCATTCAATTTAGGTTTAACCGGTACCGCTTTCAAAAACATGGTTAAGTTCGTAACTAACCTGTATGATGCATACGTTGGACTTGATTGCTCTATGCTGGAAATCAACCCATTGTTCAAATCAGCTGACGACAAAATTCTTGCTGTTGACTGCAAAATGAACGTTGATGATAACGCACTTATGCGCCATGCTGATTTGGCTGATATGCGTGACAAGAGCGAAGAAGACCCTACAGAAGTAGAAGCAGGCGAACACAACCTTAACTATGTAAAACTTGACGGTAACGTGGGTTGCATGGTTAACGGTGCTGGTCTGGCTATGGCTACTATGGATATGATTAAGCTTGCAGGTGGTGAGCCAGCTAACTTCCTTGACGTAGGCGGTTCTGCTAACGCACAAACTGTTGAAGCGGGTTTCCGTATTATTATGAAAGACCCTAACGTAAAAGCTATCCTGGTTAATATCTTCGGTGGTATAGTTCGTTGCGACCGTGTTGCTGCCGGTGTTATTGAAGCTTACAACAAAATGGGCAATATCAATATCCCTATTATTGTTCGCTTACAAGGCACAAATGCTGAAGCTGCAAAGGAACTGATCGTTAATTCAGGCCTTAAAGTACAATCAGCTATCCTGTTGAGCGAAGCTGCTCAGTTGGTTCAGGACGCTATCAATGCTAACTAATACAATTTAAAAGGTATAAAAACAAAAAAGCTATTCTTTAGAGAATAGCTTTTTTGTTTTTATCAGGTTTCACTTGCACCAGCAGAGCCGCAAGGCACGTGTTTTATATTCAATATTCCAAAGAGGCGTTTCTGAAGTTTTATAGCAGATAACTATTGCTACGCTATTTTTGCGCCTCCTAAATGTTTTAGTAATTGGGAGTTGCGAATTGGCACCTAAGAACGCAACTCGCGCAACATCAACCCAGGTCTAGAGCATTTTTGCACCAATCAAGTACGTTATCGGGTCAGTCGGGTTTTGCTTGCCCTGGAAGATAGTTACATTGCATTTACCTTTCAGATAGCTTTCCTTTATTTCTTCCTTTTTCTTTTCATTGCCTATAATCTGATAGCCACCTTTCTTTACTTCTACCCTGCACTGGTTCCTGAAGGCAACATTATTGGTTTGCAATACTATATAGCTAACCATTTTGTCTTTCTTCTTGTAGAAGCACATAACATTATCACCAACGTTTTTCTCGTTCATGTTAACCGGCACCCAGCGGGTATAGTCGAGGCTGTCCATTTTACCATCCTCATACTTCTTCCAGTAGCCTTTTTCCATCGCATCTTTTACCTGATTAAAGGTCTGCGTGCTATAGCCAGCCAACTGACTTACACTTTTTATCTGCGCCTGTACATTGCTCACACCCGCTGCCAGCATCAACACCAACAATATTTTTTTCATCTATTCCTGTTTAGGTTGTAAAGCTAAATAAAAAGCAGATATTCCCGTAAATGCTAAAATTTATACAAAGGCATGCATTAATTAGCGTCAACTAAAAAGTATTTCGTAGTTTTCTGCAACATGTTATCTCCTCAAGATTATTATATACAACAAAAAGCTACTTACGACGCGCAGCTGCAAAAAGTCTCTCAATTAGCAAGTAAAATCTCAACGCTACGGCTGGTTACAGTTTTAATAGCCGTTGCTACGGGTATTTATATTATCAATAGCAGTACACCCAATACTTTGTGGTGGGCCGTTGCCGGCATTATGTTGGTATTCCTGGTGCTGGTGCGTAAAAACCTGGTGCTGAATGAAGAAATGGAAGGTATCAAGCTTTTCATTATAGCAATTGATAACGAGCAGCAGGCATTGGAAGGTAATTACAGCGCTTTTGCTGACGGCCAGGTGTATTTCGATGCGTTGCACCCCTATAGCTACGACCTCGATCTTTTTGGCAAACATACTATTTACCAGATGCTCTGCCGGGCAGTGACCCTGGGCGGAGAAACACTACTGGCAACTAAATTATCGAAACCAGCTCTTTCGAAAGAAGAGATAATTTCACAGCAGCAAATTGCCAGGGAACTCAGCAGTAAGCCTGACCTTTTATTAGAGTTCAGGGTTGCAGGGGTAGCTGTCAAAGAAGATCCGCGAGATCAAAGCCGCATTACAGAATGGCTGCAAGCCCCTGATGTTTTTGCCTCTGATAAATTACTTGCTGCTGCAATTATAGTTATGCCATTACTCTCGCTGGCAGGCATTGCCTATTCTGTATACACAGCTGGTTTTTCCCCGATGTTGATGGGTGTTTTATTGGTCAACGGTATTATCGCCAAGAGATACAATGCAAAAGTAAACGAAACAGCAAGGCAAGTCGGCAATACCTCAAAACTAATACTCAAATATGAAAGGCTGTTACAACAAATATCAGGCAATCAATTTACAGACGCCCGACTAAAAGCCATAGCAAATAATGCAGGCCGTTCATTAACGGAGATAGCAAAACTCAGAAAACTGGTAAACGCTTTTGACAGCCGGGCCAATAATATGGTAGGGCCACTGATGAATATCTTTTTCCTTTTTAATTTTATTAATCTGGTAAGGCTGGAAAAATGGAAACTACAAAGCAGCCAGCTACTGTTGCAGGCCATTGAAGAAATGATAGAGACTGATGCAAACATAAGTTGCGCAGTGTATGCTTTTAATCACCCGGCCAACGTATACCCTACCATATCCGGCGACGACAAGCTGATGAGCGGCAAAAACCTGGTGCATCCGCTGTTGCATGCCAAAACAGCCATTGGCAATGATTTTACACTTGGTAAAAATGAACAGTTCTACCTGCTTACCGGGGCTAACATGACTGGCAAAAGCACGTTTATAAGAACAATTGGAGTGAGCCTGGTTATGGCGAATATAGGATTGCCCCTACCCGCCGCTGAACTCAGTATTCCGGTGGTTGACCTGTATACTTCTATGCGCGTTACAGATTCCGTACAAGACGACATTTCTTATTTTAAGGCGGAGCTTAACCGCATAAAATCGCTTATGACGGCTGTAAAACAAGCATCACATCCCTACCTTATTTTACTCGATGAGCCCCTTCGCGGCACAAACAGCACAGACAAGCAACAGGGCACCCGTTCCATAGTAGAAAATCTTTTAGGGTATGATGCCCGCGGCATCATTGCTACGCACGATACTATTCTCTGCGACCTTGAAGAACACTACCCCGGACGTGTAACCAACTACCACTTTGAGAGCACGGTAGAAGCTACCGGATTAAAATTCGATTTTAAATTGAAACGTGGAGGCTCTACCTCTAATAATGCCACCATACTTATGCGGCTAATGGGCATTATCAATAATTAGTTGTTGTGTTAAATTACAGGGTAGAGTTTTAATATGGCAGCTATATTTTATAATCTTGCAAACTGGGGTTGATATTCGCTATCGGCTCCGCTATATTTTTTTTGTCTTCAGGTACGTTTTTGATGAAGTATTTAATACATATATTATTCATTTTTTTACTCGCAATACCCTGCTTTGTGCTGGGGCAAAGCCAGGATGACCTATGGCACGCCGGCGGTATTACTAAGTATGAGTTCGTTCATGAAAATGAAAATAGTATTCTGGCTTACGGTAAGCTCGATGCAATTTACAGCAGGTTGCAAGCGATTAAACATACCGGCAAAGGCAGAGTAAATATCATCCATATAGGCGATTCGCACCTGCAGGCTGATGGCATTACGAGTGTTGTGAGAAACGGATTCCAGCTGTTCTTCGGCGATGCAGGCAGGGGTTTGGTTTTCCCTTATCAGCTAGCCGCCACCAACGCACCTCACGACATAAAATCTAGCTCGAATGCAACCTGGAAAAGTAACAGGCTAACCAGCCCCAATACACCGGTTAAGACGGGAATAAGTGGCTATGGTATTCACTCTGCCGGCAAAAATGCCTTTGTCAATCTCCAACTCAAAGATGTGGAAGGCAAGCAGGATTCCTTCGATAGAATGGTCTTCTTTTTATGCAATGACAATGTTTGTTACCGCCTGACTGACAGCAACCTCGCAACACCAGTAATGGTGAATACAAGCCGGGGTAGCACTGGCGCCGTTGCCGTGAACACTGACAATATGCTCAAGGGTTTTGAGCTGGGTAAAGTAAATGCACCCGAATCCACTGATTATAGCTTTTATGGCGTGTCGCTTGAAAAAAAGAATAACGCAGGCGTACTTTACCATACCATTGGTGTTAATGGTGCCCGCTACGACCAGTTCTTGCTAAACGACCTCTTCTGGGAGCAGCTCAAAGACCTCCAGGGCGACCTCTTCATTGTATCATTAGGGACCAATGAAGCACAAAACCAGTTTATAAACGAAGTGGCATTTATTGATGCTTGCAACGGGTTTGTAAAGAAAATTCACAGCATAGCGCCAGGAGCAATGGTTTTATTGACCACTCCGGCAGGCTCTTACTTCCGTAATAAGAAGCCCAATAAATCTATCCAGAATGTAGCGGCAGCGATAAACAGGTACGGAGAACAAAATAAAGTACCCACGTGGGACCTTTTCAAAATAACCGGCGGCTTTGCCAGCATACCAGCTTGGAAAAAGTATGACCTCATTAGCCATGATGGTGTGCATTATAACAATGCTGGTTACCAGTTACAAGGTTCGTTACTCCTAAATGCATTTGCTGCCGGCTACAATAATTATACAAAGGGGCACCCCTACAAGACTGAAGTTAAAACAGCCCCAAAGAGCAGCCCGGTTACAAAAACCAGCGACATTATTGTAAAAGCAGATATCCCTAAAAAGGAAGCTCCCAAAAAACCTGCAATCAGTTTTCAAAAAGTAGTGCCGGATGCAATGCCTAAACCTGCCAGGGCCGATTCAGCTGCTTCAGAAACGATTGGAATGCCGAAGAGAAAGAGCAATATAGTCGTTGAATATTCCGATTAACGCTTCAGAGTCATAACCGAAAGGTTTTCTACGTTTTTGATTACGCTATTCTAAATCCGGACTAACTAGAAAATAAAGGATTTGCGCGCTCTTCTTTTTTACAGAGCGCTGGCAAAAGGATTTTTCCAAGATTGAGAAATAAATGTAAATTTGAAGTTCAAATTTTAATCATGAAGAGGATTTTCCTACTTTTTGGCCTGAGCGGTCTTGTGTTAAGTGCATGTAATGAAAAGGCTCCAGATATTAAACTCCATCCCGACGCCCCAACAGTAGATACTTTTTATGTCAGTTCAGCAGCAATGACAGCAGAACCCCACAATGTGCTTGTGGAAGACTTTACCGGTGCCACCTGTACGAACTGCCCTGCCGCACATGATATTGTGAAAGGATTGCAGGAAATAGCTGCTAACCGCGGCCGCATCATTAATATTGCATTGCACATAGAAAACTACCCGCAGACCCAACCGGTTACCGGTGGCAAATATGATTTCAGAAGCCCTGTTGCAACTGCCATACAGGATGGTGTTTACCAGTCACTGATCGGTATGCCTATCGGCGGTATTGACAGGCAGCCATTAGGCGCCAATTCCGGTGCTCCCCTGCAATGCTCCCCTACCATCTGGAACTCAACTATCAATACCCGTTTGAATGTTGCTGACAGCATTAATCTTGATGTTGTAAGCACTTACGACGCCACTACCAAAAAGGCTAAAATAACAGCAACCGTTAGCTACTTATATGCAACCGACCTTGTTCAGAACCTGAACCTTGCGATTGTAGAAGACAGCTTTATTGACAAGCAGGAAGATAACCGCGTATCGGGCTATACCGATACCGCTTACCACTTCAATTCCATATTGCGTGCGTTGGTAACATCGTCGCCACTTGGAGATAAGATAGCGCCTACTTATACAGCAACCAAACCAAAAGGACTGGTATATACCCGCTACTATACTTACGCCTGGAACACAGCCTGGAACCCAAAAAATTGCCGCGTAATTGCATTTGTTACGAAAGGTGCAGCGGCAGGTGGCGCCAACGTTTACCAGGCCAAGGACGCTAAGATAGCACCATAACCAAAATAAGAAATGAACTTTAGTATACGCCCATAGCAAATTGCTTTGGGCGTCTTTATTTGATACCGGTTAATGGTTTGTATGGAGACAAAAGAAGCGATGCCAGATAAAACCCGCAAAGTATAAATTGCTGCCCGTAATTTTCAAGGGCTAACAGCAGCCTGCCAACAACAGACCGCAAGCTGGCTGATGCAAACTGAATACTGCCAACTAATCAACTCTCCTCTTGTTCGCCATGAAAATATTGCCAGATAATACGGGCCTTGGCTGCACCGGCAACACGGGTTAATTCCCGCTCGGTAAGTGTTTTGATATTCTTTACAGAACGGAAGGTTTTCAGCAGGTCGATAGACGTCTTTTCACCAATGCCAGGTATACCTTCCAGATCGTTTTTAATAGCGCTCTTACTGCGTACCTGCCGGTGAAACGTAATACCGAACCTGTGCACCTCATCACGAATACGCCTGATCAATAAATGCGCAGGGTTATCGAAGGGCAATTGCAGCGGCTCGCTGTCGCCGGGAAAGAACAAAGATTCCTCCCGCTTTGCAAGGCCCACAATGGCCATACGGCCAGTAAGACCCAATTTTTCAATACTTTCTAAGGCTGAGCCCAGCTGCCCCTTGCCACCATCAATAATTATGAGTTGCGGCAATGGTTGTTTTTCTTCACTTAGTCGCTTATACCTGCGATAAACAATCTCGCTCATGGAGGCAAAGTCATTAATACCCTCTACTGTTTTGATATGAAAATGGCGGTAATCTTTTTTAGAAGGGATGCCGTTTTTAAAACAAACCATTGCCGCTACAGGAAAAGAACCCTGGAAGTTAGAGTTATCAAAACACTCAATGTGTAAAGGCAGCTCACTCAGGCGTAAAGCATCCTGCATTTCCTGCAGTACTTTCATTATATCTTCCTTCGTTGTCTCCGCCATTACAAGGCTTTCCTTCCGCTTCACTTCCTGTAAAAATATTTCTGCATTCTTAATACCGAGATCCAGCAATTGCTTTTTATCCCCTGCCTTCGGTATGGTTACAACCACATCTTTATCGGTAACATCAACATGCATAGGCACTATTACCTCCTTTGCATTACTTTGAAATGTTTCTCTCAAATTATCAAGCGCCAGCGATAGTACATCGCTCTCCTGCTCTTCATCTATCTGCCTTTCTATCTGTAATGTTTTGGTATGTATAACGCTGCCCGCGCTTACCATCATATAATTCACATAGAAATACTTATCATCACTAAGAATACAGGCTACATCCGCATTCTGCATACGCGGATTTACGACTGTAGACTTACTTTGGTAATTTTGAAGTGAATCTATTTTCTGCTTGGTTATCTGCGCCTTCTCAAACTTCATGTCAGCAGCATACGCCATCATTTCGTCTTTGAGGTGCTTTACAACATCGCCGATATTTCCTTTCAGCACGTGCCGCACATACAAAAGGCTTTCGTTATAGTCTGCCGCCGTCTGTAAACCTTCGCACGGGCCTTTGCAGTTACCCAGGTGGTATTCCAGGCATACTTTAAATTTACCCTTTGCAATATTACCGGGAGCCAGATTCAGGTTGCAGGTGCGCAGCGGTATATTGTGCTTTACCAGTTCCAGCAGTTCTTTCACCCTTCCGAGGCCAGTGAAGGGCCCCAGGTACTCAGAGCCATCCTTTATAACTCTACGGGTAAAGAACACCCTTGGAAAGCTCTCTTTTTTAATAACAATGTAAGGGTAAGTCTTATCATCCTTCAGGTTAATGTTGAACCGAGGCTGAAAATGCTTAATTAATGAGTTTTCCAGCAAAAACGCATCATGTTCCGTATCAGTAACCGTGAAATCAAGCGAGTGGATGAGCGAAACAAGTTTCCGCGTTTTATAATTTTCCTGCGTTTTGTTGAAGTAAGAACTGACCCGTTTACGCAGGTTCTTAGCTTTGCCTACATACAATAATACCTTATCTGCATCATAATATTTATAGCATCCCGGCTGGTGCGGAAGCGACTGCATTATGGTATTAAACTCGGCTTTGGTCATTTATTTATAGTGGTTAGCAACTGCAAAGCCCGCATCAGACTACTGCGAAAAAACTACATGCAGTGCCGGTAAGTAAGTGCAACGGCGAGGTTGAACCGCCAATCAGTAGATCACTTAACGCACGACCTCATACTTGGTTATTTTCTCCTTCTTAGATCCGATCAACGGGTTTTCGTATTCCTGCATCTGTATAATCGCCACAGGTGCATAGAACAACTTTTGATGCGTTTCGTTCCAGAATGTCTTTTTAAAGGTTTCGATGAAAACGCCCCTTAGCTGCATGGTATTAATATCCATGGTGATTAAAAGCTTTTGAGTGAAGAGCTCTTTGTCATTTGCCAGGTAAAGAAAGTTATGAGTATTATCCAGGCTGTCTTCAAACTGTGTAAAAGAGTACTTTCCGAGGAAGCTTCTGTCACTGATATCTGTTTCTGTAAAAATCTTTAATACAGCGACCCAATCAAGATGCTCAGCATTTACAAAGCTGCTGTCCGTTGTTTTGCCGTTTTCTACTATCGTTTTCTGAAACGTAATGGGTTCACCAGCATGGGTTTCCCATTCGTCAAGGCTAAACTTCTTAATTGAAAAATACGTTCCCTTGTCAGCTGCAACTGTAGTATCCGCAGCCGGCTTTTCCTTCTCTTTGCATGATACCAGAGTGAGTGAGGCGAAAGCGGTAATCAGAATAAAATATTTCAGAATGATGTTCACGTTGTAAATTTAATAAACAAGAGCGATTCGGCGCTACAAAATATGCCAGATCAGTTCAGCTGCGGGTCAATTGGCATATTCGCAAGATAAGCGAAGCCATTACCCAACGTATTTATTGCGCCTTTCCAAACCTTGTGCGGCTCAGTTTCAAAAACCAGCTGCTGCGTAGCATCCCCCACCAGCCACGCACCTTCTTCCATTTCACCTGGCAATTGACCTGCCGACCAGCCGGAATAGCCGAGAAACAACCTTAGGTCTCCTTCTTCATAAGCACTGTCTTGAATTACTTCCTGTAAAGCTTCGTAAGAGCCACCCCAATAAATGCCGTCCGCAATAAGCACGCCGCCCAGCTTTTCAGGCATGCGGTGCACAATGTGCAACGTATCTGGCTGCACCGGGCCGCCATTGTAGATGGCCAAAGGTGTTATTGAGTTATCAAGATGCGCCAAAATATCGCCCAGGGTGAGTGCCGTAGGCTGGTTAAGAACAAACCCGAGAGAGCCTTCTTCACCATGTTCACACAAAAACACCACAGCCCTGCTGAAGTCCTTATCGTGTAGAAATGGTTCAGCTATCAGTAACTTACCCTTAGCTGGCGATACGTTTTGCTTATTGCTGTTAGGATCGAGAAAATTCATTACTTAAATGTAGCAACATTTATATTTTTGGCAAAATAGCCGGGTTATATGTTTTGTTAAACTCCCTCCTAATAAAAGCTATGCCTTTAGCCTTAAAAACAATCACTCATTTATCGCCAAAGGGTCTTAATGGTTATTTGTACTTAATCATGCGTTGAGGCGCTTTCATAAACGGGTCGCCCTGATAGAAACGCGCGCAGGGAATGTATTCGAGCTTAAATTCTTTTGATTTATAGTAATATTTTATCGGAAAATTTTTCTTAGAGTATATGGTATTATCCCCAAGCCGGAAATACATCGATTGAAAGCTGAGGTCGGCATTTTTAATAGTGAAGGCTTGCTCTATCCGAAAGGAAACGTCATGTATGTAAGCAGATGAATCTTCTGCCTTCTCACTGTACTTGCTCTTAATATTCGGATACCCGTAAGAAACGACCTTGAAGTTTGATGTTGCATTGAGGGGCGAATGAGCAACTGGTTTGAGGTCAGCTGTAAGTAATACGCCCTCAAATTGCCTTGCTGCTATTTTATCGTAGTTGGTATCCATGAAGTAATAAACAGGCCACCGCGTGAAATTATCAGTAAAATCGTTGATCATTACCTGGTTAACTTTATCGCGGTCTTCCAGCAATATTTGCAGTTTCCTGTTATCGTTGTTTTTAGTCAGCGCTTCTACCCTGTTTTTTTCAACCCGTAACTGCACCAGTACCGCCGATACAGCGGAATCCTGCGCTTTAGTCTCTGCCGCCACAAAAATAAAAAAAGCAAAAAGGATAAACTTTCTAAGTCGCATAAACGAAACTGCATTAACAAGAACGAACTACAAAACTACACACAATACAGCTTAAAACTCAATCAGCAACTCCTGCTAAAAACGATCCTGTTTTCTATAAGACCGCATCAGCTTTGTTATCCTGATGTGACCGGGGTTTTTCAGCAACTTTGTCTGGAGCAACTTCGCTGATGGGTAATACTGAATATTAAATTCTTTGGAATGATATTGGTATTTTCTGCGGGTTGTTCCCTTCTCCCCTTCGTCGAATTCAAATTTATAGAAGTAGGAAAGCTGGTGCATGGTATAATCATTAATAATTAAGCCTTCGCCGCCCGGCAACCCTGAATTATAACCATAAGCAGTAGTATCACGCACCCTGGACTCAAATACCGATTGCATTGTAGGTCGGCCCCAGTGAACAATAATATAGTTCGTGCTATCTTTCGGTATTACCGTTTTTTTTACCGTATTACCGTCAGCATCCAGCAATACACCATCCAGGCGACCGGCTTTAACGGCATCGTAATTCATATCCAGGTAAAAGTAGACGGGACACAACGTAAAATTATCTTTATAGTCGTTTATCATCGCCTGGTTGGTCTTTCGGGTATCGTCTTTTAGTATTTGCAGCTTAGCCGTTTGATAGTGTTCTGTAAGCGCTTTCTCCCGGTTTCTTTCCACGCGAAGCTGCACGAGCACTGCCATCGGTAGCCTGCCCTTTTTCTTTTTCGCCAAACTTTCAAAATGGAAAAACAACAATATAAAAACTAGTAAAGGTGCTAATAAAGAAGTGGCTATAGATTTCATAAAAACTTGTTTGACATAAAAATAGCAACAAAAATGCATTAATGAAACAAAGTCAGTACGAAAAAAACCGGCTATGATTTTTCAGCAACAAAGTTGAGGCCGAAGAAAAAATAGTCCCGGCGCAAACCCGGCTTGGCCTGTATTGCCTGTTCCTTCTTCAACAATGTTTCGGGGTCAGAAAAACGATAATGCACCGGTAAAAAGTAGCGCACAAATTGCACACTATCAGGCATTATCTTAAACCCTTTCTGTTGAAATAAACCACCCCAGCTTTCAAGGCTACGGATGTTTTCATTCCCTATAAGGATATCCTTCTGCAACTTTTCGTCCCAAATGGTGATGATACGCTTATTGCCCCTGTATTTATAGAGCTTTGCACGCTGTATAATGTTCTTGCCGTTTTCCTCGATCGCCAACACCCTGCCCTTGGGCCGCAGGCAATTGTTGAATATCTGTAACGCATCGTTAATAGGCTCCAGGTGGTGCAATGTATCCTGCACTATAATAAGATCATACGTATTAGCAGCGGGCGGATTGTCGAAGAGATTTTCATAGGTGCAGGTGAATAAAGATGTATCCCCGAACTTGCTCCAGTATTCCTTACGTTTCTGGACGGTGTCATAATAAAACTCAAGAGTTGTGCCATGGGTTTTGATACCATTCATTGCCAGGAAAAGGCAAGTGGTTCCATAACCGCTACCGCAATCCCAAATGGAAACGGATTTATTGGCCAGCACCTGCTTGTATATATACCGCAACCGCTGCAAAAAATAATTGCGGCGAAAATGCCACGATGATTGTTTGCCTAGAAACTTATAGTAAGGCTGCATTTCCGTATGCACCTCCAATTCTTTAACCATCAGTTCAAAGAACTGTTCGGGCTCCATATTCAAAAAGTAGAAATTAAAAATTAATAATTAAAATCGCTGGAAATGCATGATACCGATTCGGTTTGAAAAACACCGGCACATAAAGAGGGTTGAATTTCGCGCCAAATCTCACACATCAGCTATTATGCAAAAGTAAGGTGAAAGTTTGAATTGTTAACAGCAATCGCCTTACAATGCATTTTTCATTTAATGAGCATCGTTAAAATATTATTTTCGTGAGGTAAATTTTGCATCGGAATGAAAAAAAGGCACGCAACAAAAGAAATTACCGTAGTAAGTGAAATGAGCTTTGAGCCCTTAAGTAAAAGCAATTGGAGCAAATTCACCGAACTGTTCGGCGAACGTGGCGCATGCGGAAATTGCTGGTGTATGTATTACCGACTAAACCCAACTGACTTTGCCGAAGGCAAACAAAACAACGGCAATAAAGATGCTATGAAGGCATTGGTATGGGAGAATGCGCCAACTGGTTTACTAGGCTTTTATGAAGGGAAGGCAATTGCCTGGTGTGCATTTGCTCCCAGAGAAGACTTCCCAAAACTAGCCAGATCACGGGTGCACAAGCCAATTGATGATGCCAAAGTATAGTCGGTTACCTGCTCGTTTATTGACAAAGATTTCCGTAAAATGGGTGTCTCCGTCGCAATGCTCAAAGGGCTGATTAACTACGCCCGAACACAAGGAATACAAATAATTGAAGCCTACCCTACTATACCCACAACACCAACCATTCCAGACTCTTTTGCATGGATAGGCCTCTACAAATCATTTGAGCGTGCAGGGTTTAAGATAGTCGATAACACGTCGAAGAACAGACCTATGGTGCGATATACCATTGACTAGACCCTATTAATCATTTATAAATCAACCAAATTCTATTTGTTTAATTGCACTGGTATCGTTGTTTCCTTTCCATCTCGGTTAACAACAACATTGATCTTATCGCCTGGGGTAAGCGTACCTAAAGCCTCCATATAACTCTGTATGCTCTGCACCTTTTCATTGCCGATCTTCAATATAATATCTCCTGACTTCAAGCCAGCCTTTGCTGCAGGCTTACCATCCGTTACGCCATCAATTCTCAACCCTCCCTCTTTGTAGGTATAATCAGGCATTACCCCCAAAGTAACTTTGTATTTTGACCTTCCGCCGGTTGAAGTTTGCTTTGTTGGTGTGTATATCGGTTTTACATGGTCCTTATCCATTTTCGTGAGCACTTTTTCCGCATACTTCAGCACTTTTACTTCGCCATCATAGTTAATCAGATCGGCTTTATCACTTGGTTTATGATAGTCTTTATGAGTGCCGGTAAAGAAGAACAGAACCGGGATGCCAGCATAGTAAAAGCTGGTGTGGTCGCTTGGCCCTACGCCTGAACTATCAATTACAACTTTAAAATCATCGCCAGCCATACTTACAACACTGGCCCATGCGGGTGATGTGCCTACCCCACCTACGCTCAATGCATGGGTGCTGTCGTTTAGCCTGCCCACCATATCCAGGTTAAGCATGTAAGCTATTTTACTGCTGTCAATTTTCTGGTCTTTTACAAAGGCTTTAGAGCCATATAAACCTAGCTCTTCACCGGAAAAATGCACGAACAGGTAGTTATAATTGTGCAGCTTCGTCTTTTTTATCCAACGGGCTAATTCCATAAGGGCTGCAGTTCCGCTTGCATTATCGTCTGCACCATGGTGTATCAAATGCTCTTTTGCAACGTTCGGGTAGAGGCTGTTACCATCTTCGCCATAACCGAGATGATCCAGATGGGCACCAATAACAACAGTATATGGAGCTTTATTATCAATATACGTAGCCACATTTGTGCCTACGCGCTCTATTTTGTTTATCGTAATATCCATATCAACGGCAATGCCTCCGCTATGGTTGCTGCCGTCTTTTGGCTTCATGTATTTCTGCCATGCTGAGTAGGTAACAAAGGCTACCGGTATATCCAGTGCGTCATTTTCCGCCTGTTTGTTGAATACTGGTGCATACTTGCTATTGTAGGCATCATAAAACACAACCCCTGAAGCACCATCCTTTTTTGCCTTTTTAGCAGCTTCATACATTTGTTTCTCCCAATCAAAATGCGGGTCGCCGGCCTGGTCTTTATCTGCGTAAAAAGATACCAGCCAGATGTTGCCCTGCTCTGTGACATCGGGCAACACATCGGCGCTCACATGCTTATTGCCACTATAAGGCAAGGGAAATGCATCTTCGCCATATTTCAGGTAATTACCGTTAATTCTAATTGAGGTAGCCGTTGCTACTTCCCTGCCATAGGTAAAATTGAATGGATATTGGCTCTGCCCTTTGTAACCAGGTATACCCAGTTGTTTATAACGCGCTTCAATAAACTGCACAGCCAGATGTTCCCCTGCGGTACCCGTTCTGCGGCCTTCAAGTGCATCACCCGATAGAAAGGTAATATCCTGCTTTACCTGGTCTGCTACTTTGCGGTCAGCCCTTTTACGAGCCGTTGCATCGCCCGTGATGGCAACTGCAGCAATAAATAAAATGAAGGTGGATAAACGTTTGGCCATGTTATACTTTGTAAAACAAAATTACATGAAAAAGATTGTCCGTACCACCATTTTAGGTAAAATAATAGGTTCAGGTTAAATTACGACAATGCCATTAAAGTGAACTACACATACAGATCCCTCTGCAATGGCCCGCCCGGATTTACTGCGTATTGGTCCAGATCAGTAATGCCGGCTGATTTCAGTACGTTTTCATCGAGGAAAAGATTACCCGTACACTCTTTTGATGGTTGCTGCAGAATGTAGGCAGCACAATCGGCCAGTATTTCGGGTTTGCGACTCCGGTTGATGAGCATTTCACCGCCCAGCAGGTTTTTAACGGCCGCAGTAGCAATGGTAGTAACCGGCCAAAGCGAATTAGCGGCTATACCCTGCTCTTTAAATTCAGCAGCCCAGCCTAACGACATCATGCTCATATTATATTTGCTGATGGTATAGGCAATATACGGACCTAACCATTTCGGGTTAAGGTCAATTGGCGGAGATAGTGTAAGTATGTGCGGATTGCTTGATTTCTTGAGGAAAGGCACGCAATGCTTTGTTACGAAGAAAGTACCCTTCACATTAATATCATGTACCAGATCGAAGCGTTTTGATTCCGTTTCCAGTGTACCTGTGAGCATTATCGCGGAAGCATTATTCACCAATATGTCAATGCCGCCGAAAATAGCTACCACCTGCTGCACTGCTGCAATAACCTGCTCTTCGTCACGAATATCGCACTTAACGGCCAAGGCCTTGCCACCCGCTGCTGTTATTTTCTCAGCGACACTGTAAATAGTGCCCCCGAGGCGCGGGTCTTCAGTGGTCGATTTGGCGACAATAGCTACAAAGGCACCTTCTTTTGCCAGTTTCATGGCTATGGCTTCGCCAATTCCCCTGCTGGCACCGGTTATAAACGCAACTTTTCCTTTGAGCATGATATGTGATGTATGATGGAGGTAAAAATAAATGCTAATAACGAAATTAACTAATAAAGGTTTATGGGAGGTGATTTGTGGAAAAAAGGGGGCGCGCAAAGTTTATTATGACGATAGCAGCCCAATGAATCGCACTGCACCATAGGTGCTACCGCTCTGTAGAAAATAAAATTAATAAGCCGCCTATGCTCCTTTGGGAGCTACCCGATAGCTGACGTATTTAAAGCATACGATTGCAATTGTCCATGGCAGATTGGGTAGCACCTACGGCGCATAGCAAATACCTGCATGAAATGCTACAGAGCGGTAGCTCCTATCGGAGCAATCACTTGACACCAATTCTACTTTTAAAATGCACTAAAAATATCACGGACTTAATTTAACTGTCAGCCAAACTAAGTTTCTGCACAATTACCGAAAGAAAGCGGTAGTAAAGTGTAGTTTAACTGTTCAAAAGGTATAATTTTTCTAAAAAATTGCAACGCTAATATCAATCACCAAAAAATACCATCATTTATAACTTTGTAGTTGTGAACTTTGCAGTGCTAACGCAATAATGAAAACGATAAAGAAAACCTTCCCGGTTACAGGCATGACCTGTGCATCATGCGCACAGACCGTAGAAAACACGATCACCGGTTTAAGAGGCATTAAACATGCCGCGGTAAACTATGCCAATGCCTCAGCACTTATTGAGTACGACCCCGAAACACTCAGCCCTTCTCAGCTCAAAAATTCTGTTTCCGCTGTTGGTTACGGCATTATTACTGAAGATGATGTTACGGTTGAAGATATCGAGGCAATCAAGCTAAGAGAATACCGCAGGCTCAGCGCAAATACAACCCTGGCCATAGGCCTGTCGGTGCCGCTTGTTTTCATTGCCATGCTGGGTATGCATATCCCCTATGCCAACTTCATCATGTGGGGTTTGGCGACACCCGTAATTGTAATTTTTGGCAGGCAATTCTTTATTGGCGCATGGAAACAGCTCACCCATTATAGTGTGAACATGGATACCCTGGTGGCGCTAAGTACTGGCATAGCTTATCTGTTCAGCGTTTTTAATACCGTTTATCCAAAATACTGGACCGACAAGGGCATAGAACCACCTGTTTACTTTGAAGCTTCGGCTGTGGTAATTGCCTTTATACTGGCAGGTAAACTACTGGAAGACAGGGCAAAATCAAGCACTTCATCGGCCATTAAGAAACTTATGGGTCTGCAACCCGCCTTTGTTGTGCGTATTGGTAAAGATGGGGAGGAAGATATTTTAATAAGTGAAGTGCAGGTAGATGATATACTGGTTGTAAAACCAGGCGATAAAATACCAGTAGACGGTGTTGTGACAGATGGAGCTTCGTATGTAGACGAGAGTATGGTAACCGGCGAACCACTGGCTGTTGAAAAAGTTAGCGGTACTCATGTATTTGGCGGAACCATCAACCAGAAAGGTAGCTTCCGTTTTCGTGCAGAAAAGGTGGGTGGTAACACTTTACTTGCCCAGATAATAAAAAAAGTGCAGGAAGCGCAAGGCAGTAAAGCCCCTATTCAAAAGCTTGCAGATAAGATATCATCCGTTTTCGTACCCACTGTTTTAGGCATCGCGATCGCGACATTGGTTATCTGGATGGTTGCGGGTGGTGAAAATGGCTTTACACATGGCTTGCTGGCTATGATAACCGTTTTGGTTATTGCATGTCCTTGCGCACTGGGCCTGGCTACACCTACTGCTATTATAGCCGGTGTAGGTAAGGGCGCAGAGCTTGGCATATTGGTGAAAGATGCGGAAAGCCTGGAAACCATACATAAGCTGAATGCCATTGTTTTTGACAAGACCGGCACAATAACTGAAGGACTCCCTAAAATGGTGGACATTACCTGGAAAAATGCCGAAAATGCCGAATTGCTTTCTGCTGTGCTCTATAGCATAGAGGCTCAATCAGAACATCCGCTTGCGAGCGCAATTACCACCTTCTTCAAAGAACTGGAGATGAAAACTGTTGACGTTACGCACTTCAGCAGCATTACAGGCAGCGGAGTTACCGCACTCTATGGCAAGGGCATTTATTTTGTGGGTAGCCACAAGCTTATGGAATCCATGAGCATTGTTTTCAGTCCTGAATTGGAAGAGCGTTCCAAAGCATGGACAGCGCAGTCCTATTCCGTTATCTGGCTGGCCAACCACATGGAAGCCCTCGCGGCAGTAGCGATAACGGACAAAATAAAATTGTCATCAGCCACGGCAGTGCAACTGCTACAGCATATGGGGCTGGAAGTATTTATGCTAACTGGCGACAATGCACAAACAGCTTATACTATTGCCGCTGAAGCAGGCATAACCCAATATAAAGCAGAAGCATCGCCAACCGATAAGGCTGAATTTATAAAACAATTGCAGGCCGAAGGCAAAATAGTGGGCATGGTAGGCGATGGCATTAACGATAGTCAGGCACTTGCCTTGGCCGACGTAAGCATCGCGATGGGAACAGGTACCGATATTGCTATGGATGTAGCGAAAATGACGCTCATATCGTCAGACCTACGTCAAATACCCAAAGCAATCACACTTTCGCGCAAAACCGTAAAAACCATACGCCAGAATTTATTCTGGGCCTTTGTATACAATGTAATTGCTATTCCACTGGCAGCGGGCGCGCTGTACCCTGTGAATGGATTTTTACTGAACCCGATGATAGCAGGGGCAGCGATGGCGCTGAGTTCCGTATCTGTGGTAAGTAACAGCCTTCGCTTGAAGTTTGCGAAAGCAGACGATTTCTAGAATGGATTTCCAATGTTATGCCGGAATCGCAGCAAAAAATAGCTAATTAGCAGCTATACAGGTGTTTATACCTATAAAAATCAGGTAAAAACACGCGTATAATTGTTCGCGAAGTAAAACTAACTTTGTAACACCCATTTAAACAAGTGTAGATACCTGCATCCTATTAACAAATCAGTAGCTAACTATTTTAGCCATCCTCACCATACATGCATGTTAGTACAGTAATTAATTAATAAAAAATATTAATTAGTCTCATTTATAATTATCAAATTTACATTACAAACAGTTTAAAAAACCAAATTAAGACTTATGGCAAATCCAGTACCAGTTACAACGGCATCAGCAGAGACAGCAAATTGGAGGACGTATATTGACGCCTTAACAACAACCCCGATTCACGGAGTGCTAATACCCAGGGGTGACGTGTTAGGTGCACTGACGGTAGCAGCAACAGGAGGAATAAGAGTATACGGTGCGTTAAAAGTTGCGAATGATCCCACCTCATTCCATTTATATGTGGTAGGAGTAGATTCTAATGGCAATGATATTGTCACAGTTGGTGCTAATAGCGCAGTTTATGATATGACACAACCGTGCCCCCCTTATTGTGGAAATTCAAACACATTAAATAGTTAATTATATCTGCTAGATGACGATGCAGAATATTAACTCTAAACTTTACGTAGGGATATTGGTACCAATTAGCATAATTGTACCAATATCCCTTAGTATTTTTAAATTTAGGAAATTCCCTAAGGAGCTAAAAATAATTACCTATTATCTTTTCTTTAACGCATTCTCTAATTTTATAACAAGTTCATTATCGAACAATGGCATTTCCACGATGCCTTTCGCTCACTTATATACGATAGTAGAATTTGGTTTTATTTGCTATTTCTACAAGGAACTTTACTTTAGCGACAACAACATAGTTAGTAGAGCAATCCCTGCAATATTTTTTGCATTCTTGGCAATATGTATTTTAAATGTGCTATTTCTGCAAGATTTGCACCATTTTAATAGCTATACTAAACCCATCGAAGGCATAATCGTTGTTGGATTTGCCATCAGATACCTACTCCAATTAGTGAATGATTTCGACAAAAAAATAAATAAAAACATAGAATTAATTTATATAAATTCTGTATTTTTACTTTATTTTTCAGGTACATTTGTTTTATTTACCATTTTTAATATTTTTTTTACTCACAGGCAAATTGCTTTTGCGATACTTGACGTCCATGCCACATTGTTACTGTTGATGTATGTGCTTTTCACAATTGCTTTATGGAAATTTAAGAGATGAATGATAATATCTATGTACTTACTTTAATTGGCACCCTAGGTCCGTTGCTCTTAGCTGCGACCATCATTTATTTAGTAATTAAATACCAAAGAAAACTGCTGGCGCAGAAGCTGGCTGCACAAAAAGCAGAGCTACAGCATAGCGAAAGCCTGCTCCATGCAACAATACAATCGCAGGAAAATGAGCGTATCCGCATTAGCCGTGATTTGCATGATCATGTAGGGAGTACCCTAAGCAGCCTCAGGCAGATGTTCAACCAAATGAACAAAGTAGCGCCTGACCAACCACAAATAAAAACACTATCAGAAACATATAAAGAAAGCATTGACAACATAATGAATGACGTGCGGGATATTTCTCATAGCCTATCCCCTCCCGGATTAGCATTATGGGGCCTGCAATTTACGCTTGAAGACTTTTGTGATAAAATAAGCCGTTCATCTGATCTGCAAATCCGCGTGGTTGACGATGGTGATAGTATTTTAAAACAAATGACGTTTGAATCGTCTCTATCTTTGTTCAGGGTTATGCAGGAGCTATTAGCCAATACCATTAAACACGCTCATGCAAAAAACGTTACCATTTCGATAAATAAAAAAGGTGAGGATATTGCGATTCAATATAAAGATGATGGGCGCGGATCTGAAATAACTTCAAAAACAGCTGGCGGCATGGGAATGCACAATATTGAAAGTCGCCTTAATATGATAAGTGCCCAATATGAAATTATTACTGCTCCGGGAAAGGGTTTCATAGTTAACATAACTTTGCCCCAAAGCAGCCTGAGTAAAACGACTTTGTATGAATAAAATTAAAATTGCACTTGTAGAAGACCAAAGGCTTTTTCGGGATGGTTTACATGCTTTACTGAAGGATGTAGAAGATTTCGAAATAATGGGTGTGATGGAGAATGGGAAGATTTTTCTTGATAAACTGGCAACCTACCCTGTTAAACCGGATGTAGTGCTGCTGGATCTCAATATGCCGGAAATGAATGGCGTTGAGGTAAGCAAGGTCATGCAAAAAAAATACCCCGAAATCAAAATTATTATCCTCACAGTTTATGACCAGGAACGCTTCATTAATAAAATGATAGAGGCAGGTGCGGCAGGCTACCTGGTTAAGAATTGCGACCTGGAAGAAGTGATACATTCTATAAGAACCGTTTACAAAAGCGAGTTTTACTTTAATGAGACAGCTATTAAGGCTATGCGCAACGCATCGAAACACAAAGGTGCGCTGCTGCAGGCCAATGGTAATATACAGATAGAACTGACCGATCGGGAGAAAATGATATTGCAGATGATCTGTAAGGAGTTTACGAATAGCGAAATAGCGGAAAAATTGCAATTAAGCACCCGGACAGTTGACGGCCACCGTAATAACATATTGGCTAAAACTGGTTGCAGGAACACCGCAGGGCTGGTACTCTATGCAGTAAATACCGGCATATTTGAAAGTAAACTGTTTTAGTATGCTGCGTTTCCCTGTATTTCTTACCTGTTTAATAGCGCTTTATTAAACTGATAAGACTAAATTTGCCGGACAAAACAAAATCGCAGCTACATTGTCCCGCAAAAAGAAGAAACACGCCCCCCTGCTCAATATTACTATAGATGCCTATGCCGCTGAAGGCAAAAGCATAGCCCATCTAGATGACGGCAAAGTGCTCTTTGTTGAAAATGTGGTACCGGGCGATGTTATAAATGCAATTATAACCAAGGATAAAAAAAGCTGGGCAAAGGGCCGGATGACCGAATTGGTTGCTCCGTCCACCCTGCGCGTTGACCCTTTTTGTCAGCATTTCGGTATTTGCGGCGGCTGCAAATGGCAAATGCTACCTTACAGCCAGCAACTGGTTTACAAACAACAACAGGTTGAAGACCAATTGAAAAGAATTGGCCATGTAGAAATTCCGGAGATACAACCTATAATAGGCAGTCCGCACGAACGCTACTACCGTAATAAACTGGAATTCACTTTTTCATCGCAACGCTACCGCACCTTTGAAGAAATTGCGGACAGAAGCGAAAAATTAGCAGCCGAGCCAGCACTAGGTTTCCATGCACCGGGTTTGTTTGATAAGGTTGTGGAAATACACACCTGCTACCTGCAGCATGAACCTACCAACACATTGCTATCTGTGCTCAGGGCGTACGCTGAACAACATAAACTACCCTATTACGACATCAGGCAACATACAGGCTGGCTGCGTAATGTGGTAATACGCGTAGCCACAACCGGAGAGGTTCTGGTGAACCTTGTTATTAACAACGAAGATAAAGAAGCAAGGATTGCCATTCTTGACCACATACTGGCTAATGTACCGGGTATCACTTCACTTCACTATACTATCAATGGCAAAATGAATGACACCATTTATGACCAGGATGTTATATGCTATAGTGGTACTCCATTTATTGAAGAACACCTGGAAAATTACAAATTTAAAATATCGCCAAAATCATTCTTCCAGACCAACACCTACCAGGCTGAAGCTCTATACAGGGTTACCCGCGATTTCGCGGGCCTTACCGGCAACGAGGTATTGTATGACTTGTATTGCGGAACGGGCAGCATTGGCATATTCTGCTCCGCAAATGCAAAAAAGGTAATCGGTATAGAGGTGGTGGAAGATGCCATAAAGGATGCCCACGAAAATGCCGCGTTGAATGGTCTTGATCATTGCAAGTTCTTTGCCGGCGATGTATCGGATATTTGTACCGATGAGTTCTTCGCCGAGCATGGCAAACCCGATGTTATTATTACCGACCCGCCACGCGTCGGTATGCACGAAAAGCTGGTGCAGCAATTACTGAAAATGCGCGCACCAAAAGTGGTGTATGTAAGTTGTAACCCTGCAACGCAGGCGCGCGACCTGCAACTGCTTGATGCCGCTTACCGCATTACCAGGCTGCAACCAGTCGACATGTTCCCGCATACACATCACATTGAAAACGTTGCATTGCTGGAGCTGAAATAATAATGGCATTTTAATGGCTGAATTGCTCAATGGCTCGATGGCTCAATGGTATGATATGAATAATGGTTCATTATAAAATCTGATTTGCTCAATGGGTCTACCAATGACTAGGGCAAAAAACTGGTCTTTGCGAGCGTAGCGAAGCAATCTCACGAGTGCTGCACCGTGCAAGAAGTTTCCATACTATTTTGAGATTGCTTCGGCGAAGGGCCTCGCAAAGACCTTTTATTGAGCGCCAACTGAGCCATGTAAATGCAGAATTGTCATTGCAGGTTGATTGCAGCGCGCTGAATAGTTATTCATAATGGCTGAATGGCTCAATGGTGTGATATGACTAATGGCTATTCCTAATTGCTCCATGTCGCTGGTTTGGCGGGATAACGACTTAAAGCAAAAATGCTCATTCGATCGAATCGAATGAGCATTTTTACTTTTTACTTCTAATTTTTTCTTTTTTACAGCCTACCATTTTTTGAAGATGACAAATACGGCGGCGACAATGAGTGCAAAGCCCAGCAAATGATTCCAGGCGAGTTTTGTGTCTTTAAAGAAAATCAGGGTAAATGCGGTGAAAATGGTTAGCGTAATTGCCTCCTGAATTGTTTTTAACTGAACGATATTGAAGGGGCCTCCGTTTTCATCAAAACCAATTTTATTGGCCGGCACCTGGAACATATATTCAAAGAAAGCTAAACCCCAGCTGATGAATATCACCGAGATCAACCCAAGGTTTTTACCCCATTCCTATTGCTTGAATTTGAGGTGGCCGTACCAGGCCAGGGTCATAAAGGCATTAGAGACAATGAGTAAAAGAATTGTTTTCAGGCCACGCATAGTAATGTAAATATACCAAGGAAAATATAATGGCGCTCGACTGACCACTGCATACCGCTACAAAATATTCATAAAATAAATGACCTAAAATGGAAAGAGCAGGCCATGTTGCAGGCCTGCTCTTTCGCTTAATATCAATCTCAACAATTACTACTACTCATTCTTGACAAACCTGTCTGCTTTGAGTAATACGCCTTGCTGATCGTAGATCATAATCATATACATAGCGCTAGCTAATTCGCTTACGTCTACCGCCGTAGCCCTTTCCTGCCTTATAACCACTTTACCGTCCATTGAAAGTATAGACACGTTTACGTGAACGCCTGCGGAAGTCTCAATGTTAATAACCGAAGTAGTTGGGTTAGGATAGATCCTCACTGTAGTAGCAGGATCCGGTAATGCTACGAAGCCTAAGCCAAAGTTGGTATCAACAAACGAAGCCGAAGTATCTGTACAACCATTGGCATCAGTTACAATAACGTTGTAGAAACCAGCAGCTGTTTCAGTATGCACGCTAGAAGTTGCACCAGGTATAATAACACCATTCAGCATCCATTGGTAAGTAGCGAATGAACCTGTGAACAGAATATTACCACCTGTAATATTGATAACAGGGTTTGGCGGAGGCACAATTGTAATACCGGTTAGCGTTACTGTACCAGCGGCATTAGTAATAGCGCAAGCGAAATAACCGGTTGCTGTAGCAATGTAAGTTGAATCAGTTGCACCTGCTATGGCAATGCTATTGCGGTACCATTGGTAAGTAAGATGGTTGCTGGTATCAGCAGTGTAAACCAATAATGGTATTGGGTTATTATGGCATAATGTAGCATTACCACCAGGGAATATGAAGCTACTGGTCAATGAACCTGCAACACCAATAGTAGTAGTTACTGTAGCTGTACAACCGAAGGCGTTGGTCCTGGTATAAGTAATGGTAACTGTACCATGAGCAATACCGTAAACGCGGCCTGTAGTGCTATTAATTGAAGCAATTGAAGCATCGCTGGTTGACCATGTACCACCTGCTGCAGTATCCGTAACAGTTATTGAATCGCCCAAAGCAACACCAGTAGGTCCGCCAATAGGAGATAATACCGGAAGTGGGTTAACTGTAACCGAAGTTGTAACATAAGCCGAGCATCCGAACGCACTTGTAACCGTATAAGTAATTGTTGCAGCACCCGCAGCAACACCTGTTACATTACCTGATGCATCAACCGATGCAATTGAAGCCGTGCTGGTAGTCCAGGTTCCGCCTGTAGTTGCATCAGCCAAAGTAGTTGTTGAACCTTCGCAAACAGTAGTTGTTCCAGTTATTGCAGCAATAACCGGCAATGGATTTACAGTTACAGCGTAAGTAACATAAGTTGTGCCGCAGCTGTTAGCAACCGCATAAGAGATATTTACCGTACCACCCGCAACACCAGTAACAGTGCCTGCAGCATCAATAGTAGCAATTGTAGTATCAGCTGAGCTCCATGTGCCACCGGCTGTAGTGTCAGCAAGTGCAGTTGTAGTACCTACGCAGAAAGATGCAGTACCGGTAATTGCACCAACAGTTGGTGTACCGTTTACAGTAACCAGGATGGTATCGCTTGCCGAGCCGCATGCGTTCGTAATATCGTAAGTAATGATAGCCGTACCACCTGCAACGCCGGTAACAACACCGGTAGCAGCATCTACACTAGCAATACCAGTAGCGCTCGATGTCCACGTACCGCCTGCGGCAGTGTCAGACAATATTGTACTTGAACCTGCACAAACAACTGTTGTACCTGAAATAACACCTACTGAAGGAACAGGGATAACAGTTAAAGCGGTACTTATTGTAGTTACACCACAAGTGTTGGTAACTGCGTAAGAGATTGCAACCGTACCACCCGCAACGCCGGTAACAACACCGGTTGAAGCATCGATTGAAGCAACGGTAATGTCGCTGCTGGTCCATGTACCACCGGTAGTCGCATCAGCAAGAGTTCCGCTTGCACCAGGGCAAAGGGTAGCAACACCAGTTATAGAAGCCACTATCGGAACATCGTTAACTGTAAATGCGAAGAAAGAATCAATGCTTCCGCAGCTGTTGGTAATTGTATAAGTAATAGTAACAGCACCCTCAGATACACCGGTAACAGCGCCTGAAGTAGCATCAATACTTGCAATAGTAGCATCGCTGCTGGTCCATGTACCACCCGCAGTTGCGTCGCTGAGTGTAACAGAAGAACCAACGCACACAGAAGATGCACCAGTAATAGTCGAAGTAGTTGGAAGTGGATTAACTGTTACAGTTGTTGTAACATCGGTAGTTCCGCAAACGTTAGTAACTGAATAAGTAATCGTTGCCGAACCAGCTAATACACCATAAACCACACCCGCAATATCAATAGAAGCAATAGTTGCATCACTTGTTGACCAGGTACCACCAGCTACTGCATTACCCAGAGACGTCGTAGATCCTTCGCACACGGTAGTTACACCAGTAATACCAGGAACGGCAGGCACATCGTTCACTGTAAATGTGAAGGTAGCCGCATCTGTGCCGCATGAATTAGTAACGGAATATGAAATAGTAACGGTACCAGCGCCAATACCTGTAACATCGCCTGTAGCAGCGTCAACAGTTGCCACCGTAAGGTCTGTTGAACTCCAAGTACCACTACCGGCAGCATCAGCCAGAGTTATTGTACTACCTACGCAAACAGATGTTGCACCGGTAATCGTTCCTACAACCGGAGCCGGAGAAACTGTAACTACCAGGCTGTCATAAGTAGAACCGCAGAAATTGGTTACTGTATAAGATATTGTTGCAGTGCCTAAACCGACACCTGTAACGTTACCAGATGTATCAACCGTTGCAACAGATGCATCGCTAGTGCTCCAAACGCCACCTGCTGTAGGATCAGTATAAATTGTACTGAAACCAACACAAACGGTAGCAACACCAACCACAGGAGTTATAGCAGGAACGTCAGTTACTGTAATATCGAGTGTCGCAAATGTAGTACCACAAACGGTAGTTAAAGTATAGGTCATTGTAGCGCTTCCTGCTGCAACGCCTGTAACAATACCAGCAGCATCAATTGTTGCTACTGTATTATCGCTGCTTGACCATACACCACCGGTAGTGTCATTATGTACAAGGAAGGTTCCACCTGCGCAAACAGTTGAAGTTCCTGTAACTGCACTAACAACTGGTAATGGAGTAACAGTGAATGGGAAAGTAACGTTAGTTGTACCGCAGCTATTTGTAACTGAATAGGTAATAGTAACATTACCGCTGGCTAAGCCGGTAGCAACACCGCTGGCAGCACCAATTGAAGCAATAGTGGCGTCGCTGGAAGTCCATGTACCGCCTGCGGTTGCATTGTTAAGAGGTGTTGAGCCACCGAAGCAAACAAACGATGCACCCGTAATAGCAGCAACCGTAGGAACATCATTTACAGTAAATGGTATTGTTGCCGATGTTGAACCGCAGCTATTTGTAAGTGTATATGAAATAGTTAATGTACCAGTACTGAGACCGCTAACAAGGCCTGCGGCGTCAACTGCGGCCATCGGTATAGAGCTGCTGCTCCATGATCCACCTGGTGTCACATCGTTTAATAATGTTGTTGAGCCCACGCACACAACCGGCGTACCTGTAATTGCAGCAGGAGCCGATGGAACGGTAATTACATTCATAGGTATAGTATTATCAGTAGTACCACAACCATTTGTCACTGAATAAGAAATTATTGCCGAACCGATAGCCATACCGGAAACATCACCAGTTGCCGCATTTACTGACGCAACGGTTGCGTCACTGGTGTTCCAGGTACCGCCAGCCATTGCATCAGCCAACGTAATGGTTGAACCAACGCAAACTGAAGTGCCACCGGTAATTGGCGTTGGCACTGGCAAATCGTCAACAAATATCGCAGTCAATGCTGTGTTAGGACCGCAGCCGTTAACCACGGTATAAGAGATAAACACAGTACCGGTAGTAAGACCTGTAACATCGCCTGAAGCAGCGTCGATAGTAGCAATAGAAGGATCACTGCTGGCCCATGTACCAGAAGCGGTAGCGTCGGTCATAGTCGAAGTACTACCTACACACATAAATGACGTGCCAGAGATCGCAGCTACAACTGGTATATCATCAACTGTGAAAGTTAACGTAGCGTATGCTGTTGCACAACTGTTGGTTACAGCGTAAGATATTGTTGCAGAACCTGCTGCAATACCAGTTACATCTCCAGTAGCTGCATCAACGGAAGCAATAGTGGCATCGCTTGTGCTCCACACACCGCCTGCAACAGCATCAGTTAAAGTAACAGTTGTACCAGCACATGCAGAAGGAGAACCCAGAATTGCACCAGCAGAAGGAGCCGGGTCAACGCTTAATGCTGAAGTAACATCAGTAGTACCGCAGGTATTGGTAACAGAATAAGATATCGTAGCAGCACCAATCGCAACACCAGTCACATCTCCTGTGCCGGCATTAACCGATGCAATACTTGCATCGGTCGTGCTCCACAAACCGCCGGTAGTACCGTCAGTAAATGTAAATGAACCGGCAAGGCAAATAGTAGAAGTACCAGTAATCGCTGCAACTGTAGGAAGATCATCCGTAGTTATTGCATAAGTAGCAACATCTGAACCACAACCATTTGTTATTGTATAAGATATGGTAGCAGAACCAATAGAAGCAACTGCAACAACGCCAGTTGAAGGATCAATTGACGCAACAGTTGCATCTGAAGTAGTCCAGGTACCACCAGCTACTACGTCAGTAAGTGTAGCGCCAGCGCTCACACAAATAGTAGCAGGACCAGAAATAGCACCTGCTGCTGGCAATGCATCAACGGTAATCGCTAAAGTTGAATCGACCGTACCACAAGTACCAGAAACAGAATAAGAAATTGTTGCGGCACCAGCTGCAAGGCCAGTAGCCACGCCTGTAGCCGGGTCAATTGTAACCACTGTGGCATCACTCGTAGCCCATGTGCCGCCTGAAGCTGCATTGCTGTAAGTGGTAGAAGTACCATTACAGAATGAAGACACACCAGTTACAGCACCAACAAACGGAAGCGAAGTAACAGAAATCCCTACGGCATTGTCACCTGTTCCACATGCATTTGCAACTGAATAAGAAATTATTGCAAAACCACCGGTAGTTCCGGTAGCCACGCCTGACGCTGCATCTATAGTAGCTACTGAAGCATCAGTGCTGCTCCATGTTCCGCCGGCAGTTGTGCTGGTGAAAGCATTTGTCGCGCCTGCGCAGAATGTTGTAGTACCTGAGATAGAAGGTGCCGCTGGCAAGTCATTAACATAGAATGGGAAAATAACCGTAGTGCTGCCGCAGGTTGCAGTGAATGTATACTGGATAGTATCCACACCCTGGAAGAAGCCGGTAACATTACCACTCGCATCAACAGCAGCTACAGTAAGATCTGTCAGGCTCCATGTTCCGCCGACAGTAGCATCTGCAAGCGTAACAGTATTACCTGCACAAACTGTATCAAGACCTGTAATAGGAGAAACAAAAGGAGAACCGTTAACTGTCACTCCGAAAGTTGCGACATCCGTTCCACAGCTATTTGTAAATGAGTAAGAAATTGTAGCAGTACCCGCACCTGCGCCGAATACATCGCCTGTAGTATTTATTGTTGCAACCGTTGCGTTATCGCTGCTCCATGTACCACCTGTTACAGTAGAAGAAAGCGTTATTGTAGCGCTGGTGCATATTGAATTAAGACCTGAGATAGTACCTGCTGCCGGAGCCGGGTTAACCGTGATAGCTAAAGTGCTGTCAACAGAGCCACATGCATTAGTTACGTTGTAGGTAATTGTAGACGAGCCTGCCGTAACACCAGTTACAACACCAGTTGAAGGATCAACAGTAGCAATTGATGAAGCACTGCTACTCCAGGTACCACCGGCTGCCGTATTGCCAAGGGTTATTGTAGCACCCACGCAAACATCAACCGGACCAGTAACTGAACCAACCACTGGAATATCTATAACAGTGAAGCCGGTTGTAGCTACATCTGTACCACAACTATTGGTAAATGAATAAGATATTGTTGCACCACCGGTAGCAACACCTGTTACTGAACCGCTAGTTGCGTCAACCGAAGCAACGCCAGCCGCGCTGGTACTCCATGTACCACCGGAAACTGTTGAAGTTAATGTAACAGCGCTGCCGACGCATGCTGTAAGCGTACCAGAGATAGTACCTGCATGTGGAGCCGGATTAACAGTTATTGCTGCAACATCTGTTGTGCTGCCACAAGTATTGGTTACTGTGTAAGTGATATTTGCAGAACCTGCAGAAACGCCCGTCACGTCACCCGTTGAAGCATCAACAGAAGCAACTCCTGCTGCACTTGAGCTCCAGGTGCCACCACTTGTAGCATCAGTAAAGGTAATAGTAGCCGTTTCACAAACGGTAGCTGCGCCAGAAATGGTCGCAACTGAAGGAACGTCAATTACAGTAACCGAAGTTGAGTTTGTACCTGTTCCGCAAGCATTAGTTACCGCGTATGTAATGTTGGCTGTACCAGTCGTAACACCGGTATATACACCGGAAGAAACATCAATAGTAGCAACACCAGCAGCATCTGAAGTCCAGCTACCACCAGTCATTGTATTAGACAATGTTTGCGTTGAACCAACGCAAACTGAAGCTACGCCACTAATTACAGGAACAGAAGGAATATCATCAACAGTTATTGCGGTGGCAACCATATTGCTGCCACAACCATTAGCTATTGTGTAAGTAATATTTGCAGTGCCTGTTGCAGTTCCGAAAACATCGCCGGTTGAAGCATCAACTGATGCAATACCTGTAGCATCGCTGCTCCACGAACCACCGCTAACTGAGTTGGTTAATGTGATAGTAGCACCTACGCAAACTGTTGCAGGGCCGCCGATAGCTGCCGGAGTAGCAGGAGCCGGATCAACAGTAATAGCAGTTGAGCCAGAGCCAGTGCCGCAAGCGTTAGATACTGAATAAGTAATATTAGCTGTACCATTAGTAACACCTGTTACAATTCCGGTAGCAGCTTCGATAGAAGCGATACCAGTTGCATCGCTAGCCCATGATCCACCAGTAGTCGCATCGCTAAGCGTTGTAGTTGCACCTACGCAAACAGACGCTGCGCCAGAAATAGTAGCGACACTTGGAATGTCGTCAACGGTAACAGCAAGTGAAACTGAATTACTTCCGCAACCGTTTGTAATAGTATATGATATGTTTGCAGAGCCAGTAGCTACGCCAGTTACATCGCCAGTGGCGTTAACAGAAGCAACACCAGCAGCATCTGTACTCCAGGTACCGCCTGTAACAGATTCAGTAAGTGTAATTGAAGCCCCAACGCAAACAGTACTACTGCCGCCAATTGCCGCAGGAGTAGCAGGTGCCGGATCTACAGTAACCGAAGTACTATTTGATCCTGTTCCACATGCATTAGTAACTGAATAAGTAATATTAGCTGTTCCAGCTGCAATACCGCTTACAACGCCAGTAGACGCATCTACAGAAGCAGTAGCTGCTGCATCTGTAGTCCATGAACCGCCGCTTGTAGCATTGGTAAGTGTTATAGTTGCAGCTTCACAAACAGTAGAAGGACCGCCTATTGCAGGGGCAACAGGAACATCGATTATAGTTATTGATTGGCTTGCTGAAGCAGTGCCGCAACTATTAGTAACAGAATAAGAGATTGCTGCTATGCCGGTAGCAACGCCGGTTACATCACCAGTTGACGCGTCAACAGTAGCAATGCCTGTAGCATCGCTGCTCCACGTACCACCAGAAACACCATCAGTAAACGTGGTTGCAGTGCCAACACACAAAGAAGACACACCAGAAACAGAACCAGCGTTCGGAGCTGGATTAACAGTTATTGCTGTGCTGCTTGAACCATCGCCGCAAGCATTGCTTACCGTATAAGTTATATTAGCTGTACCAGCAGCTACACCAGTTACAATACCTGTAGCAGCTTCAACTGAAGCTGTACCAGCAGCATCAGTGGTCCAGGTGCCACCGGTAGTAGCGTCGGTTAATGTTATTGTTGCAGTTTCGCAAACTGAAGCCGCACCGCCAATAGCTGCTACTGAAGGAAGAGTGTTAACCGTGATAGCAGTTGTGTTGGAACCAGTTCCGCAAGCATTAGTAACTGTGTAGGTAATGTTGGCCGTACCAACAGAAATGCCTGTAAGGTCACCAGTTGAAGCATCGACTGAAGCGACACCCACAGCATCTGAACTCCAGGTACCACCGCTCATTGCATTTGTAAGTGTAGAAACACCACTCACGCAGATTGCAGAAACTCCGCCGATTGCAGGAACTGAAGGAACATCATCAATTGTAATTGCTGCTGAAACAGTATTGCTGCCACAGCTATTAGCTATAGTGTAAGAAATATTTGCAGTACCCACCGCAACGCCGGTTACATCGCCAGTTGCATTAACTGAAGCGATACCTGCTGCGTCTGTAGTCCATGCACCGCCGCTAACCGCCTCGGTAAATGTAGTTGTTGCACCAACACAAAGTGTTGAAGCGCCGCCACCCAAAGCCGCTGGTGTTGC
>CANFKC010000015.1 GCA_947447265.1 Chitinophagaceae bacterium
AAATCTGCACTAAATGGCTTGTAAAATTAACCACCTCCCCCGAATGAACGCAGCTGAAGGAGCCGCGCTCATTCGGGTACTCCTCCTTCAAAAGGAGGAGACTGTGTAATTAGCGCAAGGTGTTATTTAAATGTCTAATTGGTATTAGTAGTCAATTGCAGCGCGATGAATAAAGAATAATTATTGGGCTGCCGGTGCTCACTAAATGACGCTTCACAGAGCTATCAATATTGGAGCCGTTGTGAATATGTCACTATCTGCCGCTTTTCCATTTTATAGGGCAACCAACTGATTTGGTAACCTCATTTGCGACAGGTTTGCCGGCAAGCAGGGCATCAACAGCGTCTTCCAGGTAATGGTTTTTCACCTTGGTTACATCGGCCCCATTATCATCTATTGCACCTGAATACCGGAGTACCCATTTGCCATTCGTTTTAAACACAACCAAGGCATGTGGGGTTTTAGCGGCATTAAAAGCCCTTGCAACCGACTGGCTTTCATCATAGAGATAAGGATACTTATAGCTGCCTTGCTTTGCTGCCAGTTTCATATTTTCATAGGAATCCATGGGTACTATGGTGGGGTCTGTGGCACTTATTGCCAGCAATTGGATGCCAGCAGCAGTGTACTTTTTGCTGAACTGATTCAGCCTTTCCTGGTAGCGCTTGGCATATGGGCAATGGTTGCAGGTAAAAATAATGATGAAGCCCTTTGCAGACTTATAGTCTGCCAGGGAGACCATTTTGCCGTTTACATTTTTCAGGCTGAAATCAGCGACTTCATCGCCGATTTTGTAACCTGTAGCTGGTGCAAAGGCTGTGGCATAAAAGGCAACAATGACCAGTATCAGGGAGTGTAGATATTTCATGGGATCTTTAATTTGTAATGCAGTTATTTGTTAGCTAAGTCGGCAGTCCCTAAGTGGCAATATCATTGGAGTATGGGTTTACTAATAACATTTCGCCCTTACAGGGCTTTGTCAACAACGGTATCCGTATCACAGGGCTGCACCCTGTGCTGCTATATTACGGTCCTTCAGACCTTCAAAATCCTTAACTCAATGACTCGCTATCGCAAGGCTGCACTCTATGCTGGCATATTACAGTCCTTCAGACCTAAAAAATCCTTAAGTCAAAGACAATTCTTCGCATTGCAGCACCGGCGCTGCAATGTTATTATACTTCAGACATTCAAAATCCTTAGGTCAGTGGAAAGCACCAAAATGCCATAATATACCAGAAGGGTCGTGCAAAAAGCATTCCTTGCCCCAATCATAGTTTTGAATCGGGGTGAGCCTTGCGCCCGGGTATTTTGCCGGCAGGTTTAATGCGGAGAGCTCCTTCCAGTACCTGTCCACGTCATCGACCTCTACGAACACCATGGTATTGTCTATCCAGTCTTTCACGTCAGCATCTTGCAGGTAAAAACCAATGGTATCCGCCTTAAAAAAAGACATATTGGGTGCAATAACAAACTCCTGAAAACCAAGGTCCTGATAAAAATGCCTGGACAAGTTATAGTTTTTGGCACCAATGAATGGCCTTATCGATTTTGTCTTATGCTCCATGAAATGGCTTTACCGCTATTCTGCAAGATAAGATTTTATGTACGTCCTACCCTCTTCGTCCGTTAGCCTGATGAAGTACTGACCATAACCCAACGATGCTACATCAATAGCGCCATTGCCGGTATGCAAGTCAACTTCCTTTTGCAATATGCCCCTGATATTTATTATAGCTGCATGAACGATAGTAATGCCTTGTTCCATTTCAAAATGCAGCATGCCTTTTGTTGGGTTAGGGAACAACTTCATTTTGCTGTTCTGCGCAATATTCATAATTCCTGATGGTGCATTACCCACTACAAACTGGCCCATCATGCCCTCATCTTCGTGCAAGGCGATGTGGCAATGGAACATATAAGGGTGCAGCGAATCAGCATAGTCCGCAAAACGTGCAATGAATTGGACATTCTGGTGGCTTGGCACAAAAATCACATCTTTCCACCCCTGCTGGTATGCCGGGGCTGGTGCTCCGTTCACGCTCAACACATAAAACTCGACGTCATGAATATGAAAAGGATGGCCAAAAGCGCCGCTATTGGTAATAGACCAGATTTCAGTATTATCAAGTGGCACATGATAGTCGATGTAGCCAATATTAAATAGACGGTGATTCAGTATAAAGGCATTCGGTCCTAAAATTCCCGGCAGGCCCGTGCTGTCACTAATGGAAATATTCCGTGTTAATGCAGCGGTTGATGCCGCCGGGAAGACGTTGGCACCCAAGCTATGTGGCACAGTCGTAACACCAGTACCCGTTGCAGCACCAATAACCAAATGCAGAATATTGAAGTCGCGATGACCGAGGTAGTTTGCGAATGGGCCACCCGTAAAGTTTTCACCACCAGCTACCCCACCCGTTGGCAATGTAGAGTTGTAAGCCATCATATTAACAGTTGTACCAGACTGGCCCGTGCAGTTAACCAATATTTCGTACCGCTCACCGGCATGAATTAAAAGCCTGGTCAATGCAACTGAAGTATCGAGTAAGCCGCCATCGGTAGTTATTACATAAAAGGTACGGTTGTCGCTAAAGCCGATATTATACGAGCGCTCAATTGCTGCATCGAGTATCCGGAAACGCAATACCTGCGCCGGCACACTATACTGTGCACGGAGCACGCCATTGGTAAGCATACTATCGCCATAAGGCGCAATTACAAATTGGTTTGAAGCATCAAAACGCCTGTCGGTTAACGCAAGTGGAATATCGTCAACACCATACTTGCGGGGTAAAGGCAGCGCACTTTCCGCAGAATCGCGCACAATAATAAATCCACCAAAGCCCATATTCATCTGCTCCTCAGCCTTCATATCGAGGTGCGGATGATACCAAAAGGTTGCGGCATTGTTATCTACTTTCCAGTAAGGGTGCCAGCTGGTGTAAGGTGGAATTGTCTGGTGCGGACCACCGTCCATTATTGCCGGAAGGTGCATACCGTGCCAGTGTACAGTAGTAGTATCAGCGGTCTGGTTATCTACGTTGATATGAACAATATCACCTTTGTTCCAGATGAGTGTCGGCCCCCAGAAGTCGCTGTTAAATGAACCGGCAATGGTTGGTGTACCCGGCATTATGTTCAGGAAAGTATCTCGCGCTGTAAGATTAAAGGTTGTGCCCGAGAGCGTGTCGGGTATGCGAAGGGTGTTATACTGGGCGGAGGCTGTTAGCGCACCAAAGCAAAGTAACGCGCTTAAAGTTCGTAGTTTGGACATCATCAGGCAGAGCGATTTTTTATTTAGACGACTGAATTGCCGTATTCCTTCTTTTACTAAAAAAGAAAATGACCGGTAGAACACCGGTCATTTTCAAATACACTCAATATATCAACTTATTTACCTTTAACATGAATTGTTGCGCGGCGGTTTTGTGCCCTTCCTTCCGGTGTAGCGTTATCAGCTATCGGATCCATAGGACCGTGACCAACAACTTTCAGCCTCTTGGTTGAAACGCCTTTGCCTTGCAGGTACTTCCTTACTGCTTCAGCCCTCTTCACAGAAAGAACTTTGTTGTAAACTTCAGAACCGCTGTTATCGGTATAACCGTCAATAACCACAGTTACTGATTTGTCTTCTGCAAGTTCCTTTACCGCTTCTTCCAATACAGGATAAGACGCCTCAGCGATAATGTTCTTGTTCACATCAAATAATATCGGGGTAGTGATATCAATGTGTGTAGCAACTGGTGGCGGAGGAGGAGGAACAGGGCAACCATGATTGCTTTCAGGGCCTATTTCGTTAGGGCACTGGTCTTCGTTATCAGGTATACCATCACCATCTGTATCAGGGCAGCCATGATATTTAGCAAGACCTTTAACATCAGGGCAATTGTCATCTTTATCTGCAACGCCGTCGCCATCTTTATCAGGGCAACCTAAAAGTGCCTTAATACCAGGAACAGCAGGACAAGCATCTTCCCTATCAGGAACGCCATCGCCATCACCATCAGGACAACCATGGTACTGGAAAGGACCAGCCTGCCTTGGGCAAGAATCTTCATAATCAGCAATACCGTCATGATCGAAATCCGGGCAACCGAATAATTCGCCAGGGCCAGCAATGGTAGGACATTTGTCCTTAACATCCGGAGTGCCATCATGGTCGGTATCTTTCAGCTTACCGATAAAGAAGCGTACACCAACGTTAAGACCAAGAGACTGGTTCTTGCTGTCAGATACTGACCTCAATACAGAACTGTAATCGCCCACCTTGTTAGTAAGCATATTGGTATTACCTTCTGTGTTCTTAACCGGCTGATACATGTAGTACAAACCAAAGTTCAGCGCTACATTGTTAGACAGAAACACATTAGCAGAAGGCTGGAAGAAATAACCAATGGTACCTTTTGAATAGTTGTAGTCAGCACTGTTGGTTGTTGGCGCTACACCAAGGCCAACGTTATAACCTGCACTGCGCATAGTTTGAAACGTAGCTGCAGATGTACTACCATTAAGATAGTTAACGTTATTTGCGTTAGTATGGTTTGGCGTATTGTCGTAGCTATAAGTAGTTACACCGCCAGAAGTTGTTTTAGTGTAAATAGCTTCGTAGTTAAACTGTGCATCCGTAGTATAGTTGTTCTTATACTGCAGGTTGTACATAATGCCAAGGTCGGCAGTAATGCCCCATGTTTTGTTAATGCGCTTTTTGAATTTTAAGACAACAGGGATATTAACATTGGTAATCTTTAATTTTTCAGTTACCTGGCCAGTTGAAGTGATCAGCTGCCTGAAAACGTGCCCCTGGAAATCTGATGACTGAAACTCAGTGTGGTACTTATCCAAGGTCATATTTCCTTGTTGCATAAAATAGGCAATGCCCGATCCCAGACCGAAATGGCGTTTTTTGCCAAAGAAGAATCCCAGTTGAGCATCGAAGCCATAGGACATTCCTTTTTCAAATTTCAACGTCCCCAGGTCGTTATTTACCGGATTTAGAAAAGCGCTGTTCGCATCGCTTCTTGTTATACTTTGCATTAAGGCACCGCCGGTTGCATTTACATCAATCACCAATCTGTAGAGGAGACTGTCTGCATACTTGTTTGCCACGGTTTTTTGAGCAAAAGCTGAAAAACCAACCGTTGAACCAATAAACAATAGTAATAATTTTTTCATATATTTGTTTTACGGTGCAAAAGTAATAAACATTTCTACATCTTGTATATCATGTCGAATTAATTTTACAAAATGAAGTGAATAAGTGAAATATAAACAGCGACAATTACAATGTTTATAAAATGAACTGTATACTATAAAAAGATAAAGCCAACATCAGCCATTTCGCCAAAAGCCTGGCGAATACGCTCAGGGTGCGTATCGGAAAGAATAACCTGCCCGAATTCAGCGCCACAAATAATGCGCAGTAACGATTCCATTCTTGACTGGTCAAGTTTTTCAAAAATATCGTCAAGTAACAAGATAGGCAAATGCCCCAATGCTTTACTCAGGTATGCATACTGCGCCAATTTCATGGCAAAAAGGAAACTCTTCTTTTGCCCCTGTGATCCGAATTGCTTCAGCACCATGCCGCTAATAAAAAAAGCCCAATCGTCTTTGTGGGTGCCCCTCAGCGTCCGCTGTAAACGCAGGTCGTGCTCCAGGGTATCATGAAGCCAAATTTGCAACGGTTTGCTTTCCAGGTCGCTGTCGTAAGTAACCTGCACCAACTCTTTACCGCCAGATAGCTGGTGATAGAAATCATTCAGCAAGGGTAAAAAACTATCCAGGAAAATTTTGCGTTTGCCGTGTATATAGGTGCCGCAATCCGATAGCTGTGCGTTATAATAGTCCAGCTCGGCATAAACGGGATTGGGCTTAAAAGCCTGCATCTTAAGCCATGCATTGCGTTGTAACAAAATGCGCTGGTAAACCATCAGTTTTTCCAGGTAGGTTGCATCAATCTGGCTTAAGATACTATCCACCCATCGGCGGCGTGGTTCACTGCCGCCGTTTATTAATTCAGTATCGTCTGGCGCAATCATCACCGCAGAAAAACGACCAATATGATCAGTGAATTTTTCATAAGCGACATCGTTACGAAAAACTTCCTTTTTAGCTGCCTTCCATTTGCAGCTGATTACTTCATCAGTGCCATCATTTTCGAATTTGCCCGTTATCCTGAAACCATCAGTGCCCATCTGCACACTATGTTGCTGGTAAGCGCTCAGGTAACTTTTGGTGTAACAAAGGTAATAAACAGCATCCAGCAAATTCGTTTTTCCACTTCCGTTTGCACCGGTTATGCAGGTAACGGGCGCACCAAATTCGTACACAGAAGATGTATAGTTACGAAACTGGATAAGTGAAAGTTTTTTGATTTTTGTTTGCTGCAATGCAAAATGAATAAGGCTGCAAAAGTACAAACTTTGCCACCGAAACAAGCTGTAATTTGGTAACTTGGTATTAAAAGACATTTTTCACAAAGCGCTCACCGACAATTACCCCCTACTTACCGACCGTTACAATTTTCTCGCCTAATTACCGTTCAGCAGGTTTTTTCAGGCGTGTACATTTGTATCATAATAAATAGGCTATGCGCAGACAATACAGAGTGCGGGACTGGAATGACCCAAATTGGGAAGCAAAAGTGAAAGAACACATGCAAAGAAGGAATAAGAACCGTTCGTTTGCGGGCATTGCCGTAGCAATAATCGGGATATTGTGGATGTTCAGTATAGCCTTCAAATTCAATTTTGAATGGGATACCCATTGGCCCTATGTATTAATCATCATCGGTATTTTAATTGGGATAAAAAACAATTTCAGGAATGCAGCCTGGTGGATCCTGATTTTGATTGGTGGCGTATACCTCGTGGAAGATCTGCCTGGGTTTTATAACTACAGCGACTACGTTGTTCCGGGTGCGCTGGTTATAGGTGGTATTGGACTGGCAATTACAAAGCGAAACCATAAGAATGATTGTGCGCCGGGTTTTAAGGTTGATAACTCGACATCAACAGAAAACAACCTGAACCTTGATGTAACTTTTGGTGGCCGCAAAGAGATGATCACCTCCAAAGAGTTTAAAGGCGGTAATATCTCTGTGACATTCGGCGGCTGCGAATTAAATTTTATGCAAGCCGATATTGTTGATTCCCCTGCAATATTAGACTTAAAAGTATCGTTCGGCGGTGTTGAAATCATTGTTCCCTCACACTGGCATATCCAGAACGAGATCAACCCTTCTTTCGGCAATGTTGAAGATGAAAGAAATATACAGACCGCTTCATCTGTGGAAAACAAAAAGGTTTTGATTCTACGGGGTAACTGCTCTTTCGGAAATGTAGAGATCAAGTCTTATTAGTTGATAGTAAATCGTACAAAGTAGTTAGTAGCTCTTAAATAAATATTTGTCAGTGCTATCACTTATAAGTGTAGTTAACAATATAAACTATCCGGCAACCTTAAATATGTTGCCGGATAGTTGGTTTTAAAATTCAGACTTTCCACCACTCAATATATATAACATGAAGTCATTTACCGCTCAAATCATTTACCGGATAGAATGCGAAGGACTACCGACTGACCAATATGAGGAGCAATGGCGCCTTGTGTATGCAGACGATGAGATAAACGCGCTAGGCGAAGCAAAAAAAGCCGGAATGGGCGAAGAAGCTACATTTATTGACAGGCATGGTCGCACTATTTGCTGGCGTATGCTGGCTGTAAAAGATCTGCGGCCAATAGAACTGACCAATGGAGGCTTGCTTTTTTCGATGGTTCGCGAACCCGAAATGGTTGCGGCTCCCCTTTGGATGGCCTAAGCAATTAATAATCAACAGTTAATATTCAGAGTCAACGCCAATGCGGCGGGGCTGGTTTAAAAACTTTGCAACTTAACAGCAACAAGCACTTTACAGAGTTATACTTCGCTGCATCGCTCAGCATATCCTTTCTTATTATTTAGCATTACCTTACATACAGTTTGAGGCTCATCAATAAAAATATTCACTGGATCGTTTTGCTACTCGCATTTGCGGGCCTGGCCATACACTTGTATATACTGCATGGTATTTTTGGATTTATGTGGGGCATCGCATTATCCGATTCCATTTGCAGCATGGCCTTGATGAGCCTTTCGTTATGGATTGCAATACTGCTTATAAGAACCTATCCTACCAAGGTTACCCTATTTACTTATTCTGTTTTTATTGCACTGGTACTTGGGATCTTAACCGTATATATTGAATGGCATACACTCAAATGGTGGGTAAGGCAAGAAAATAACCCGAATTATGTTGGCTGGGCCTACTACCTGGGCTGGCTGGAAAGCACCTTGCACATCCGCTTTTTGATTACCTGGATATTTTACAGCTGGATTGCGACCAATGCAGCGTTGCGCAAAAACATTACGGAACTGGACGCAAGGTTTCAGCACCAGACCGACGCTGCCATTTTGCTGCGCGATGCAGAACTTTTCAAGCTAAGGCAACAACTGCAGCCGCATTTCTTATACAATAGCCTGAATTCTATCAGCGCACTAGTAATGATTTCTCCCGATCGTGCGCAGGAAATGATTGGTAAACTCTCTGATTTTTTGCGAAATTCAGTAAAAAGAGAGTCGGAAGATAAAATCACTATCAACGAAGAATTACTTTACATAGAATCCTACCTTGCCATAGAGTCAGTCAGGTTTGGAGACAGGTTGCAGATTAAATTTGAAAAGCAATTCAACAACGATGCAACCATTCCCCCTTTCCTTTTTCAGCCCATACTTGAAAACGCAATCAAGTTCGGACTGTATAGCAAAACAGGCACTGTAGAAATTAAAATCAGCATCATTTCTGATGGGCCGATACTTGTACTTTCTATAACGAATCCGTTTGACCCAAATCTGCAACCTCCGAGAGGAACCGGTTTCGGGTTAGCTGGAGTCGGACGCCGCCTTTACCTCCTATTTTCGCGGACAGATCTGCTGGAAACATCAAAAGACGAACAAACTTTCACCACCACTTTAAAAATACCACAAACCAATGTATAAAGTAGTACTTATAGATGACGAACCACTGGCAAGACAATTGGTCCGGTCACTTCTGAAACCATATGTCGAAATAGAAGTTGTAGCAGAATGCGCAGATGGTTTCGAAGGTTTTAAAACCGTTCAGGAATTGAAGCCAGACCTCATCTTCCTCGATGTGCAGATGCCACGGTTCAACGGGTTTGAGATGCTGGAATTGCTGGATACGCCACCTTCGGTAATATTTACCACGGCCTTTGATGAATATGCGCTCAAGGCTTTTGAAACGCATGCAATTGACTATATTCTTAAACCAGTTACCAAGGAGCGCTTTGATAAGGCTATGGCCAAATGGCTTGCTACTGCCGCCGAGAAGAAGACTGCGCCTATAAACCAGGTAATTGAAAACCAGGTTTATGAAGGTTACCAGCACCGCATTGTAGTGAAAGATAACGGCTCTATAAAAATAATTCCCGCACAGGATATTTATTATATAGAAGCGAGTGATGACTACATAAAAATATTCACCAAAGAAGGCAGCTACCTTAAGAAAAGCACGCTTTCGCATGTAGAGCAAACGCTGGACCCGCAACAGTTTGTAAGGGTGCACAGGTCATTTTTTGTTCCTGTAAGTCAGTTGTCAAAAATAGAACCCTACGAGAAAGAAAGCCATATTGCCTTGCTGCATTGCGGTGCCAAAGTACTAGTGAGCAAGAGCGGTATGGCAAAATTAAAAACCCTGCTTGGCTGGTAGAAATATTGCATAATGCTAGTTTCGACGGCTGCTATTGCCAAATTCACCGGCGATTTAAAGAAAAATATGTTTTTTTCTGTGTAGCGGTTGGTCTTTTTTGGGAAAATATAGGTATCTTGTACTCTATTTTGATTCTAAACTTAATAACTCATTGTTTATTTTAATAAACGCTTATGAACATCTTCGTTGGTAATTTGAATCCGGAAACGGTTGCTGAAGGCTTAAGAAAGTTATTTTCAGAATTTGGTGAAATTACGTCCAGTAAAGTTATTATGGACAATGCTACAGGCATGTCCCGTGGTTTTGGGTTCGTAGAAATGGTTGATCATAATGCCTCACAAGACGCCATTGACAATCTTGATTTCAGCTTTTTTGAAGGCAATATTATTTCCGTTAAAGAAGCTAAGCAAAATACCACCCGGCCAGGTCAGGGTAGCTATGGTAATAGTGGCAGCGGTCCAAGACCTTTCAGGCCACGGACTAATGGCCCAAGGCCGGGAGGATACAATAATAATTCCGGTGGCGGTAGTTACAACAGGGACAATAATTCCGGTGGTGGCGGTAGCTATAACAGGGATAATAATTCTGGTGGTAGTTATAACAGGGACAACAATTCCGGCGGCGGTGGAAGCTACAACCGGGATAACAATTCTGGCAGCTATAATTCCAATTTTAATAAGAACTATTAATACAACATACTCCAAATTTCAATCCCACCTCTACAGGGTGGGATTTTTTTGTGCCATTAACCAAAGTGGTACTAAAAGCAGAATGCCCCGCTCTAGCAGGGCATTCTGAATGCGTTGGGTTATTTTTGCAATAGCGTAAATAAGTCAGCTAGTGCCCAATGTCCTAAAGAGGAGATAGAGAAGTTCGAGAGGAAATAATTTTGTGTGTGTTATTTTTCTGAACTGAGTGCAAGCTATGTTCAACCACAAAAACAACCAAAAATTGTTTACCAACGGTCGTTTTTGTTTACGAACGGTAATTTTTTGAGGAAAACAGCACTCATATTATTTTTATTTGAAGTGCAATAAGTAGCATAAAATTGTACGGGGGTGCCCTTTTCTACCCGCAAATCACCAACTTATTTTACGCTACCCTACTCAATTATCATTCTTTCAACTTTCCGAAAATTGCTACCTACCAACGTTACGAAATAAATGCCGTTGGGAACATCTAGTACAATAGTTGTAGATGTTGCCGGGTTAATATTCATTTCCTTTACTCTTTGTCCTAGAACGTTGGAAATAATTAGGCCCGCAACATCATTCTGGACTCCCGGAATACTTATTATAAACAATCCATGATTAGGGTTAGGTATAATATGTACTGAATTTGGGCTTCCGACGCCAACATAATTAATGCCAGCTTTGCAAGATGCATCAGTTCGCACCTTCAATACTAAATATGATGTATCTGTGCCGCATGGATTGGAAACAACATATAATATAGTATCCATACCTGTAGCAATCCCAGTAACCAACCCAGCGGCCGAAACTGTGGCAATTGCCGTGTTTTTACTCCACCAGCTACCACCGGCTATGCTCGCCGCCAGTGCAGTGGTTGCGCCAGGGCAAACACTGTCAACGCCGCTTATCGTGCCGGCTTTGGGCATCGCATCTACTCTGAACGCATGTAATGCCGTATCTGACCCACAAAAATTCGTGAGTACATATTTTATAGTGTCCCTGCCGACCGCCAATCCGGTTACTGTGCCTGTTGTGGATATTGTAGCAATAGCAGGATAAATACAAGACCAGGCACCACCAATAGTTGAAGCAGCGCATAAAGCCGTTGAACCAACACACAAGCTATCGGGCCCGCTAATCGACCCCGCTACAGGCATGCCACTAATTACCATGCTGTGGGTGGCTGTATCTGAACCGCATACTCCCGCTACCACATAGTTTATGGTTACCGTTCCGGGAGCCACGCCGCCAGCAATACCGGTAGTTGCATCGATTGTTGCCAATGCAGTATTGCTACTCATCCAGCTTCCGCCGGAAACAGTAGAAGCAAATGTAGTGGTAACACCAACACACAGACTGTCGGGGCCTGAAATAACTCCAGCAGTGGCAACAGGTGCAACACCAATAGCATAAGTGGCAGTATCTGCCCCGCACAGACTTGAAACACCATACTTTATAGTTACGGAACCAGCATACACACCTGCAACAATGCCGGTTGCACTCACAACGGCAATGGAAGTATCGCTACTTACCCAAGATCCGCCTACAGTGGAATCAGTAAGTATAATACTACTACCTACACAAACATAGGCCGGACCATGTATACGTCCAGGATCTGGAATACTGCAATCTATTCTGCGCACGGAACAGTTACGGTAGTCGGAAACGAAAATATTCTCATATCTATCAAGCGCTACAGAACAAGGAAAAATCATTGTTGCCGCCGTTGCCAAACCGCCATCGCCTGTGTAGCCGGCTGCTGTAGAACCTGCAATAGTTGTTATTATACCTGTATTGCTTATCCGGCGCACACAATGATTACCAACATCAGCAAACATTATGTTGCCTGCTGCGTCAACTTCAATGCCATAAGGTGCGCCCAAAACAGCCGCAGTAGCTGGCCCACCATCACCAGCATAGCCGGTAGTGCCGGCCGTGCCTGCAATTGTACTTATTATACCCGATGTGTTTATTTTCCTGATTACCGAACTGTATACCTCCGAAACGTAAACATTTCCTGAAGCATCGATAGCAATTCCATTAACGCCATCAAAACCGGCTGCAGTAGCCGGACCGCCGTCGCCGGAAGTACCCGTAGAACCATTACCTGCAAATGTGGAGATAATTCCCGCTGGTGTCACTTTCCTTACCCTGTTATCTGAAATATCAGTTAGATAAAGATTACCCGTAGCATCAAAAACAATTGCCTTAACCCCCTTTATTTTAGCGGCAGTAGCGGGACCACCATCGCCGGTGTAACCAAAAGAGCCAAGTCCTGCGTAGGTACTGATTACACCGCTGGTATTCACCTTTCTTACCCTGTAATTGGCATAGTCGGCTATATACACATTACCGGCGGTATCGGTAGCTATATCAGTTGCAGTACGCAATTGTGCCGCCGTTGCCTGACCGCCGTCACCACTGAAGCCAGCAGTAGCAGTACCAGCAAATGTGCTGATGATACCTGATGTATTGACCTTTCTTACATGGCCGGTAAGATCAGAAATATAATAATTACCGGAACGGTCAAATGCAATACCATTTGGCCAGACCAATACTGCGGCAGTGGCATGCCCACCATCGCCATAGGCCCCGGAACCAGCGCTATAACCATTGCCTGCTACTGTATTGATTATTTGTGCGGGAACATGATATGATGCACCCAGCAAAGCAAGCAAAATAATAGAAAACAGGCATCGTGAATGGTTGAAACAATGTTTCATAATAGCGTATATTTTAAGATGTGCCGAAAAAATACGTGGAATAATTTCAAATACCTAAAAAAAGTAACGAACGGTCGTTTTTGTTTCTGAACGGTCGAAAGCAAATTAATCTACTACTATTTTTATAGTGTAACGCTCCCCTGATGCTGCCGCTGCAATAAAATAAATACCTGGCGCAACGTTTAGAAATACATCAGTAGTTTTATTGGGCTCAAGACTTAGTTCCTTTACTTTTTGGCCAACAACATTGGTTATAATAATTGCAGCCGATTCAGAAGTTACACTGCGGAAATTGATAGCGAACGAGCCTTTGCTAGGATTAGGATAGACGTTAAGGCCATTACCAGCAATTGAAAGATTGGAAATACCAGTGTTACAGCCCTCGTTGTAGCGAATTGTTATTATAAAAAATGCGGTATCAGTGCCACAGCCGTTTGTAACAATATACATGATGGTGTCAATACCCGGAGCGACACCTGTAACAACACCAGCGCCTGATACTGTCGCTATGGCGTTGTTGCTGCTTAACCACGTGCCGCCACTCGCAGTAGAAGTGAGTGTTAGAGACGCATTGCTACAAAGCGAATCTTTCCCCAATATTCTGCCGGCAGAAGGTAGCGGGCACGGACTGATTTTCCTGATTATGTTATTGGCATTTTCCGCGACATACAGGTTGCCAGCGGCATCAAATGACAGCCCAACAGGATAAATGCACCTACCTGCGGTTGCAGGGCCGCCATCCCCGGTATAGCCGGCTATATCAGAGCCAAAGATAGTAGTGATCACTCCTCCAGATACCTGTCTTACGCGGTTACTACCCTGATCGCAAAACAGCAGGTTGCCGGCCGCATCCAGACGTATGCCACAGGGATAGGAAATGAGCGCTGCGGTAGCGGGACCTCCATCACCAGCAAAACCCATAGTGCCGTTCCCCACAACCGTGGAGATAATACCTGTTGTACTTACTTTTCTTATCCGATTATTGTTAAGGTCAGAGATGTATAGATTGCCAGTGGCATCGACGGCTATGTTCCAAGGCTGGTCAAGCTGAGCAGCCGTAGCCGGTCCACCATCGCCACTAAACCCTGCTGTACCGTTGCCCGCTACAGTAAATATAATGCCTGCAGCATTTATTTTTCTTATCTTATTATTGTATAGTTCCGCAATATAGACATTACCCATATTATCTACGGCCATGCCCACCGAACCATTTAGCACTGCAGCTGTTGCGGGTATGCCATCGGCAGCCGACGTGCCCTGGCCCGCAATTGTGGTGATTACTCCAAATGTATCGATCTTGCGTATGTGTCCATAGCTTGCGTCTGTAACATAAACATTGCCGAAAGTATCTGCGGCCACAGCCAGTGGTTCGCCAATATCAGCTGCCGTTGCGGGACCGCCATCGCCCGTATAGCCAAAGGCACCTGTACCAGCAATTGTGGTAATAATACCTGAAGCGGAAACCTTTCTTACCCTCGGGTACATTTCCTCGCCAAAATACAGATTATCACGGCGGTCATGAGTCACAGATAGTGGATAGAACATTTCTGCACTGGTGGCCGGCCCGCCATCGCCTGCATAACCAGGGTGCCCTATACCAGCAACTGTACTTATTACACCTGAAGTATTAACTTTCCGAATCCTTTGATTCTGGTAATCAGAGATATACAGGTTTCCAGTCCCATCTACCATCACACCTATCGGGTAAAACAATCTGGCGGTTGTAGCAGCCATTCCGTCGCCATAATAACCTTCGTTACCTGCGCTGCCTACTACCGTAGTAACAATACCCGATGTATTTACCTTCCTTACCCTATGGTTTCCGAAATCAGCAATGTAAAGATTGCCACTCGCATCAAAGGCTAACCCTTCAGGCTGGTAAAACTTAGCGGCAGTTGCAGGCCCGCCATCCCCACTAAAGCCCCAGGTACTGCCCGCATAGATAGAGATAATACCCGATGTGCTTACTTTTCTTACCCGCTCATTAAAAACATCTGCAATAAAAACCTCCCCGGCAGCATTCACCGCAATACCTCCTTGTCCGTTGAGTTGTGCATTGGTTGCTGGGCCACCATCACCTGCAATGCCACTCGTGCCATTACCTGCAATAGTCGAAATAATACCCGATGTGTTTATCTTCCTTACCCTATGGTTATTGCCGTCAGAAAAAAGGATATTACCGGAAGGGTCAACAATTATGTTACGCGGGTAGTTGAGTAGCGCCGCCGTAGCCGGGCCACCATCACCTCCAAACCCTACTGTACCGGTACCTGCAATGGTTGAAATAATACCGGCTGCGTCTACCTTTCTGATGCTGGCGCTATTCATGGAGCTTATATAAAGCTGACCCGAAGCATCAATTGCAACGCCGAAAACCTCACCGATTGCTGCGGCCGTTGCAGGCCCGCCGTCGCCGTTTATGCTATCAATGCCAGTTCCGGCAATTGTGGAGATGATGCCGGTTGTATTTATTTTCCTTACTCTGAAATTTGAAAAATCAGCAATATATAAATTGCCACCGGCATCCATAGCTGTAGTGGTTGGCATGTATAACTCTGCTGCTGTGGCTGGTATGCCGTCCGCATTATAACCGCAGCCACCTTGCCCTGCAAAAGTGCTGAGTACTTGAGCATGAACCAAGTTTATAGTACAAGCAGATAGCACTGCAAAAACTAAAAGTGCATGTCTGAGGAATATGTGGTTTCTTTTCATGTGACGTAGTTAAGAACTCAATATCATACAAATATCATACAATTCCAAATATTGTTTACGAACGGTCGTTTTTGTTTACCAACGGTAAAAAACTACTCTTTCACTTCTTTCACTTCTACCCATTCGCTATTCATTTCGCCAATAAAGCCCAGCATATCTTTACGGCCGAGAAATTTTACAGCGCTGGTCATAAAGGAGCGAGGAATAAATTCCCATTCTTTTTTCATGGCCTCAATGAATTTTTTGGCATTTTTAGCGGCGTCGCTTTGTGTGCTTTTGTCTGCTTTTGTGAAAACGACATTAAACGGTACACCCCACTCACCTAATTTACGCAGGAAAGCAAGGTCAATATTCTGTGGTTCGTGGCGGCTGTCAATCAATACGAATACAGTTACCAGGTTCAGCCGCTCTTTCAGGTACTCCTCAATCATTTTCTCCCACTGCTTGCGCTGGTCCATAGAGCGCTTCGCAAAGCCATAACCCGGCAAATCGACAATATAGAAGTCATTATTAATGACAAAGTGATTGATCAACTGGGTTTTACCGGGAGTACGCGAAGTTTTTGCCAGCTTATCGTTCCGGGTAATCATGTTTATCAGCGAAGACTTCCCCACATTACTCCTTCCGATAAACGCATATTCCGGTTTATCGGGTTTTGGACAGGCTTTTGGGTCAATATTGCTAATTAAGTATTTCGACGTAGTTATTTCCATGTAGTTTTGGTTGTACTTTTGCATTAATGCAATCAATCAATGACACTAATCCGGCGGCAAAGATACTGCCTGATGCGACTTCAAACCTAAATAAGAAAGAACAGGTAGCGGAAATGTTCAATAATATTGCCGGACGCTATGATTTTCTGAACCATTTTCTTTCGATGGGGATCGATAAAGGCTGGCGTAAAAAGGCCATTGCCGAGGCAGGATCCGTAAGCCCGAAGAAAATACTGGACGTTGCGACAGGTACTGCAGACCTTGCAATAGCGGCATCAAAACTAAATCCGCAGCACATTACGGGGATTGACATTGCTGACCAGATGTTGGAAGTTGGCCGCAAAAAAATTGTAGAAAACAATCTCTCCGATAAAATAAGTTTGCAAACCGGGGATAGTGAAAATATTAAATTTACCACCGGCGAATTTGATGTGGTGACCTGCGCTTATGGCGTTAGGAATTTTGAGCACCTCGAAATTGGACTTACCGAGATGGGCCGCGTACTGCGCCCGGGCGGCAAAGTAGTCATTCTGGAGTTCAGCCACCCCACTGCTTTCCCGGTAAAGCAATTGTTTGGGTTTTACTTTAAATTCATTCTCCCGCTGATGGGCAAGCTGGTAAGTAAGCATAGCCGCGCCTACACCTACCTACCAGAATCGGTAATGGCATTTCCACAAGGCAAGGAATTTTGCGATATACTTACCAAGTGCGGCTTTAAAACACCAAAAGCAAGGCCACTAACATTTGGCATTACTACATTGTACACTGCTTATAAATAGATGCAACTTACACGGCCACGCCAATGCCTAAGCAGTTAAACCAGAATAATGATCACCCCCGATTATACAAACATCAACCTTAAACTTAAACAGGAAGAAGGCAAAACCTTCGTTTGGGATGGTGTGCGTAAAAAATGGATCATTCTTACGCCGGAGGAACATGTAAGGCAGTATATGGTGACCTATCTGGCAGATAAGCTCCGGTACCCTATGGCGCTTCTTTCGGTTGAAAAAGCCATAATGGTAGGTGCGCTAAAAAAACGTTTTGATATTGTCGTGTATAACCGGGACCATAAACCGTGGATGCTGGTAGAATGTAAGGCGCCGGAAGTACCGATTACTGAAAAAACACTGCACCAGCTGCTGAGCTATCACCAAACGATACAATGTAACTACTGGGTGCTCAGCAACGGCCACCAGGTATTTTGTGCGGATGCGACCGACACCGCTAACATAAAATGGTTAACATCATTTCCCGGTTATGAGCTGTAAATACTCCTTGCCGTCTAAAACTTCTAATGCTTTCGCTACCACATTATCTTTTTGTATAATGATACCATAGTAACCGTCATCACGAAACAGGAATCGTGCCACCTGAGCCTTTAAATACATGCTGAAGTGATTGTATATTTTTTGCGGGCTAATCTCTTTCCACACACGTTTACGGTCTTGCACACTCAATTGCGATAAATAGTCTTTAATAATGTCGTCATCGCCTTTAAAAGAAGCATCAAAATCGCTTATGGATTTGTATTTCAACTTTTGTTTATTGTGCAAAATGTAGTCCCAGGTAGCTGTTTTGAGTTCGGCACTGTACAGCAGGTTAATAACGGTGGTCGATAACTTCAGCGAAGAATCATAGGGCACAAAAACGTCTGGTTTTATGCCTCCGCCACCATATACCAACCTGTGATTGGCTGTGTAATACTTTGTGGTATCGAGGGTGGTATATTCATCTACCGTTTGCTCATCATGGTAAAAGCGCTTTTCAAAATCTGCCGCATAGGCATCCTTCCCTTTTGCGAAAGAGCGCTGGATACAACGCCCGGATGGAGTGTAATACTTGGCAATAGTAAGCCTGATCTCCGAACCATCAGTCATTTCATACGGCTCCTGAACAAGTCCTTTACCAAAGGAACGCTTACCCATTATTACTCCCCTGTCCCAGTCCTGTATGGCACCTGCCAATATTTCGCTGGCGGACGCAGAGGTTTCGTCAATGAGTACAATCAGCTTACCTTTTTCAAAAACACCTGCCTTCTCTGCTTTGTATTCTGTTTTTTGCGAATGAGACCCCTGTGTATATACAATAAGCTTGCTATCATCAATAAACTCATCCGCAATCGCTGTTGCCTGACCAATGTAGCCGCCTGGATTATCCCTCAGGTCGAGTATCATCTGCGTGGCACCGCTGTTTTTCAATTTCCTTAAAGCCTGTGCAAATTCTTTATGGGTGGATGCGCTGAATTTATTTACCTTGATATAACCCGTATTATCATCAACCATAATGCTCGCATCTACACTATGAACAGGAATAAGATCACGGGTAATTGTCAATTGTTTCAGATTGGACGCATACAGTGGTTTTACTGTAACCAACACTTTACTTTTTTGTTTACCCTTGAGCATGTGGGTTATCCTCTCTGCATTGATATTTACCCCCGCAACAACACTATCGCCCACCTTAATAAGCTTATCTCCAGTTTCGACTCCGGCTATACTTGCAGGCCCTTTTTCAATAACAGAGGTTACCGAAATTGTATCGCGCATAATGGAAAACTCAACTCCAATACCTGAGAATGTACCCTCCAGGTCATCGTTAGCGTCCTGCAATTTTTCAGCAGGTATGTAGACTGTATGTGGATCTAGTGATTGCAGTATGCCGGAGATGGCATCTTTATAAAGGTTATCGCTGTTTACAGAGTCGACATATTTTTCGTTGACCAGGTCTATAACCTGTTCGAGGCGGTCGTTACGGTCAATTACCGTATTAATATCACGCTTACTGCGCAAAGTGTCGCGCAGGTTGAAGCCCAATACCATACCCCCAATCAGAACTAAAGAAAAAAACAGCGGCATCCAGACTTTCATCTCACCCCTTCCAGTTGCATCCATCTATTAAATACTGCCGCAAAATTACGACATTGCAACATAGCATAAATGATGATTAATCCACAATTTTTGGAATGGAATGTTAATTAGTTGGCGGGGTACAGATATAAAAAACAAGGGGCCCAAATACATAAAAAATGAAACAATACATATCAGACTAGCCGGTATCATCTCATTTAGAATTATTCCATTCACTAAATGAAACCTTACAATCACAAAATAACCATTACACATCAAAAGTACTAATGACCATTTCCATCAATTAGGGAATAACTAGACAACCTAATTATCAAACTGCATTATACAGAAAGTGTCCTCTCGACTTAGTTTATAGTTGTTTTAAATTACATAACCTTTTTAGATGCTCAACAGAATAATAAAGGCATAGCTCATCCCGATTGAGCCTAGACTATTCAGGTATTCCAAAGCGAATAGACCGGCTGCAACCAACCTTGTTGACAGGTAAGTATCTTTATAGTCAAAGAAGAAAATATAAAGAACTGCATCTTACGACGCAGCTCTTTAAGTAAGTTTACTAACTCGTTGACCAACGGCTATGTCTACAGCATGTTCTTTTCCATCATCCTCCATTAGGATAATTCCATCGTCGCAAATAACATTATCTACAAAGACCGAAGTCTTAAAAGCAGCATTTTTCTGCTGAACTGCAATATGGTATAGCGCACTGCCAAACCTGTAGCGCACCTTAAATGAAGTCCATTCAGCAGGAATGCATGGAGAAACTGTAAGCTTCTTCCCGACAACCTGAAGGCCAAGAAAGGACTCAATAATGAGTTGATACATCCACCCGGCAGCACCCGAATACCAAGTCCACCCACCACGACCTTCATGCGGTGAACGGGCATACACATCGGCCGCCATAACGTATGGCTCTACTTTATAAATGGCAATTTCCTCTGCGGTTCTCCCATGGTTTATTGGGTTTATCATCTGTAATAGCTCCCAGGTACGGCTGGCGTTACCCAACTTTGCAAATGCCATTACCATCCAGATAGCCGCATGCGTATACTGGCCTCCGTTTTCCCTTACCCCAGGCACATATCCCTTGATATATCCCGGATCTTTTTCTGTTTTGTCAAAAGGCGGGTCCAGCAACTGAATGATACCGATGTCTTTTTTAATCAATCTTTTCTCGGCTGAGTTCATCGCGATAAGGGTTCTATCTGCGGAACCTACCCCAGATATCAACGACCAGCTCTGCGATATGGAGTCAATTTTACATTCATCACCGGCTTCGGACCCCAATGGAGTTCCATCATCAAAATATGCCCTGCGGTACCATTCACCATCCCAGCTGTTTTCTTCAATATTGGCGCCTAGCCTAGCTGCCTCCCTCTTGCAGGTTTCAGCAAATCCTGCATCTCCATGCAAAATGGCAATATCAACGAATTTTATCAGCACCGTGTAGAGGAAAAAACCAAGCCATACGCTTTCGCCCTTGCCCTTAGCCCCTACCCTGTCCATACCGTCATTCCAGTCACCCGTACCCATTAGAGGCAGCCCGCGTTCGCCAAATACCAATGCATGCTTGATTGCCCTTACACAATGTTCATACAAACTTGCAGTCTGGTCGGAAACAATTGGTAATTCATAGTACGATTCCTCGCCGGGATTAAGCAATCGACCGCTGAGAAAAAGAACCGACTCATCTAAAATTGCAGAATCCCCGGTTTTTGTAACATAGCGCGATGCTACGAAGGGCAACCACAAATAGTCATCTGATATACGCGTTCTTACTCCCCTGCCGATAGGTGGGTGCCACCAATGCTGGGCGTCACCTTCTTCAAATTGGCGGGAAGCACAAAGTAATATCTGTTTACGCGCAAGTTCCGGGGCGGCATATAACAGAGACAGCACATCCTGTAACTGATCGCGGAAACCAAATGCGCCACCCGATTGGTAAAATCCACTTCTGCCCCACAACCTGCATGAAAGGGTCTGGTAAGTGAGCCAGCCATTAGCAATAATATTGGTTGCATTATCGGGAGTTTCCACTTGTATAACGTCGGTTATATTCCGCCAATAGTCTTTCACTTTTTCGAGGGATATATTTGCAGCATCCGCTCCACGGAATTGCATTATTATTTCTCTTGCGTTATAAACATCTTTTCCGGCACCTAGTCTGAAAGTGATTTCCCGCTCCTCGCCATCTTCAAGATCAAATGAGACCTGTATAGCAGCACAAGGATCGAGCGCTACACCTAATTTACCAGATAACTTTATCCTGTTCATTGCATCGGGCCTTTGTAAGGAACCGTTGCGGCCGATAAATTCTGTCCTGTCACCCGTATACGTTTTGTTGGCGTCGCCTACATCAAGGAACGCAACGCGATTCCCCATCTCCGTACTATATGGATTTTTGGCAAAAAAAGCACCGCTGACGGGGTCAATTTCAGTAATAATATACATTGCTGTTTTCGGTCTCAAGTCACCCAATACCCATTCAACATAACCGGTTGCGGAAAGCCTGCGGAAGCGCTTCGAATTATTCCGAACTTTTATCACTGTGAATTTTACCGGGGCTGCAATATCAACAAATACCGTCATTTCCGAAGAAATACCATCTTCAGTATGTTCAAAAACACTGTAGCCAAAGCCATGCCTTACGGCATAAGAAGATTCTCCACCCCTTGGTAGTGCCGTTGCTGACCAATAGTGCCCATTTTCCTCATCCCTCAGGTAGAAAATCTCCCCTCCACTATCGCTCACCGGATCGTTACTCCACGTGGAAAGACGCATCTCGTGAGCGTTTTCGGTCCAGCTATAACCATGCCCGCTCTCAGAGATAACAGTACCAAATTCAGCATTAGCAATAACATTTACCCACGGTAACGCGGTCCTGGTCTTGTTGTCAACAACAATAATATACTCCCTTCCATCTTTTGAAAAGCCGCCAAAGCCATTAAAAAATTGCAGGTCTGAGGGCTTTGAAAGAGCAGTGATTTGCGGAACATAATTACCTAAGGGGTTAAACCGGGCAATAGTTGAGCGTAATGGTGCCTGTTTGTTAAGGTGGTCAGCAAGGCTACCATTGGAAGTACAGATAATTACCCGAGCTACCGTTTGGAAGAGTGTTCGATCTTCGTTGGATATCTGGTCAGCTCCCCTTAAGAAGACTCCACCCGCCTTATCTACAAGCTCACCCGGAATAAAGGAGTGAATCTCATTCTGCATGAGCTGTCGATAGCCACCATAATCTTCATTCCAGATAACAAGATCTACTATCAAACCCTTTAATCGCCAGTAAGTGTGGGCTTGTATGAGTTGCTTAGCCATGCTAACATCTGCCTGGTCGCGGATCTGTAGCAACACAATAGGCAAATCTCCGGATACAGCATAACCCCAAAGGCCAGATTGGCCCTTATGATTTTTAATAATCACCGATGGTTCTGCCCTTAATGCTGCGTTTGCATAAATTACCGAACCTGCAAGACGACCAAATAGTTGTGCATCAATTTCAGTCGCATTAATTTGTCTCAATATAACCTGACTATGTGTCCACGCCAATTCAAAAACACGGTCTTTATGGTGCCTGTCCTGGTATTTTTCAATTAGCGCCTCACAGGCCGCTCTGTTATCAGTAACACCAATAATAAGGTCCATGGTTATCGCATCGCCGGGCTCAAGTACCATGACATGCCTTATTGCAACAATAGGGTCAAGAACCGAACCCTGTTTGCCTGATAAAGAAGTTTTCTTACGCATTGCGTCAGGGTTCGCTACCGTATTGCCATGACCAATAAATTCCATTCGGTCGGTTTCATAAGATGTTTCAACATTCACCGGACCATGTACCCTCATAGAATGAAACATCCATGGCGTATGCTCATGTTCCGATCTTGGCCGGCGAGTGCACATAATCGCATTCTTAGTGTTTAATATCTCCGTCTGCACAAACAGGTTACTAAAGGCAGCCTGCATAGCATCCGCTGCTGGCTGAGCCAAGACTACCTCGGCATAACTTGTCACTTCAATTCTCCTTTGTAGCAAGCCTTTGTTGGTAATATGTATCCTCCGCATTTCAATGTCGTCTTCAGGCGAGATAACAATCTCCGTGTGAGTATCTATATTCTTGTATGAATTATGAAAGTCAATTCTACCCTGCGAAAATGCCACTTCGAAATTCTCAGTTCTTGTATGCGTTGGCTGATAGGTATTACACCAATATTCCCCGTTGCCAAGATCTCGTATATAACAGAACACCCCCCAATTATCAAGCGTCAGATCTTCCCTCCAACGGGTAATTGCCAGGTCTTTCCAGCGGCTGTAACCGCCACCCGAATTAGTAACCATCACATGATACTTACCGTTAGACAGCAGCTGAACCTGCGGCACAGGTGTATTCGGCGTATTGATGATCCTTACCTCGCTACCGGGTGATTGATAGTTAACATCAGAGATGTCAGTGGTGTGCGCATAATAAGTTGATGAATTTGGTATGCGCTCCTGCAATAAGAGAAGCGTTGCCCGGAATTGCGGTTCCGCTTCAAAACGGCGCTGCATAGGTTGCCCGTGCAATAGGAAACTCAAGGAGAGCAGGCTCATACCCTGATGATGCGCCATGAAAGATTGTATGACAACTTTTGATTGCCCGCGTTGCAGGCGGGACGGCGTATAGTCGACAGCCTCAAAAAATCCATAAGGACCTTCAAATCCTTCTTTGGCTAATAACTCAAGGTTCTCACACGCTTCTTTGGGAGCTACCATCAATGCCAATGCTGTTGCGTATGGCGCAATAACGAGGTCCACCTCCAGCCCTCTTTTCAATCCTAGCCCTGGCACACCAAATGCCCTATACTGGTAGTTAGAATTGGCATCAACCATATTATAGCCTGACTCCGAAATTCCCCAGGGAATGCCGCGCTGCTTTCCGTACACTATCTGTCTTTTTACGCTGGATATGTAGGTCTGGTCGAGCAAAGTATTCTCGTATGACGGCATCACCAGCAGCGGCATCAGATATTCAAACATAGAACCGCTCCAGGAAAGCAAAATCGGTTCGTCGTCAGGCCTCGTTAGTAAACGCCCCAGCGCAAACCAGCTATCTTCAGGTAAGAGCCCCTGGGCAATTGCAAAGAATGTACATAAACGTGCCTCAGAAGCGAGCATATCATAAAAACTAGGGTCACAGGTATGGTCATCAACTTTATAGCCAATGGAAAGCAGATGTCTTGTTCTATCATACAAAAAGGCCCACTCCATGGCAGCCAAACCAATACATTCATGTCCCAGCTTCTTTACCAAGGCTATTCTTTGTTTAGCAACCACCAGCGTATCATTAATTGCAACGATGACGCTAACTATTTTCTCCCTTTCCTCACCAGCAGTCGCTGCATCCTTTAATGTTTCCAGCTGAGGTAAGATCTCCACAATTCTATTCACAAGACTACTTAATGAAATCGAAGTATCAAGAGTTATTATCGCAGTCAGCCGGGCATCACTCCCCTCCAATAAAAAAGGGGTCAAAATGCCTGCTTCAACCAGAGCTCGTTGTAATTGCTCAGACAATGTTTTATGCCACCATTCCGATTCGCTACCGGGCGCCGGGCTTAGCTTTGCACTTGCCGTTTCAAAATTCCCTGCCAGCTGTTTTAGCCTTGCAATAAACCTGTTGATTGATATCACTTCAGAAACAATACCTGTTCTTGCGATCTCTATGAACTCTAGAAAATATGCAGCATTAACTGGCTTCAACGTATCACTAAGTACAAGTACCGTATCAAGCAGCCCCTGGAACACGGCGGGATTAGCAATTCTCTGATACAATTTTTCAAAGAGCCCCTGCCTCAAAATGAGCAGATGCGCAGCAAGGTTACCACTATCTACTGTTGAAATATATTTAGGAAGTAAGGGCTCGAGCGTCTCGGTATCATACCAATTATAAAAGTGCCCACGATAACGTTCCATCTTCTGGAGTGTACTAAAACAAGCTTCAGTGCGCATTAAAAACTGTCCAAGCGACACATACCCAAAATCATGTGCAGACAAGCCCGCTAGTAATGACATACCTATATTGGTTGGCGATGTGCGATGCGCAACAACAGCCACCGGATATTGCTGAAAGTTATCGGGAGGTAACCAGTTGTCGCCCTCGCCCACAAAACGTTCGAAGAATCCCCACGTCTTACGCGCTATCTTCTGGAGGAATACGTTTTGAGCGTCAGTAAGCAACGCCTTTTGCCTTTTTGCAGGCAGGCTTGATAACCATGTTATATAGGGAGACAAAAGCCATTGCGCCAACACAAAACCTGCAATGAAAACACTTATTGAACTATTGATGGTAATGTAAACAGAAAGTGATATGGCCAGGAAGGGCTCTATCCACATTGACAAATAACTTTCTGCAAGGGTATTTTTGTGCGAAAACTCAACAAGATTAGAAGGATTCCATTCCAAAAGCTTTTTACGTGTAATAAGCATGCGCCACATCGTCCGCATTATGGCGACAGAATAAACATATGCCTCATAAGGCAAACAGATAACGGTATAAAACGTGCGTGTAACAATACTGCCTGTTGTACGAATTAATATACGCAGGTGATGGGAAAGTACAATATCGTCCGGCTTGATAAAAGCATCCCAAACCAAGCTAACAAATATCGGAAAAACAATGATGGCAGTAACAGCAACGGTCCAGAAAAGTGGTGCCGCTAAAACCGTCCATCCCAAAATAATAAGCAAAGTGAGCGCTATGGGTATGAGGCTGCGGCGTATATTATCGAATATCTTCCATTTAGATAATGCGGATAATGGATTTTTGTGAAAGCCTCCCGAAGGACGCGGTATGAATGGTAGGAACCAGGAAAATATTTGCCAATCACCCCTCGTCCACCGGGAGCGTCGCTTCATATCAATCTGATAACTCGTCGGATATTTTTCAAACAACTCCACATTGCTAATGAGGCCAGCTCTTATGTAACTTCCTTCCAGTAAGTCATGACTTAAAATCCTGTTCTCACTAAACCGTCCATTCAATACATTTTCAAATACATCAAGGTCGTAAATTCCTTTACCAATAAAGGAACCTTCTTTGAAAAGATCCTGATAAACATCTGACGTTGCTTGAGTGTAAGGATCGATGCCCGGCTCATTGCCATGCAACCTGCTATAGAATGTACTGCCCGCCTCAGGCAGACTAACAGTAACCCGGGGCTGCAATATGCCGTAACCTTCCGTTACACGCATCTTGGTTTCATCGTAAAATGCATGGTTCAGCGGGTGCGCCATTGTGGCAATCATCTTCCACGCGGCACCGCCTGGCAACTGGGTATCAGAATCAAGCGTAATAATATACTTCGTGTTCAGCAACAATTCATAGTCGCCGACAAGAGCAGAAAAACGATCAGGCGGGCATCCCCGCAGCAGCCCATTTAGTTCGCTAAGTTTACCACGCTTCCTTTCGTAACCCATCCAAATTTTATCAACCACATTATAGCGGCGTGGTCTGTGAAAAAGATAAAAGATATCCACACCATCAATCTCGTATTTCCTTTTGAGGAGCCTGATCTTTTTTTGTACGAGGGAAACCAATACCTCATCTACCGGCAGCGTTTCCTCTTGCGCATCGGTGAAGTCAGTAAGTAAAGCAAAATTGATATTGTTGTCTTTATTTGCCAGATATCTCACCTCCAGCATTTCCACCAAATCCTCAATGGAAACGGCATCTGACAACATCGTTGGAATAACAACCAATGTCTTGCTCCCGGCGGGCACGCCTTCAGAAAAATCCATCCGGGGTAGCAAGTTGGGCTTCACCAGTAAAGTAGAAAAGAAGTTAACAATGGTTATGGCCAACTGGCTAGCGGCCACCAGAATAAGAATGCTCATTACAATTATCAACAAGGTCCTCGTATGGTCAATTTCCATTTTGAACATGAACCCTGCACAAATAGCAAGAGAAATCAGCATTATTGAACCGAGATAAAGTAACAACCTCCTGCTATTCAAACCGATCTTGACATCTTCCAAAAATGTTGCTCGTACACGAGCGAGTTTCCGAGTCTGTCTAATACCTTTATCAACAAGGTAATAACCAACGTGATTTTTACGACTGTTACTTTCCCCTTCATCAGCCTGTTCTTGTGCCAATTTAAGCGCAATCTTTGCAACCTCATTCTCCGAAAACTCCGACCTTTTAGCAATCGATTCTACTACATGGCGATACTGATCCCGGGTTGGGAAATCCATTCCCGGGTAGGTCCCTGTAATGTCCAGCCGTAGTGTTTGCTCAACTATACTGTGTACCTCCACAAATTTCCGCCAATCCAAGCTGCTAAGCAGGCGTATGCTACCGATACTGTTGCTCACCGAAACCTGGTTAACAGCCTGTTTCTGAATTTCAGTATTTACCAGCTCGCTGATGGTCATGCCGTCTTCGGCAAGTTTCTGGTCCAACCATGTAATGGGTAACGCCAACGCTGCGCCCTTCCCTTGCAACTGCCGGCTCATTTCTGAAACAAAAGCTGTTGACATCGGAGGGTTAGACCTCGCCATATCTGCCGTTACCAATATCAAACTTTTAGGGTCGTTCGCTGCAATGTCCAGCATTTGTTTTGCCCAGTAGTCTGCAAGGTTACGGTCTATCATATCCATGGCAATAACCGCAGACACCCGCCTCAGATTCTCAATTAACGTGAGCCGCAACATGATTGGTATAGCCCAAAGCTCGCCTATCTGCAAATGAGTGACCGACTGGTAGGAAGTAATAAAACGACTGAGTCGATCAAGATCAATCCTGCCGTCACTGTGTGAAATCACCTGTAGGGCAATATCATAAACCCTGGTCAGTGCACGTGGCGAGGCATTGAGCAATTGAGGTAGGGCTTTACTGTAGCCCTTAGGCAAATGCTTTCTTGCATTACGCATCTGCTCTTCTATCAGGTAGAAATTATCTATCAGCCATTCACCAGCGGGTGGAATTGCCCGTTCCTTTCTGATCGCTTCCACCAATATTTTACGAACAGCCGAGAGTATCTTTTCGTTATCGCCGAGTCGTGATATCAACTTGCCTGTCACACGGGTCTTACTTAGTTCATGTGTCTCAGCAAGTGTTTTACCATATCTATCCATCTGGTCAGAGCTGAATAACTCATCCCTTAAAGGCTCTTCACTATTATAATAAAGCTTCTGACTATTTATTTGAAAATAGCCCTTCATATTTGATATAAGTTCGTGTGCAGCTTCAATTGCCAATTTCATAAATGATTCTCGTTTGTGCGTGGGTGTGTTCTGTCGCACCTATCAACCTATAAATGCAATACTGCCTCGGTACATTCGCAATAGTTATCAATACCGAAATTGTTTATCAACTTTCAAAAGTCAACGGTAGCAATAAAGACAGATGAAAATAGCTGTAGTGTAGACAGAACGTTCCAAAGTTCCTCTGTTCGAGAGATTAGTTTGTTACATAAATTCCTCAATGCCTTACATCATTCACACCCTTAACGTTTTACACCTGCATGTGGCAGGTTTGTAACGGCTATTAATGGGTTGACGAAATCAAAAATGACGCTAATGACAGGGCACAAAAGTGCCACACCAAAAAGCAAAAGTGCGGATAATGTAAGTTTCCGGAATAATAGTGTAACAACATTCAAACTTCAAAATGGGACTTTTGTTGTAACAAAAAATAGCCACCATGAAACCGCCGTTTAACTTTCGTGTCATCACAACCTGGAACAAGAAGACACGCTTCATTTTAGACAACATTACAGTTACCGTAAACAGCTTTTCATTCCAGAATGGAAAGCACCAGATAGTTAACCCAGAGACCGCCGTAGCGCAGCTTGAATGGTCTGGCAAAAAGTATATGGTCAAGAATACCAGCTGTGTTTCGACTGTAGAAAACTGGCTATTCGGCGAACTCTTGCCAAAGGCAGAAAGGCTCAAATTCCAGTTATAAGAAGACAGCTAATAATTACGCCGAAAGAACCACAGCAACAACACTGCCTAGATAAAACGATGCATTCTTGCTTGTAATATTTTTACGAATTTCGTCCATAATGCCAACTCCAATACCCTCGTGATTAGAACGGATATAAAAGGAATAACAACAGGTAAATCAGTGTATAGAATTACACCGCTAAAAAGGAGTACGTTAAAGCGAGAGCCCGTACACGCGAGCAATAAAACATACACCAACAGCAAATACCCCACAGCCCTAATACTGCAATAATTCCCAACAAATCATAGCAATAAAAACTAACAAGATGATGTAATCGTCCACCAATATCATAGCTTGAAATTATAAAGGAGCACCGTACGCTGCTCCTTTATAAAAAGAAGAATTACCTCAATTACCTTGAAGAACTATTTCTTTGAAGCGTTCTTCTCAGCATGCTTCTTAGCCGCGTCTTTTGAATGGTCATCAGCATGTGCAGTGTGACCCTTTGCAGACTGTGCATGAGATGCAGCCTTTTCATCATTACCATCCTGATGATTCTTGTGCGCTTCTGTGTGATGCTTAGCAGCTTCTGTGTGGTGCTTTGCAGCCTCTTCGTGATGATTGTGTTTCATAAAAGAAAACGTTTTAACTAGTGATGATACCCGGATATTCCGGCACCTTTTTGATATAGCAAAGCTCAAATTAAACATGGCTAATCCGTTATGTAATTCGAAATAGGAATTGCATTATTATCACTTTCGGAAGTGCAAAATATTGATTGAAATAGAAGAGAGTAATGGCAGTATCACTGAAGTATTATTGCCACCCTACAACAATATTCGTCACCCGCATTTATTTGCAAATACAACCACTTTGAATAATGAGAAATTTCAAAAAATATCAGGTCAACAATTACAAAAAAAAATCTAAAACATACTCGTTCAATTGAAATCAACAGCTCTCTTTTTGTGAACCATTGCATTCTCATTATCGCATCATGCTCAAGTGTTTCATGAGTGAACAGATAAGCTCCGAGGCGTCTGTTTAGTTTGCATCGCGTTATAAAAAAAGTAACACCAGGCAACCAAATAATTCGGCAACGGGCATTAGTGTGAATAATGTAACCCTTAGAGAAAATCGTGTAAGGGCTAAGGGTGTATTTCAATTCATCTTTGCCAAATGAGAATATACTAAAGCAAAAGTGATCCATCTAAATCTCCCGCTTTTTCATTTTCATCTTCAGTCAACCCTCTAAAAAAAACTACATGAAATCAAAAATAGTTACTGACAAAAAGAGTGAAAAAATAGTTCACAATGCCACGGCAGAAAACGCGAAGGTTGCAACCCTTGCCAAGTACACAACGGATGCTGACAACGCCTTCATGACAACTAATAATGGTGTAAGGATAAACGACGACCAGAACACATTAAAAGCTGGAAGCCGCGGACCTTCGTTGCTGGAAGATTTTATATTCCGTGAAAAAATGACGCACTTCGATCATGAACGTATTCCCGAACGAATCGTTCATGCAAGGGGGTCTGCAGCCCATGGTGTATTCAAAGTTTACGAATCGCAGTCATCGCTAACTGCAGCAGGTTTTCTACAAGACCCGGGCACGGAGACTCCGGTATTCGTTAGGTTCTCTACTGTCGCGGGTTCAAGAGGTTCATCAGACCTTGCACGAGATGCCAGAGGCTTCGCAGTAAAATTCTATACGCAGGAAGGCAACTTTGATTTGGTTGGAAACAACATGCACGTATTCTTCATACAAGATGCAATGAAGTTTCCCGATCTTATACATGCAGTAAAACCGGAGCCAGATAATGAGATGCCGCAGGCAGCATCTGCTCATGATACCTTCTGGGATTTTATTTCAATTATGCCAGAGAGCGCACACATGATCATGTGGGTAATGAGCGATCGCGCTATTCCGAGAAGCCTTCGTATGATGGAAGGATTTGGCGTGCATACCTTTCGTTTTATTAACGCCGAAGGTGTCGCATGCTTCGTAAAATTCCATTGGAAGCCGCTGCTTGGCGTACACTCGGTAGCATGGGATGAGGCGCAAAATATATCAGGTAAAGATAGCGACTTTCATCGTCGAGACTTATGGGATGCAATTGAAAACGGTAACTTTCCAGAATGGGAATTAGGCATACAGATTGTACCTGAAGCAGACGAACACAAATTTGATTTTGACCTGCTGGACCCAACTAAGCTTATTCCCGAAGAACTGGTGCCAGTGCACCGCATTGGTAAGATGACACTAAACCGGAATCCTGATAACTTTTTTGCTGAAACAGAACAAGTCGCTTTTCATGTAGGCAACATTGTTCCGGGCATTGATTTCACAAACGATCCTCTTTTGCAAGGCAGACTATTCTCATACACCGACACTCAACTTATTCGTCTCGGCGGACCAAACTTTCACGAGATACCTATTAACCGACCGGTTGTGCCTGTATTTAACAACCAGCGCGACGGACACATGCGCCAAACAATTAACAAAGGAAAAGCCAGCTACAACCCGAATACAATAGGTGGCGGCTGCCCTTTTCAGGCAGGTAAAATGGACGGAGGTTTCATTTCTCATACTGAGCGCATTGATGCGTATAAGATTAGGGAACGCAGTGCAAGTTTCTTCGATCATTTTAGCCAGGCTAAACTGTTTTATAATAGCCAGGCCGGCTACGAGAAACAACACATTATTAATGCACTTAGTTTTGAACTAGGCAAGGTGCTTAGCGAGGATATTAAAGTGCGCATGCTGCGCATACTTCAGCACATTGATAAAGACCTCGCAATTAACGTTGGGCAAAATATGAGGATAGATTTGCCAGACAAAAATGACGCTATGCTTAACCACAGCATTCCTGCAGATGGCGACCCGGAAAAGTACCAACCCGTGACTAAAAAAAGTAGCCTGACAAAGTCAGCAGCCCTGAGTATGGTACATACGGTAAAGGATACAATTAAAACAAGGAAGGTCGCCATACTTGCTGCCGATGGGGCTAGCAAAGCTTCTATCGAAAGTATGAAAGAAACAATTACCAACGCAGGTGGAGTTGTTGAAATTATCGCCCCTTTGCAAGGCTATATTATCGCAGATGATGCCAGTAAGATACCAGTCGATAATAGCTTCCTGATAGCAGCTTCAGTACTCTATGATGCAGTATATGTACCTGGCGGAACTAACAGCATTGCCACGCTGGCAGGCGAACCAGATGCTATCCACTTCCTTAACGAAGCATACAAGCATTGTAAAGCAATAGCTGCAGACGAGCAAGCCTTGCAAGTTCTTAATGCTACTTACTTCAACAAAAAAATACAGACGAACGACACCCTGAAAAAAATGCAAGAGCATGGATTGCTGGTAAGCGATGATATCGAATTGCTATCGCAGTCGTTTATCATTGCAATAGGTAAACACCGATTTTGGGAACGAGAACTGAACAGAACAGTGCCGGCATAAGATAGCGATAGAGGCTGCTTTAACAGCAGCCTCTTCACTTTTGCCTGAGATAGTCCGGCACACATATAGTCCGATAGACCAGAAACAACAAATACTATGTTGACAAGAGCACAATTTAACGCCGTCGAGTACCAGCTTACCTATTAACAGGCACCTGCCCCAATATGTTGTTTACGGTCTGCCCGGGCAATACCCGATATACAGGTATATTAATCGCAAATTTCTCGCAGAGATTTTTAATTGCTGCGTCAATTTCATCGGGATGGTAGCGAGATGAGAAGTGACCTAGTACAAGTTTCCCAACATTCAGTTGGCTTACCATCTCCATTACCTCATGTAGTCGGCTATGCTTATTTGCCCGCTCAGGTCCGCTCAATTTTTCATCAAGAAATGTAGCTTCATGAATCAGCACTTCGCAGTTATTCCATCGGTCATAATCTTCAACCGGGGTATCGCCGGAATAACCAAGTAGCGTTGTACGCACTTCATTATTAATAAACGCATTTCCATGTTCTTCTACTAACCGTTGTAGCTCTGCGCCACTGCATCCGGCAAATTCGGGTTTCATTTTTTTACGAACCTGAATAAGCTTGTACCCGCAACTTTTAAAAATACCCTCAGGCGATGGCACATGGCCGTTCTTTATTGCCCTAACCAATATATCGTTCCGCAACCAGATCTCCTCATCTGGCAACAATGGCAACCACTGGCTTCCTTTCGACTGCGGGTCGAACTGGCGCGCAAAATTTTCAAAGGCAGGAAAAGAGCCACAGTTGGCAGGATAGTAAATAAGAGGAAATCCGGGCCTCGCGTTCAATTGGTTGAACTGCAGCAAGCCGGTAAGGTGGTCCCTGTCAGCATGCGTAATAAATGCATGGTTTACTCTACGACTTTTCTGTAATAAAGATGCCACCATACCATCTCCGGCATCGAACAACAACCCAAATTCATCAATAAAATACCAGGTAGAAAAAAGCGCAGTAGAATAACCGGTTATTGTAAGTTGCATACATGTTTTATAAGTACCCAAATATAACAATATGTCCGCAACTGCCAGACCAAAATATGGTAAGAGCATGAATACTTCCAGGCCCTATCTAACTCATCTGCGTAAATATCAATTGGCAATTATCCTGCTCATTGTGGCTTCTTTACCAGTTCCACAATTTTAGCGAATAACAGTTTTTCGTCAATTGGCTTTGCTATGTGGTCATTCATACCAAAAGCATTGCACTGTATTAAATCATCGGCCGTAACATCTGCCGTCAAAGCAATGATCGGGATTTTGGAATTCATCTTATTTCGAATGTACGCGGTAGCCTCAAATCCATTCATCTCAGGCATTTGCAAATCCATTAAAATAATATCGTACGATTTCGTTTGTAGCATCTCTATCGCGATCCTTCCGTTGCTTGCTATATCTCGCTCAAACCCAAAATCATCAAGTAATATTTTCATCAGTAATTGGTTAAGTGCTACGTCTTCTACAACCAATACCTTTATTTTTTTGCTCTCAAAATTCAATTCCAGTCCCAGGTTGTCTGGTTTAATAGAGGTGTTTGTTTTCTGAAAAGGCAATGTAAAATTAAAAGTAGACCCATCATTGACTACACTCTTTACATTTATTGCTCCGCCCTGGCGTTCTACTAGTTGCTTAACAATGGCCAGGCCCAATCCTGTTCCACCAAACAGTCGTGCGGTGCTACCTGTTGCCTGCTGAAAATTCTCAAAAATAGTAGGAATCATATTCTCCTCCAGTCCAATCCCTGTATCCGACACCGCAAATTCAACGGTTGCCCGCTCTTCACTCTCATTAAGGAGACGTATACTAACCGTGATCGTTCCTTGCATTGTGAACTTAATTGCATTACTCACCAAATTCAAGACAATTTGATTTAAGCGCACAGCGTCCCCAAGTAACACTTTAGGAATTGATGTATCATAATCTGTAATGAGCAGTAAGTTCTTTTCCTTCAACTTCAGATCAAACAAATGCAGCATAGCAGTGATGTCCTTCTCCAATTGAAACGGCGCACTTTCAAATGTCATTTTTCCTGCATCCACTTTCGCAAGATCAAGTATGTCGTTAATAAGTACCAGTAAAGAGTCACTGCTGGTTTTTATCGCCGAAATGTATTCCCGTTGCTTTGCCGTAAGGTCCGTTTTCAAAACCACTTTTGAAAATCCAATAATCGCAGTCATTGGTGTGCGAATTTCGTGACTCATATTAGCCAGAAACTGCTGCTTTGATTTCATGGCACTTTCTGCCTTTGCCTGTGCAATCTGCGCGACTTCCGTCGCAAGTTCTGCCTGAATTCGCGCTTCTGTCAACTCCCTTTCAATCTTCTTTTGATAGCTAATATCACGTATGGCAGCCAATACAAATATCCCTTCCTCAATTTCTATCTTATTAAGACTTATTGTTACAGGAAATTCGCTTCCGTCCTTACCCCTTGCATTTATATTCTGGCCAGCTAATCCCATTGGCCTGGACTTAGGGTTTTCCCAAAAACTATTTCTTTGCGCATGATGTGCATTTCTATGCTGAGAAGGCATTAGCTTTTCAATGTTGGATCCTACCATTTCAGCTCGGGCATAACCCAGAAGCTTTTCTGTTTCAGAATTCACAAATTGAATTATCCCCAATTTATCTACTATTACTATGGCATCGGGAAGTGATTCCAGGATTCCTCCAAATTTGCTTTCAACCTTTCTTATCGTTTCCATAATACCCATTTTTTTGTCAAGCAATGCTTTGAAAAATGAGCGTTTGCCAATTCCCCGCCGAAAAACATGAGTCAACACATCCTATATCCAGGCATGACATTTATTGCTTTTCGATCTACTAGCTGAAAAAGGAAAAATAATATGTGTAAGATAACAATTTTAAAGCAATAACCCACCATAACAAAGAGAAAGGAGAACTTAAGCGCACACTTGCAACGAAAAACGAATTTGTTGCCTTTAAGGCAAAAACATAAATGAGTTCAAATCCGGAAATGCTATCGTGAAGGTAGAAAATATGCACCGAGAAACTACCCGAAAACGAAAAACCCGCTCAGTGAGCGGGTTTCAAAAATGTAGTCCGACCTGGATTCGAACCAAGACAAACAGAGTCAGAGTCTGTTGTGCTACCGTTACACAATCGGACTAGAAATTGTGTACTTTTTCAATCAGAGTGCAATGCTATAATTTTTTTGAAAAGAATAAAAATTTTTGAGGCAATATATTTTCAATTTCACAAAATTTTCTGTTTTCCGTGCACAACACCGGAACGCTGAAAAGTTGAAGTGAAGGTTTTATTCGACATTTATTACATGTTTAAAATTCAAAATAAATATACCAAACCAGCGAAAATCGCCTCGATTTTTCCTAATCAAAAGTTAAGCAAACTACTACATTGAACTTTAGGCTAATAATAGGATAAGTTGTTAAAAACTTTTTCAAAAAATAAGGACCCCTAGTACCCTGAATTGTAATTATTAAACTATCTTCACCACTGTTTTTTGATACACTTGTCTCCAAACCGGAGATAGGTGTGTCATAGCACACTGTATCACTAATACTAGTTACCCTTAAAAAGCAACGTACATAAACAAATTATTTATGAAGAAAACGCTTACTCTCCGCTTTACCAACATTTTAAGTCTGAGCACCATTTTACTTACCCTCTTGCTTGCATTAGGTAGTAAACAGGCGTCTGCGCAAGCAGGTTTCACCCCGTTTGGCTATCCGGCCGGCGCAACGCAACCACTTGTTGTTTGTCAGGATGCCATAGCTACAAGTATAGATGTGCCACTTACTGTGTACGACCCGGCAATCGGAGTTACGGAGACGTGGACGGTTATAACTGCGCCTTCTCATGGTAGTTTGTCATTGTCTAGTTCGGTTGCTACTTCAACCGGCAGTACCGTTAACCCTTCTGGCTGGACGTATACACCGACAGGCGGATACAGCGGAACTGACGTTTACGCTATACAGGTAACAAATGGTACCGATATTGATACCACTACCTTTAACGTAACGATAAACCCCTTACCTACTGTAGGACCTATTACAGGCACCTTGCATGAGTGTATTGGCCTGAACACAACCCTTGCCAACACAACATCTGGCGGAACATGGTTCGTGAGTGATGCCTCAATAGCTACAATTACAAGTGGAGGAACAGTTACCGGCTTAACGGCAGGAACTGTAACAATAATATATAACGTAACCGACGGTACAACTGGTTGTACTAATGCTGCTTTTGCTACCGATACTGTTCTTACTATTCCAAGTGTACCGGCAATAAGTGGTGCTACTGCTGTTTGCGTTGGTTCTACTACTACATTATCTGATGCGCTTTCTGGTGGTAGCTGGTCTAGCTCCAACGTTGCACGTGCTAGTATTGATGCTTCAAGTGGTTCTCTAACAGGCATAAGCGCTGGTGCCGTTACCATTACTTATAGTGTAACCAACAGTTGCGGAACAGGAAGAGGTACAAGTTCAATAAATGTAGAGACAGGAACGGTTGCTGCAATTACTCCTTCAGCTGCTGTTAGTGTTTGTATCGGTTCTACTGTTACACTGGCTGATGCTACCGCAGGCGGAACATGGGGAAGCGTTGATCCATCAATCGCTAGTGTTGACCCGACAACCGGTGTTGTTACCGGTGTTGCTACAGGAACAGTTACTATAGTTTATACAGTGACCAACAGTTGCGGAACACATAGCCAGACAAAATCAATTGATGTTATTACCATCCCTGCAGCACCTCCGGCAATTTCCGGAACTACATCTGCCTGCGTTGGTTCAACTACTACACTCAGTAATTCAGTGAGCGGCGGCAGATGGAGCAGTGCGAATACCGCAATTGCTTCTGTTAACCCGGGTACTGGTGTCGTTACTGGTATTGGTGGTGGTACCACTACTATTACTTACACAGTTTCCAATACTTGTGGCAGTAACTTTATTACAACATCATTCACAACAAATACGGTTCCGTCAACTCCGGTTGCAATAGTAGGACCTACAACTTTGTGCGTTGGCTCTTCAACTACTATGACCAATTCATCTGGTGGTGGTATCTGGACAAGCACCAACACTTCAGTTGCTACAATCGATCCGGGTACTGGTATAGTTAACGGTCTTGCACTTGGTACAACCGTAATTTCTTATACACGTACAAACTCATGCGGTTCATCTGCAGCAGTTATTAATGATACTGTAACCAATGTACCTACAGCACCTGCTGCTATCGGTGGTGCGACAACAGTTTGCGTTGGCGCTACTATCACACTGACTGACGCTACATCGGGCGGTACCTGGAGCAGTGTTACAACTGGTGTTGCTACTATCAGCGCTACTGGTGTTGTACGCGGTGTATCAACAGGTTCTACTTTAATATCATATACTGTTACCAACTTTTGCGGAACATCTTCTGCAACTTCAACAATAACAGTAAATGACGTACCAACTGCACCGGGCACTCCTTCAGGCGCTTCAAGTGTGTGCGTTGGTTCAACTACTCCATTTACTGATGGTTCTACCGGCGGTGCCTGGAGCTCAAGTAATACTGCGGTTGCTTCAATTGATGCCTCTGGTACAGTTTATGGTGTTAGCACAGGTACAGTAAATATATCATATACACTTACTAACGGTTGCGGTTCTACTTCAAGTACTGCATCGTTAACCGTTACAACCGTACCAACGGTAGCAGTTATTACAGGAACAACTGCAATATGTGTTGGCGCGACTTCAACTTTAGCTGATGTTACAGCTGGCGGTACCTGGTCAACCGGTTCTCCTTCTGTAGCTTCAATAAGCGCTGCCGGAGTAGTAACTGGCATTACAGCTGGTTCATCTATTATTACTTATTCAGTTACCAATGCTTGCGGTACTACTAACCGTACAACAACTGTTACAGTAACCGCACCACCTTCAACACCTGCTGCAATCAGCGGTGCAACACAAGTTTGCGTTGGTTCATCTACTTCTTTAACTGATGCAACAAGTGGTGGCGCATGGTCAACTTCAAACGCTGCAATTGCTTCAGTTAATGGTTCAGGTTCGGTTACTGGCGTTGCGGTAGGTTCTGCAACTATTACTTATACATCTACTAACTTCTGCGGTTCGGCTTTCGTAACGCAACCAATGAGCGTATTGATTGCTCCTGCAGTTGCAGCAATCGCTGGTCCTAACTCAGTATGTAACGGTTCAACAATATCATTAACGGATGCAACAGCAGGTGGTACATGGACAACTACAAATGCTGCCATTGCAAGTGTAGATGCTTCCGGTACTGTTTATGGAGTGAGCGTGGGTTCAGCTAACATTTCTTATACTATTACTAATATATGCGGTACAGGCGCACGCGGTAAAACTGTGACTGTAGGTACAATACCTGCAACGCCTCCGGCAATCGGTGGTCCTGCTTCTACCTGCGTTGGCGTACCAACAACAGAAACAAACGCTACATCAGGTGGTACGTGGACAACTTCAAACGCTGCGATCGCATCAATTAATTCGGGCACAGGTATTGTTGCTGCAATATCAGGTGGTACAGTAACTTTCACATACACTGTTACTAATGCCTGCGGTTCTAACTTCATTACCAGGTCATTCACAGTAAACACAACTCCGGTACTGGGTGCAATAAATGGTACATCACCAATGTGCGCAGGTACTAACGTTATATTCACCGATACAACAGCCGGTGGCGCATGGAGCACTTCTAACCCTGCTATCGCATCGGTTAATGCTGCTACAGGAAATGTTACAGCATTATCAGTTGGTACTTGTAATATTAATTATACAAAGGCTAACGGTTGCGGTTCAAGTTCTGTTTCTTTTGCACTTACGGTTACTACTGTTCCAGGTTTACCAGCTGCAATTACGGGTTCAAACTCGGTTTGTACCAGTGCATCTATTACACTATCCAGCACAACAGGTGGTGGTACATGGGTGAGCGGTAATACAGCTATTGCAACTGTTGACGCAGGCGGTAACGTTTTCGGCGTAAGCGGCGGTTCAGTTAATATATCTTATACAGTTTCTAACTCTTGCGGCACTTCAGCTCCACGTACAAAAACAATTACAGTTAATACGCCTCCGGTTGTTGCGGCAATTGGTGGCACAACCACTATCTGCGCCGGTAGCTTTACCATACTTACTGATGGCACATCTGGCGGTGTATGGACAAGCAGCAACACTGCTGTTGCTTCAGTTAACTCGGCTTCAGGTCGTGTTGATGCGATTACCGCAGGTACAACAACAATATCTTATACAGTTACCAACGGTTGCGGTTCTACTTCTGCAACCAGGACCTTCACTGTAACTACAGTTCCTCCTACCCCTCCTGCAATTACTGGTACAACAGCAGTTTGCGTATCAGGTACTACAGCATTGACTGATTCTACAACAGGCGGTGCATGGACTACTTCAGCTGCAGGAGTTGCAAGCGTAAATGCTGCAACTGGCGTAGTAACCGGTGTATCTGGCGGCACTGCAACTATCACTTATACTGTTACGAACTCTTGCGGTTCTTCATTCGTTACGACTTCTGTTACAGTTAATACGGTACCTGCTGCCCCTGCAGCAATTGCGGGTGCAACTCAGGTTTGCGCAGGTAGTACAACTACGTTTACTGATGCTACTTCAGGTGGCGTTTGGTCTAGTTCATTACCAGGTGTTGCTACTGTCGATGCTTCTTCAGGCGTTATTACTGGTATCACTGCAGGTTCTGCATCTACTATCTCTTATACAGTAAGTAATGGTTGCGGACCAACCAGTGTAACTAAAACAATTACAGTTATCACACTCCCTTCGGTAGCTGCCATCGGCGGTTCTACCACAGTTTGTACCGGTTCTACAATTACACTTACCGATGCTACTGCGGGTGGTGTTTGGAGCACAAGCGATGCATCAATTGCATCTGTTAATGCTACAGGTGTAGTTACCGGCGTATCTGGTTCTCCAACCGGACTTACTGCTGTAATTACTTATGCAGTAACCAATGCTTGCGGCACAACCAACGCAACAAGGACAGTAACTGTTATTACAACCCCTGCAATGCCTGCTTCAATCAGCGGCGCTGATTCATTCTGCCTTGGTTCAAGTACTACAATGAGTAGCGCAACCAGCGGTGGTGTTTGGAGCAGTACCAATACAGGTGTTGCAACAATTAACGCTTCTGGTTTATTAACCAGTGTTGCATTAGGCACTACTACTATTTCTTATACACTTACTAATAGCTGCGGACCTACAGCTGCTACAAAAACGGTAAAAGTTGTAACACTTCCTGTTGTTGCGGCTATCACTGGCCCAACTCTTGAATGTGTTGGTTCTTCAATTACTCTGAGCAGCGCTACTACCGGCGGTACATGGATATCAAGTAACCCATCAATTGCTACGGTAAGCACTTCTGGTGTTGTAACCGGCGCAAGCGCAGGTACTGCAGTTATTATATATAGTGTTACCAATATTTGCGGTACTACAATCCGCTCGGTTAACGATACGGTTATCAATGGGTCTGTTAGCGCCATCACCGGTGCTACCACTGTTTGCGTTGGTTCAACAACTACGCTGAGCAATGCTACAGCTTCTGGTACATGGAGCAGCAGTAACTTCACAATTGCTACAGTTAACCCATCAACGGGCGCTGTTACTGGTGTTTCTGGTGGCAGTGTTACCATTACTTACAGCGTAACTACCGCTTGCGGCACAAATACTTCAGTTCATTCAATGACTGTTAACGTACCAGGTGTAGCTGCAATTGCAGGACCTACCACTGTCTGTGAAGCGTCAACTATCACCCTTACAGATGCAACAGCCGGCGGTGTTTGGACAAGCCTTTCAACTGGTGTTGCCACAATCGATCCTACAACTGGCGTTGTTACCGGCGTTGCTGCTGGTGCTTCAACCATTGCTTATACATTAACCAACAGTTGCGGCACTTACCAGAGTTTCTATTCAGTTACTGTTAATCCTTTACCACATGCAGGTACTATCACCGGCCCTGTTGTTGTTTGCGAAGCCGCTACAATAACTTTGGCTGATGCAACTACTGGTGGCACATGGAGCAGTTCAGATGTTGCAACAGCTACTGTTAATACAACAGGCGATGTTACCGGTGTTGCAGCAGGACCGGCAACTATCAGCTACTCTGTTACCAACAGTTGTGGTACCGATGTTGCTGTTTACCCAATAACTGTTAATCCACTTCCGGTTGCAGGTACAATTTCAGGTGCAACCGACGTTTGTGAAGCATCTACAATTTCTCTTACTGATGCTGCTTCAGGTGGCACATGGACATCTGGTTCTCCTTCAGTTGCAGGTGTAGGCGCTGCAACAGGTATCGTAACAGGTATTTCTGGTGGTACTGCTACTATTTCTTATTCAGTGTCTAATAGCTGTGGTACTGCTGTTGCTACTTATACCGTTACTGTAAATCCTTTACCGTTCGTAGCTCCTATTACCGGCGTTACTACTGTGTGCGAAGCTGCAACAACTACTTTGGCTGAAGCTACAACAGGTGGAGCCTGGACTAGCTCAGACATAACAGTTGCAAGTATTGATGGCTCAGGTACGGTTTATGGCATTGCAGCTGGTACAGCTACTATATCATATACAGTAGTTTCTGCTTTCAGTTGTTCTACAACAGTAACAACTTCGGTTACTGTTAACCCTCTTCCGGTTGCAGGTACAATTAGCGGCCCTACAGCAGTTTGTGAAGGCGCTACAATTACATTAACTGATGCTTCTGCTGGTGGTTCCTGGTCAACAAGTGCGACTGGAAACGCTAACGTAGGCGGTTCAGGAAACGTAAATGGTATTACAGCGGGTGCTGACACAGTTTACTATACAGTAGTGAACGGTTGCGGCACAGCAGTTGCGAGCTACCCTATCACAGTTAGTCCATTACCAAATGCAGGTACTTTAACAGCTTCAACTTCAATAATATGCGAAGGTTCTACAGTTACCGTAAGTAGCACAATCACTGGCGGTTCATGGTCAACTGCATCGGCTTCTGTTGCGTCGGTAGATGCTTCTGGTGTTGTAACTGGCGTTGGTGGTGGAACAACTACAATTTCTTATTCATTTACCAATAGTTGCGGAACAGATGTTGCTACATTCGGCATCACTGTTAATCCACTTCCTTTGGCAGGTTCAATTTCTGGAACACCAACAATTTGTGAAGCTGCTTCAATCTTGTTTACTGAATCAGCATCAGGTGGTACCTGGAGCACAAGTGCAACAGGCAATGCAACCGTTAGCGTTGCTGGTTTAGTTACCGGTATCACAGCTGGTGCTGACACAGTATTCTACACTGTAACCAACAGTTGCGGAACTGCAGTTGCTCAGTCGCTGTTGACAGTTTTACCAGTACCACACGCAGGAAGTATCCTTGGCGGTTCCGTTGTTTGCGTAGGTGGATTGTTAACTTTATCTGATACGGCTACCAGCGGTACATGGAGCAGTAACAATATAGCTGTTGCAACCGTTGACGCTTCGGGCAATGTTACCGGCGTTTCTGGCGGTCCTGCAACTATTTCTTATACTGTAACAAATAGTTGCGGCACAGTAGCAGCAACACATGCAATAACAGTTAATCCACTTCCAGTTGCAGGTGTTATTTCTGGCCCTACTGTAGTGTGCGAAGGTGCTGTTATTACAGCTTCAATAACTGGCGCATCTGGTACAGGTACATGGAGCAGCAGCGATACATCTGTTGCGAAGATTGCGGCAACAGGCGACATCACAGGTATTAGTACAGGAACTGCGATAATGTCTTACTCAGTTACCAATAGTTGTGGCACAGCTCATGATACTATGTTGGTAAGAGTTAACCCACTGCCACATGCAGGTACTATTACCGGCACACCTGTGGTATGTGTAAATGCAAATATTACTTTAGGTCATACAGGTAGTGTTGGTGCTGGCACATGGTCAAGCTCAAACACAACTATAGCTACAGTGAACGCTGCCTCTGGACTTGTTCATGGTGTTGCTGCTGGCCTTGACACTATTAAATACCGCGTATCTAATTCTTGCGGTGTTGATAGTGTAATGATTACATTAACAGTTAATCCATTGCCAGATGCAGGTACTATCAGTGGTGCAGGCTTCGTTTGCGCAACAGATTCTATCACACTGGTAGATACATTTGGTGGTGGCGCTGGTACATGGACAGTAACTCCAGGTACTGTTGCTATACTAGGCACAGGAACAGGTGTAATAGTTGGTGTAAGTGCCGGCACTGCTCACGTTACATATTCTGTAACTAACAGCTGCGGTACTGATACAGCAACGCATACAGTAGTGGTTCGTCCATTACCAAATGCAGGAACAATCTCCGGTGCAACTACCGTTTGCCAGGGTGCGAATACAATTCTTACTTCGTCAGGTACTGCAGGTGGAACATGGACCAGCAGTAACACTGCAATTGCATCAGTAAATGCTTCAACAGGTAACGTTCGTGGTGTTTCTGGCGGTGCCGATACCATTATTTACGTTGTTACTACTGCAACATGCGGTTCTGATACTGCATCATTTACAATTACCGTTATACCGACACCTACTGCAGGCACCATTTACGGCCCTGCTACGGTGTGCGTTGGTAATGCAATTACATTAGGTGACACAACCGGAACAGTTGCTGGTAGCTGGAGCTCAAGCGCTCCTGCAGTTGCATCAATTGATGCATCAGGGAACGTAACAGGCGTTTCTGGTGGTACTGCAACAATCAGTTACACAGTTACTACAACTTGTGGAACCGTGAGGGCAACCTATACGATTACTGTTATTCCTATACCTTCTGCTGGTACCGTAAGCGGTGTAAGTACACTTTGCGAAGGTTCAACTGCAGTATTTACTGACGGTATTGCCGGTGGTACATGGTCTAGTTCTGATACAACAATTGCAAGGGTAACAACCGGCGGCGTTGTAAGCGGAACAAGCGCAGGAACTGCAACTATTTCTTACACTGTTTCTAATGCTTGTGCTACAGTTTCTGCAACAGCAACGGTAACTATCACTCCTTTGCCTCGCCCTGGTACTATTACTCCGGGTAGCTTCGCACTGTGCCAGAGCGATTCAACTACATTGACTGATACAGCAACAGGTGGTACATGGAGCACAAGTGCTTCAGGTATTGCAAGTGTAACAACAACCGGTGTGGTTTACGCGCTTTCAGGCGGTACTGCCAGCATAAGCTATTGCAAAACAAACAGTTGCGGAACACTTTGCGCAACTGCATCTATAACAGTTAACCCACTTCCTGTAGCAGGTACCATCACTGGTGCATCTACAGTTTGCGAGGCTTCTACTACTACCCTCACATCTGCAGCCGGCACAACCGGTGGTACATGGAGCAGCAGCGCAGCTACAATAGCTTCTGTTAACTCAAGTACTGGTGTTGTAACTGGCGTTGCGACTGGTACGGCTACAATATCTTATATCGTTAGCACAGCAACTTGCGGTGCTGACACAGCAACTTTCACTATCACTGTTAATCCTTTACCACACACAAGTCCTATATCTGGTCCTTCTGCGGTTTGTACAGGAACAACAATTGTTCTTACTGATACCGCTACAACAGGTAGCTGGTCTAGCAGCGCTGTCGGAATTGCTTCAGTTGATGCAGCCGGTAACGTTTACGGTGTTTCTCCTGGTACTGCAACAATCTCTTATGTAGTGACCAACAGTTGCGGAAGCAGTATTGCTACACACGTAGTTACTGTTAACCTAACTCCTACTGCTGGAACAATTTTGGGTGCAACTCATCTTTGCCCTGGCGCTACAGTTACACTTACCAACCCATCAGGAACAGCGGGTGGCACATGGTCATCAACTGTAACAGGTGTAGCGACAATTGATGCTACTACCGGTGTTCTTCATGGTGTTGCAACAGGCACAACAACTATCTCTTATGTTTATACATCTGCCGCTGGTTGCGGAACCGCAGTAGCGACAAGAGTAGATACAGTTGATCTTTCACCTGATGCAGGTACTATTTCAGGTTCATCTTCTGTATGTCTGCATGCTGCAATATCATTGTCAGAAACTGTAACAGGTGGCTCTTGGACAACTGCTTCTTCCTCAATTGCAACAGTTGATCCATCTGGTGTTGTAACTGGCAACTCAGTTGGCAATACTCTTATTTCATATTCTGTTACCAACAGTTGTGGAACAGATGTTGATACTTTCCGTATTACAGTATTACCATTACCTTCAGGTGGTTCTTTAACTGGTGCTACTACACTATGCGTATCAGCAACACCTATTACATTTACCGTAACTGGTGGTTTTGGTTCTGGTTCATGGAGCACAAGCGATGCATCTGTTGCATCAGTTGACGCTACTACCGGTATGATATATGGTGTAAGCGGAGGAACTGCAACAATTACATATACTGCTTCTACTGCATCTTGCGGTTCAGCATTCTCTACAAGGTCTATAACTATATTACCATTAGCTGACCCAGGTACAATAACTGGTCCAACTACGGTATGTGTTGGTTCTACAATAACATTAAGTGACGGTGGTGCAAGCGGTTCTGGTACATGGAGCGGTGGTTCTGGCCACGCAACAGTAGGTACTACTTCTGGTGTTGTTACAGGTGGTTCGGCAGGTGTTGCTGTTATCAGCTACTCAGTTACCAACTCTTGCGGAACGGTTTCAACAACGTTTGCTGTAACTGTCGATCCATTGGCTGTTGCGGGTACAATTACCGGTAGCTCTTATGTTTGCCTGGGTAGCACAACAACCCTTGGTACAACTGGTAGCGTAGGTACAGGTGCTTGGTCTACTTCTTCATCTACAGTAGTAACAGTTGATGCAGGTGGTGTAGTTTCAGGTGTTGGTGTTGGTACGGCTACTATTACTTATACAGCTTCTACCGTTTGTAGCTCTTCAATGACCTACTTAACAATGACTGTTGATCCATTGCCATCTGCAGGTACAATCTCTGGTTATACCGGTGCTTTCTGCGCAACCGATACAATTCACTTAACTTCAACTGTTACCGGTGGTAGCTGGACTTCAGTTATCCCTGCAATTGCAAGCGTAACTGCATCTGGCGATGTAATTGGTGTTGCCGGCGGTTCAGTACGAATCATCTACACAGTTACCAGCGCACATTGCGGTAGCGATACAACTTCAGTAACAGTTTCTGTCAATCCATTACCTTCAGTTGCATCAATAACAGGAACAACTGACGTATGCCTTGGTTCTAGCATCACTTTGTCAGAATCTACAACAGGCGGCACATGGACAACATCAAGCTCAGCTATTGCTTCAATTTCTGCATCTGGAACTTCAGTTACGGTTTATGGTACTTCATTAGGTACTGCAACCATTTCTTACAGTGTAACAAACTCATGTGGAACGACAACGGTTACGCAGGCTGTTACGGTTCATGCGCTTCCTAACCCAGGTACAATATCTGGTGCAGCTCTAGTTTGTTTAGGTAGTACTACAACCTACACTACTACCGGTACTGGTGGTTCATGGTCATCAAGTGCTTCAGGTATTGCAACTATCAATCCAACAACTGGTCTTGTATTTGGCGCTACTGCCGGTACTGCTACTATCACCTATCTTGCGAGCGCTGCATTCTGCGGTACCGCTTATGATACTGCAGTTATCACAGTACTTGCTCCACCTCGTGCAAGCATCATTACAGGTGCTGACACATTGTGCGAAGGTTCATTTGCGCTATTAACTGATTCTGTATCTGGTGGTACATGGTCATCAACTGCAAGTTCAATTGCTACAGTAAGCAGCGCTGGTTATGTAAGCGCACTTGCTCCGGGCACTGCAACTATACAGTATACTATTACAAACGCATGTGGTACTGATATCAGGTCTCATAACATCTATGTAAGAAGCTTGCCACACGCTGGTACTATCACTGGTTCAAGCAGCCTTTGTATCGGTACTCCGGTTACATTGAGCGCGAGCATCTCTGGCGGTACATGGCATGCAACTAATACCATTGCAACAGTATCTTCAACAGGTACTGTCCTGGGTACAACAGTTGCAGGTAACGACACCATCTACTATGTAATTAGCAATGTTTGCGGAACAGATACTTCAATCAAAGTTGTAACCGTTAACCTGTTACCATTCGCTGGTTTAATTACCGGAACTCAAACCTTCATTTGCCAGGGCGATAGCATTTTGCTGAACAACGTTGCAGGTGGTGGTTTCTGGACAACTTCAAACGGTGCAGTAGCTAACTTCTCGTCTACAACAACAGCAGGTCCTTCTACTGCGAGAGTAGTTGGTCTGGCACCAGGTGTGAGCATTATAACTTACAACTTTGTAAACTATTGCGGAACAGCGACAGATACAATGGCTGTAACCGTAAGGCCGCTGAACCATTGCTACGATGGTGTTGAAGAAGAAGTGAAAACAACTGATATCGGCATCTACCCTAACCCTGCAGTTTCTGTATTACACATACAGGCACCAATGGTTGTTAATGTAACTGTGGTTAGCCCCGATGGTAAAGTAGTTGTTGATCAGAAAGCAACTACCGACATTGATGTAAGCAACCTCGCAAGTGGTTTGTACATGATAATGATCTATGACGAAAACAATGCATTATTGAAAGTGAGCAAATTTATTAAAGCTGACTAACCAATAACGAATACAATAAGAAAGCCGCTCCAAAAGAGCGGCTTTCTTATTTATGTCCAATTCCTAGTTATATCTACCTGTTCAATGCAACCAACCCAATTTTCAATTACACCCCATTTTTGAAATGTATTTACCTACTATGTTCAATAAGTTTAGCACTCCATTCTACCCGTTTCACTAAGGCCAATAGCCAACAATGTGTATAGGCGAAAAGCGGGAAAGGCAGTGGCATGCTCCATAATGCACTCGGTCGCACAGTCGCCACCGACCGGTCAGGAAGTGCATATGTAGCTGGGGCGTTTTTGGCCGAAACTGTGATATTCAGAACGACCGCAATAGTTAATTCAACCTCTTATACGGGAGAGTGCTTAATATCAATTGAACATCAAAACATCGGCATACATCTCGTTGACTTAGCGCCTTCTTTGCGAACACTCCACACTCTTTGCGTCTAAATCTGCATGCCGAAATTTGTCGTCTGATCTATCTAACTCAAAAGTAAGACTCTGGTTTCTAGTTTTCCTACATACTGGAAAACGGTATAAGTACTTTTATAATGAAGTAAAAATGATAAGAGAACACGGCAGGTGGTGAACTTTCTTATACCATCATTCCTAAGGCACCTATAACTTATACATAATTCTTCAACGGAGAATCAGGCTCATTGAGAAAATGCTTATAAACCATTTTGTCAGCAATGGCCGGGAACAACTTGTTTAACCACACAGTAAGCTTACCTTGCCTCGTCATCACTATGGTACGCTTTCTGTCTGCAACACCTTTCATTATCCGTTGCGCACATTCTTCAGCGCCCATTAACTTACTCTCGTCCAGCGGCGTTTCGCCTTGGGCCGTTCCATTAGCGCCACGGGCAACGTTACGGATGTTAGATGCAATAAAACCCGGGCACACCCACATCACGTGAACCCCGGTTTGCAACAACTCCGTTCTTAAAGACTCCAGAAAACCCTGCATTGCAAACTTAGAAGCAGAGTAACCAGTGCGGCACGGCAGGCCACGATAGCCGGCAATAGAGGAAACACCAGCAATTACACCCTTGCTCTTTTTAACCCACGGCAGCGCATACTTAGTAGTATAAACAGTTCCCCAGAAATTAATGTCCATAAGTTCCCTGATAACGCTTAGGTCTGCCTCCTCAAAAAGGGCCCGCATGCTTATTCCGGCATTGTTTATAAGTACGTCAATCGCCCCCCATTTTGATGTAACTACTTCTATGAAGTTCTTGCAGTCAGCTTCTTTACTAACGTCCGCCTGAACGCATAACAGGTTAGGATATTTATCACCAAAAAGTTGTTGCAGCTTCTTCTGGTCACGCGAACATACGGCAACTTTAGCTCCTGCATCAAGCGCATTTTCACAAAGGGCCTTCCCGATTCCCGAAGAACCGCCGGTTATTACAACAACTTTATTTGATAAATATGACATGCTTAGCGTTAGTAAATACGTTTAAAAATCTGCTGCAAAGGTAAAGCCAACAACTGACAAAAAGCACCCGTAAAAGGCACTAAAAAAGGAACTAAAATTCAAAAAAATGACACAAAAAACAACCTGCAACCATTCTGTTCACTAACTATAAAAAAATATATATTGACATTTTCCCGGACAACGCATGAGACAGAAAATAATAAAATGACAAAATTTCCCGCTGCATTTCTCCTTCTATGGACTGTATAAATTTTCAATTCAATGCTCAAAAAGCAGAATAAATCCCATCTGTTACATCAGGATAATTGCGGAAATAACCTCAAAAAGGGAGCAAGAAAATGCACGAAAACGGACTCTTACAGGTGACATAAAAATAAAATAACGGCTTAACTTGTAAAAAATAAATTCTATAACGAGTGAAATATGCCTGAAAATATTTCTATAAGTTAATAAACGGAAGCAGTATACCAGCAAAATGCTTATACACACCACAAAAATGACTTTTTTTCTATAAAATGTTATTTGTTTTAACAGATTTGCTTAAATTTACAAGTTAGATATTAGAAAATAATAGAAACTAAATTAACAGAATTTAATAGCATCAACTAACCACCCTTTTTTTATAAAATTCTCAATTCAGCCAAGTATGAATTTATTTTACAACTCTTTGAAAAAACGCACTTTAAGCCTGGTTTTTACGATTGTGTTTCTATTCATTAGTCTTGGGAGTTTTGCCAGCCATATTGTAGGTGCCGATCTTTTTTACACCTATGTAAGTGGAAGCACTTATAAAATAACTTTTGTTGCATATGGCGATTGCGGACCTGCCAGTGCTTCAATTTTTGCACAGTTACCTAATGCACGCCCGCAAATTTGTATTTATGACGCAGGCACATACGTAGCTACTGTAAATTTAAAAATTGATACCCCTACCAATCCATACACGGGAAAGGAAATCACTCCTGTATGCCCGGCTGATTCTACGTCAACGCAATGTACAAATACCTCTTTTTCTATCCCTGGCATCAAAAAATTTGTATACACCGGCACCTATACTTTACCCCGCACCTCACACTTCTGGAGGTTCATATTTGACGGTGGCATGGGTGCCACAGGTGCAGGAAGGGCTGCGGCAATTACGAACATAACTGCCGGCAGCGTAATACAGCTTATTGACTCGCTCGATAATACTTACCACAATAATTCAAGCCCTGCGCTAACAATTGTACCAACCCCATTCTTCTGCTTGAATAACAACGACAGTTACAACCCCGGTGCTGTCGACCCTGAAAGTGACAGTATGCGTTTCAATCTTGTTCCTGGCACAATGGGATCAAGTTCTTGCGGCTCTATCGGAGGTTCTGTTACCTATACCGGTGGTTACACAGCTACAAATCCTTTACAGGTATCGGCCGGTACAATGGTATTTAATAATGCGACCGGTCAACTCAACTTCTTCCCTAACGCCTTGCAGCGATCGCTCGTAGTTTACAACATAACCGAATATAGAAACGATACCTTCATAGGCACAAGCCAACGAGAAATGACCTTCCTGGTGCTGACGTGTACTACACCACCTCCAACCGGTTCATTTACAAGCGCATCTGCCGGTACAGTTATTGACAGTGCACACTTTTCGGTTTGTTCTGGCACAGGTGCGTATACAGTTACGCTCACACCAAGAGAAGCCGATACAACACACTTAATTTATGTAACAGCTTCAGGTTTACCAGCCGGTGCAACATTTACAACTGTAAATGACAGCACCAACCACCCGGTTTGCACATTTTCGTGGACCACAACTGGCGTAACTCCTGGCAGTTATACATTCTTCGTTACGTTTAAAGACAACAGTTGCCCTATTAACGGGGTTCGAACCAATTCTTATACCATAGTTGTGGCTCCCCTACCAACTGTAGATGGCGGTCCCGCGGTTACTATCTGCGACGGCTCTAGTACAGTATTGACGGGAAGTGGTGCCTTTACCTATACCTGGTCTCCCGGAACTGGCCTTTCCTGCACTGCTTGCACCTCGCCTACCGCCAGCCCTTCGGTTACTACTTTGTATACTGTTACAGGAACTTCGGCAGCAGGATGCGTGAATACCGATACAGTAACCGTATTCGTTAATCCGCGGCCTGATACCATTGCAGGAACATCACCTATTTGCGCTGGTTCTACAACCACGCTGACAGATGCCACAACAGGTGGAACCTGGACTACCAGTAATGCAGGTGTAGCTTCAGTGGGCTCAGCTTCAGGCCTGGTTACAGGAGTATCGGCAGGTACTGCAACAATTACTTACACCTTAACAGCGACTGGATGCTACCGTACCATGAGCTTTACTGTGAACCCGATGCCAACCGCAATTGGCGGCCCAACTTCGGTTTGCCTTAATGCAACCATTACCGAAACGGACGGCGTTGCCGGCGGAACATGGACAACCAGCAATGCTGCAATTGCTTCTATTGCAGCAGCAACCGGCGTTGTTTATGGCGTTGCCGTGGGCACAGCTACAATTACTTATACATTACCTGGCGGCTGCTTCGTAACCCGCGGCATTACAGTAAATCCTTTACCATCTGTAATTACGGGAACGACGGTATTATGCGCGGGCACTACGGTTACTTTAGCTGATTCTGTTGCAGGTGGTACCTGGTCAACAAGTAGTTCAGCAATTGCCTCAGTAAACAGCTCAACCGGAGTTGTTTATGGCACAGCCGGAGGAACTGCAACTATTACATATACCATACCCACTGGTTGTTACATGACCATAAGTGTTACGGTTAACCCATTGCCATCAGGCATAAGCGGCACGCCGTACGTGTGCGTAGGTTCTACCACTACCCTTTCCGATGCAACTGCAGGAGGAAGCTGGTCTTCATCCAACACCGCTGTTGCATCTATCGACGCTTCAACCGGCATCGTATACGGCATTACTGCCGGAACAGCTACTATGACCTATACCTTGCCTACCGGCTGCTATCGTACATTGGGTATTACTGTGTATCCTTTGCCTTCTGTAATTACAGGGCCAAGCGTAGTATGCGTTGGCGCAACTATTACCTTGTCTGATTCTTTATCAGGCGGCTTGTGGTCTACCGCCAGTGCGGGTATTGCTTCTGTTTCTGCAACATCAGGTGTCGTAACAGGCGTTGCTGCAGGTACCGTAACTATTACCTATCGAATTTCAGTATCATCCTGCTATGCAACTACCACTATTACCGTGAATCCTTTACCGGTTGCAGGTACCATTGGTGGTCCTACAAGTGTTTGCGTGAGTGATACCATCACCCTTACCGAAACAGTTACGGGCGGCACGTGGAGCAGCACCAGCACTAGTATTGCATCCGTATCATCTACAGGAGATGTATACGGCATTTCTGCGGGCACTGACACAATAAAATATTCTGTAACCAATTCTTGTGGTACCGCTGTTGCTACCTATTTAGTAACCGTTATTGCTTTCCCAACTGCGGGCACAATTACCGGACCGACAAATGTTTGTGAAAATGCTTCTGTAACATTCGTTGACGCTATTACCGGCGGCGGATGGAGCAGCTTTAATACATCTATTGCAGTGGTAACTGCTGGTGGCGTGGTCACCGGTGTTACAGCTGGTTCAACCCTGATAAGCTATGCTGTGAGTAATGCATGCGGAACTGCCTATGCAACCAAAACAATTATAGTAGATCCTATACCGACAATTGTGGTAACACCAGCAGCACCTGACTATTGTATTGGAGGCACTACCCCGCTTGTAGCTAGTGGAGCTGTTACCTATACATGGTCACCAGGGACTGCCTTAACAGCAACAACAGGTGCTTCTGTAATGGCAAACCCGACAACAACTACAACGTATACCGTTACCGGCGTTGCAGCAAACAGTTGCACCAATACCAGAACAGCAACCGTAACCGTTCATCCATTGCCTACACTCTCTATTCCGAATTTAACTATGTGCAACGGAACATCAAGTGTGCTTACTGTGAGCGGTGCTAACACCTATGTCTGGAGCCCGGCAGGAACGCTTAGTTCCAGCACAGGTAACACTGTACTTGCTAGCCCTACCGATACCATTACTTATAACATTGTTGGTACTGACATTTTTGGTTGTGTTAATTCAACTACAGTAACTGTGAATGTGAACCCGATACCTGCAGCGCCAGTTGTTGTTACGCCAGTTAACTATTGCATGACGGCTACTTCTATTCCATTAGTTGCGACCGGTACCAGCTTATTGTGGTACTCGGCTGCTACAGGCGGCGTAGGAAGCGGCACTGCACCAACCCCATCAACTGCAGCCGTAGGAACATTCAATTTCTACGTAACCCAAACCGTTGAAACATGCGAAAGCCCGCGTGCTACTATTACTGTGAACGTTTTGCATAACTCAGTTACCAGTTTCGATTACAAAATACTCTATGGTTGCACATTCGATACCGTGGTATTCAATAACACTTCGCAGTATTCTAACCACTACGAATGGACATTTGGCGACGGACCTGCAATAGACACAACTATTAACCCGGTACATTTTTACCTACCTGCCCATGCGCCAACAAATTATACCGTTAAGCTACATGGCTACAACCCTATTTGTTTCGATGATTCAACGATTCAGGTATTGACATTGTTACCAAATCCAAATCCGCCAAACGTAATTAATAACATTACTGCCGACCAAACGATTACTTTCGGAAACAGTGTGCAGCTTGATGTGACTGGTGGATTTATCTTCTATTGGAAGCCTGATGACGGTTCATTAAACAACCCGAACATCAATAACCCTGTTGCAACCCCAAGTGTTACTACAACTTATTATGTATATGCTTACGACAAGACCGGTTGCATGGATTCTTCAAAAGTTACCATTACAGTAGACTATCACGACAACGATTTCATACCAAGTGCCTTTACGCCTAACGGTGATGGCCAGAATGATGTGTTTAAAATATCACATCTTAGATACACTAAGCTCGTAGAATTCAGTATCTACAACCGTTGGGGCCAACGCGTTTTCCATACCGATGATATGACTAAGGGATGGGATGGCCATTTTGATGGAGAACCGCAGGATATGGGCGTGTATAACTACCTCATAATTACTGCACAGACCGACGGTTCGAACAAGACGTATAAAGGAACCGTTACGCTGATCAGGTAAACCAGCTTATTCAGTAAATAGATAAAGACTCCGGGAGTTTTTTTATGCAATAGACATATACCATTCTTTACTTTAACGGAATGAGAACCCGTAACTACTTACAATAGTGCGTGTAAGACATAAGAAATGCATTTATATACAATCAATTTGGTTAGCACAAAATCAATCTCTAGCTTGGTAGCACCTATTTTTCTTCTTTACCACTATGATACTTTTTTACAATGTACTTTAACAAAAGAAAGGTACTTACCAATGTTCTTTTCGTACTGCTTGGGGGCTCAGTTTCATATCTGGCTTTTTCAAACAGTTCTCCTTTTGTACGAAAAAACATGCTGCCGGCAGCGACTGCGGCTATTCCTGCTAACCAAAACAGCAATTGTGGCTACAGCCTTGTGAGGGGTTTGCCCTCGGGACTCGTCAACCCACTGCTTCTTGTTGACCCTGACTGTGAAGCGCCAAGCTACACTGGGCTGAAAGCTACACTTCAAAACTATATTGATGAAAATAAGGTGGCAGGCAGAATTACATCTGCATCAGTCTACTTCAGAAACCTGAGCAGCGCTGAGTGGATAGACTGCAATCCGGAACTTACCTACCATCCCGGCTCACTGGCTAAGTTACCAATGCTTTTCGCCTATCTGCATAAGGCCGAAAACGACCCATCTATACTTAAGAAAACAATATTTTTCGATAAGGTAGAAGAAGGCCATGTGCATACACAGACCTTTAACAGCAAAGCTATAGTGAAAGGCCACAGCTACACTGTTAGAGAACTGCTCGATTATATGATTGGCTATTCTGACAATGCTGCTACCTACCTGTTAAATGTAAACATGGGCTTTGATCCATACCTTAAAATATATTCCGACCTGCGCCTCAGAGTGCCTTCAACAGCCAACAGAGACTATGAGATGTCAACAAAAGAATACTCCCGTTTCTTTATTGTGCTGTATAATTCTACCTACCTTTCACAGGAAATGTCGCAACTGGCATGTACGCTGCTCAATAATAACGAATTCAATGAGGGTATATTGAAGGGCATACCATCAACCGTTAAAACCATTCATAAATTTGGAGAGATGGGTGAGGTCAAAAAAAATAGCCATGAGCTCCACGAGTCTGCAATAGTGTTTTTAGATAACAAACCTTACCTGCTTACGGTTATGACAAAAGGCAGCGATAAGAAGGTGCTACCAGAAATAATAAGTAAAATATCAACACTGGTCTATGAATATGTTCAGGGCGACAAGAAAATACCAGCATAAAAAAGATAAAAAATAGAGTTATAAAAAAGATGCCGTAAATGGCATCTTTTTTTATAACTCATAAGTCGTATTGCGTTGAACTTAAACCCGAGTCTCCCCCTATTTAACCTGAGTCAACAAATACTCATTCAATTTGTCGAACGTACCTGCGAAACCTTCCTGCATGCTTGATGAGAGTGCATTAAATGCAGCTATCTCCTCTTCAGTTGCATTAATCGGTCCAGCTTTTAACACCAGTTGTGTCTTACCTCCATTTTCTGAAAGTGTAAGCACATTTAATACATGTTCCGGCCAAACCGGCAACCATGGGTTGGCTGCATATCCACCACCCTCATCTGAAAATGAACTGACAAACACTAATTTTTCTGGTGCAATAATTTCCCTGTAAACGAATTTCCCCCAAATTTCCCCAGCCATTGGATGTTTCATTAAATAATGGAACATGCCGCCTGGTTTAAGGTCGAAAGATTTTACTTCAACACTTGCACCCTGAGGTCCCCACCAGCGGGCTAGATGTTCAGGGTCCGTCCATACCTTAAACACCAACTCTTTCGGGGCATCCAGTTCGCGACTAATGACTAATGAAACAATATCAGGAATGCATACGAGATGGGCCTCCAGCCTGTTCAATGTTTGATTAGCACCTTCTGTTACACCGTATTCCTTAGTTAGCATCTGAAGTATTTCCGCTGACGCAAATGTACTGGTCATAGTGACTTTCGTTTTGGCTCCAACAGCTTCGAAAGTAACAAATACATGAAAACTGTTCGGGTCGTTATCTATATCATCACTGTGCACATAAACCAGTTTTTCGCCGGGAACCACTTCTGTGTAAACTATTCTGTTCGGAAAATCGGTACCATCAGGCGCATGAATAATGTAGCGCCAAACGCCGCCTGGCTTTACACTCATTTCACTTATTGTATTAGTGAAGCCATTTGGTCCCCACCATTGCGCAATGTGCTCCGGTTCTGTCCAGACTTTATATACCATTTCCCGCGGCGCATTTACAAGACGGGTCACCACTAATTCACGGCCATTATTGCCGCCGATGCTTTCATTTTTGTTTTCCATTAGCTTTTCTTTTATTTGGTTTCAATGTTTGTTCACTTGCTGCCGGTGTTTTCTGCAATTGTTGCAGATAGTTGTCCAGAGAATCAAATCTGTCTGTCCATATTTTGCGATACTGTTCTACCCAATCAGAAACCTCACCCAGTTGCTGCAATTTCGCCTCACAATATCGCTCTCTCCCTTGTTGCCTTATTGTAATCAGGCCACATTCCGTCAATATCTTAATGTGCTTCGATATAGCTGGCCTGCTAACATCAAAGTGTTCCGCAACCGCATTAAGGTTAAGACTTTCATGAGCTATCATATTAATGATCGCCCTTCGTGTTGGGTCCGCTATAGCCTGGAAAACATCTCTTCTCATTTTACCTCGGTAATTATGTAACTATTCGGTTACAAATATATACGTAACTATTCGGTTACGCAAAATAATTTTCACAATTTTACCGAAGGGCAAAAAAAACCAGAAAACTCAGTGCTCCTTTTTGGAACAGCTGAATTTTCTGGAAAAATGTTACCCGCCTTAATTGTTTAATACCTATTGCTTCGGATAGTCATAATTTACCATCCACTGTATGCCAAATTTGTCGGTGCACATACCAAAATAAGCACCCCAGAAGGTCTTTTCCATTGCCATAGTTACTTTACCGCCAGCTGAAATGCCGCTAAATATAGCGTTCGCCTCGTCTTCACTTTTGGCATCGACCGACAGTGAAAAATTGGTTCCTTCTATAACTTTATTGCCCATTGATTCCACCGCATCAGATGCCATCAAAATGCTATTGCCTACCGGCAGGGCTACGTGCATAATCTTTTCTTTATCCTGGTCAGATAAGTTGTCACCATGCCCGGTATCTTTAAACCGCTGGAAAGTTGCGAACTCGCCCCCGAATACTGATTTATAAAAATTGAAAACATCTTCCGCGTTGCCGTTAAATGTTAGGTATGTGCCGATCGTTGCCATAGTTTGTTTAAGATTTCAGCTAGAATATGGCAATAAAAGTAAACAAAAAAGTACGCGACTGTGCCATATTGGCCTCTCAAATATTAACTTTTGTGAGGCCATTTTACGAAACCCATCCCCTATCTTTAGCGTACATATAAAGAACAGCAGGAATGAAAATAACTTTTCACGGTGCAGCGCGTACCGTAACAGGATCGAAACATATGCTACAGTTAACCAATGGCAATAAATACCTGCTCGATTGCGGAATGTTTCAGGGCATGGGCGATGAAACACTCCAGCTCAATAGTCATTTTGGGTTCAGGTCCGATGAGGTTACTGCGGTAGTTATCTCACATGCGCACATCGATCATATTGGCCTGCTCCCTAAACTTGTGAAAGAAGGCTACAGGGGCAATATCTACTGCACTCCTCCAACAAAAGAACTGGCTGAAATATTGCTGCTCGATTCTGCACACATACAGGAAAGCGACGCAATACATGTGAATAAACGAAACAAAGCGCAAAACAAACCCTTGATTGAACCATTGTACACGCAAGATGATGTGCAAAATGTATTGCCGCTATTTGTTACTATTCCCTATAATGAACCTTATCGTATTGACGACAACATTGAGCTGACCTATACCGATTGCGGCCACATACTGGGAAGCGCCGCAATCAACCTTAAAATAGACGAAAACGGCAAACACGCTACGCTTACATTCAGTGGAGATGTTGGTCGTTATCATGATATGATACTACGCCCGCCATCTACCTTCCCGCAGGCCGATTACCTATTACTGGAATCGACATACGGCAACAAGCTGCACAAACTTGTTGTGAATTCAGCCGATGAAGTTCTAAAGTTTATTACCGATACCTGCCTGAAGAAGAAAGGAAAGCTGATAATACCGGCCTTCAGCGTCGGCAGAACACAGGAAATACTCTACCTGCTTAACAGGTTGGACAGCGAACGCAGATTGCCTCCACTAAACTATTTTGTAGATAGCCCACTTTCTATTGAAGCAACGGAAATAATAAAACACAACCCCGAATGTTTTAATAAAGAAGCACAAAAGCTATTGCATACAGACCCTGACTTATTTGGTTTCCCGGGTTTGCATTACACCAGATCGGCCGAGGAATCGAAGGCTTTGAATGATGACCATACGCCTTGTGTAATTATAGCAGCGTCTGGTATGGCGGAAGCGGGCCGTATAAAGCATCATATAGCACAGAATATCAGTAACCGAGACAATACCATCTTGCTTGTCGGCTATTGCGAGCCGCGCTCATTAGGCGGCAGGCTACGCGACGGCGCAACGGAAGTGAGTATTTATGGAGACAAGTATACTGTGAATGCTGAAATTGGTATGATAGAAAGCATGAGTGCACATGGCGACTACGAAGACCTGCTGGACTGGGTAAGCTGCCAGGATGCATCGAAAGTAAAAAGGGTATTCCTGGTGCATGGCGAATACGATGTACAGGTTGCCTTCAGAGAGAGATTACTGCATAAGGGATTTGCAGAAATAGATATACCGCATCAGCACGAACAGGTTGACCTCGATTAAGGTATATATAGCTTAGTACCCTTTTTTAAAAACTGTCGGCGCTCCAGCAACCATGCATTAGCTACAATACTGCTGTAGCTGCGAATGCCATCTTTTTGATGCTGTAGCTTTAAGTAATTGTCGTACATCTCACTGGTAATGTAGGTAGCGTCATTGTCATAGAGGTCGCTCAGGCTGTCGAGTATGGCTACATGCCGTTGCGAAAGGCTGTTCAAACCAGTCGCAAACTTCTTTGCGCGCACGGAATCTTTCCGCCGCAGGCGGCGGTCAACATACAGCCATACATTCAGGTCAGCGGAATATTTAAAAGCCGGATCGGACGACATTTTACAAAGGGAATAGGCCATCAGATTCGCATCACCTTCGGCTGCAACGCCCGCCTGGTGGGCCATTTCATGGCTAACAACAAAAGGCAGCATAAAAGCAGGTAAGCGCCCGCTCACCTGCCCTTCCCCGGTAAACGGATTATAATAGCCCTCGATGGCCAGACGCTCCAGAAAATACCCAAACAATGATGGCTTTATATTCAAGCCCAAAGCGGTAAGGCGTGAATCAGAGTAAAGGCGGTAATTGCTGGCTGCCACTTTATTTACGGCCGCAATTGTCATATCCTTGTAGCCCGGAGCGTACCTGTTCATCTCTGCTACCAGCATAGAATCAAAAATACCCAGGCGCACGGTGTCGTTATTGCTGTGTAATGCCCAGGTTTTAGCAAGCGGTTCCTTATAGTAATTAGCGCCCCATCCTAGTACAAAATACAAGTAAACTGCCAGTCCCACGTTAACAACGTTCAACACTGACGCCCCCAATTGCGATTTGTTTGCCCGGAAATGAAAAAGATATTTTACCCACTTTATCAGGGCGAGCAGCAGCATTGTTCCACCACCTATATAAATCATATCACCAATGCTGAACGGCAAATACCCGAAAAACAGGTCGCGCAGTGCCTGCAGCGGATAGTAGAACCACCGGTCGTAAATATGGACCGCCTGTTCGCTTGCAGGAAACACCATCAGCGCCACAGCAATAACTATCACGAGCACCCCGGTAACATAAAATCTACGCTTAAAACTCATGAGGGTTTCGATGAATGGTTGTTGCCATACAAATTTAACGGTACTGATGTTAAGCTCAATAAAATAAATTTATAGCTGACAATCTGTTTCCTTTTAAAACATAAGCCACGGCTAATCTCATGAGCTGAATTCAGGCAATCAATACAACATAACGCCAGAAATACTATTTTTGAAATAATAGCAGCTAACAACCGTTATACTGCTAACTATAGATGACCGAACCTAAGAACAAAGTCTTTTATCTTGATGGCATACGCGGGCTTGCAGCATTCTGCGTGTTCCTGCACCATTTTCTGTTAGCATTCTACCCCGCTTATTTTACGTCTGACATTACTACTACCCACCTCAACGGCCTTGATGTGCGCTACGGCCAGAGTATTTTCAGCTTCCTGTCTAACGGCAATTTTTCCGTGTGTATTTTCTTTGTGCTGAGTGGGCTCGTACTCAGCCGCAGCTACTTTGAACAACCCAATATAGCAACACTCGTCAGCGCAGCCCAGCGCCGCTTTTTGCGCCTATATATGCCCGTGGCGGTTACGCTGTGCCTTGCCTATTTGCTTATTAAAACCAACTTATTCTACAATGTTGCGGCATCGTCAATAACACACTCAGGTTGGTGGATGGGATATATGTGGACCTTTGAACACAAAACTACCCTATTTATCCAGAGCCTTTTGTACAAAGTTATGTTCATGGGCGATAATACTTATGATACCTCTTTGTGGACCCTTTCGCTGGAATTATATGGTTCTATGTTTGTATTTGCCTTTCTGGCGCTCACTCATAATATACGCAATAAGTTTTTAGCCTTCATTCCTTTATTCGCTGTACTTGCAGTTTTAAATGCAGAATACCTAACGGCTTTCTTGCTGGGCATAACGTTAAATTATGCGCCAGCTGTTACCGCTAAAATTGGTAAGACAACCAATGTATTGCTAACATCAGTACTCTTTATTGGAGGACTTATTCTGGGATCGTATTCTACCTCTAACAACATTCAGCATACAATTTTCGAACATGTGCCCGCGTTCGTGGTAAAGTATAATATCTGGGTGCATGTAATCGCGGGCTTCTTTGTAGTGCTGGCCGTAGTACTTTCTAAAAATCTGCAATGGTTTTTCAGTTTGGGGTTAATGAGATTTCTGGGATACATTTCTTTTTCCATTTACCTGTTGCATCCCTTGGTCATCGGCTCTTTCAGCTGTTATTTACTGCTACATCTAGCGCCGCATTTTAGCTACAATTTAGCTTTGCTAATAGTAACAGGCGCCACATTGTCGGTTTGCTTTTTACTTTCTTATTTTATGGCAAAGTACGTTGATGCTAATGGAACACGATACGCTAGAAAGTTCTACGACAACTATTTAAGCAAGGCGGGTGTTGACGTCAAGCAGCAGTAGTAAATTCTCGGGAATGAATAACTGAGCCGCGACTCTATTTTTATTGAACTGGCATACTGAAACTATGAACTACAATTTCGAACAATTTCCGGCATTGGAAAGCCAGCTCCTTTCCCTTGTTCAACTTGATGAAAACCATAAAGGCGATCTGTTCCGGCTACTTACCATTCCTGAAGTAACCCGGTACTTCCCGGTAATACCGATTGCAAAGGAAAACGACCTGCTAAAAAAGATCGCATACTTTAAGCAGCAATTCAATGAGGGCAGCGGCATGCGATGGGGAATAACCTTGAAAGGCCAGCAAAGCGTAATCGGCACAATTGGTTTCAGCAGTATTATACCGCATCATAAAGCATCAATAGTTTATGCATTGCATCCAGCTCATCAACGAAAAGGCCTGGTAACAGAAGCATTGGGTGCGTTACTCCATTTTGGCTTTATCGATTTGGGGCTGCGAAGAATTGAAGCAGAAGTGATGCCGGGGAATACTGCATCAGAAAGATTGCTTGAAAAACTTGGCTTTAAGTACGAAGGCTTGCTACAGCAGTGGATGAATTGGGAAGGAAAATACTGCGATATAAAAATGTTCGCGCTCTTAAACGAGCAGGCCGTATTTTAGCAGGTAAGTAACCACATAAAAATTAGAACGACAGAATGCAATACGCAGTAATTACAGGAGCGACCCAAGGTATTGGTAAGGCAGTAGCCGAAAAATTGTTACAAGGAGGATACTCCATCGCGGTGTGTGCACGAAATAAGGAAAAGCTGGAAGCGCTGCAAATGGCATGGCAAAAGCAATACCCTGCTGCTGCAATTATCATTTACAATACCGACCTCGGCAATAGTGAAAACGCAACTGCATTTGGAAACTTTGTGATATCGCAATTCACTAAAATAGATATACTTGTAAACAATACCGGAACTTTCACTCCAGGCACTATTGCGGAAGAACCTCCAGGCAAACTGGAAGCATTAATGGCCGTAAATCTGTACAGCGCATACTACCTCACCCGCACACTATTACCGGCTATGAAGGAAGCCGCGTCAGGCCACATCTTTAATATGTGCTCGGTCGCCAGCCTCAAAGCATATGCTAATGGTGGCTCTTACAGCATCAGCAAATATGCCTTACTCGGCTTCTCTGATAATTTGCGGGAAGAATTAAAACCCTACAATATAAAAGTTACGGCAATTTGCCCGGGCGCAACATACACCCCTTCATGGGAAGGAAGCGGAATACCCGAAGAACGGATAATGGAGGCTGCCGATGTAGCTAAAATGCTATTCAGCACCAGCGAACTATCGCCACAGGCAAACGTCGAAACCATCGTTATGCGCCCTGTTAAAGGCGACTTATAAAAATTCTTTTTAACGTAGGTTTAACCACTCTGTTAGCAGCATAACGGGTAATCAAAAGTATTTTTGCAAGTACCTGAAAAAATGAAACATATAAAGAATATGTGGCGTTATAACATTCTGTTCCTTTTAATTTTAGGGGGATGTTTTCATGCTTTAGCTCAAACCGTAGCTTTCAGCGCATCCCCTTCTGCATCAAAAATTGGTGTAAAAGATTATTTGCAGGTTACCTTCACTTTAACAAACCTGGATAATATCTCTGACTTCCGGCCTAGCGGCTTTGGCGATTTCGATAAAGTTAATGGCCCTTTTCAGCAGCAATCAATGAGTATTACGAATGGTGCACGGTCCAGCAGCATATCACTTACCTATGTGCTCCATCCTAAGCACGAGGGCAAACTCACCATTCCTCCGGCCATTGCGAAAGACAATGCAGGGCATAACTACTATACCAACGCGTTGGTAATTGAAGTGGTACCGGGTTCGCTTGCTCAGCAACAACAACCGCGTCAACAAAACAATCCGTTTGGAGATGACGACGACCCGTTTCAGCAAATAGCTGCTCAAATGCAGCGTATGAACCAGATGCACCAACGGATGATGCAACAGGCACAACCGCAGCAAATGGCACCTCAGCAACAACGCGGCGGTCAGCAACCACAGCAGGCGCAGGCAGATGCCCCGGTTAATGATGCAGAGATTAGTAAAGACCTTTTTATCCGGGTAACCGTTGATAAAAGCAAGGTGCATGTGGGCGAGCAGATAACAACATCTTACAAGCTTTATTCCCGCCTGCCTATGCAGGTGGCCATTTCGAAACTTCCTGCGTTGAATGGCTTCTGGACATCCGATTTCGACATCCCTAAAATGCCGAAGCCTATGGAAGAAGTAGTAAACGGCAAAAAATACCAGGTTTTCCTGTTGAAGAAATCTGCACTATTCCCACAGGAAGCCGGCACACTTGAGCTGGACCCGGCTGAGGCAAAGGGCCAGGCCCGTGTAGTTCAGCAAGTGAAACGTAAAGTATCAGACCTGTTTAATGACCCATTCGGTAGTGGTACGTTGATGATGAACGATCCGTTCTTTAATAATGCTGTGTTTAATACCATGGCATACAAGGATGTTGCTGTTCATCTCAAGAGTACTCCGGTTAAAATTACGGTAACCCCCCTACCGGAAAAAGAAAAGCCAGAAGGCTTTGGTGGTGCAGTAGGCAGTTTCACTTTTACCAGCAAATTAGATAAGCAAGAACTAACAACCGACGATGTAGCCAACCTTACTTTGAATATTACCGGCAGCGGAAATTTCAAACTGATTGAAGCACCGAAGTTAAATCTGCCCAATGGAATCAACACTTACGACCCTCAGGTTATTGATACTATTACCGGGCGCAGTACTACCATCAGCGGTTCAAAAATAATTACCTACGACATTACCCCTCAAACACCCGGAGATTATACTATACCGCCTATCTCATTTAGCTATTTCAACCCAACGCTGGGTGCTTACACTACAATAAAGACGCAGCCTTTTACTTTGCACGTAAAACCCGGCAAGAACCCTACAGGCAATAAAGTAAACCCGGCTTTAGCTGCGCTGAAAGACATACATGACATAAAGGCAACGCCATTGGACAACCTCGGTTTAATGAGCAAGCCACTGATGTTATCGCCAATATATATGTCAATGTACCTGTTACCGCTGATTGCGTTTTTTGGCATGATAGTATGGCGCAGGAAGAATGACGAGTTGGAAAATAACAGCATGCTGATGCGCAACAAGCGCGCCAACAAAGAAGCATTAAAACGCCTTGTAACGGCAAAAGCACTGATGCTGCAGAAACAGCGCAAGCTATTCTATGAAGAAATTTCTAAAGCTATTTGGTTATATTTGAGCGATAAGCTGGGCATACCGCTGTCGTCACTTTCACGCGATACGGCTATAGCAGCATTGATAGATCGTAAAGTTCCTGATCTGTTGCACCGGCAGTTTAACGACCTGGTATGGGAATGTGAAACAGCATTGTATGCAACGGGTGGGTCAAAACCATTAGAGAATACTTATGACGATGCAGTGAAGTTGATTGGCGATTTTGAAGACACAATAGCATAAGTTGCCTTGTTTTATTTAATGAACATTAAACCAAACCTCTACTAACAGTACCGATTTTGTGCAAATGAAAAATCTGTTTTTAACCACAATAATCATCATACTTTCTTTATTTCAGTCAGTTGCTGCAGATAAGCTTGCACAATACTGGGATATAGCTAATAATGCTTACCGCCTGAAAGATTACGATACTGCGGCGAGCTATTTCGAGAAAATTGCCAGCCAGAAGCCCAAAAACGCAGAAGTGTACTACAACCTGGGCAATACGTATTACAGGATGAACAAAATTGGTCCTGCGGTGTTGAACTACGAAAAAGCATTGCACATTGATCCAGACTATACCCAGGCGAAAGATAATCTGGTGCTTACGCAAAACAGGATGAGCGCGCATGTGCCAATTGCCACAGATATTTTCTTTGTTCAATGGTGGGAGACGCTCACAGCACCTCGTATGGCCACTTTATGGGCGATTCTGGCGTTTATCTTCTTCTCGGCAATGATTCTGCTTATTTTCCTTCGGGGCATCTCTAAAATCGAAATTAAAATACCCGCGCAACTTCCCGTTTTATTGGGGCTGATATGGGTTTGCCTGCTTGTTTTTGGTTACCAGGCGGCCCGGAATACTGCCGAAAGCGGTGCCGCTGTTGTGATGCAGAATGACGCACCATTGCTGAATACAGATTTGAAAGGCAAACCTATGAGCCTGCTGCCTGAAGGCACCACCGTTAAGGTAAGAGGCAGCAAAGGCGAATATGCCGAGGTAATTGTTCCGGATGGCAGGCGCGGCTATGTATTACAGAGCTGGCTTACTAAAATATAGTGCTGACGACCGCTCTCCATTCTTAGAGTTAGATTTCCATGTGAACCAGAAAATGACCACCGATACCAAGTAAAAACAGGGCTAATATCGTGGGCATTGTATTGAACCTCGATACCTTCATGTTGCGTTCGGACGTTATAATGGTATAACCTTCTGCATCACCATTTATCACCTCGAAGATCATATTTAGTGACTTGATGCGACGGGTCAAGATTAATCTTACTCTTCAATGGGTCAAAGATCGGATTGGAGTATTTTTGAATGGCTATCATAAGGCTGCGGTTTATCGATTGCCCACTTTCATTTTTTAACACAGTTATTTTTTCAAAAAGCTGATAAGTTTCTTGCGATGGATATTGCGCTAAAGCTTCGCATAACAAGCGCCAATCGTCATCATCCATAAAGAGATCCGGCTCGGGCTCCAACTGCGCTAGTTGCTTTTCGAAAACACGCTTTAACAATGGGTAAAATGATTTGTGATTAAATATTCGCGCTGAGCGCACGCCATAAGAATCATCACCTTTTTCAAACAGTTTTTTTATCAGGCCTGAGTCCTGCTCGTTTTTGAATTTTGCAAGCAAAAGTGTGGAAATTGGGCGTTTACCATTATTCGCTATAGTCCTTATTCGGTCGTAATATTGCGGCTCGGGCATCATTCCCCGAAGAAACAACTCCTTTTCCCAATCCATCAATTTTAAAGTGCTATCGAAAAGTAACATACTGTCAATTATAGACCGCTCTGCCGGACTCAACTTATAGGTGGCCTTACTGAATCCGAAACCAGGATAAACTAAAGCCAGAAAACGCATATTTGCGCCATTGGTGGTTGAAGTGCAGCCCGAAGAAACTCTGATGCGTGTGGTGTCATTGATATGCTTCAACAGTACTCGAAAAATATCAACATGTTTTCTCCCTGTCAGCGCCTCAAATGCATAGCCTTTTACTGCGCCATTTTCATAGTCAGTAAGGCGGATAAGCTCACTATCCGTGGCTTTATCCTGTAGCCTTTCAAGCAATCCATGGCCCTTGGGCGTGATATAATTATCATTAACTATTCTGTCAACGACAGTGCTAATTTCGGGCCTCCAACTTCCTTTTGCGGAGTCCATTGGCTCTTCTTTGGTTAGGTTAAAAGCTATAAACTGCGCTATCGCTCCTAAATCCCTTAATCGCTCATCGGGGCCATAAGCCTTAATGCCCTCGATATATATCCTGTCGCCATTATGCATTCTGGCTATCTTATGTTGCAAGTGTCTATCAATAGGTACATTCGTAAGGTTATCCCCAGTCACTGTGTCGGTTTCCGAGATACCATCGCCAATCAACATTATAGTATACCGTACTATACGAAATATAGGTTTTAACTGGCAATCACCGCAATAAAATACGAGCGCCGGATTGGCTAACAGATCCGATACACTGGTCAGCTTACCTCTTACATTGCCAAACTGCACCCGACAGTCGGTCGCATCAGTAGCGGTAAACTCTTTTGTGAAGATGAGATTGTCGCCTTTATCGTAAACGAACAATTTGCAGATACCCGATTCCTGCGGGCTAAGCGTATAATTACCATCATGGGGTTTTACATACTCACTCCCAAATATCACCTTTGCTCCCTTGGGCAGGTTTGTAATGGCCACCTTGTTGGGATGATAGGTGTACAGTAAACCTTGCGTTGAATCGTTGAGGCTGAGTTGATAGGTAGCAATTTGCCCTACCGCCGGAATGCAGGCACATAAACACCAACCAACAAAAAACAGCAATCGGGCATACATCATGTAAATATACTGCTTTAAAATTGCTACCATTCCAAAATGGAGTTCATAATTTTTAGTGTGCTCCACTAAAAAAGGCCCGCATTTTTTAAGGGAACCGGGGCTATGCATCGATGGGTCTTCAATTTTGCACGAAATCAAACCACCAATTTTTAGACAAATTAAAAACGGGAACAAACTCTTTCAAGTATGTTCCCGTTTCGTGGTCCGGGCCGGGGTTGAACCGGCGACACCAGGATTTTCAGTCCTGTGCTCTACCAACTGAGCTACCGAACCTTCCCGTTTTGGGATTGCAAAAATAGGACTTTTATTCAAACTTCCAAAACTCTTTCAAAATCTTTTTAAATTTGTGTAGCATGTCTGTCTCTAACTACCTTAAATTAATAATTGATCAAGCTCAATTTACACCGTGGCTGGAATGGATCGCGATACTCGCTGCAATCGCGGAAGTATTGCTGGCAAAGGCTAACAGGGTGTTACTCTACCCTGCCGGGCTAATCAGCACAGCCATTTATACCTGGTTATTTTTAAGGCCGGGAACCCGGCTCTATGCCGATGCAATACTCAATATTTATTATTTCGCAATGAGTATTTATGGCTGGGTTTTGTGGCTGCAACGCAAAAACGGCACCATTTTGCACATCAGTGTAGCAAATAAAAATGACTGGTTTAAAATAATATTGGGTTGCCTCGGTGGATGGGCGTTGCTGTATGCGCTGCTTACCCGCATTTTCCCATTGATGTTTCCATGGTATGCCATCTCTGATGTCGCTGCATGGGATGCCCTTATATCTGCTACAGCGTGGGTGGGCATGTGGCTGCTGGCAAAACGCAAAATTGAAAACTGGATATTGCTCAACATTTCTAACCTTGTTGCTATACCAGTATATGTATACAAAGGCATGCCATTTACAGCGGCATTAACGCTATTTCTCTTTATTGTTGCTATTTTTGGCTATTTAGAATGGAAGAAACAAACCGGCGCACAAAATTTACCTGCATAATTGCTTCAATTTTAGTCGCACTTAATTTTACAGCACACGCGCAAAATTGGGACATCAATTCGCTTAAAAGCATTAACCTCAACAGGAATAAGAACCTTGACGGGCCCATGACTGCAATAACAAATTCTGTCTACCCTATAGCTATTGCTACACCTATTACAGAATTGATTACAGGCTATGCGAAGCACGATAAGAAAATAATTCAGGCAGGTTGGACAACCATTGCAGGCTCAGGCATTAACTTCATTGTCGCCTTTGGCTTAAAATATACCGTTAACCGCGACAGGCCTTATGTAACCTACCCTGTGCTGCAACCCTACCAACACGATAAAGATCCATCATTCCCGTCCGGCCATAGTTCTTTCGCTTTTAACACAGCAACATCACTGGTATTGCATTTCCCGAAGTGGTATGTTGCTGTGCCTGCTTACGCCTGGAGCACTACCGTTGCTTACTCCCGGATGCACCTGGGTATGCATTACCCTTCCGATGTGCTTACAGGGGCTGTAATAGGCGCCACAAGCTCACTACTGGCCTATAAAGGCAACAAGTGGATACTAGGCCGTAGAAAATTAAAACACAGCACCATTGCCGAATAAAAGAATAGTTATCATAGGTCCGGAATCAACGGGTAAAAGCACACTCAGCCAGGCACTGGCTGATGCGCTCGGCACGTTGTGGGTACCGGAGTATGCGCGCACGTACCTAGAAACCATTAACCGGCCTTATGAGGAAAGCGATCTATTGGAAATTGCTAAAGGGCAGTTAGCGGCTGAGGATGCCGCTGCCGAAATAACAAACGGGCCGCTCATTTGCGATACTGACCTGAATGTAATTAAGGTTTGGAGCGAGCACAAGTACCATCGTTGCAACAACTTTATCACAAGCCAGATCGAAGTTCGGAGGTATGACCTTTACTTGCTCACAGGCATTGACCTCCCCTGGCAGCCAGACCCGTTGCGGGAACACCCTGATGAAACCATGCGCCAATATTTCTATAACATCTATAAGCACATTGTAGCACAAAGCGGTGTTCCATGGTTCCCGGTAAACGGAAACGAAAGCGAGCGCCTGGAAAAGGCGCTCGGTTATATACAGCTTATCAAATAAAATTATCAGGCTATCGGCGGACACCAGAAATCAACTGTCAAGTATCGCAGCCCATTCTTGCTTATGGGAAAATTGGCAAAATCAGCTGGTCGAGGTCTTTAATGCCGGGCGTGTTTTCACAAACAAATCCTTCCCCGTAAGCCACGCCAATCCGCTTACCCATCAGCGTATCGCGGCCTCTTATGGTATTCAGAAATTGATCACTGGAAATATATGTTTCTGGTTCAGTGGAATCATTACTGGCAAACTGGCTCTTGTAGCAAAGTATGGATTCCATTTTCTTTTCGTAAACACTGCTGATGTCCACAATAAAACTTGGCTCCAGCACCCTGTCCTGTATCATATGAAAAACTCTCTTTGGCCTCCAGGCATCCTGAGGCTTACCTTCCCATTCGGTCTCAATTTTCCTGAGGCCCGACAGAAAACAGGCATCAGCAATGAGCTTTCCACCTTTACCATGATCCGGATGGCGGTCACTAAGCGCATTCGCAATCACTATTTCCGGGCGAAAATGCCTTATATAAGCTATAAGCGTTCTTTGATTTTCTTCGTCGTTTTTGAAAAATCCATCCGCCATACGGGCGTTCATCCGCACAGGTACACCCAACACCTTTGCGGCATTTGCAGCTTCTTCATACCTGAGTTCAACGGAACCACGGGTACCCAGCTCACCTTCAGTAAGGTCCAGTATAGCTACTGCATGGCCCATTTGGGTATGCTTTAAAATGGTGCCAGATGCACTAAGTTCCACATCATCTGGATGGGCAGCTATTGCGAGTATTTTTAACATGGTTTCTTATTGTACAAGTTGTAACAAAGGTAACAATGCGAACTGATTTTTAGTACCTGACGGAAGCACACCCCAAATAAATGTTGCAACAGGGCATCATGTTTATAGTAGGGGCAGGGGGCAAAATGAAAACATTAGTAAAAATTAATAAAAATGATTATTTTTAGGGAAGAAACATTTTTTAACGAAAACAAAAACATATTCATACCCATTCGTAAAAGTAGCATACCAATTACCCAGTGTTAAAATTGCACCTTATTTTTTCACCTACATCTAAAGATATCTGTACCCATGAAGATATTTCTTAAAATTGCCCTCTTTGCCGTTTTCTTCAGCGGCCTGCCTCTCCATTCCACCGCCCAACTGCATGCAGGTTTCACCATGACCAATAATTCTGGTTGCGGACCGCTGCTTACCCATTTTACCAATACCAGCACGGGAGGTGCAGTAAGCTGCCACTGGATATTCGATATCACCCATCCATACGATACTTCGAACCTAACCAATCCGTTGTGGATATATTCCACCCCAGGCTACTATGATGTGCGGCTCGTAGTCACCAACTCCATCGGCCAAAAGGATTCCGTTACTTTCACTCACGCAGTATTTGTTTCGCCGCAACCCATAGTCCGTTTCACAACACCCGATACTATACTTGCCTGCCCGCCACTTACGGTCAACTTTACCAATCAATCTGACACCGGGGGCTGCACACCCTACTATACCTGGTTCATAGACTCTGCACATATACATACTACTAATGCAACATATACATTTACGACACCCGGCTATTACAACATCTCGCTCAGGGAAACTGATTCCTGCGGCTGCGTAGGTTCACTTACAAAAACCAGCTACATAAAAATCGATTCCCTGCCAATTACCTGTTTTACAACACCCGATACTACCCCATGTACTTCACCTGCTACAGTATGCTTTAACAACTGCACCTCCGGCGGTTTTAGCTATCTATGGAACTTTGGCGATGGCTTCAGCGATACCGCCAGGGCACCTTGCCACTTGTATGCAACCACTGGCAACTATAGTGATACGCTTACTGCCCTTTCTGCTGCCGGCTGCCGGTCCACACTGGTTAAGCCAAACTATATCAGAGTAGGTTATGTAAGTTTTGGGTTTTATACCGTACCATCTACAATTTGTGCAGGCAGCACTTTCACTTGTTTTGACACTTCATTTTCTGGCGCAAGCCATCTTTGGCGCTTCAATACCGATTCATCCGGCATCAGCACAGCGGCTTCACCATCCTTCAGTTATACCCTCCCCGGCACCTATGTTATTCTGGATTCAATCTGGGATGCATCCGGTTGCCACAGCATAGTTTATGACACCGTAACGGTATTACCCTCACCCGACCCGTCATTTACGGCCAGTAGTGTTTACCGCTGTAACCCAAGTGACACTGTCGTTTTTACACCGGCAAGCATGTCCGGTGTTGTCAGTTATCAATGGAGCTTCGGAGATGCTATCTCTGGTCTGAGAGATACTTCTACTCTGGCAATACCTACCCATATTTACGATTCTATGGGTTCGTATTCTGTTAGCCTGTTTCTTATCGATACTGCGGGCTGCACGTCTTACAACTATACGAGTTCGTTCATCAACATAGCTATTCCGTGGGATACATTAGCGCTGGATAGTTTTACTGTAATTGGTTGCATACCATTAACCATTACCTATTCAACGGCAATTTCGCCGTGGGTGCCCTACATTACCGATTCAGTGGTGTTCGGCGATGGCACCTACGATACTACGCATTCAGGCACACATACCTACACTACTGATGGATTTTTCCGCCCACGGCATTATTTTCACCTGCCAGAAGGTTGTATCGATAGCAGTTACCGGAGCTATAATAGAGTTTACGCGGGCCATCATCCTACTTCAATGTCCACAAGCGTGTCTACAGATACTACATGCCCGTCAATACCCGTAACATTTGTCGGGCATTGCACGGGTTGCACATATAGTGCATGGCTAACCTTTCCTGGATATCCGCCAACTGAATACCACGGAATTTTTTCGTCGTATGACTCACTTGTGTTTGACCTTAGGTATCCGGGATGGTGCAAGGGCCTTTTCCTCATTGAAAATTACGGCTGTAAAGATACATTATATGATTCCGTTTTCGTCCGGGAGCCGGGAGCGCTATTTCTACCGGAGCAATTAGATTGCAACGACCATTTCACCATACATTTCCGTACTAATTTCCACCCTTCATCTTATAAATGGTATTTTGGCGATGGAGATTCATCTACCCTGGCAAGCCCTACCCATACCTATGGCGCAGATGGCGTGTATACTGTAGAATTATATGATACACTTACCAGCACGGGGTGCTACAGCATGAGCAGGAAAACCGTCAAAATTATTGCAAACCCTACGAGCCTTGTTGCTAATGATACTGTTGTATGTCCTGGCCAGTTTGTGGCATTCGATGACTACCCGGATTTCAAAACACATATTTCTTTTGGCGACGGAGAAGCGGATAGTCTATCGCCATATTACAGGTATTATTATCATCAGTATTGGACGCCGGGCGTCTACACCGTGCAAATGAGATTGGAAAACAAGTTTCATTGTAAAGATACCGTTACACAAACTTCATTTATTACTGTAGAACGGCCCGGTGGTGGCCTTTGGGCGACACCAGTGTTAGGCTGTGCGCCGCTAACAGTGAGTTTTCACGATACAGACCTGGTGCACCTGGGTATACCGATGGCTACACGCCAATGGATCTGGTCCGCTGCCGATACAGCTATCACCGGCTATGCAGCTGACACCACCCATACTTACCCGGAAGGCACATTCCTAACCTACCTTATTGATCTTGACTCCAATGGTTGCAATAGTATTGACTCCATACTCATTACCGCTGTTAAGCCACATGCATGGTTTACAGCATCGTATATTGAAGGTTGTCCCCACCTTAACATTCCATTTTTCGATACCAATTCATTTGCCACTTATTTATGGGATTTTGGCGATGGTTCGTCACTCGCAACCGGCGTCAGCCCTACCCACGCATATACTGCCAACGGGCTCTATTCGCCAACCGTTATGATAACGACTATTGCCGGGGGCGCATACCCGGCTGGCTGCACTGATACGGTTACGCGCGCCAACTACATTGCAATAAGCGACACCAGCACCCACGTTGGGTTTGTACTGAGCGATTCTTTTGCAAGCTGCCCGCCTTTTATTGTGCTGGCCAGCAATACAACCACCTCAACAGCCGGAAATCACTACCGTTGGAAGTATGGCTTTGATTCAACAACCATCAACTCTGTCCTTACCAATGCAACTGCTGTATATACCTATCCCGGCAATTATACCATAACCCTTATTGACAGCAATAACCTGGGCTGCATCGACTCGGTAAAACGCAGCATACATGTCGGCGGCCCGAGCGGCACTTTCACTTTTACACCCGATAGTATTTGTGCACCGGGCTCTACCCACCTGCACCTCACAGCTACCAGCATTTCGGCACTCGATTCCTATTATGTATGGTTCGTACCGCCTTATGGCGCATTTGTTACGGACACCCCGGGCTTTACCGCGCATTACACTTACCCAGGCACCTATAATCCTTATGTAATTATAGACAGTAATGGCTGCCAGGTAGCCATTCATAGCACAGACTCCATCCATGTATTACCGGCAGCTCATATAACCGTCAATCACCCGGGTGTGGTATGCGGCGTTAGTGCGCTATTAACTGCATCTGGCGCGGTATACTATACGTGGTCCCCGGCCATTTCTCTGTCATGTACCACTTGCTATAATCCTACTGCCTCACCCACCGCAGCCACAAATTATACCGTTATCGGCACTAATATATATGGCTGTAAAGACACCGCTACCACTTTTGTGGTGATAGATACACCTAACAGCATCACCATAACAGGCAAAGCCCACATATGCATCGGCGAATGTGATTCGCTATACGGCTACGGCGGCAGTGTATATGCCTGGTTCGGCACTGCACTATCCTGCAACATTTGCCAGGATGTTATTGTGTGCCCTACCGCTACTTATGTTTATACTTTGGTCGCCACCGATTCATTGGGTTGTAACGATACCGCTAAATTCAAAGTACATGTGGAGCCGCTACCTGTGCTTTACTTCCTGCCTACACCAGTTGTCGTCTGCAATGGTGATTCAACCCTGGTTACAGCATTTGGTACCAATACCTATAACTGGCGCCCTAATCTGGATATTACCTGTGATACGTGCACTACTACTCGACTATACCCCATAAGCAGCCTTGTATATACAGTTACAGGTACCAGTATCTACGGTTGTAAAAGCACGGTAGATGTGCCCGTAACCGTAATTGACAGCACGGGGTATGCGATATCTGCTGATACTACAATCTGCGTTGGTGCCAGCGCCCATTTATATGCACACGGCGGCATAAAATACCTCTGGACAAATCCATATATGCTGAGCGACGCAAACTCAGCAACGCCTTTTGCCAACCCCGATACAACCATAATCTACACATTGGTAATAACCGAGAACGTGTGCTTTACTGACACTGCACATGTTAAGGTAACCGTGGCCCCGATACCCATAATAAGCCTGCACCAGACCTTCACCATAATAGCAGGAACTGAAATACAGCTGAACGGCCACGTAGCCAATAATGTACCTGTAAAATATACCTGGACTCCCGCCGATTACCTCACTTGCTCGGAATGCCCTAACCCTATTGCAACACCAACCGCCAACACCACCTATACTGTAAAGGTTATTTCAACTGATGGCTGCGTTGCTGATACAACCTTAACCATAAACATGTATTGCGATAACAGCCAGGTCTTTATCCCGAACACCTTTACACCCAATGGTGATGGCGTCAATGATCAGTTTTACATAAGTGGAAAAGGACTAAGCACCATTAAACAAATGCGCATTTACGACCGTTGGGGCGAGGTTGTTTTCGACCGTAGCAATATACAGCCTAATGAGCCTTCTATGGGTTGGGATGGCACTTTCGGAAGCAGGGAACTTACGGCTGATGTTTTCATCTACGTAGTGGAAGCTGTTTGTGAATTGGGAGAGGTATTCCAGTACAAAGGAAGTATTACATTAGTCAGATAAATGCGTTGAAATTCCAAATTCCAAATTCAGACTTCGATGATCAACTTCATTATTTCACTTTGACAACTCTCGGGAGAGTTGCCAAAGTTTTATGTAAGGAACTCTGAAATATCGCCAAAGTTCTGCCAAAGGGTAAAATCGCTCCAGCTGAATAAAATCTGAAAACTGCACAACTACGTATATCTTCACATGAATTGGAGAAATGCGGCATTGGTTTTATGTTTTTCTGTATTGTGTAAGCCCGTCACCGCGCAGGTTATTGATAATACGCTTTCCTTCAAAAATATTAATAGAAACAGCTATTTCCGTTTCAATTACGAAAATGATGTTTTCCAGGCAATTGATGAATATTACACACAGGGAGTGCATCTGGAAGTTGTGAAACTAGCCCTGAAAAAGAACCCAATTAATAAACTATTGGTACACCCTGACTTCAGTACAATTAAATACGGACTGGGAATAGAACACAATGGCTATACACCGGCCAGCATAAGCGATGATACCATCAGGTATGGCGACAGACCATTTGGCGCGGCTTTAGAATTAAAATCATTTCAAATTGCTATCGACCCGATAAATAAGCAACGCTTTTCGTCAATCCTTACACTTGGCGTATTGGGCCCCGCTGCAGGAGCCCGCGAAATGCAGATAGCCATTCACAAGTGGCTCAACAATATTACCCCGCATGGATGGCAATTCCAGTTACACAACGACATTATCCTCAACTATGAGGTCAATTACGAAAAACAGTTGCTCAGTAAAGGGAAATGGCTTTCTATTGACGCTGACGCGATGGCGCGCGCAGGCACCTTAAGCGATAAGGCACAAGTGGGCGCTACTTTAATGCTGGGTTATTTCGATTCACCCTTCAGCGATATTGTAACAGGTAAAAATAACTTCAGGATCTATGCCTATCAGCATTCTGAGGTTGCCGTAATAGCTTACGATGCCACATTACAAGGTGGCATGTTTAACCATACCAGCCCCTATACTATTTTCGCAAAAGATGTAAAACGCGTTACTTACCGAAACCGACTGGGCATTGTTGGCACCTACAAACGTATTACCATGGAGTACTTCCAGTCTTTTATTACGCGCGAATTTGAAACCGGAAAACCACACGCATGGGGCGGCATACAATTTGCGTGTGCGATCTAAACACTGCTTGTAGAGTTCTTTTACAGCTACCTAAGCGATATATCTGCTATAGGCCTTATTTAGCAATTTATCATGCAGGTCCAGCACCTGGGGCAAAATTGCTGTTACATCGTCATTAGTAATTACAAAATCACAAAGCTTCATTTTTTCCTCTTCATTCATTTGCTTTGCAACAATATCCTCCACTTTTTCACGGGTAAGGTTACTGCGCTTCATAGCCCTGGCTATGCGTAACTCCATTGGGCAGTATACGCCCACCATAACGTCAATCCCTTTGTTGCTGCCACTTTCAAAGAAAATAGCTGCCTCTTTTATAATATAGGGGCTCACTTGTTCTGTAATCCACCTTTCGGCATAGGCTATGGTTGCCGGGTGCACCATGCCATTCAACTGCGCCAGCTTTTCAGGATTGCTGAAAATGATAGCTGATACTGCCGCACTATTCAGCGCACCAGCTACATATACCGATTCGCCTAGTAAGGCCTTTATGCGCAGCTTTAGCTCCTCATCATTATTCATCAGGAATCTGGCAGCATCATCGGCTTTGAATACAGGTATACCCAAGGCTGAAAACACCTGGCAAACAACCGATTTACCCGAACCTATACCGCCGGTTATCCCAACTCTAAGCAACGTTGATGAAATAAAGTCTACCATATGACGCAGTTATTTTCCTTTTATGCGAAGCGTAAAATCAGCGAACAGCAAGCTGTTTAAGGACTTTTATAATGAAGCAGAAATGATAAAAGAACAAAGCAGATGGTGGACTTTATTTTATCATCGTTCCTAAGCATCTTAATTCAGCTTAAAATCTGAATAATAACGTTTGGCAATCGCCTCATACTTCCTTGCTTCTTCCATATTGCCCATGCCCTGGTAAGAAAGCGCTATGTAAGGGATGTTGCGGAATTGCTTATTATCCAAACTGATCTCTTTATTGAAAATTGCGATGGCTTCCTGGTACTGTTTGTTGAAATAATAGGCCCTTCCAAGATTGGAATAAGCATTCATATAGTCTGGTTTAATGGAAATAGATTTATTGAACTGTTCTATGGCCTTTGCATAATTTTTTGTATTCAGGTACACTGCCCCAAGGTTATTAATAGCGTTCGATTCGTTAGGGCTAATCGCCAATACCTTTCTAAAGTAAACCTCTGCCGAATCATAACTCAACTTACAGAAGTAAGCCGTGCCAATTTCCTGATACGCCTCCGGGTTATTAGGCATATACTGCAGGTCTTTTTTGAAATTAATAATTGCAGAATCGTATTCTTTCAACTGGTTGTAAGTACGTGCTATATTAAAGTAAGCCAGATGAAAATCAGGGTTAATAACCAGGGCCTTCTTAAACGTTGCAATGGCTTCGCGATACTTGCCGGAGGCAAGGTATACACTACCCAGGTTATTGGTAGCTACTGCATGATTAGGGTTCAGTGCCAGTGCCTTTTTATCGTAGTACTCAGCAGAATCGTAATGTTGCTCTCTGTCAAATACCCTACCCATTTCTGCATTTGCCTCTGAAAACTTATCGTAAATCGATAACGACTTCCTAAGGTGAACGATAGCTTCCTCGTCAATAGCCTTTTTCTTAGCAGGGTCTGCTTCCTGGAAGTATTCCGTTTCAGCAAGTGCCGTGCCGAGGTAATAGTTCAAACGGCAATCGTTGGGCGATTTTTCAAGGTCTACTTTGTAGAGCTGCACATTATCTATCCAGTCCTGGTTTCGGGCATAAACCATTCCGCCGAAGACAAGGGTAAGCGGCACAATAATAGCCAGTATTTTAGGGTTTTTCAAGGCGGTAATATCTAGCGCATTTTCTCCTGTTATCCATTTATCAACTGCAAACGCAGCAGCCATGCAGATGCCAGCAGAAGCCATAAATAAGAAACGCTCTCCCATCTCAGCACCTATCAGGATGAACATATTATTGAAGAGGGCAATAGTCATGAGGTAATACAGTATGGCAAACGCCCACGGATCTTTTTTATCCTTCATAAGGCGGGTAATGGCCAGGTATATCATACCGCCGTAGGCAACCAATGACGCTAGCACGCCAACATCACCGAAAGAAGCAAACGGAATTGCATTAAACGAATAGTTGCAAATAAGCGGGTGCGGGATAAATAATAACCATAAGTACTTACCTGAAATGAGCACCGATGTGGCAATACGGGACATAAAATTGGGTGCCTGCACAAGCGCATTATCAATAAATTCTATATCTGCGCTTTCATTGGCGTTATATTCCTTCAGCACCACGTAGCGGATTAAAATAAAAGCCACTGCGCTGGCAAATGTGCCTGCAGTTATCATGGCAGCCCTCTTTTTATCTTCATTCTTGGCAAAATAAAACAACAGTGGAACTACCCCAAGGAAGGTGATGGTATTCTCCTTAGAAATAATGGAAAGAAACATAAGGAAGGAGCCAAGTAATAATTGCATCCCCTTTCCTTCCTTCATATACTTCATAAATACGTTCAGGGCCCAGAAGGCAAAAAGAAAGCAGAGTATTTCGTCACGGCTTTTTATGTTGGCGACTACTTCCGTATGCACGGGGTGAATGGCAAAAAGTAATGCACCCACAAACGCTGCGATCGGCTTTTTGTCATTAAAAAATCTACAGAGGAAAGTAAAGAACAGCAGAACGCATAATGCAAATGTTACAATATTAAAAAAGTGGTTTACAGCCGGGTTGCCCGGTGCAAACTGCGTTTCTATCGCAAACATAACCAGTGAAAGCGGCCTGTACGTATCATTGGGTATCACCAGGTACCCACGCATATGCGGCGTAGTCAATAACTCGCCTATTCCGGCAATGCCTTTGGCAACAATTGTGTTGTCCCGCACCATTATCACATCATCAAGCACATAACCGTTTCTAAGCGTATTGAAGTACAGGGCAAAAGTGACCAATACCAATATTATAGATAGTTGCTTAACTAGCGAAAGGCCTTTTTTCACCCCTGTTTCCGGGCTGGATGTATTTTTTGAAGCAGTATTACTGGGGGCCGGCGCGGGGCCAACTGGTTTTACTGGCTTTTGTTGTGGTTGCTTACTCATGTAATGTAGTATAGAATGCCGTAAAATAAGTTATTTTCTGCTTTGTAAGCAATATCCTGCTGCCACTACGCCCATAATTTTATTAGCTCCATTTATTGTTCTTGCATAACCTTACCAATCTATTAACCATTATACTTTCGAAATATGGCTTTTAGCTTTTGAATTTTAGTACCTTTGCACCCCAAAACAAGAATATCTTTACTCATATATGATTAGCCGCAGAAATATTAGGGTGAAGGTGATGCAAACGCTTTATTCGCTTACAACGCTTGAAAAAGCAGACCAGGCAAGTAGATCGACAGTTGCGCGCATGCTCAATGAAAAATTAGACCAGGTGCTGGATGTGTTTACAGTTTGTGTTATGTACCCTATCCAGGTTGCTCAATACGCTGAGTCTGATTCGCTACAACGTTCATCGAGGTACATCCGTACTGAAGAGGATATGAATGTAAGTACAAGAATTGCCACCAATTCTTATATTACCAAATTGCTTTCAAAAGCTTCTTTTACTGAAAAGATAAAGAAGGACAACCTTGACCGCTATATTGACCAGGATTGGATTAAAAAGCTATATGGCCAGTTGCTGAAAAGCGAGGAATACAATATCTATATTAATTTAGATCAACCCACAGAAGCGCAGGATAAAAATATTGTCCAGTATATTTGGGATAAGTTGATTGTCACTAATGAGTCGGTGCTGAGCACGTTTAACGACGATTTACCAGGATGGGAAGATAACAGCGAGCTGATAGTAATGCTGATGGAAAACTTCTTCAAAAACAGCTCAAGGGTCGATTTCAACAAGTTGCTTTCTGCTGAAAAGAAGAATTACGCACACGACCTGCTGCTTGCGGTAATTGAAAAAGAAGAATACTGTCTGGAACTGATTCAACCTAAACTTACCAACTGGGATAAGGAGCGCGTAGCGCTTATTGATATGCTGTTGCTGAGAATGGCGGTATGTGAATTCCTCTATTTCCCTACAATACCAACAAAGGTTACCATTAATGAGTTTATTGATATTGCCAAGCAATACAGCCTGCCGCAAAGCGGACAATTTGTAAATGGCGTACTCGATAACCTGCTGAAAGAACTGGAGAAAGAAGATAAAATACGTAAACAAGACCGAATAGCTAAATAGACCGCTACAATGAAACGCTACTTCTTATTTTCATTACTTGCCCTGGCTGCATGCCAAAACCATAGTGACAGTGCTGATAAAAGTAAATTATCAACCAACATTGTCAATAATCCGCATACTGCCGGCGGTATGGATACAGTTTCTGCTGCAAATAAGCCGACTTTAGAATTTAGAGACACGGTGCATGAATTTGGCACCATCCATCAGGATGAGGTTGTTACACACGAATTTGCATTTACTAATAATGGTAAAACGCCGCTATTAATTACCAGCGCAGCTGCATCGTGCGGCTGCACAGTGGCAGATTACCCTCACGACCCGGTACAACCAGGCAAAGGCGGTATTATGAAGGTGAGTTTCAACTCAGCAGGCAAATCAGGCCACCAGGAAAAGTCCATAACAATACATACCAATACCGTTCGCAGCTTACATATGCTATACATTAAGGGGGAAGTAATTGCCCCTAAGAATAGCGACAAACTGCCTACGGAATAATATATTTTTCAACTTTCTAAACGTAAAAAACAAGTTAATATGAATACAATAATGTTACAAGGTGCCCCTGCAGGTGGTGGTGGCATGATGCAATTGTTCCTGATAGGTGGTATGTTTATTGTAATGTACTTCTTCATGATCCGCCCACAGGCAAAAAGGGCTAAAGAACAAAAGAAATTCGCTGAAAGCATGAATGCCGGTGAGTACGTAATTACCACAGCAGGTATACATGGTACTATCAACAGAGTTTATGAAGATGGCACTTTACAAGTAGAAATTGGCAAAGGCTTGTTCATGAAAGTTGAACGTTCTGCTGTATCAATGGAGTTGACTGCAGCGTACAGGAAAAAACAAGACGCAACAACTTCCGCTGTAGTAGCAAAATAATTGCTCCGAAATAATTATAGCGTAGTCAGTGCCGGTGGTACTGACTACTTTTTTATGTACTGAAGTTAGCGCAAAGCGAACAACCAAAAGCCCTTCGTACAAAAGACAGCAGCTTTCAAAATCGGTTTTGATTATCCGTTTCTAGTATTCGTTCCGATTATCCGTTTTGACAACTCTCTGAAGAGTTGTCAAAACTAGCGCACGACAGAACCATACACTACACACCGGCCTAAATCGTTACTACAGCTAAACCGTTGCGCCTCTTAAATCTTAATTATTACATCAAACTGTCTCCGCGGCTTTGCGCCTTTGCGTGAAATTCTAACGCCCCCCCGCTTGCGCCTCTTAAATCTTAATTATTACAACAGACCGACTCCGCGGCTTTGTCCCGGCATTCTGTTGGGATGAAACCATTTATCATACCACACGGTATACTGCGCCTCTTAAATCTTGACTGGTACATCCGTGGGGGCTTGCGACTCTGCGGCTTTGCGCGAGACTATATCTTACACAATGGCTAAACTGCGCCTCTTAAATCTTAAATATTACATCAAACGTGCTCCGCGGCTTTGCGGCTTTGCGTGAAACTAGTCGCAGCAATTCAAACTCAATAGTACTTTCCTTTATACCATTTCGGAGAAAATGGGATTAACGATAATGTCACCTGCAAGGCAGTTTTACTTCTTACCTCAGTAGTAATATCGCCCAGTGGATTGCCTGTAAATGTTGCCGCCTGGGCCACCTTACTGTCAGTTGAAGAGATAAGCGGCGTGTTAGCTATATAAAATGATGTCCTGATCTTCCAGGCGATACCCGTGAGTTTGCCAAGTTCAAACATGGCAAAATAAGGCACTGCAAACTGTGTAGAACTCGTAATATACTTTGTAGAAACAAATGACGGTGCCACACCAATACCAAAGCCCAGCAAACCCTTTCTGCCGGCATTCAGCCTGTTGTATCCCCTGGCGATTCCAGCATCTCCACCAGAATGAAAGGCAAAGGAAAGCGGAGCTAAAAGATGCGTTGATGTTGCCGTTTCCGTTATAGAAGTAGTTGCAGAATAATTTATGGTACCTACACTGTAGCTATACATGTTCATGGTAGTCGCTACATCGAAACCGAAGCTGGAATTATAGCCTGCTTTCACAAAAGGAAAATAAAAGCCCTGCGTAACTGAAATGGACGCCAATGCACTGCCAACCGTTTTGTGCACGATTTTGGTGTTATCAGCATCGTAATAATGCTGACGCACATCAATTGAGCTATGGCATAACCCGCCGCCAATATAATAGCGCTGAAAGAACCTGCTTGCCGCATCTCTTCCCGCATGCGGATAATACCAATAAGTGCGGTGTGTAAACAGCGGGTATCCCATTTGCGCAGATAGTTGCTGTACACTGAACAGTAGTACAATGACTAAGAGTAAATTTTTACTTCTCATATAAGGCTATTAATATCTGTAAAAGTAGAAAAAACGAGCGAAAAACAAAAAAGATGGACCCACACGCAGCAAAGGGAGGAATAAATTGTCAGCTGTGGCGATTTCCGCATACAGTATAAACTACGACACACGAGAGAACAGGCACTAATTCCTGAAAGAACTCTTCTTTTTCCCAATCTTATCCAGCCTTTTTATGTGATCTGAAATATCTATGCTATAAAAACGAGATATTATAAACTCAATTACCAAAAAAATCAATTTAATAAATTGATTCCCCTCTGGTTTCTTAAACGACTTCATTCGCACCTTTATCTCCTGTTCTTCAACTTTAGCCTTTTCAAGGACGCTATCCAAGTCGCTACTACCTTCCAACTTCAGCAGTGTCGTCAAAAATATATACATAGGTATGGCGCCGATACCGGAATGCTTGCCTGCCATCCACTCTCATTGTAAATATCCTCTGGCACAACGCATTTTAATCTGTGGCATTGCTAAATCTACTATCGCGCGATATATCTCGTCGCACAATTCGTGTTCATCCGTTTGTTCCGTGATGGTCCACCACTTGTCTTTTTGCTCCGGTAAATAGGTACCAATCCGGTTCTGCCAATGCCAGTCTCTTAATCCAGGTTTAACCGTTCGTTTTTGATGGACAAGAAAGAAGGTAAGATCAGTAAGTGAAACGGCAAGATTGAATGTGAAACTAACAACTTCAGAAGTTGAAGATCGACTCTTTTGAATATTTAAAACTCCCCAGTTCCCGGCTTCCAGAAAATAATAACTATTGCCCTTAACCTTTGCACCTAGCGCCTTAAGCCTAAGTGTAAGGTCGCGCAAGAAACTGTCGTATTTTTCCATCTTAAAAAATCATTTCTAATTTAAAATATAAATCATGTCAACCGTTCAAATCTGCACAGCTTTTGAAAAACACGAAAACAATAAACATAACAGCTAATAGAATACCAATATTTATAAATGAGTCCCTGAGGTTGAGTGTCTTTTCAAAAAGCCGCCTCAAAAAATAGGTCATAAAGTACAAGCCCACGAAAACCGCAGCTATAGTCATGAAAAGTATGTTGTCTATAATGAAGTGCGTAACGGCATTATGACTATCCATTGCCCCAAGAAAGCACAGCAAACAAACTATTACCCCATAACCAATACTTAATGAATACTTGTTCATTTACTCCTAATTACTAATACCCGACAACCTTAAAAAACGCTTACAATAAATAAACGCTCATTTATAACCAGCTAACACCAAATGAATAAAAAAAAATTCAGCATACATTTCGTTGACTTAGCGCCTTCTTTGCGAACACTCCGCGCTCTTTGCGTTTAAGCCTTCATGCCGAAATTCGCTATCTAAATGGCATAATACCACCAAATTAAACAAAATCACTCGTATAAAACTACGCACCATTTGCACTTTACTACGCATCATTTTTATCTCTTTTGGCATGCTCATTACAAGAATCCACCTTTACATTACGAACATACAAAAAACACCACTTCACTTGCAACAAAATTCAGCAACCATAAAAACACAAAACGTTTGCAGCCGCTCTACCATTCAGCTCTTCTATGCACTTGTATCCATATTTCAACAAACATTTTTCAATTTTTCAGGCACCAGTTAACAACCAAATAACCATGCAACCTATACCATTTGATTATCAAAATTCAGCATAGTCCGAAGGACTTAAACATTAATAGCCGTGGGTGAAAACCCACGGAATACCAACATCTCAGCCACAACCCCGAATGGGGTTGAACGTCAGATATTTGCGCTGTTTTGATTTCGAATAAGTCTTAACCCAATTGCCCAGCTTTAAACCTCTGGATTGAAACAAAAAAAATCCCACCTTCAATCGAAGGTGGAACCCGAAATATGCTCTTTGAAAATTAAATGTGCAACTTAAAATACTCCAGCGTACGCTGAAGGCCTTCATGGCGATCAACCTTAGGTTCCCAACCCAAAATTTCCCTCGCCTTTGTTATGTTTGGCTGGCGTTGTTTTGGGTCATCCTGTGGCAATGGCTCATAAACAATTTTAGAAGTAGTATTGGTCAGTTTAATCACCTCTTCTGCAAATTGCAGCAACGTGATCTCTGACGGATTACCAATGTTTACCGGGCGAGGATAGTCGGACATCAACAATCTGTAGATACCATCTACAAGATCATCAACGTAGCAGAACGAACGGGTCTGAGAACCATCACCATAAACTGTGATATCTTCTCCCCTCAACGCCTGGCTCATAAACGTAGGTAGTGCACGGCCGTCATCGAGTCGCATTCTTGGACCATACGTATTAAATATACGTATAATGCGGGTCTCTAACTGGTGGAAGGTATGGTAAGCCATAGTCATGCTTTCCATGAAGCGCTTAGCTTCATCGTAAACACCACGAGGACCCACCGGATTCACATTGCCCCAGTACTCTTCAGTCTGTGGGTGCACCAACGGATCACCATACACTTCAGATGTAGAAGCAACCAATATCCTTGCGCCCTTTGACTTAGCCAAACCCAGAAGATTGTGAGTACCCAATGCACCGACCTTCAATGTCTGGATAGGCATTTTCAGATAATCAATAGGACTTGCCGGAGAGGCAAAGTGCAATATGTAGTCCAGTTCGCCTGGCACATGTACAAACTTAGTAACGTCGTGATGATAAAACTCAAATTCCTTAACTGGGAAAAGGTGCTCGATATTTTTAATATTGCCCGTGAGCAAATTATCCATACCAATTACGGTAAAACCCTCTTTAAGAAAACGGTCGCACAGGTGCGAACCTAGAAACCCTGCTGCCCCGGCAATGAGAATGCGTTTACCCATGTATATCTTTATTGTAATTTGTTAGTTCTAATTTGTTTATCTACCCAATCGGGACCTCTATTTATTGCAAATCATCATGACCATCGCAAAATGATCACATTTCATTCACCATTCACCATTCACCATTCACCATTCACCATTCACCATTCACCATTCGCCATTCACCATTCACCATTGCTTAGTCGTTTGCTCCCCTGTCGCGCAACACTTCGTGTTGTGGTGCAACAAGAGTATCATGTATCTCGGCATTGATAACCCTGCGGCCAATGCTTTCATAGTAGAACTTAAGTCCCTGCATTTTATCCATCGGGTAAAGGTTACGGCCATCGAATATGCAAGGGTGCACCAATGTGCTGTTGATCCTTTCAAAATCAGGGTTACGGAATTCACTCCACTCGGTAACGATGATCAGCGCACTTGCATCTTCCAATGCATCGTACTGACCCGTTGCATAATGCAGCTTATCACCAAATATAGCACGAATGTTATCCATTGCTTCAGGGTCAAATACACGTATAGTTGCGCCCGCTTCAAGCAGTTCATTGATAAGATCAATTGACGGAGCATCCCTTATATCATCGGTCTCCGGCTTAAAGGCCAAACCCCATAATGCAAAAGTAAAGGTTGACATATCGCTACCGAAGTAGTTCTTTACTTTAGCGCCAAGTATTTTCTTTTGCTCATCATTCACCTTCATTACGGTATTTATGATCTGGTAATCGTAGTCCATTTCCGCAGCGGTAAAGGCAAGCGCCTTTACATCTTTAGGGAAACAGCTACCACCATAACCAATACCAGGGAAGAGGAACCTTTTACCGATACGGCTATCGCTACCCATACCAATGCGCACCCAATCCACATCAGCGCCAGCCCTTTCACAAAGGTTAGCCATCTCGTTCATGAACGAAATACGCATTGCCAGGTATGAATTAGCAGCATACTTTGTCATTTCAGAAGAGCGTGGATCCATAAAGTAGATCGGGTTACCCTGCCTCAGATAAGGCTGGTACAATTCGTCCATTACCTTACGGGCTTTATCTGAATTAGTACCTATTACAATACGGTCAGGCTTCAGGAAGTCTTCTACTGCCACACCTTCACGTAAAAACTCAGGGTTAGAAACCACATCAAATAACGATGTATCGAGCTTCTGAGCCAAAACCGCATGTACCTTCTCGGCTGTACCTACTGGCACAGTACTCTTATTGACAATAGCGGTATAAGACGTGATGAGATTACTGAGGTCGGCAGCAACATTTAATACGTATTGCAGATCAGCGGAACCATCTTTACCAGGAGGTGTTGGCAACGCTAGAAAGATAACCTTCGCACCTTTGATGCCTTCGGCAAGGTTGGTTGTAAAGTGAAGTCTGTCTTCTTTAATGTTCCTTTCCAGTAACACTTCCAGACCCGGCTCATATATAGGAGTTTTACCCTCCCTGAGCTTGTTTACTTTTCTCTCGTCAATGTCAATACACATTACGTTATTACCGGTCTCTGCAAAACAAGTTCCGGTTACCAGACCCACATAGCCCGTACCTATAATAGCTAATTGCATTTATTGCTTTTTTTTAAGGATGCAAAACTAATTGTTTTTTGGGTATTTTTACATGGTCACCCCTGAGTTATTATTATGGATATTTTATTATTACACGGAGCCATTGGCGCCGCAACACAATTATTTCCCTTACAACGAGTTCTGGAACAAAATTACAGGGTTTTCATCATGAATTTCAGCGGGCATGGTGGGCAGGCCGGAAACGGCGAGAGCTTTGCTATAGCCACTTTCGCCACCGATGTACTGAACTTTCTCGGTGCTAATAAAATAGACAAAATATCTATACTCGGTTATAGCATGGGCGGTTATGTGGCTATGTACCTAGCCAAACACCATGCCGAAAGAATTGACAAAATAATTACTTTGGCAACAAAGTATAACTGGGACGAAACGATTGCTACTAAAGAAGTGCAAATGCTCAACCCTGAAAAAATCAGCCAGAAATTGCCTGCTTTTGCCGAAACATTGCAACAACGTCATGCACCTGCAGACTGGAAGAGTGTGTTAAACGAAACAGCTGCTATGATGCTGGAAATGGGGAAAGATAATCCGTTAAAAACGGAAGACTATGCAGCCATACAACACCAAGCCCTTATTATGCTTGGCGACCGCGATAAAATGGTAACACTCGAAGAAACTGTTGCAGTATATAAGGCCTTACCTAATGCCCAATTATGCGTGCTCCCCTATACACAGCACCCCATAGAGCAAATAAATGTCCCGATGTTATTAGGTATAGTTGACAAATTTCTGAAAGGAGAATAAATAGAACGGAATGCGCTGCGCAAGATAACCTACGTATTGGCGTCGATTATAACTACACTTTTTCTTTGTACCCAAACCAAATGTAAATAGAAGCAGATAGCAAAATAGCGCTTCCTGCAATTGCGGCCCATTCAAGCAAAGGCGCTGCTTTGCCCCAATGGCTAATACTGTATGCCATTAAAAAAATGCCGGGTATGTGAAATAAGGTAAACAACGCAATCCTCTTCATTCGGTAAAGATAGAAAAACGGCGCAAACCGGTTTATCCAATAAAATATCGGAACACGCTTTCACGCACTTTCCGTACAAATAGGGACAATTAATTGCTATTCAACAATACTTAATAACCCGTATTTTCATTCAATTCGATATACAATTCATCTCCAACATCGCCATCCCTATAACTCACGTCGCGTATTTCGCCAACTGCAGTGAACAGCTTACCAGTAGTGTCACTTTCATCAATAAAGATATCTGTATCTAACTGGACCGCCAGTTGAGATAAAAAGGCAAATACCTCCGCATCCTGCTTTAAAATTGTTGTCCAGATATCTACCGCAAGCCTGAATCCTGCGGGCCTTTCATTAAATTCAAGAACTACCGCAGATGACAAATCTTCGCCCGCCGGGAAACCCTCCCATGAAATAAAAACCCGGGCACTATCAATTCCTAACACGCTTGCAACAGACTCAACAACTACGGAGTCAGGAACGCGCTTGCGAAAGTGACTATTGATGACTCCCCAGCGATTTGTCGTACTATCTTCAAATGCAACAGGTGCCAGGAAAGTAAGTTTAAAGTGACGCCATGTCCAAAAAGCTGCTCCTGCGAAAGCCGGAAAAAGTACTAGTGTGGTAAAATGGTTCGATTGTGGTTCATTACCCCAATTCAAAATTGTAAAGCGCAAACAGCTCCCTGCTGCCACGAGGCAGGAGAAATACAGAAACCACTGTTGCCATTTTTTCATACTCCCTAAATCAGATCTCGAATTTTAAACGCAAAAAAATCAAATATCGTCCCAGTGTGAAGCCATATGAGGAAACGTATCGAAAGTAAGTAGCTTATCCCTTCCGGAAAATACTTCATTCAGTGTTCCTATATAAGTACCCATCTTTTGAATATGGTTACTAGCTACCATCTCCCGCACTGCACACTCAATAGTCTCCGGTAACATGTCCCTGATAATAACCATATCTGATGCCCAAAAGTGGAAAATGCAACCATCATTGGCATTATTCATCAAGCGGCCTACGTTAGCCAAAGTAAAAAAGGTTATTACGAAGACCCTTCCGTCTTCAAATACAATATTGATATCGAGATTATGATCCAGTATATCAGGCACGTTTGAACCGCCGCCATCGGCATAGTATATTTTGTATTTCAACTTATTCATTTTTGAGGGGTAAGGTGCAGCGTCCCTTTAAACTGTAAAACCAAATTATCACTTATCATTGCCTACCACACATAAGTTGCCACACTGCCCGCCTCCAGCGAAGTAACGGCCCATTGACCGTTGAACCTTATGTTGAACTCCTGAGAATGATTGCCATCATTTTCTACCACCAATACCTTTTTACCAGCAGATGTAACAAAAGCGACCGTATTCAACTCTCCGGTCACAGTAGACCATACACGTATGGAACCCGGCGGAACAAATTTTGACACATGCCCAATTATGTAGTAGGAAACATTCATTTTCACATCCGTCCTGTTGATAGTTAGCGCACCTTTACAGGTAGAACAACCTCCCGGTGTATGAGGCCCATAGGAGGGATCGTTAGCTAGGTTCCATTCTATTACATTGCGGCTCCAGTTGCGCAGCGACCCGGTTGCTACATTCTTCATATGCCATTTAAGGTCGCCACCGAAATCGCCAGTCGATGCAGTGTACTGCTCCGTGAAATACACCTGTTTATCGGGATGCGCATTGTGCACTTGGCTTAACGCACTTATATCCCCTGCATACAAATGGAAAGCTGAACCCGCTATGTATTGCTTTGCCGCTGCGTCGCCAAGTACAGTAAGCGGATACTGCGGGTTGTCGCAGTTGTGATCCCAGATGATTATTTTAGTGGTGATACCGGCTTTCTTGAAAGCAGGCCCGAGATTGTTTCTTACAAAAGCTAGTTCCTGCGCTGCAGTAAAGCCCATGCTAGGGTTATTTTGTAAGGCAAGTGGCTCGTTCTGCGGGCTGATACTTTCAATTTTTATACCCGCTGCATTCATAGCCTGTATGTACTTAACCAGGTAATCAGCATACACACCATAGTACTTTGTTTGAAGGGTGCCTCCAATTGTGCTGCCATTATCCTTCATCCATGCTGGTGCAGACCACGGCGATGCCATTATTTTGAGCTGAGGATTGAGCTGGAGTATCTTATGCAGCAAAGGCACCATAAGACTTTGGTCGGGACCAAGGCTGAAATGACTTAGCGACTCATCTCCACCTGCAATATCATCATAGGAATAGACTGACGGACTAAGATCAGACGCTCCGATACTAACCCGGATATAGCTAATGCCAATGGAATTCTTTTCCGAACCAAAAAGCTGCCTGAGCAGTGCACCCTTTATACTTTCCGGCATCTGGTTGATCAATTGCGCGCTAGAACCGGTAAGCGCAAACCCGAAGCCATCAATACCCTGATACTTTTTAACTGTATCCACGGTAATATAGGGCGCGGTATTGGTCTCCTTACCAAACACCAGAGTTGTCGGCTGTTGCTGCAATAATGCACTTTGGTCACCTTTCGTAAGCCACCAGTTGATATTTGGCGCGGTTGCAAATGCGTTTGTTGCCGCGAATAAAGCAGCGAGTATAGAAAATATTTTTTTCATGGCCGGGCTGAAAATGAACGAATGTAGATATAAAGATATAAAATGAGAGGATTAAAGAAACGCGATTGCTACGCGGCACTTCTTCTCTTTACAAATTTATACACCTCAAAACCAGCTACTGAAGCCATTGCAGTGCCTATGCATAGGCCAATGTGTTGAATACCCAACGGTTCTAATTTGAAGAAGCCTGCAAATAGTGGCACATACATTAAAGCTGCGAGCAAGGAAAGCGTAAGCAATGACATGATTGCAAAAAGATTGTTCTTATACCGGAGTGTTGTGAATACAGAATAATAAAAGGACCTGTTAGCAAGCGAAAGGAATATATTGGCGATTATGAGCGTAGTAAACACCATAGACCTGGTAAGCACCTCGCTGTAACCCAGCCGCACCGAATACTGGTACATAAATATAACGCCAACTGTAATGCCCAATCCCTGCAAAATACTTATTGCCAGCTCTTTAAAATTGAAGAAAGTACTGGTTACCGGCCTTGGTGGCACAAGCATGCTATTTTTTTCCAGAGGTTCATTCTCAAACACTATAGAGCAGGTGGGCCCCATAATAATTTCAAGGAAAATAACGTGGATGGGGCTGAACAGCGCCGGGTATTTCCAACCCAAAACAGAAGGGATAGCCACAGCCAGTATTATTGGTATATGGATGGATATAATGTACTGTATGGCTTTCTTCAGGTTTGCATAGATTTTACGCCCCATAGCAACTGCGTCCACCATCTTGCCAAAATCGTCATCGGTAAGTATAAGAGACGAAGCTTGCCGGGCTATCTCAGATCCCCTCTTGCCCATGGCTATGCCGATATTGGCAGCCTTAAGCGCGGGGCCATCGTTTACGCCATCGCCTGTCATGCCTACTACCTGGCCTTGCTGCTTTAAGCTCTCTATAATACGAAGCTTCAGTGCAGGGAACATCCTTGCGAAAATACTATTACTCATTACTGCATCATCGAAAGCCTTACCTTCCAGCTTGGTTAATTCTTCGCTTGTAATCACTTTGTCGTAACCTGTGAATTTGGCTTGTTTGGCAATAGCCGTTGCAGTTTCAGCATTGTCGCCGGTGATAATCTTTACTGCAATACCGGCATCATATAGCGACTTAAACACCTTGTCAATGCCTTTTTTAGGCGGATCGTAAAAACCCACCAGCCCCAGGAAATTGAGCTTAAAGTCCTGCTGCTTATCGGGAAAGTTATCGCCCTCAAAATCAATTGTAGCTACCCCTAAAACCCGCAGGCCGTCTTTGGCAAACTGCGCTACCACTTCTTGCACCCTTGCTTTTTGTGCTGCTGTTAGCTTCGAACTTTGCAACAATGCCTCCGGCGCACCCTTGCAGGCTATCACCCTGTTGCCCGTAGCATTCTCAAATAGGTGGGTCATCATTGGCGGCTTGCCACTGAGTGGGTATTCGTGTACCATTTTGTAATTGCCCCTTTCATCAACCGCAATCAGCTCCCCATAGGTTTTGTGCAGCGCTTTTTCCATGGGGTCGAACGGTACACTTTCGCTGGACCACATGGCCGCGGTAATCAGAGCCTGTTGCGGCACACCCTTCCAATCGCCTTGCCCATAGGCCGCATCGGGTTCAAGGCAATAGAGCTGGTTCAACTCCATGCTATTTTCGGTAATAGTGCCTGTTTTATCGGTGCATAGTATCGTGGCTGACCCAAGAGCCTCTACCGTGCTGGTCTGCTTTACAATAATGCCCGTTTTCATGAGCCGCCAGGCACCCAGTGCCATAAACGAAGCGAAAGTAACGGGTATCTCTTCGGGCAATACCGACATGGCTATAGTGAGCCCCTTAAGTAAGCTATCGAGTATGCCGCCATATTTCAAATAATTAATGAGCCATATCAGCAGGAATATTCCGCTCCCTATTATGGCCATCTTGGTCACAAACGAGGCTATCTGTAATTGTAATGGCGTCTTTTCTGCTTCAATGCTATCCAGCGACTTGCCTATCTGCCCCAGCTTAGTGTTAATACCAATTGCAGTCGCCTCACATATACATTGCCCGGATTCTACCAGGGTGCCGCTATATACCTTGCTATCCTCGCCACCCGGCTCCTTCGCTACACTGAACGCTTCACCGGTAAGAATAGATTCATTCACCGTAAAGTCATTCGCTTGCTTTAGCTCGCCATCGGCGGGCACTAACTCCCCTTCCGAAACAACGATAAGGTCGCCTATTACAATATCGGCGGTTGGAATTTTATTGAGTTTGTTATCCCTTATAACCGTAGCCTGCGCCTGGGTAAATTCCTTCAGGGCATCCAATGCCTTCTTGCTTTTATTGTCCTGATATATGGATATACTGTAAACCATTACTATAGCCCCAAACATGAACCAGGCTTCAGAATACTGGGCAAGGACAAAGTAGATAACGGTACAAGCCACGAGCAAAAGGAACATTGGCTCAGTAGCCATGCCCTTAATGAGTTGCCAAAACGAATTTTTAGAAACTTTGATTACGCTATTCGCCCCATATTTACTCCGTGATGCTGTGGCTTCAGCCTCGGTGAGGCCTGTAAAAGAAAATGGATTACCGTCATTCATATGCTTACACGCAACCAAAAGCTATTTGCCGGCTGTCTAATGTGAATATACGGATTTATAGGTGACAACGCCCAATTGCCGGCAAATCAATAGCAGCCAATCTCTTTTACTTTTGCTTTTACCTTTTCCTCCCACTCCAACTGCTTATCGCGTATCAGGCCATGGTTGGTTTCGGTGTCATATTTATCTTCCTCCTCCTTAGTAAGCCGCGTAAACTCTTCAAGGAATGCCTGAAGTTCCTTATCAAAATTTTCCAGCGAAAATTTAGCCTGCCTGATTGCTGTAACCATTTCGCAGGTTTTAATGGCTGTTATATCAAAATGCACCTGCTCATGTGCCAGAACGCGTTCGTTCTTACCTTCGGGTTTAAACCAGGAATCATTTTTGTAGAACACCGGGGTTAGTTTTACATTCACCGTCATTCGGCCATGGGCCACCCCACTCTTGTATTCATAGCCTATGCCACTGGCAGTTATTGCAGCCTCATCACCAGTGTGAGCCGAATAGTCTCCCATAAAATCATCATAGGTCAACGGCCTGTCTAGACTGTAGACGATGCGCTCCGGCTTATTGGTACTTGTTGCCATAACTACATTCACTTTCGCGGTAGTATCTATGGCCACTTCGTCTTTATTTTGTAACCACCACTTATCAAATTGCTGAAGACTCGTTTTATATGCCTTCCTTATAAAAGACTCTATCTGCTCGCTCGGGAAAGTGGGAGACTCTATCCTGCCATTACTACCCAGGGTGGCAATCATATTTTTACCGGAATAAAAACCGAACCGCGCCGTTGCAACTGCTGTAAAACCCCGCGCCCCTTGCTTTACGATAATATCCAGCTCCTTTACTACAAAGGTGATAGGGTCAGCGCCATCGGGATGAGTCGTATTATTGATAACATATCGCAGTGTAGCATCTTCCAGGTTAGTGGCAGTGCGTATTTCCGCCTTTAACTCAGTACCTTTTTTAAGCACACCAATTTTATCGGCCTCAGGAAGGCTGTCAATCACCTTATCAATATAAAAACCTTTGAGTTGAAACCTTGCTTTGTCGTTCCGCAGGGTCACCAACCGCATATCCTGCGCAGATAGCCGAACACAAAACACACAACAGAGCAGGCAAAATGACAATAGCGTTTTCATAGGCTATTGGTTGACCTCTGCAACCCATGCATCTCTGTCGTCCGGGCTAAACTTCCATGGCGCCATATTGTTTTCAATATTGCCAAACATCATGTTCCATTCCTGCGGAGCATTACTTTCTTCCATTACCAGGTTACGACGCAGCTGCATAATAATAGACAATGGATCAATAGTTATCGGGCAGGCCTCAACGCAAGCCTGGCAAGTAGTACAAGCCCTTAACTCTTCAATTGAGATATAATCGTTCAGCAATGTTTTACCATCGTCCTGATAGGTGCCGTTGGCATTAATATTCTTACCCACTTCTTCAAGCCTGTCGCGGGTATCCATCATTATTTTACGTGGCGAAAGCTTTTTACCCGTCATATTTGCAGGGCAAGAATCCGTGCAACGGCCGCACTCTGTGCATGAATAGGCGTCCAGCAGGTTCTTCCAGCTAAGGTCAGTCACATCTTTTGCGCCAAAGCGTTGTGGTTCTCCAGGATCTGTCGGTGCTTTTTCGGGCTCCATCATATAAAGCACTTCGTTCTGTATTTCTTTCATATTCTTAACCTCGCCTTGTGGCGTTAGTTTAGAATAGTAGGCATTCGGGAAGCCCAATACAATATGCAGGTGCTTAGAATAAGGCAAATAGTTCAGGAACGCAAAAACACCAATAATGTGCAACCACCAGCAGATGCGCTCTAACCCCATAAGCGCAGCCGGAGACATACCGGCGAACATATTGGTAAAGTGACTTGTTATTAAAAATGGTTGCGTAGCCACATAGTGTTCTGACATTGATTTTTGCAGGTTCTGATCTGCAATATTCATGGTCAGGAAGAAGGTCATTAATACTACCTCAGTGATCAAAATTAAGTTAGCGTCATTGCGCGGCCATCCATTCAGCTCGGGCATATTCAGCCGGCGCACTTTCATAATATTTCTGCGAACAAGAAAAGCAACGCAACCTACAATGCACAGCACCGCAAGTATTTCAAAGAAACCAATAAGGAAGGAATAAAAACCTCCCAAATAAGGTGCGAAGAGACGGTGCGTACCTAAAATACCATCGAGAATAATTTCCAGTATCTCAATATTTACGATAATGAAGCTGGCATACACAAAAAAGTGCAGGATTGCCGGTGCCGGGCGTTTGAACATTTTTTGCTGGCCCAGCGCCAGTAAAAGCACGTTTCTCCAACGCTGACTGCTGTTGTCCGATAGGTCTTCAGGGCGGCCCAGGTTGATGTTGCGCGATATTTCTTTAACTTTTTTCGAAAACAGAAAGATGGCTGCGCCGGCCAACAATATGAATAATATTTGCTGAATAATGTGCATGAAAATGCTGAATTTAACATCGAAATTAAAGCGTTTTCAGTAAAAAAAGAACTTATAGTGCAATTGAATAATAATACTCTCTCAAATACTGTCTATATTAGCGTTAGTTTAAACCATTACCCATGAAGAAAATATACCTTATTGCACTCTTGTTTGTATTGGCATGCTACAGCTCCTGCTACAAGAAACCGCAGGTATTTAGTAAACCTAGGTTCAACCTGAGCGGCCTTAAGGATTATTATGTGAATGAGAACGAGGTTACCTATATAGCTGCACCCTTTTATTTCTTTGACTCAGGCAATACCGGTGAAGCCGTTGAGATAAAAATAGCCAGCACTACCGGGGCTATAACAATGGAGCCTGAAACCACCAGCGTTCAGGGTGAGGATTCTGGTCAATTACATTTTAGAGTTAACCTATCAGATGCCGGGACTTATCCTGTAAAACTGGCACTCAGGGGAGCGCATACTACGACTAAGAATGTCAGTTTTAATGTTATTACTCAATCTGCATGCGATCAAAGTATAAGGGGCACATGGAATGCTTATGATTCCGGCGCGACAACATTTGTACCCAGTCATTATTCTGCCTATGTTTCGACAACAGGAAATACTAATGAGCTTTATTTTGAGTTATACAACCGCTCACCCAAAGGGCACCTCATTTGCCATGACGGAACCATAAAACTTGACGGGACTTCCGGTATAACAAGCACAACTGCCGGAACAGGTGCATTTTCCAGCAGACGTATTGTCTTAAACTACGAAATAACCGGTGGTGTAAATAATATACCTGTTACCACCATCTTAACACGTTAAATTAGCCCTTACACCATGGCCTGCCAAAACGAAAGGAGAGCCCTGTGCTGAATAGACCTTTATAACCCATGCCGATCTCTGCGAAACCACCAAGGCGGCCGCCAAACCGAACGCCGATTGGGGTATAATGTAAACTAAACGCATCAGTGCGGCTGGTGGTAGCAGAAGGTAATGCGTTCACTGCCGTTACCAATATTTCCTTATCATGAGTGGTGAATGCAGGGCCTACACCAACATAAGTGTACAAGTCAACGTACTTTCGGAAGTTATAAATATAATAGGTTTCCAGCGCTATTGTAACCACTTTCTTGTTATAGGTACTGGTCGTAACCGGGCTTGTCCCTACCCCGCTCTCAATCGTAGCCCCTTTCTGGTTATTATAACCTGCAGTTAGGCCAAAAGCCATGCAGCTGTATACATAATAACGCACACTTACAAAGGCAGGGCCGCTGCTATAGGTCTGGTCGGTATGCGTTCTGCCGACACCCCTGATGGCATCGTTTACATTAGCTATTACTTCGTTAGCCGTCGCATAACCATAGTTAACCAATACTTCTGGCTGATATTTATATGATGGGCATTGTGCCTGCACGAGGGGAGCAGCAAGCAACAAGGCAAGAAATATTTTAAGTGAATTGCGCATCATATCTTACTACTAAATTAGGCATTTTTATACGTTTGTGTTAGTTGCAGACTATCTTCATCTGATATGGATATTACCCGCAAGCATGCCCTATGACCCGACCAAAGAAATCAATACAACCTTTGCCAAGAAACCGGGCATTGTAAAACGCAATACCGGGTTTTATACCTTGAGCCCTAATACGTTGAAGCAACGGCTGGAGCGATACCATGTGCAATAACCTGCACCGTTGGTTATTTGGTTGCGCAAACCTATGTACCTTTAGTGTTGGCAAATACCGTTTTATGCAAAAGGTAAACATTGAAGAAAAACTCTCGTTGTTCAGCGATTATTGGAACCCACGAATTGTTGGTGAACTGAACGGACAGCATGTTAAACTTGCGAAACTTAAGGGTGAATTTATTTGGCATAAGCATGATGATGAAGATGAAATGTTCCTGGTGCTGGAAGGCAGTTTCAATATGGAATTCCGCGATAAAACAGTTGCCATAAACAAGGGTGAATTTATTATAGTACCGCGTGGTGTAGAACACAGGCCTGTAGCACCACACGAAGTATCAATAATGCTCTTTGAACCTGCAACCACGCTAAACACTGGCGATAAAGTAGACACGCTCACACGGAATAACCTGGAAACCATTTGAGCAACTACATATCCAAATCCGGCACCTTGCGGGTATCGGTGGCTATGACTTTAAAGAAATAGACAATAAATGCTACCGGGCCACCTACCAAAAAGCTGATTATCCAAGGGCCCCGGACACTGCCAGCTACCCTGCCCGGTTTTGAAACATGGGCCAGGTGGAAAAAGAGCAACACCACGTGCGCAACTAAAGCAACGGCCAATGCCCATGCGAGGAAAGGATAATCAAAAAAGAACCACTGAACGATTTCTGCCACTGACTGATTATCGCCGATCCCGGTCTTTATTAATTCGGGGCCGAGCAGGCAGATAAAAAACAATTCACAGAGAAGAACCAATAGTGTGGTGATTCCGATAAGTACTTTTGCAGCTGTTGACATAACAAGTTTTTTAAAGTTTACGATCCTACCCCACCCATGCCCAACTGCTGCGAATCAAAAATAGAAAATATACCGGTTCTCCTACAACTTTCAAATAATGGCCATAATATACATCAGGCGCTACGCTTCTGACACCGGCCCGAATTATGACAGGCATAGACAACACACTACATAATGTCACATGTAATTTAGCATAGTCACGGAGACTTAGCCGTATCTGCGTAATACCCTCCATACCTGTTCGTGTACCTTTGACGGTAAGTATACGTACTATTCGCATAGTTATAAATAATGGTATTTTCATCTAGCGCGCCAAATCCAATTCCCCCGTACGCCGAATAGAAAGTTATTGTTGTGTTGGTCTCGTCAGTAGATTCATAGAGCAAGGTATCTATGGCATCACCCATTATGCTCAGCCCGGAATGACAAACGATTTTTTTCTCACTTAAAACGAATATTGGCCCGGTAAATGTCACGGCATAAGTGGTGTCGTGAAACGTATTTATATAATGCCTTACCCCTGTCCATGAATGCATACCGGCCATCGTTCTGACCCTGGAAGCCAGAATTGCCTGTTCCTTTTTACAGGCATAGAGCATAGTAATCAGAATAACAGCAGCTACTACATTGGTAAAACGTTTCATGGATTTTACATCTATTTTTTAAAAGTGGTGGCTTGACAAATTCAGGTGAAAAAGATAGCATTTTTTCAATGGCACAGTAGTTAATCAGTTGTTAACCGGCGCCTGCAAAATTGAAAAATGTTTTGCGGGTTTGGCGGGTAGTAGCGGTGGGTTTCTTCGTGGCGAGTGAGTATATAAGCTTCAGGCATGCAACAAAGTTGCCGCATTTATTAGAATGCGCCAACACTTATACCCATTGTTTTCACGGTGTGAAAACAGTGGGGAAAGGACCTCTCATTTATTCATCTCCGTGTTTCATCTGGGAACGAATACAGTAATTGTAATTAATCTAAGGTTCTCATTTCCTCATTTTATCTATTGGTTAGTACTTACCCTCAATATGCTTCTTCTAGTTATTGACGCTGCCTGGCTGATGTAGATCTATTCTTATTTAGTGGAGGCGCAGCATGAACTTCATCATACGCAGTCTTCAAAAAAGATGTCATTGTTGAATCATTTGTAAATAATTTCAAGCCATTAATTTTTAAGGTCTTTGTGCCTATGCAAGCAATCGCATCTGGGGTAAAGGTGTATATCCAGATTTTTTGGTCCTTGCCATCCAGATTTGGGTCGTGGCAGCAAACTATTTTATTATCTACAAATAGGAATGCCAACAGGTAAGTCCCCAGCATGTCTTCGCCATCTTTTACAGCCACAATCTGGTGTGTATTCAGATTGACGGTAACTAAAC
>CANFKC010000016.1 GCA_947447265.1 Chitinophagaceae bacterium
ACTCCGGCTTGCCGGTTGTTGAGGCAAGCCTTTCTTTTAATTGAACATCTGTAAGATGATTTACCAACTGTAAGGTTCGCATAGCTCCCTATTTGAACCAAAGATAGTAAATTATTATTTTAATAATTTTGATGGCGGTTTATTATTAGTTTGGGGTGCTCAATAAAAATGATTGACAAAATCCGCTGCCAAGGCGAAGCGGGCATAGCAATGTTCCGCTAGCATCTGGCAAAGTTAAATGGGTAAATATTATTCCCGGCTATGATTCCTTATTTGTAATTGTTCATCAATTCTCCCATGTATCGCCTGGTTATCGTTGCTTTGTCCTTCCCGTTAACAAACCGTTATGTGTCTAAATATTAAATTTTTTTCATTAATTTGTAGGCGTTTTTAATATAAAAAAAAGATGAAAATGCATATCAAACCGGTTTGCGCTTACTTGAAAGGGTTGTGTGCCTTGCTGTTGGTTATAATTGTTTCGGGTACAGCCCGGGCGCAGACCAGCCTCAGTTATGGCGATGTGCTGGTAGTAGGTTTCAACAATAACATGACGACAGCAGGTGACCGCGATTTTCAGTGGGTGCCATTAGTAAACCTTTTACCGGGCACAGTTATAAAGTTTAATAATGCCAGCTTTGCTACTACTGCAACGGCCAATACAGCAAATAATGCCATGAACTTTGGTGGTACCACCATCTGGACGAATACGGCAGGTTTTACCATTGGTGCAGGTACGGTTATCACCATACACAATGGAACGGCAACCACGGCTTCGTTAGGGTCATGTTCTGCTTTGCCATCATCATGCTCGTGCGGTTCCAGCAGCGGCGCTTTCATGCCGCAATCAACCAGCGGTGGGAAAATATTCATTTATGATGGTGGTACTTCGGCGGCTTCAACTACCGATTTTACCGTATCAACCAACCCTTCCACGTTTAATGGAACGCCGGTAAGCTACATGACCTTTCAGGGAACGCAAACAGGTTACACAACATTGTTGAGTTCTGGCACTGCAAGTTCTTTCAAAACTTATCTGCCTGCCGATCTGGCTTCTTATAGTTTGTTCCTTGCAGGCAATGCCATCGGGGGCTACTATAACGGCCCCAGGCTTAATGGTTCTGTAGCGGCTATTAGTGCAGCTATCCTCGATCCGGCAAACTGGGTTACAGTATCTGGTGCAGGTTCAATTGTAACCTACCCGACAGGTAATTTTTCATTTGGGTCTGGCCTGTCATTTGGCGCAGCTGCAACTTTTTCGGTTTACGGTAACTCTACTGCAAACCCTTTAGGCAGCCAACTTGCTTTTGTCGATACCACCATCAGCTCTGCTGATTCCATAACAGTTATTAATGCGCCGGGCCACGGCAGCCTTGGTGGTTTCCCTTATACGGTCACTTCTACAGGGGGTATATATAATACCTTCTAGTCTGTCCTACACACCAACGACGGGTTTTACGGGTGTTGATTCGTTCCGGGTTCGCCTGAGCAACGGCAGTGGCGCAATAATGCGCACCTTTACTGCCTTTGTCAATGCACCCCTTGCACCAACTACACTTACTTATGGCGATGTATATATTATTGATGTAAATAACTACAACGGCACAGCGCCGGGCACTTACCAGTGGGTGACGCTTAAAGCGTTAGGCACGGGCACAGTAATTAAATTTAGCAACGCAGCATTTTCCAGCAGTGCAAGTGCCAATAGCAGCGGTAATGCAATAACCTCAAGCCGGACAGCCACCGTGTGGACCAATACTACAGGTGCTACAATACCTGCAGGTACAGTAATCACAAATGATGCGTGGGGTAATACTACCCTGGGCAGTTGTAGCCGCATCGCTACGGCCTGCGGCTGTGGCAGCACCGGTGTTAATATGGCGCAAAGCACCAGCGGTGGTACTATTTTTGTTTACTATGGCGGCACTGCGAATTCAACTACAAGCGATTTTTCAGCCAGTGCAGCTTCAGCTACTTTTAATGGTACCCCATTGAGTATAATAGCTTTGCAGGGTATTCAATCCTGGTCAAACTGGTTAACTACGGGTACTGTACCTAACTTAACTACCTACCTGCCTTCCGATCTAAATGCTTATTCGCTTTTCCTGGGCTCAAGTGCAGTGGGTGCAACTTACACAGGACCAAGAACAGGCGGTACTGTAGCCTCGTTTGCTGCTGCTATTCTTAATTCGGGAAACTGGACAGCCGTAAAGAGTACGCATTCTGTAACGTTCGACAATACTAACTTTACATTTGCGGTTCCTGCGCACCCACCGACTTTCATGAGTGGTGCCCGCCAAAATATGACCACTTGCAATAATGCCGGAGCTCGTTCCCTGAACAGCTACCTGAAAGTAAATGATATTGATACTGGTGAAACTATTACTTACAGTCTTTCAGCCGCACCTGTTCATGGTACCGCTGTGGTCGGCTATACAACAACTTCAACCAGTGGGGTTATTTCACCAGTCGGCCTATCGTATACGCCGGCCCCGGGTTTTACTGGCCGCGATACCTTTAGCGTGCAGGTTACTGATGGCACTTATTATGCCGTTACAACCATCTTTGTCCTGGTAAACCCAAGCCCGTCAGTGCCGGTTATCTCAGGTTCAACTTACGTGTGTGCCAGTGGCACAACTACGCTTAGTGCCAGCCCTACAGGTGGTGCATGGGGTTCTACAAGCAGCAACGCTGCTGTTGTAGCTACAACGGGAGTTGTTACCGGCATTTCAGGCATTTCAGGTACTATTATTTATAACGGTCCTTACAATTCCTATAGCTGCCGTAGCCAGGCTGTTTACCCGATAGCTATTGTTGGCATGCCTTCAGCAGGCGCTGTTTCCGGCGCAACAAGTGTATGTCCTGGTACCAGCTTTACCTTAACACCAACAGTATCCGGCGGCACATGGAGTGTTAACTATCCCGGTATAGCCAGTGTGTCAGCTTCGGGTGTTGTTACAGGGGTAACGCATGGCAGCGCAACCGTTACGTATACGGTAAGTAATGCATGCCGCACTGCTACAGTGAGGACTGCTGTAACCATTCTTGGCGCGCCAGTTTTGCCAGGTGCAATAGGTGGAATTCCATACGTGTGTGAAGGTGGTGCAACTATAACTTATACTAATTCGCTTGCCGGCGGGGTCTGGAGCCTCAGCAACACATCGCTCGCAACTATATCTTCTACCGCTACTGTTACCGGTATTACTGCCGGGCCAGATACTGTGTTGTATTCTTATACCAACGTATGCGGCGTAGTGCGGACAGAACCAAAATACATTACCATTAAGCCTTTGCCAAATGCAGGTACTATTTCAGGTGCTGCTACTCTGGTAAGGTTAACGAACACGCTTTTGACAGCATCGGTTGGTGGTGGAGTATGGTCAAGCGCTACTCCGTCTCTTGCAACCATAAATACAGGGGGCAGGTTGTATGGCCTTGCAGCTGGTATGGATACGGTAAAATACACTGTTACTAATACCTGCGGCGTGGCATTGGCCATAAAGTTGGTAAGCATAACATCAAGCAGGGCAAACAACAATAATGAATTTTCACTGGCTGAACAGAGTGAACTAAGCATATTCCCCAACCCTGCAAACGGTATAGTTGCGGTGCAATTAAACGGCGCAGAAGGCAGTATGAATGTAATATTGACTGACATTGCCGGCAAAGTACTCGCATCAAAGTACAGTGAGAACACATTACTCAATTTGGATTGCACCGCCCTGCCAGCAGGCATGTATCTGGTAAAGGTTTTCAATAACGGTAATACTTTTACGGCTAAAATTGCGGTGCAATAATTAACTATCCTTCCAATAATACGCTAACAAGCAGCACACCGAAAGCGTGCGGTGGTTGTAAACATAATTGATTAAAAATGGCCGGCATTTGCCGGCCATTTTTCGTAGCGTCTACTTGTAATATAGTATAGCATAGAGGAAGTTATATAACAATTTTGTTTGGGTTGAAAGTTAGTTTTGACGTATCAAAAGAACCTATTCTGCGGACTATAAGCTAGCCGCGCACAAACGCAAAACAAAGGCCCGCATCGAAAGATGCGGGCCTTTGTTATTATTCGTCAGCATAACGCTGAAAGAAATTGAGTCTAAATTATAGGAGCCTACCAACTGCAGACTTTCAACTGCTAATTGCCGACTACCCAATGAAAAACTGCCAACTAGTAACGTCCTTTGCCACGGCTTCCGCTTCCGCCGCCACTGCTGCTGCTTCCACCACCTTCTCTACCACCGCCATAAGATTTTACATCTCTTGAAAAACGCGTGCCGCCACTGCCACCTTTGTAGCCACCACGGTCACCGCCGCCGCCACTGCCGCCTTTATAGCCGCCACCGCTTCCGCCACCTGGGCGAGGTTGTTCAGCTTCTTCAAGCCTTACTTTACGGTTCTTGAACTTCTTGGTAGCAAGGTGCTCCTTAATATATTCCGCTGCATCAGCTGGTACGTTAAAGAAGCTGCTCAGGTCGCGAACGGTAACACGATCTATCATGTTAGCTTCAACGTCGGTTGACTCAGTTATGAACTGTGTAAGCCTTGCTGCGTTCAGCCCGTCTTTTTCACCAATGTTAATGAATAAACGCACGAACCTTGCACCACCTTCACCACCTCTTGCGCTCCTTGCCTTAGTTTCGAAACCTGCGTTCAGGTCTTCAGCATCAGCATAAGCATCAATAGTATCTTTCAGTTGTAACCAAATCAGTTTCTTGATCAGTTCATCCTTGTCTACGTTAGCGAACTGCTCATGCATGCTATCGTAATACATTTTAGCAAAAGCGTCTTTTGGTTCAGCATTTGCAATCTGTTCCATGTAGAAGAACAAACGCTTGCGCACAACTTCAGCGCCATCAGGAATATCGCTCTTATGGAATTTCTGTTTAACTAACCTTTCAATCTGGCGGATATTAGATATCTGCTTTGGAGAAACGATAGACATACAGATACCTGATTTACCTGCACGTGCGGTACGGCCGCTACGGTGCGTATAAACTTCAGGGTCATCAGGTAATTCGTAATTAATTACGTGGGTAATATCATTTACGTCAATACCACGCGCTGCAACGTCAGTGGCCACAATTGCCTGCAATTGTTTGCTCTTGAAGCGGTCCATTACCTTGCTACGCATTTTCTGGTCCATATCGCCATGTAAAGGGCTAACGTGGTAACCCATCTTCATGAGTTTTTCAGAAACTTCCTGCGCATCCTGCTTGGTACGTGTAAAGATGATGCCATAGATACCCGGAGCAAAATCCAACAAACGACGAAGTGTTTCGAAACGGTTATGGTGATTAGCTACAAAGTACTGGTGGTCAATATTTTCGTTAGTAACGTTTGCCGCTGCTACTGAGAACTCTTCCCACTGCTTCATGAAGCGTTTGGCAATGCCGCGAACTTCATTACTCATGGTCGCTGAAAATAACCAGGTGGTTTTTTCAGCAGGGGTGTTTTTAAGTATCAGCTCAATGTCTTCACGGAAACCCATGTTCAGCATTTCATCTGCCTCATCGAGTATCACGTATTTCAATTGCTCTAAAGAGATTGCTTTACGCTCTAAAAGGTCGATAAGCCTGCCCGGAGTGGCAACTACCACCTGTGGGTTTGACCTCACGTCGCGGATCTGGCCCATAATAGGCACACCGCCATAAACAGCTGCAATGCGAAGGCCACGCATGTGGTCGCCGTATTTTGTTAATTCGGTTTGTATCTGCATACACAACTCGCGTGTAGGACTCAAAACCAGACATTGTACAGTTTTTACACTTACATCAGTATGGTGCAACAACGGTAAGCCGTATGCGGCTGTTTTACCGGTACCAGTCTGCGCTAACCCAATGATATCTTTCGGGTCTGTTAATAGCGTAGGTATTACTTTCTGTTGGATAGGGGTTGGAGATTCGAAACCAAGGTCAGCTAGTGCCTGCAATAATTCTTCCCTCAGGGGGAAGCTTGAAAAAGAATTCATTAATAAAGAACTTTATAAATATGAAGCCGCAAAGTTACATCTATTTAGTGAGAAATAGCGAATAATAGGCCATTTCACAATTATTTGTGATGAGTTATGTAGGAGTAGCCGGACAAAAGGCTACGCCCACAGTGCCTGTTGAGCATTCATTATGTGTAGAAATTGCTACGAAAAATTAGGAGCTGCAGGCTAAATATTGTTTCGCAGATTACATTACATTTGTATACTTCATGGCTATCATTACCATCAATACCCCGTTTAATATTGACCTTGAATTCAAGGTAGCTGACTTTGCAAAAAGGGTTTTTGCCTGGGTTATTGATGTAATTATCATTTCCGTTTATTACTACATAATGGTAAAAATCGGTTTTGAGGCAATGCACTTTCGTAGCGATGGGCTTACAGCGATAGTAAGTTTTGTGTTTTTAGTACTACCTGTAATTGCTTACCAACTTGTATTTGAGATTTTCTTTAATGGTCAGACGCTTGGCAAGAAGTTAGTAGGGATAAAAATAATTGACAAAGATGGCAACGAGCCATCGTGGGGGCAGTTCATAACGCGCTGGTTATTGTGTCTCGGCAATCTTTTCGTCTACCTGTTGCCATTGTTTATTGTAAGCAATCCGTTCGCAGTAATTGGCTTCATTTTTTTGTACCTGCCTGATGTTGTTGTAATGCTCATTTCGCCGAAAAGCCAACGCATAGGCGACCTTGCAGCAGGCACAGTGGTAATAGATGCCACTTACCGTACAGATATTGCAGAAACCATTTACCAGCAGATAGAAGTAAAGGACTATGTGCCAGTCTTTCCGCAGGTAATGCGCCTCACGGATCGCGATATTAATGGCATCCGTAACCTCCTGAATATAAAAAAGCCCGGTAAGGATACCGAGATATACACCAAACAAGTAGTACAAAAAATAAAGAAGGTACTCGATATTGAAAGCGATATTGACGGGCAGGACTTTTTGCAACAACTGCTATTCGATTACAACTACCTGGCAGGGAAGTAGTGCGCACCTCGTGCCATTTTTTGATGTAAATTATATTCTTGCGTTTATATATAATTATTACCTTTACCCTAACCCGGACTGCAAATGAAGAAGTCATTGCTTTGTTTTAGTGTACTATTATTGTCTTTATGCGCAAATGCACGCATTAACTATACGCATTTAAAGTTACTCAGCGTAAAACCATTAGAGCCCGTGGTACATAAATCTCCGATATGTTATATCGGCTTTGGGTCCGGCATAAATAATTCAGCAGGTATATTGGGGTTAGAATTTAATTTATCACTCGCTAAGCATGTTACGCTTGATGCCGGGGTAGGGCCCAGCACCTGGGGCAACAAGCTTTTTATTGGTTCAAAATACTATTTACGGTCGCCACAACGAGGCTACGCCTTTGGCGGTGGTTTTAGTTTTAGCTCTGGCCAGGAAAACCGAACTGCAAAGCTCGAAACGATAAATGGCCCCCAGCGCGTAACACTTACCTTAAAGCCGCAGTTGAATGCTTTTGCTGCTGCTTATAAATACTGGCGGCTGGGTAAACGTAATAACCGGGTTTATACTGGGTTAGGGTGGTCGGCTCCGGTTATGCACCACCACATTAAAGAAGTTTATGGAAGTCCCCTCTCGCAAAGAGGCCGCGACCGGGAAAACAGGCGTTCGCCTGGCGGCCTGATGCTATGCTTTGGTTTTTCTTTTGCATTGTATGGCAACTAGCCGTTAACTTTGCCGCATAATTCACATTGTTGAAAACTACATTCCGTCACCTGGTACAGGGCTTTTTGCTCATTTGTCTGCTATTATTAATAGCCGCACCTTGTTTTGCCCAGGCCCCTGCTGATACTACTATACCTAAAAGTAACCAGCCGCTTTTCCCAACGCGAAACAACAAACCTGATACTGCTTTTATCACTAACGCTGATACCAGCCATGTTACAGCAAAGGCGGGCCCATTTCAGCCTAATGCCAAGCGGGCGGGTTTATATTCCGCAATTTTGCCCGGTCTTGGCCAGTTTTACAACAGGCAGTACTGGAAGGTGCCGGTTATTTATGCCGGACTTGCTGTAGCCGGTTACTTTATAAATGATAACCTCACTAATTACAGGGCATACCGTAAAGCATATATAGGCAGGATAAACAACCCTTACCCTACTGATAAATATGTGCGTGTGTATACCGTAGATCAGTTACAACAGTTACAAGACCAGTACAGTAAGTTTTTGAATATGTCAGTATTGTTTACCGGAATAGGGTATACTTTACAAATTGTCGAGGCCATGACTGGTGCCCACCTCAAGAATTTTGATATTTCAAGGGACATTTCGCTCCACATGCAACCGGTAATTTATCCCAATGCAGTAGGTATGGGACTTGTAGTAAATTTTTAATACAAGTTATTGTTCGCTTTTCTTTCCCGCCATTTCAGTAATTATACAGTAATCAGTCTTTTATTCCCGGTCGTAATTTACATCGTTATTTTCTAGATATAGTATTCCGACCCCATGCCTAAGAGGTTGGTAATGAAGGATGCTGTATTTACAGCAGTATTGCTAAAATAAATATTCTAATCTTTTCCAACCCTTATGACATTTGTCCTGTCTTTATTAACAGAACGCTAAAATATTGGTGTTCTGAAAAAATCCTCACCTTTAACTCATACTTTAAAAAGTTATCCAATGAACATCGGTTTAGCTATCAAGTCAATCAGAAAGAAACTCTCTATCACACAGTACGAACTTGCTGAAAAATGTGACCTATCTCAAACCTCCCTTTCGCAAATAGAAACCGGAGTAAAACGCCCAAGCCAGAGAACCATATCGCGAGTATGTACAGTTTTGGACATTCCGGAATCAATTATATACATTGTAGCTATGCAGGAAGTTGACGTTCCGGCAAGCAAAAAGAGCGTATACGATCTTGTTTACCCGTCAATTAAGAGCCTGGCTTTACAAATGGTAAGCGCTGAGCACATTGGCCTTATAGGCGAAGTTGCCTAAGTAGCAACACAATAACTTTCAAACGATTACCCCAAATATAACACCGGCTTTAGCCTTAATTCAGGCCCCTCACCTACACCATTTCAGGTTAAAGCCGGTTTTTTGCTTCCCTTCCACTCTTTTTTCAGTTTTCCATTTATTATTGTCTGGCAAAAAATAAAGGGTCGTTTATTTGTGCCGATACTTGTTTAAAATACTAATGAAACTCGCCGCGATAGCGGACATTAGAGTAACAAGCTTCAACCGAACACGCCGCAGGGTTTCTTTTAGCCGCGGAGCGATGGCTAAAAGTGGCGTTTTTCTTTGTTACTTTCTTTTTCGCCACGAAAAAAGAAAGTAATGGAGACGCGATTACGGCAACCAATAGAGCAACCTTTTCCAAAAAAGAATAATCCACTAAAAGTACTGCTAATATTGCTTCCTAATCGGCAGTGACAAGCTATTTTTGCAGGACAATAGTTTTTTTATTTTTCTAAATTTTTGCAATAGCACTGCCCGCCTGTGCATTAATTTTTGACTTCCGCCTATCTTTACCAAATGTATAGCTATGCGCAGGCATTCCAGGAACTGAAGGCAAAACTAACTGTACTGTATGATGACCGTGAAGCTGCCGCAATTGCGCATGAAGTTGTTTCGCATATAACGCAGTTGAGCAAAGTGCAGCGGCTGGTACAGAAAGACCACATGTTTACTACCGGCCAGCAACAAAACTTTGCTGACGCTCGGACCCAACTATTAAAAGGTGTACCATTACAATATGTAACCGGGATAGCCTGGTTTATGGGTAAAGAATTTACCGTAAATAGCAATGTACTCATACCCCGGCCAGAAACTGAGGAATTGGTGCAATGGATAGTAAATGAACACAGCGGTAGTACGCCACGCATTTTAGATGTGGGCACAGGTAGCGGTTGCATTCCGGTATCTTTAAAGCTCGCTCTTCCCGGCGCAACCGTTTCCGCATGCGATATAAGTTCCGGCGCCCTGGAAACAGCGGCCCATAATGCACAAACGCTCACGGCTGTTGTGCATTTTCTGCAAGTAGACTTCCTCGATTTAGCTGCGCGAAATAAACTCGGCCTGTTCGACGTTATTGTGTCAAATCCGCCATACATACCATTTTCAGAAAAAGAAAGATTGCATACCAATGTAAGGGATAATGAACCAGGCATAGCCTTGTTTGTGCCCAATGAAGACGCATTGGTATTTTATAAAGCAATTGCCAACTTCGGTAAAACGCACCTCTCACAAAACGGGGTGATCTATTGCGAATTAGATGCCGACCATGCCGACGCCTGCAAAGCCATGTTTGAAGAACAGGGATATTGGGATGTAACGCTCAGAAAAGATATGTTTGATAATTGGCGGTTTTTAAAAGCGCAGGTAGGATGAGGTAGGTGTGGCACACTTAACAAGAACGAAAGTTACCAAACTTAAACCAATAACAGAACAGGAGATAAATGATAGGACGCATGACTAAACAAGACAAAACATTCATTGGCATAATAGTGCTGGTGCATGTAGTGTTTTTTTTAATGGCGTGCCACTATACCCGCATCTACATGGGCGATTCATACGAGTATATTTATGAAGCGCTCAATATAAAAGACGGTTGTTTCTTATACAGCGGCAACCCGGCATTACCCATTTCGCCGGAATACATGACCCAGCGCCAACCCGGCTATCCATTGCTGCTCATGGGTGTTTATCTTTTTACTATCAATAACTGGGTGGTCCTGGTCTTGCAGAATGTGCTTTCGGTTTTCAATATTTACTATGCCAGAAAGGTTTTTCACCAATTGGGGCTAAGCGCAAAATATGACTGGTTGTTGTTGTTACTGGTTGTTGCTTACCCCTCGCAGTTTATTAATGCCAATACCATAGCGCCTGATATTTTACTGCAAACCTGCACCGTAATGTATTTCGGGCATTTTGTGCAGCTATGGCAAAGCAAAGCTATTAAGCACGCCGCATTAATGAGTTTGTGGCTGGTAGCGGGTTTAATGGTAAAACCTGTTTTATACCCGTTTACACTGGTGCATGTTATTTTCCTGGTTGTACTTTTCGTGTATTGGAAGGCCAAAATGCAGCGGCTGGTTGTGGTTGCAATGGTGCCGGTTATTGCTGTTATATTATACAATTACAGTAACTACACCCGAACGGGTAAATTTCATTTTTCAAGCAATCAGGCATTTAATGCTATATATTATTACTATCCCTTTTTAAGCGCAACCCAGGGTATAGACAGTGCCACTTCATTTTTACAAACGGAGCGGGCCGCAATCAGCAGTATTCCAAGCTATAAAGACCGTTATGACTATGCCAATGAGCGGGGCATGAGTCTGCTGAAGAGCAACCTTGCGCCTTATATGCTATTTCATTTTAAGAACAGTGCCCGCATTTTCATAGACCCCGGAAAAGCTGAAATAGACCTATTTACCGGCAAGCTTACTTTTGGCAAATTGTATAGTAAAAAGCAGGAAGGTTTCTTCGCAACATGGAAAAGCAAAGGTTTTGCGGGAATGGGTAAATACATAAAAGAAAATGCTTCCATGCCAATAGTTTTACTGGTGCTGTTAATGAATTGTGCCCGGGCATTAGGGCTTGTTTTGTTTTTTATGAGTAGAAAAGTAAATGGCATTGTTCGGCTATTTACTTTTATGCTGGTGGGTTATTTCGCTTTTGCTGCGGGCCCTATAGCTAATACCCGGTATTTTATTCCGGTATCGCTTATCGCAATTGGTTGCGCGGCCCTCGGCTACGCAAATTATTTTACTAAAAAGATACAGCCGGCTAAGTGAGCGGATTGAAGAAATATGCGCCTTTCATTGCATCATCCCTGCTGATGTATGTGGTGCTATACCTGATCTACCCGAACTACCAGTACTACATTGACCCTGACGGCACATCGTATCTAACCATTTCGCAACGCTATGCTATCGGCGATTATGCAAAAGCCATAAATGGCTACTGGAGCCCATGGAGCTGCTGGCTTACCGCAATGCTTATAAAAGCGGGACTGGCGGCAATTCCTGCTTCAGTAATAGTAAACAGTGCTGCAGCAACTGGTTATTTATACATTGCTCAATCGTTTTTTCTCCGTTTCAATATGCAAAGGCTTATGCAATGGATCCTGAACCTGGCATTGGTTGTATTTCTTTGCTTCGCCATTTTCTGGCAATCGTTTGCTGATTTGTGGGAGTGTTTTTTCCTCTTATCCACTCTTCGGCTAATGCTGGCGGATAGGTTTAGTTCGAAACCGACGCTTTGGTTGGTTATAGGTTTTGTTGGTGCATTGGGTTACTTCGCCAAAGCCTATTCTTTTCCGTTTTTTATACTGAACACTGTGGTTTGTGCCTATTTTATTGTGGGTAAGAACCGTACACCATGGCTCAAAATATGCGCTGTTTCTCTGACAACAATGGCAGTAGTAAGCTTGCCATGGATAATAGCCCTGCACCATAAATACGGCATCTGGACGACTTCCACGGCCGGCACACTCAACACATCATGGTACCTGGTTGGGCATCCACACTGGAAAGATGGCATTAATCTGCTTTTGCCACCCGCGTATCCTGATAGTCCTTACTATTGGGAAGACCCCTGGTTTGTAAATGGTGACACACCGCACTTCTGGAGCTCATGGCATCTGTTTGGGTTGCAGTTTTTGCGTATCGGCCTTAACCTGTGGAAACTGTTAAGAAGCTCCTTAGAACTATCGCTTTTCTTTCCTGTTATTGGTGTTTTGGCGCTGCTGTCATTACGCAGTAAAAAATGGCAGGCTGTTTTTGCCGGGGATATAAAAATTGTACTTTATTCGTTTTTGCTGTTTCCCCTGGGTTATGTGCTCATCAATTTCGAATCGAGGTATTTGTGGTATATGCTGCCCCTGGCTTTAGTATTAGGCAGTGTTGTTTTAGATAAGCTGGAATTAAAATCTAAGAAGCTTTGGATGATTGCTCTTGCGGTTTCTTTGGTGGTATTTCCGGTTTGGGGTTTAATTAAAATATATGGTGTTGGGAAGGAAGAGTATGAAATGGCACAAACTTTAAAACTAAAGGGTTTCAAGGGTAGCTTTTCCAGCAATGCCACCCCTGGTCGCGAGTCTCAGCAAGTGGAGCGAATAGCATACTTCGCCGGCATGCAATACTACACGATCCCGATACAGGAAAGAGGTGTTAACTATTTACCGGAATTGAAAAAATACGGTGTAGACTACATTTTCGTACTTCCGGGCGAACCTAAAGCGCACCCTTGCACACTACCTTATCAGGATAAGAGCGGTAATCCGTTACTAGCAATGGAACTGCCTTTTAGGGGAACTAATGCGAGTCAGGGGTGGAAGGTTTATGTGTTAAAGAGGTAACGCTGTTGTATTAGTTCCATTGCAACTATAACAGTTATTCTTGCTTTAACCTAAGCTTTACAGGCACTTTTGTACCTCCTCCCAATCTAAAAACTGGTCGGGGTTATCTTTGATATCCTTACACGCTTCATTGATCAATGCCATCTGCCTTTCGGTCAATAGATTATTGGAATTATCGTTTTGCATAACATTCATGGTCATCATTTAATCCTAAAAATCATGCCTGCCCCGCAGTCTTGCGGGAGTTCAAACTCTCTACTCCCGCACCACCCTCTTTACTTCCTTTACCCCCACACTATTCATTACCTCCAGCACATAAATACCACACGGCAGATTACCCATACTTACCTGCAAAGTACCGCCCCGCACACCCGCCTGCCTGTAAACCACCTGCCCCAAAAAATCAGTCAACACAACAGACGCTAACGGCACATCCCCTTCAATAAACAATACATCCCCCACCGGATTCGGATAAAATCTTAAGTCAGAAGTACATGATTTACTTTCTTCAACACTTAAATAGCCACAATACGGGTAAGTAACTTTACGAACCCTTGGGTTATCTATTTGTGTAAAATATAGGTTGCCACAAGAGTCAAAAGCAAGCGCTGCAGGATTGTCCAGTTCAGCAGTGTCCGCAAGTCCGCCATCTCCGGTCGTTGCTTCGATGCCATTTCCGGAGATAGTATGAATGATGCCATTTTTGTCAATAGTCCTTAATCTTTTGTTCCAATAATCTCCGACATAAATAACGCCATCGGATCCGGCTGCTATTCCATTTGGAAGTATATGTGAATTAATGGCTGGTATCCCATCTCCATTATAAGCAAATGAATCAACAACTCCGGCTACGTGAGAAATAATACCCGATGCATTCACCTTTCTGATAAGTCCGCTTATCGGGTCGCAGAAGAGTAAGTTGCCTGAATTATCAAAACACATTGGTCCGGCATAGATCTGAGCAAGTGTAGCCGGCCCTCCGTCACCGCTAATTCCATAACTGCCCGTCCCAGCAAATGCAGTAATTCTTCCTATTGTGTCAATTTTTCTAATGTACCCCGTCGCAGATGAAATATACAAATTTCCTGCTTTGTCAAAAAGAACACCAATAGGGGTATTAAGAACAGCGGCAGTGGCAGCGCCCCCATCTCCGGAATATCCCGCGGTGCCATTACCGCATATCGTAGTAATGATTCCGGTTGCGCCGTTTACTTTTCGGATTCTATGATTTTCGGCATCTGCAATAAATAAATTTTCGTGCCTGTCAAACGTTATACCGCAAGGTTGATTTAGCATAGCGCTTGTAGCCGCACCTCCATCGCCGCTAAAGCCGTGGGATGTATTGCCTGCAAACGTAGTAATTATGCCTGCAACGTCAATTTTTCTTATGTCATGGGTAAGTTGTTCCGAAATATAAAGATTGCCTGCTTTGTCGAATGCAATACCAACAGGGTCATAAATGGATGCAGCAGTAGCAGGGCCGCCATCACCACCACTACCTCCTCCCGCAACAGTAGTTATTATCTGCCCATACCCCTTACCACTCATCACCAATAACCCCACCAGTAAAATAACCCTTAAAGGTTGTAAGAAAAGAATGTTCAGAACGGGTGTGGTTTTCATTTATCAAATATAGAAAAATTAATTAACAACGTAGGGGCTGGGCTTGCCCCTGCCCTCACATAACATGTGCTAAAAAAAGATTATATTCCATGTCACCCTTTAGGGATGGACGAAGGGCAAGCGCAAGGCATTGCCCCTAAGAAAGGTCACTCCTTCACCACCCTCCGTACTTCCCTAACCCCCTCACTATTCATTACCTCCAGCACATAAATACCACACGGCAGATTACCCATACTTACCAGCAAAGTACCAGCCCGCACACCATCCTGCCTGTAAACCACCTTCCCCAAAAGATCAGTCAATACAACAGACTCTAACGGTACACCCCCTTCAATAAACAACATATCCGCAACTGGGTTTGGATAAAATCTTATGTCAGAAGTACGTGATTTACTTTCTTCAACACTTAAATAGCCGCAATGCGGGTAAGTAACTTTACGAACCCTTGGGTTATCTATTTGTGTAAAATATAGGTTGCCACAAGAATCAAAAACAAGCCCATCAGGACGATCTATCTCTGCTGTATCGGCGCGGCCGCCATCCCCTGAAATGCCTACCGCACCAGTACCTGCCACGGTATGAATAATGCCTGATCTATCAATTACTCTTATACGATTATTGTTAAGATCCGAAAAATATAAATTGCCATCCGGCCCGAAAGCAATACCATATGGATCAAAATGGGCGTTTGAAGCCGGGATGCCGTCGCCGTTAAATATATACGTACCAGTTACGCCTGCAACGTGAGAAATAATACCGGCAGGGCTGATTTTTCTTATTACGCTAAATCCAACGTCAGTAAAAATGAGATTGTCTGCATCATCAAAACACATACAACCTATATTTACTTTAGCGCTGGTAGCTGGACCTCCATCACCAGTATTGCCACTAATTCCTATTCCCGCAATTGTGCTGATAATGCCATACTTGTTAATCTTCCGAATATACCAGGCACTTGAAACATACAGATTTCCCGCTTTGTCGAAAATAATACCTGACGGATAATGCATAGTAGCTGCCGTTGCCGGTCCTCCATCACCTAGGTCAGTCATTGTTCCGTTACCTAATACCGTAGAAATTATGCCAGTGGCAACGTCCACCTTTCTAACCCTGTTGTTAAGTGCATCACAAATGAGTAGGTTACCAATAGAATCACAAACTATTCCAACAGGTTCGTTCAACATTGCAGCTGTAGCCGCTCCCCCGTCACCTCCATACCCGGCAGTTCCATTTGTTCCGGCATAGGTTGTAATAATACCGGTAGGACTTACTTTCCGTATGTCGTGACCAACACTTTCGGTTATATATACATTATCATGTTTGTCAAATATAATGACTGTTGGGTCATAAATAGATGCAGCCGCAGCAGGGCCGCCATCACCACCACTACCTCCTCCCGCAAAAGTCGTTATTATCTGCCCATACCCCTTACCACAAACCACCAATAACACCACAAGTAAAATAAACCTCAAAGGTTTCAAGAAAAGAATATTCAGAACGGGTGTGGTTTTCATATAGCAAATATAGAAAAAATATTGTGGACATCCCCTTGGAAGGGGAGCGAGGGGATGTCCACAAGTCACCCCAAAAACATCTTTTTGAATTTTAATTAATCTGTTGTACATTTGCAGTATAACAAGCAAAAAGAGGGGACAAGTAATTGTCCCCTCATTTTTTAAGTATGGCTGAAATAATTGAGAAAATACATGCTTTTGTGGAGCCCCTGCTCGAGGGCACCGATGTATTTATTGTTGACATTAAACTGAAACCCACTAATAACTTCAAGGTTTTTCTTGATGCGGATAGTGGTTTTTCTATTGAAAAATGCGTTGCCGTTAACCGCAAACTATACCATCTTATTGAAGAGTCGGGCATGTACCCCAATGGCGATTTTTCGCTGGAGGTGAGCAGCCCCGGTATTGATGAGCCGCTGATGCAAATAAGGCAATATAAAAAAAATATAGGCCGCAAAGTAGCAGTAACTGACACAGAAGGTAAAGAAACTGTAGGCATGCTTACCGCCGTTGGTGAGGAAGCGATAACGCTGGAAGTAAAGGCAGGCAAAACGAAAGAAATAGTGAGCGTTGAACTGCCGTTTTCAACAATTAAAACAACGATCGTACAAATTATTTTTTAACACGTTCTTATCCGTAAATTGGGGGATAAGGAAAAATCAAAGTATATGCCAAGTATCAATCTTATTGACTCCTTCCAGGAGTTTAAAGAAGCCGAAAATATTGACAGGCCTACACTAATGAAGGTATTGGAAGACGTATTCAAAACGCTGCTGCGCAAAAAGTATGGCAGCGATGAGAACTTTGACGTTATTGTGAATGACCAGACGGGTGACCTTGAAATTTTCAGACGCCGCGAGATAGTGGAAGATGAATTGGTAGAAGACGAGAACAAGCAGATACCCTATACCGAAGCAATAAAAATTGAAGCTGATTATAACGTAGGTGAAGAGGTTTATGAGGAAGTAGATGTGGTTGAATTTGGCCGCAGGGCTATCCTGGCCGCTAAGCAAACGCTTGCTGCACGTATTGGCGACCTGAAGAAAAATAACCTGCTTAAAAAGTATGCTGACAGGGTTGGCGATATCATTACAGGTGAAGTTTACCAGATCTGGAAGAAAGAAATGTTGCTGTTAGATGATGAAGGTAATGAGCTGATCATGCCAAAATCTGAACAGATACCAACCGACTTCTTTAAGAAAGGCGAAACAGTTCGCTCGGTGGTGAAGAAAGTGGAAATGAGGAATAACTCACCGGTTATTATCCTTAGCCGCACACACCCATCGTTCCTGGAAAAATTATTAGAAATTGAGGTGCCTGAAATTATGGATGGCCTCATAGTAGTGAAGAAAATTGTACGTGAGCCAGGCGAAAGGGCGAAAGTAGCGGTAGAAAGCTATGACGACCGTATTGACCCGGTTGGTGCATGCGTAGGTATGAAGGGTAGCCGTATACACGGTATTGTTCGTGAATTGCGTAATGAGAATATTGACATTATTAACTACACCAATAACGTTCAATTGTTACTGCAACGTGCTTTAACACCAGCAAGAATCAATAAAATGAACCTTGACGGTGAGAAAATGAGCGCGGATGTTTACCTTGACCCAGACCAGGTTTCGCTGGCAATTGGTAAAAAAGGTGTTAATATTAAACTGGCACAGGAACTTACCGGTTATTCAATTGATGTATTCCGCGATGTGAAAGAAGAAGTGGAGTATGACATTGATCTGGAAGAATTTACAGATGAAATTGAACCATGGGTTATTGAAGAACTGAAACGTATTGGTTGCGATACCGCATTGAGCGTTTTAGATCTTTCTGCTGAAGAACTGGTGCGCAGGACAGACCTGGAAGAAGAAACAGTACGTGAATTGAGGAACATATTGGAAGCTGAGTTTAAAGACGAAGCAACCAACTAAAACATAAAAGTCCCGGGTATTGCGGGTCGTAGTACCCGGGTATATTATTTTCATGTTTTACGAAAATGAGAGCTTATGATGTAAAATTTTTATCAAAAAATAATATTAAGTTTTTACACTTAACATAAAAACAGTGATACAGGTCGGTAGAACCTACTTATTTTAAGATAAAATGATGTAGGTTTGTATTGTGTGAGGGCCGGAGAGCATCCGGCATAGATATTTTGACAAGGAAAAAGAATAATGACAACAACAACATCAAAGACACCCAGGTTACTGGAAGCTGCTAAGGAATTTAATATCGGTAGGGAAACGCTGGTTCAGTTTCTAACGGATAAAGGGTTCGGTATAGGCAGTAACCCCAGTACCAAGCTCACAGAGCCAATGTATAACGCCCTAACGGTAGAATTCGCGCAGGATAAGCTGGCGAAGCGCAGGAGCGATGAAGTTGCATTACCCAAGGGGTCACTGTTTGATAATCTGAAAAAACCAAAGGAATCCCTCGAGCTCCCGAAAAAGGAGAAGAAAGAGGATGCCCATATACCTGTAATACAGGATACCCCTAAGCCTGTTGTACAGGCAAAGGCGGAGCCTGAAAAGCCAAAGGTAGAGGCCCCAGAGCCTGTTAAAAAAGAAAATATAAGTGCGCCTGTATTGCCAGCATTAAAGGTAGTGCAGCAGGCACCGCCACCACCCGCACCAAAAGTGGAAGCTCCTAAGCCGGAGCCTGCACCTGTGGTTGTGGAGGCAAAGGTGCCGGAAGCGCCTAAACCAGAAGTGAAGGCTGAAGTGGAAGCACCAGAGCCGGAACATGTGGATATGAAGGTTCCGAAAATTGAAGGACCGAATATCCTGGGTAAGATCAACCTCGACGAAATGAACCTTTCTTCGCGCCCTAAAAAAGGCACGGTAGTTAAGGCAAAAGATACTAAAGCAGTACCTGCTAAAAAAGAAGAAAAAGCACCAGTTGCGAAGGCGGAAGAACCTGCAGAGCAACCGGCTGTTGAAGAAAAAGCACCAGTTGTGGTAGCGCCACCGGCGCCCGTGGTACAGGCCCCGGTAGCAGAGCCTCAGGCCCCTGCTGAACCTACACCGGATGCTGGTGAGAGTGACGATCCAAACAAACCGGAGCATATTGAAATGAGGGCGCCAAGGTTGGAAGGCCCTAAGATCATAGGCAGAATTGAATTACCGGTTTCTCAACCGTCAGGCGGCTCAAGGCCAAGTGACAGGGAAAAACGCAAACGCAAAAGAATTCCCGTTGAAAAGCGCCCCGATGCATTTAAACCTGGTCAGCCAGGTAGTGCGCCAGGGCAGGGCGGTCCTAACCGCGGCCCCGGAACAGGTGGCCCGGGTCAGGGTGGTCCTAACCGTGGCGGTGCGCCGGGTGAACGCAGATCTCAACCAGGCGGTGGCGGCGTAGGCAGGCCTCAGCCAGGTGGCGGTGGTGTTGGTCGCCCAAGTGGTAACGGCCAGGGCAACAGGCCAGGTGGTGGCGGCACAGGCCGGCCGGGCGGTGGTCCGTTCAGGCCAGGTGGTGGCCAGGGCGGTGCTCGCAGGCCATACAGCAATGAGCCGGTTTCACAGCAACAGCAGGAAATTGATGCAAAAGCAATTCAGGATAAAATACGGGAGACGCAGGCTAAATTAACCGGCTCTACACGTAGCAAAAACCTTAAAGCCAAATATCGCCGTAACAAGCGCGATGAAATGGCTGAGAAGAGAGCGGCTGCAGAAAATTCAGAACAGAATAATGTTATACAGGTAACCGAGTTTATATCGGTGAGTGAATTAGCCAGCTTGCTTAACGTAAGCTTTGCCGATATCATTGGTAAGTGTATGGGTCTGGGTATCATGGTATCCATTAACCAGCGCCTTGATGCGGAAGTAATTGAACTGGTAGCCAGTGAATTCAGCTACGAAGTAGAATTCATTAACCTGGAACAAGGAGTGGATGAAGAAGAGGAAGAAGTAGATTCAGAGGAAGATATGGAGCCACGCGCACCTATCGTTACTATCATGGGTCACGTAGATCACGGTAAAACTTCATTGCTCGATTACATACGTAGTGCGAATGTGGTTGCGGGTGAGGCCGGTGGTATCACGCAGCATATTGGAGCCTACAAGGTAACTACAGCTACTGGTAAGAACATTACCTTCCTAGATACTCCGGGTCACGAAGCGTTCACCGCGATGCGTGCACGTGGTGCCAAGGTGGCCGACGTTGCGGTAATTGTGGTAGCTGCCGATGATGCGATAATGCCTCAGACGAAAGAAGCAATATCTCACGCACAGGCTGCCAACCTGCCTATGATCTTCGCGATCAATAAAATAGATAAGGTAGGCGCTAACCCTGAAAAAATAAAGGAACAATTAGCGGGCATGAACATATTGGTGGAAGACTGGGGTGGTAAGTTCCAGTGCCAGGAAATTTCTGCCAAGAAGGGTTTGAATATCGATGTGTTATTGGAAAAAATTGGTCTGGAAGCAGAGTTGCTTGAATTGAAAGCTAACCCTGATCGTAATGGTTCAGGTTCTGTGATAGAAGCGTCGCTTGATAAGGGCCGCGGTTTCCAATCAACTATATTAGTGCAGAATGGTACCCTTAACCAGGGCGACATGGTAGTATGTGGTCAGTACTTCGGTAAGATCAAGGCTATGTTCAACGAACGCGGTACCCGTGTTAAGAGTGCAGGTCCATCATCTCCGGTACAGGTACTTGGTTTGAATGGTGCACCACAGGCAGGTGAGAAGTTCAGGGTATTTGCTGATGAAAATGAAGCTAAAGAAGTAGCCAACCACCGTTCGCAGATCATGCGTGAACAGGGTATCAGGGCTCGTAAGCATATTACGCTCGATGAAATTGGTCGTCGTCTCGCATTGGGTAACTTTAAGGAGCTTGCCGTTATCATCAAGGGTGACTTCGATGGTTCTGTAGAAGCATTAAGTGACTCATTACAGAAACTGGCAATTGAAGAAGTAGCGATCAATGTAGTACATAAGGGCGTGGGCCAGATCACAGAAAGCGACGTATTGCTGGCAACAGCTTCCGATGCTATCATCATCGGCTTCCAGGTTCGTCCGTCAATGCAGGCCGCTAAGCTTGCAGAGCAGGAGAACATCGAGATACGTACTTACTCCATCATCTACGATGCTATTGAAGAAATCAAGAGCGCGATGGAAGGTCTTCTGGAACCTAAGGTGGAGAAGAAAACAGTTTGTAACGTTGAAGTACGTGAAGTATACAAAATTGGCGGCGTAGGTACAATTGCAGGTTGCTATGTACTCGACGGTAAAATTGCCCGTAACACCCGCATCAATTTGGTGCGCGATGGTATCGTGGTCTTCACAGGCGAACTGTCATCTCTGAAACGCTTTAAAGATGACGTGAAAGAAGTAGCTACAGGCTATGAGTGCGGTATCATGGTGAAAAACTATGCAGATATACGTGTAAGCGACATCATAGAAGGCTTCGAAGAAGTAGAAGTTAAGCGTACATTATAATTCATAAAAAGCATAAAAAATCCCGGTAACTATTACAGTTGCCGGGATTTTTCTTTTCCGCTACTCTATAAATATTGCATTGTGGTATTACCTTTATTGGGTTGTTTAACGATTGAGTATAACAATAGCCACAGCTTTTAAGCCGTGGTTGACTTTCAGTCTAGTCCGGCTGTAGCCAAATTAAATGAAACGGGTAGATCATGCGATTACGTTGGCGCCTAGCGCAATTTTTCGAGATAATCTGGTGGCGTTCTTACATGCGTGGTAAGGATAATGTCGACTATTTGCTGAAAAAGAAGCTATACTGGCAAACTCAGCTCGACGATTGTGCCGACGTTTTTAAGATAAGAAATACCGATATTATATTGGATATGGGCTGCGGGCCGGCCGGCGTATTCATAAACCTGCCCGATAATAAAATAACCGCAGTAGACCCCCTGCTGGACAAATACGAAAACGACCTCTCCGTATTCTCCCCGGCCGACTATCCCAATGTACGCTTCATTAAATCTACCATAGAAGCATACCAGCCCGGTCAGCAGTTTGATTATGTATTCTGCATGAACGCCATTAACCATGTAAGCGATATAGCCAAAGGTTTCGAAGTATTAGCCGCAGCCTGCGCTCCCAACGGGAAAATGATAGTGAGTATTGATGCCCATAAAAACTCCTTCATGAAAGCCATCTTCCGTATAGGCCCCGGCGATGTATTGCACCCTCATCAATACAGCATGGAAGAATACACCAACTTCCTGCACCAGGTAGGTTTCAAAGTCATAAAATCCATCATCCTGGAACCGGGTAAAGTATTTGATCTTTGCTTGCTCGTCGCAGAAAGAGGATAAGTAACCTTTAGGAACTTCCCTCTTGCCAAAGAGGGACATATTTTTTTGCTTGCCAAAAAAATCAGGGTAATGGGGCGAATCGCTATTCTACGTTTGTCAATTGCGGAGAGAATGTAAGCAGTTGTCCCCCTGTCTCTAATTAACTTTGCATTCTGAATATTTATTCAGCGCGCTGCAATCAACCTGCAATGACAATTATACATTTACATGGCGCCCCTGATTCTCAATAAACGGTCTTTGCGAGGCCCTTCGCCGAAGCAATCTCAAAATAGCAAGGGAACTTTTAAACAGTGACCGCTCGTGAGATTGCTTCTCCCGCAGAAAAATCGGGATCGCAAAGACCAGCTTTTTTGTACTGGTCATTGGCAACGCAGTGAAGAATCTCTTCCCCAACTTGGGTGCGGGATGCCTTGTACCTCGGCATGACAAAGCGGGTGTAGCACATCCCGATGTACTACACCCGCCGCAAAATTCTGCCTACCTATCCTGAAAATAGACCAGTATTGATTCAATCGGAAATTGCCCGCCTAATGAAAAACGTTTTTCACTTTTGACTTTTCCCTTTTGACTTGACACTAGTACTTTGTGAATTTGGTTACTGATGAGGTGTTAACGTTTGTAGCTTTCAGCAGGTAAATACCTGAAGGCAGGCGGCTGATATCTAATACCGTTTTGTCGCCTGTCGTAGGTTGCGAAAGCAGCACAACGCCATTCATATTAAGTACTGTTAAATCGCCCGTGCCAGCATTTTCAATTACCAATTGGTCGGTCGTCGGATTAGGATATATTTTCATCCTTAATACCGGCGAAACAACTGGAACGGCAAACGGGCTGGAAGTTACATTATGCTGGGTATTGGTAACCACAGCCGGGTTAATATCGAAATAAATGTATCCGGTATTGTTTATTGCAGTTCCCGCCGCAACGCCAGGCTTAATGTCAATACTGAAACGTACTTGCCCATGGCTGCCCGGCTCATTAGTGTTGCTGTCAGGCAGCATTATATTATTAAAGTCGAACTCAACAATGTTAGGTGTTAGCCATTTTGGAATCATGTGCGCACTGGTGCCAAGTATCTTCAGGCTTTGCGGATCAAGATGGCTGTCGAGTGTATCTATGATTTTTACATCGTAGGCAGCATCGGTACCAGTATTTTGGAAATTAATGGTGTAAGTAAGCGTATGCGTTCCTGCTGGCAGTGTGCCCGCGGCATCTACTGCTGCCGGCATTGCTGATTTGCTGTTAGGGTCGTATGAATAGCGCACCGGCAGGCAAATAGCATAGCCATTGTTGGCAGGGTTAATATCCGCAGAAGGAATATTAGTATACACCTGGAAGCAGAGCGTGTCTCCTGCTACAAGGGTAGTATCGGGGGTGAAGTATACATCAGAAAAGAAACTGTTCCAATAGGCTCCGGAAGATACGTTGGAGAGATGAGAATAGATCCAGATTAGTGTATCTCCTCTTACAGTATCAGCAGGGAATGAGCTGAGCGAAGCGCTGTAAGTAATACGGCTGTCCTTTATCATAGTCATAGTGCCCGACACGGTATCGCAACCAATATTGGTAACATAAGGGTGCACGAAAAACGGTGTATGCAGCCTTACGCGATCGGCAGATAGAGCATAACACTGCACATCTACGTTCGCGCTGCATTGCAACGGGAAGTCTACATTAGTTTGTGGTAGTGTAGTAAACGTATATGGCCCTGTGTAGCACGATGACATTGGGAAAATAAAGGAAAACCAGGAAGGCAAGGAAACCGAATAGTTAGTCATCCATGATTTTTGAACTGGTGATGAATAGGGAAAGTAACCATATCCGGCAGACATAAGGCCTGTGCTGCAATCAATATATGGAATGGAACCAAAAAGCGTATCAATAATATTTATGGAATATTCGTTGATGCCCACATCTCCGGCATCAAAAACGCAATTCGAATTATTGTCAATATAAATATCGCCTGATACCCTGCCGTATAGGCAAGGCGAAACCCAAATGCTGTCATCGAAGGTGATATATCTTAACGTATCTAAAGGCGTAGTAACCTTAATAGGGACACTATTAGAGTGAAGGTAGCCACCTCCTACCGGAATGCTGAAATCACCCCAGCCCATGCCTTGACTCGTTGTAAAAATCCACGGCGAAGTACCCGCCGTATTAACAAATCTGCCAAAAACAAGCGAGCCGCTGGTTGTATCAACAAATTGCACGGAATCGTTGGTGTAAGAACTGTCAATGGTCACAGTATAAGTAAGATTCGACATGCTAAAGCACGTAGCCGAATCATGATACATACTATCGTGAACAACAACATGTATATGGCCTTGTACAAAGCTGTGGGTAAAAGCGGTTGCGCTGAGGCACCAGAAAGAACAAAGGCAGAGTGCCAGAAGGAACATTTTTTTCATTAAGTGTAGGTTTTTGGGTGTTTATAAATACAATCTTTATTCAACAAATAACATGCCAGATTTAATATTTTTTAACAAAATCTTTTATCTCCAATTAATTTTCGCTTCAGGCAAAAGCAACACCCAATAAAATAAACCTATTGCCTCATTTCTAAAATGCCAGATTGCATCGCCGTCTGATTGTCAAATTGTAACTTAGCTTTGCAGCAAACAACAAACATCATGGTAGCATTTTTGGGAATGGGTTTATTAGGTTCGAATTTCGTTAAGGCGATGTTGAAGAAGGGCGAACAGGTAAATGTATGGAACCGCACAGCCAGCAGGGCGCAGGCTTTGGTAGAATTCGGAGCAAAAGCTTTTGACAATGTATCTGATGCTGTAAAAGGCGCAGAACGTATACATATCGTGGTGAAGGATGATGCCGCAGTGAATGAGGTATTGGCCGCTGCCAGCGCTGGTTTTGCACCGGGCGTAACTATTATTGACCACACTACAACCTCTGCAGCAGGTGCTATTGAGCGCACCGAAAAGTGGGCTGCACTGGGTTACACTTATTTACATGCTCCTGTATTTATGGGTCCTCCAAATGCATTGGAAAGTACCGGTACTATGTTGGTTTCCGGCAACCAGGAAGTTATTGCCAAATGGCAGCCCGCACTTGAAAAAATGACCGGAAAGGTTATCAATTTCGGTACACGTGTAGATAAAGCTGCGGGCATGAAACTTACGGGTAACCTCTTCCTTATTGGTATGACCGCAGCCGTGGCTGATACACTAGCGTTAGTAAAGGCGCTGGATATCCCGGTAAGCGATGTTTCAGCATTATTTGAAACCTGGAACCCGGTAGCGATGGTTCCGGCCCGCATCAAAAAGATAACCAGTAATACTTTTGATCAGCCGTCATGGGAACTGAATATGTCCCGCAAAGATGCAGGCCTTATGATAGCCGAAGCGAAAAAAGGCAACACAAAACTGATGATCATACCAACCATCGCCGCTGAAATGGATTCCAGAATAGCAGAAGGTCTAGGCAATCAGGATTGGACGGTCATAGCAAAAGATAGTGTAGGTAAGTTATAAAGAGAGCACAAAGAATTCAAAGGGGCGCATCATTTTGCGCCTAAATGCGGTGCGTTGTTTTTGTAGGTTGCGGCACCCATGTTGCCCAGGGCAAGCCTTACCCCTAGGTATTTTAATGATAATTATTTGTTGTTTGTACGTAGGGCAATCCCTTGCGGTTGCCCTCTAAGTAGGTGGGTTTGGTAACTAGAGTTATATGTTATGCAATGCAACCGCAAGGGATTGCCCCTACTTTATTTCGCGCGATAGTTTCAGGGGCATCAAACAGTCTGACACACCGGAAGAAGCGGGAACCATCACCTCATATGTTTTGGGATCGACATAAAAATTCAGTTCCGGAGTAAATTTGTAGTCTGTCATTACTCCTACTTGTATCCAATAGTAGTGCAATACTCCTTTGGTTGGCCTACCCCTTATCATTGTTGCGACGCGTGGGTTGTCGCCGTTATTTTTATAGAAAACCTGTTGCGCATTTTTTATGTACGCTTTTACTTCAGGAAGTTCTTCAACTTTGGAGGACATAATGCTATCCCTATTTTTCTTTTGTGCAGCAGCGCCAAAAGAAAAAATAGACAAAATAACTATCAAAAGAATTCTGGATATCATTTGTCTTTATTTTACCCTTCTCTCCATTCTTTTCCCGTCATATTCAGGAATACGTCTTCCAGGTTAGCAGCCTTCACTTCTTTATCCCGTTTAAAGCCGGTGGCAATGAGGTTATCTATCAATTCGTCAGGGGTGTTGATGGCTATGATGGTGCCGCTATCTACGATAGCTACGCGGTCACAGAGCACTTCGGCTTCATCCATATAGTGGGTAGTGAGTACTACTGTAGCGCCATTTGTGCGCAGTTGTAGTATAAGCTCCCAAAGGTTGCGACGGGCCTGGGGGTCAAGCCCCGTGGTTGGCTCATCCAGGAAAATAATTTTGGGTTCGTTTATAAGTGTGGTAGCAATAGAAAAGCGTTGCTTCTGTCCACCAGAAAGATCTTTGAATTTGTTCTTCGCTTTATCCCGAAGGTTGACCGTATCGAGCAGGGCCATAGCGTCAACATCACGGTTATACAATCCGGAAAAAAGGTCTATTATTTGTTTCAGATTCAGGTTGGGGTAGTAGCCTGCTGCCTGCAACTGCACACCAATTATATTTTTTATTGCCTGCGGATCTTTATCAAGGTCTATTCCATCAACTATTACCTTGCCCGATGTTTTATCGCGAAGCGTTTCTATGATCTCCAGCGTCGTGGTTTTACCGGCGCCATTGGGGCCGAGAATACCAAATATTTCACCTTCTTTCACTTCAAAACTGATGCCTTTAACAGCTTCAAAATCGCCATACTTCTTAACCAGGTCCTTAACTTGTATAATAGCAGCCATTACTTCAACTTATATTAAGCTGCAATTTACGCTAAAAAAACGGGCCTAAACCGGGCAACTGCTTCGCCTGCATTGTTTTCATAAAAATGTGTTATCGGGTATGCGCTGTAGGCGCTTTCCTGTTTGTAGTAAAAAATAATCCGCCGCTACACCAATGCCCAGTATGGGCTATCCTGAAACCACTTTGGAAATAAGCTTTGGGTAACCGCAGGCTTGACTTGTGTGAAATTAATGTTTGAAGTGAAAGGGGAAACGATTAACGCTAATTAACGATGAGCTTACAATATAGTATCGAAACCCTCGTTTAACGGTAATGGGACAATTCGAAACAATTGCCACGCGGCTTTAGCCCGTGGTTGAAAGATGATTCTTTCCCGGCTCTAGCCAAAATATCATTTGCTAAGGTTTGGCTAAAGCCGAAGTTAATTATAATATTATACCACGGTCTGAAGACCGTGGCTATTATAGGTGCAATTTGTCCCGCATGATGTTTATTCAATAACCACATTAACCCATAGATTTTTACTAATTTAGCTACCAGTTATGATTTACAGAAGTAAAGCGCCCTTGCGCATTGGCCTTGCAGGAGGCGGAACCGATGTAAGCCCCTATTGCGATTTGTATGGGGGCGCAATACTCAATGCGACTATTTCGCTGTATGCATACGCTACGATTGAGCCATTGATGGTGCCACAGATCATTTTTGAGGCCGTGGACCGCAACGAAACCGTAGCCTACGATCTCGCAGAAGCATTACCCGTAGATGGTTCACTGGACCTGGCAACCGGTGCTTACAATCATATCGTAAAGAAATACGGACCTGTTCCATCTGGTTTCAGGCTCTCAACTATTGTCGATGCTCCCGCGGGCTCAGGCTTGGGCAGTTCATCAACATTGATGGTGGCAATAATAGGGGTATTCGCCGAATGGCTGAACCTGCCCCTGGGCGAATATGACGTTGCCCAGATGGCCTACGACGTGGAAAGGGTAGAATTGGCTATGGCCGGTGGCAAGCAAGACCAATATGCAGCCACCTTTGGCGGCGTTAATTTCATGGAGTTTTACGAAAATAATAAGGTAATTGTAAACCCACTACGCATAAAGCAGGAATACCTGTACGAACTGGAAAATAACCTTTTGCTCTACTTTACTGCTACCAGCCGCTTATCATCTACCATAATTGAAGCACAGAGTCAGAACGTAAAAGACAAGAACCAGTCGTCCATAGATGCTATGCACAACCTTAAAGAGCAGGCACAGATGATGAAGGAGGCCCTGCTTCGCGGTAATATTCACGAAATTGGTGGCATCCTCGATTTCGGTTTCCGGTTCAAGAAGCAAATGGCCAAGGGTATTTCCAACGATAGCATGGATGAAATTTATGAAACTGCCCTTAAAGCAGGCGCGACCGGCGGTAAAATCTCCGGTGCCGGCGGCGGAGGTTTCATGATGTTTTATTGCCCGGCCAATACCCGCTACAATGTAAAAAAGGCGCTGGCGTCTTTCGGTGGTGAGTTTACACCCTACCAATTTACAGAGCGCGGTTTATTTAGCTGGCATATATAGTTGTGAACTATGAATTTTTAAGAAGTTTTACCAAGCAAAGAAAATGGCAAGGGAGTGAATTGGTTTGATGCGCCTTTGCTACCTTAATATTATAAGATATACCCCAAGTTGAGGGAATTGCGCCTTTGCGCCTTGGCGTGAAACTTCAACAGTCACTTTTTTGAAATATTTTATTATTGTTTAATAAAATATTGCTGTTTGGAACTCAATACTTTCCACTAATTTTGGCACTGCATGGAAGCAATCATTTTGGCAGGCGGACTAGGTACCCGTTTACAAGGCGTAATTGGTACCCAACCTAAGTGCATGGCAACGGTCAACGACCGGCCATTTCTATCGTGGCTTTTTCAATACCTGGTGCGGCAAAAATGCACCCGGGTCATCCTTTCACTGGGGTATAAGCATGATGTGATAGTAGATTGGGTTCACGAACAAAATCTGCCCTTTCCGGTCGATTATGTAGTGGAGTCGGAGCCATTAGGTACAGGTGGCGGCATACAGCTTGCCCTGCTGATGGCCAAAGAAGATGATGTGGTCGTGCTGAACGGCGATACCATGTTCAACCTCAGTTTATTCGAAATTTTTAATTTTCATAAAGCCAGGGGTGCTAACACTACGCTGGGCCTGAAAGTGATGCATGACTTCAACCGTTATGGTATAGTCAATACTGACGAAGAAGGCGCTATACTCTCATTTGAAGAAAAGCAGCCGCGCGATATTGGCATGATAAACGGAGGTGTTTACGTGATAAACCGTCCACATTTTCTGGCAAAGAATTTTGCAGAAAGGTTTTCTTTTGAAAAAGACTACCTGGAACAATACGTGACCCGTGAGCCTATTTATGGCTACTGCAGCAGCGAGTATTTTATTGATATTGGTGTGCCTGAAGATTATGCACAATCGCAGGAGGATTTTAAAAAGTTATTTGCATGAGGATAGCGCTATTAGGTACCGCCCATCCGCTACGGGGAGGGCTTGCGGCATTTAATGAAAGGCTGGCTTACCAATTGCAATCAGAAGGGCACGAAGTAATTATTTACTCTTTTTCGCTGCAGTATCCGTCTATTCTTTTTCCGGGCAAAACACAGTTCACTGATTCTCCTGCACCGGAAGGACTAAAGATAAAGACCCGTGTCAATTCTATAAATCCGCTCAACTGGCTATCGGTTGGCAGCGAGATGAACAAAGAGAAATTTGACCTGATTATTGTAAAATACTGGATGCCATTTATGGCGCCTGCTTTCGGTACAATTTTGAAGAGAGGTAAAAGCAATGGGCATACCCGGGTGGTGTGTATTGTTGATAACATTATCCCGCACGAAAACAGGATAGGCGACAAGCAGCTTACCAATTACTTTATAAAAGCGGTGGATGCTTTTGTAACAATGAGTAAAGATGTGCTCATGTACCTTAAGGGTTTTACCTCTAAACCATCTTTTTTTTCGCCACACCCCGTTTACGATATTTTTAAAGAAGCTGTAAGCAAAAGTGAGGCTTGCACCAAACTTAAACTGGACCCGGCAAAACGCTACATGCTGTTCTTTGGCTTCATAAGAGATTATAAAGGTCTTGACCTGCTGCTGGAAGCAATGGCCGATAAACGCATTGTAGAGTCGGGTATAGAGTTAATAGTAGCAGGCGAGTATTACGATAAAGCTGTTGAAGCCAACAACAACCGAATAATTGCTGAGCACAACCTTCAACAAGCAGTCCATCTTTTCACCGATTTTATTCCCGATAGCGATGTGAGGTATTTTTTCAGTGCGGCAGATGTTGTGGTGCAGCCTTACAAGCATGCAACACAGAGCGGCATTACCCAGATAGCCTACCACTTTGAAAAGCCAATGGTAGTTACGAATGTAGGCGGCCTTGCAGAGGTGGTGCCCGAAGGAAAAGTCGGCTTTCTGGCAGAGCCGGATTCAAAGTCGATAGCCGATGCTATACTTAAGTTTTATAAACCTGATTCCCTGCCCGGACTTAAGGAAAATATGCTTGCAGAAAAGAAAAAATATACCTGGGGAACGTTCTCGAAAGTGATGATGGAAGCCGTATTCGGCAAGCACTAGATTTAGATTTCTTAATCGGGATGATGATGTTGTAGATATGGCTTATTAACTAAAGCTATGTAAGTCAACGACTTTTTTATAAATTTACGCAAAGCTTAATCATGAAAAAAATTTTACTTACGTGTCAATTGTTGTTTTCGGTAGGCATCATATCAACACAGGCGCAAAACCTGTATGCTATCGGAGATACCTCATGGATCAATCTTGATGATTTTAGTAAAGCCACTCCGCCGGACACTGCAGTCCCTGCACCCCCTGCTGAAGGTGATGGCTCATTGGCATCCAGTGCTGCAGCAGCAGCTTCTGCCACGCCTAGTATGGATTTTAAAAAGGCAAGTAAATATGCAGGAAGGTTCAGGGTCGTAAATCTGAATGGAACGATGCCGGTGAGTGCAGTGTATAAAGACAGGCCTTTCCGCATTGTTGACGATAGCCACATTGGCTATAAAATAACCAATGGGTCAAGAGAAATTAAAGTAGAAGTAAGCAAAGAAGATGAGAAGCTGGACGATGTGCCGGGCAACAACTTCCTTTTAGGCACACCAGATGGTATTGTGCATGTGCAGCGCTTTGCGGGCGACCTTGGTTACCGTATAATGAAGCATGATGAGTGGGGTAAGGTAAAATACAGAACCATATTGCCACACACCAATACTGTAGAAACAGCCGGAAACGAATACAAACAGCCTTTCCTGTTATATTTTATGCATACCGACCGCTTCATGGTATTCAATACCCTTCAGTCACGCGATATACATAAAGCGACAATAGTTGATCTTAAAGACGGTAAAACAAACGAAGTAGCTGCAAGTGTTTGCGGTGTTATCAGGGCCGATAACGAGATGGCATTCGATGGATATGTGATTCGCGATGAAGCCGCTAAAACCCTGAAAGTAAATATGCGTGGCGCTAACTGGCCTGCATATAAAGAGCCAAATGCGGCCAAAGTTCAGGCAGAGGTTTTAGTAAGCGACAGCGTTTTTGTAATGGCACGTTACTATAAAGGCACACCGGGTATAAGCCTTGCTGCTTTTAACTCAAAGACCGGAAAGTTGATGTGGGTTGGCGAAATGAAGCAGTCAAGCGGCGTAGCAAACATTATTTACCTGAGCAAGTACAAGAATAAGTTATTAATGGAATGCTCACAGCCTGGTGGCAACTACTTCGAGGCTTTCGATATGGCAACAGGAAAACGTTTATACTCTACTATTTAGTTTTCATTCACGGCTGTCAGCGAAAAAACTCACCTTTCGTTTTTAGTTGGGTCGTGTTTAAAAACTGATAAACGTCGCCGCGATAGCGGACATTAGAGTCCTGCTCTTCGTAGTCCCGCTTTTTCAGCGGGATTCAGCAAAACACGCCGCAAGGCTTCTTTTAGCCGCGGAGCGATAGTCCCGATAGCTATCGGGATGGCGTTTTTCCCTGCCTGCCGGCAGGCAGGTTTGTTACTTTCTTTTTCGCCACGAAAAAAGAACGGCGCAAGCCCTCATTGAGACCCCCGAAAAATAGACGATAGCGAAATAAAGTAATGGAGACGCGATTACAACAACCAATAAAGCAACCTGTCCAATTTTTTTACCGCTATTTTATCTGCTATGCCAGCGATAAAATAGCGGTTTTGTTTTATGAGGTTATTTGGCATTGTCATTAACAGAGTAATTGACTGCCATCAAAAATATTTTTCACGGTTTAAGTAGAGACGCAAAATCTTGCGTCTCTACATGTTTGGGTCTTTTTATTGCTGGATAAATTAATAAAATTGATTGCAGCTTATTATAAAGAATTTTGAAGGTCTGAAAGATCGTAATATGTGAGCACAGGGTGCAGCTCTGTGATACCTGCCATGCTTTCTTATTGTTGTGTTTGTACTTATATTTGCTGTATGAGTACAGTATTGCTGCATAAAGAAAACGGTGTTGCCTACATAACACTGAACCGCCCCGAAACATACAACAGTTACAACCGCGATATGGCGTTGACTTTGCAAAGCCACCTTGATGATTGTAATAACGACCCCGAAGTAAGGTGCGTATACCTTACCGGTGCAGGTAAAGGTTTTTGTTCAGGGCAAGATCTTTCTGAAGCAATGAATCCTTCTGCCGAAGATTTTGAGCGCATGGTAAGGGAGCATTATAATGCAACCATACTGCGCATCCGTAATATGGAAAAGCCTGTTATTGCTGCGGTAAACGGGGTAGCGGCAGGCGCAGGGGCAAACCTCGCATTGGCATGCGATATTGTACTCTCAAACAGTTCTGCATCATTTATACAGGCATTCAGTAAAATAAGCCTGATACCGGATAGTGGTGGCACATACTTCCTGCCAAGGTTGGTAGGCATGCAACGTGCAGCGGCCCTGATGATGACCGGCGAAAAAGTGACTGGCGCGGATGCTGTTGCCATGGGCATGATTTTTAAATGCTATGCAGATGACGTTTTCGAAGCGGAAAGCAAAAAAATGGCGATGACGCTTGCGCAGATGCCGACAAAGGGCATTGGCCTTACCAAGCGCCTGCTCAACAGCACCTACGACAATACCCTGGAAGAGCAACTGGATATGGAAAAACATGTGCAGATACAAGCTGGCGCGACCGAAGATTTCAAGGAAGGCGTGGCCGCATTTCTTGAAAAGAGGAAACCGGTTTTTAAGGGTAGATAGTGTTTAGGTTTCTTGCGCTAGAGTGTTTTGTGCAGCAGGATGCAGGCTAAATTTATAAATAGCTTTTATGGTTCACTTTGTACATATCATCTGGAAACGGAGAGGATGGATGGTAGCTGCAATAACCTTTGGTTGTTGCCTGCTTTCTGAAATTATCTCAGAGGCGATAACACACGATGATACCTGTTACCAGAAGAGCCCTTACCCCATTTCAATAGCCTTCTTTGTAGCCTCTTTGCTTACCCTATGGCTCACCTATTCCTTCAGGACTTTTGATGCCAATACCGGCGAGTATAAATGGGTGCAGAGAGATACCTTGTTTTTCATCCCCATCTTTTATTGGATATGGATACTATGCGCAATCAGTATCGGTAATATGATAATAAGAGGGTAGCAGTACCCGGGTGCTTTTTGTGTATAGGTGTCCCATACTTTAAAAGCGTGGTACACATAGGCGTAACACAGTGCCGCCAGTCACAGATTTGGCAACTCTCAAAAAAATGCGAAACTGTGTATAGGCTATCCGATTAACCATCTTTCAAACGTATATTTGAAACAGATTCACGCTGCTATGTTTCGAGCCTGTTACCTTTGCTTTTTACTCTTATTGCCGCAAATGCTCTTTGCTCAAAAACAACATGAGTTGAACAGTGAATGGATGTGCATAAGGGCGGCAGACCTTAATAAACCGGGAGATTCGATTTCAAAAACTGAATTTTTAATCAGCAATTGGCTCCCGGCAATTGTACCCGGCACTGTATTGGCCAACCAGTTGTTCAACAAGCAGATCCCCGATCCGTTTTACGGCATGAATAATGAGTTGATCCCCGATATTTTTAAAACGGGGGCTGCATATTATACCTATTGGTTTGCAACTGATTTTAAAGAGCCATATCCTGCCAAAGGAGAAGCCGTATTCATTAATTTTCGGGGCGTTAATTATAGTTTTGAAGTCTGGCTTAACGGCAAAAAACTGAATGATAAGCCCGACTCAGGCATGTTCTGCAGCAGCAGTTATGATATTACGCCCTACCTCGCAGCAAGTGGCGATAACAGGCTGGCGGTGATTGTTTACCCTCCATCTCCGGTTGGCAATCCGAATAATGGCCAGGGCGGAGATGGCATGATTGCCCATAGCGTTACCAACCAATACGTCGCCGGCTGGGACTGGATACAACCCATTCGCGACCGTAATACCGGCATCTGGGATAAGGTAATTATAAAGCGCACCGGTATGCTGCACCTGGAACATCCGCATATTATTACAGTAGTGCCGGGCAGAAGAAACGTTGGCGGCAAGCAATGGGCAGCAACAATAAAAGTTTCGGCCGAAGTTGAAAATACTGCAGATACCGGGGAACTAAGCGGAGTGCTGGAGTATGAGCTGGAAGGCCATAAGGTGAGCACGAAAGTGAAACTGGAAGCGCATTCTACCGAGGAAGTGAAGCTGCCGGAACTACAACTCGACAACCCGAAATTATGGTGGCCCAATGGCTATGGAGACCAAAATCTGTATACCCTGAAGTTGCGCCTTTTTGTAAATAAAAAGCTGGCCGATGAAGAAGAGGTAACTTTTGGAATACGACAGATAACTACTCCATGGAATGCAAAAACACAAAGCCGGGAAATAAGGGTTAACGGTCAAAAAATATTTATTAAGGGTGGCAACTGGATACTGAGCGACGAGCTGCTACGCTTCACAAAAGAGCGCTACGATGCGGAGGTTCGGTTTCACCACGACATGAACCTGAACCTCATCAGGGTGTGGGGTGGTGGCATTACCGAGCGCCCCGAATTTTATGATGCCTGCGATAAATACGGACTGTTGGTCATGCAGGACTTCTGGGCCTCTGGAGACTGCAATGGCCGCTGGTATGACCCTCTAAAACAGGAAGACACAAATGCCCGCCGCAAATACCCCGACGACCATGGATTGTTTATACGTTCCGTGGAAGATCAGGTGAAGTTGCTACGCAACCATCCGTCACTGGCTATCTGGTGTGGAGGTAATGAGATCAGGCCACCGGCTGATATACTTGCCGCAATAAAAGATTCCCTCCTGCCACAGCTGGATACAGGGCGTTGTTTCTTGGAGTTTTCTAATGACGATAGTATGTCGCTGCATGGTGGCGATGGCCCATACACCATACAGCCACTGAGTTATTTTTGGGAGCATAAATCCTTCCCGTTTAATTCCGAGATTGGTTCGGTCGGGATAGGTGATATGGAATCGCTGGAAAAATTCCTGCCTGAAGCAAATCTGAAGGTGCCCTACTATTCCACTGCCGAAAAGAAATGGATCGTTGATTCTGCATGGCAGTATCACCGTTACATGGGCTACGATTCCATTATTGAAGCCTATGGCCATGCTGTGGATATGGAAGATTTTACCACCAAGGCTCAGCTGGTAAATTATGACCAATACAGGGCATTGATGGAGGGAGCCACAGCCAGGGCGTGGGATTGGTATACGGGTATCATTATCTGGAAAACACAAAACCCATGGACCGCTATGCGTGGCCAGATGTATGATTGCTACCTCGACCCGAATGCTTGTCTGTTTGGCACAATGGAAGGCAGCAAGCCAGTGCATATAATGTATGATCCCATTAAGAGGAACATTCTGGTGGCCAATAATTTGTTCAAGGCCACAGCCAAACTGGAAGTAAGAATGGCGGCTTATGGCTACACAGGTACGGCCATACCATTACCTTCAAAATTAATTACAGTACTGGCAACAAAATGTTCGGCAGGTATTCCCGTTGGTAAAGTGCTTGACTCGGTTTTGCAGGGCCATGGTGGTTTGTTACAGCTCAGCCTTGTTGACTCAGCCTCTAACTCCGTTATTGACGAAAATACGTATTGGCTGGCCGACAAGGCTGGCGCATACAGTGGGCTGGCCGGTTTGCCGGGTGCACCGCTGCAAGTGGTTGCAACATATCATGGCAGCGACACAGTAGAAGTGACACTAATTAACCAAACAAATGGCCCGTTGGCATTTTTTACCCGCGTATCGTTAGTTGATTCCATTAGCAGGAAACGAATTCTTCCCGTATTTTACACCGATAATTATGTTTCCATACCTGCGGGAGGGGTAAAAACTATCCGTTTGCAGCACAATGGCAAGCTGGCAAATAAAGCAATGCTGTGCGTAGAAGGCTGGAATGTAAAAAAGCAGTATATTGACATTAAATAGCAAAAAAATGAAACAAATTTTCGTGGTAGTATTGGTAGCTTTCGCTGCAAATTGTTGGGCGCAGAATGATGCTAACCTCGGCATTATACCCGCACCTTTGTCAGTAAAAAAGGCCAAGGGCAAGTTTACCATTAACCCGGAAACCAATTTTATTATCGATTCGCCTGCTCATAAGGCGGTTATACTGCTCAAAGAATATTTACGCAAAAATGGCTACAGCAATGGTGTTGTAGATATGAATACCATGAGCCGCAAGCAGGGCCCTATTAAGAACAGCATTCTTATACAGACCAACTTTAAAGGCAATACCGCTCCTGAGGGCTATGAATTGAAAGCTACCGACGATCAGGTGGTGCTCAATGGCCGTGGCCCGGGCTTGTTCTATGGCGTGCAGACATTAATACAAATGATAACACCCGAAAAAATGGGTTTTGCTACCATTCCTTGTGGCGAAATTAAAGATGAGCCCCGCTTCAGATATCGTGGCATGCACCTGGATGTGGCACGCCATTTTTTCGATGTGGACTTTGTGAAAAAGTACATTGATGTAATGGCCATGTACAAGCTGAATAATTTTCACTGGCACCTTACCGATGACCAGGGCTGGAGGATAGAAATTAAAAAATATCCTAAGCTTACCGCTGTGGGCAGCAACAGGGCACAGACCAAGGTTGGCAATTTTTCAGGCAATAACCTTGATTTGTATGATAATACCCCTTATGGTGGTTTTTACACACAAGACCAGATAAAAGAGGTGGTGGCTTATGCTAAAGAGCGCTACATTAATATTATTCCAGAGATTGAAATGCCGGGCCATGCTGCCGCTGCTATTGCCGCTTACCCTGTACTCAGCTGCGACCCTTCAAAAAACTACAAAGTATCAGAAACATGGGGTGTGGTAACCGATGTTTTTTGCCCTACCGATACTACGTTCAGGGTATTGTTCGATATACTGGATGAAGTGATGGATATTTTCCCGGGTAAATATATTCACATCGGCGGCGACGAATGTCCTAAAGATGCCTGGAAAGCCTCTACTTTTTGTCAGAACCTTATAGCAAGGGAATCGCTCCGCGATGAAAATGGTTTACAGAGTTATTTTATTCAGAAAATTGAACGCCACTTGAACGCCAGTGGCCGCAGCATGATTGGCTGGGACGAAATACTGGAAGGCGGGCTTGCGCAAAATGCAACGGTGATGAGCTGGAGAGGCGAAACCGGTGGCATAGCCGCGGCGCAGTTGAATCATGATGTAATTATGACCCCCGGCAGCGGTGGTTTGTACTTCGATCATGCGCAGGGCAAGTCAGCGCTGGAGCCACTGTCAATAGGCGGCAATGCCCCGCTTGCAAAAACTTATGCTTACGACCCGGTTCCGGCTGAGTTGACGCCAGACCAGCAAAAGCACATTGTTGGTGTACAGGCCAACCTCTGGACAGAATATATTGCTACTCCTGCAAAGGCTGAATACATGCTTTTGCCACGTATGCTGGCTCTTGCCGAAGTGGCATGGACCCCAAAAGCGGCCAAAGACTATGACAATTTTTCTAAAGGCCGCATCCCGAGGCATCTCGCAATGCTGGAAGGCAAAGGTTATAATTACCGGGTTCCGGAAGCCTTAGGTGTAAGCGATACCACGTTGAAAGGCGGCGAATTCAGGTTTGACTTAAGTCCTACAGTTGAAGGCGGCAAGGTATTTTATACTATTGATGGTTATACACCGCGCGAAACCGATATGTGGGTAAATGGCAGGCTTAACGTCAATGTACCGGTCGGCAGGGCTATAGATTTGCAGACAACCGTAATTAGCCCGGCAGGCAAACGCAGCAATGTTGTAAAAACTACGCTGGATAACGGCAAATAGCAGTATATACATATATGGCCCGTTTTTCTTTGTACTGGTTTGACTGTGAATTGAATTAGATTTATAATGGGTGTTTACCATATTGAAAGTCACTTCTTAGTGTTTTTTTAGTTTTTGCACGTCGTGCAAACTTGAACCATACGCGTTACGTATATATTGCTTGCATGTACGGGATTTTTCTCATACCTTTAAGCCAACCATTTACACATTTCAGCTGTCTTAGTTGTAAGTGAACATATTTTAATGCCTGGTTAATATTTTGGTAACTATTATTTAACCCTTAATAGCTGCCAGATAAATTTGAAACAAAGAGGTTATGAAAATCAATTTTAAGAGTAAAGTTGCGCTGTTATTACTGGTGTTAAGTGTTGTAGGTAAAGCCGTTTTTGCCCAGATTACTATTTTGCCCGATTCCGTGAATTGCGGGGCCACAAGCACAACATTGCATGCCACACTGGTAGGTACTACGCCTATTTCGTCTGGTATTACAACCGATGACCGTTGGTCCGGAGTTATTCCGCTTGGGTTTAATTTCAATTTTTATGGCACTAGTTATACTAAGTGTGTACTAGGTGGTAACGGCGCATTGTGTTTCGATACATCTTTGGCATCGGCGTCGTTTGCTTGGAGTATAACATCTGTTTTATTGGGTAATACAGCCGTAAGGAACAGCGTATGCGGTCCTTATTGCGATATTGATGTAACTGGTGGTGGCACTATTACCTATTCAACTGTTGGTACTTCTCCGAACCGATTGTTTGTTGTCGATTTTTGTCATGACGCCATGTTTTCATGTACTTCACAATGGACCACTTCACAGATCATTTTATATGAAACAAGTAACCTTGTAGAGGTGCACATTACCCACAAAGATACTTGCGTAGGCTGGAACAATGCCGCAGCTATAGTGGGTGTGCAAAACGCTGCCGGCTCTGCCGCTACTGCTGCTCCGGGCCGTGACTACCCTACCCATTGGTTTGGTAATCACGAGGCATGGAGGTTTACGCCCAATTCATCGTATACAGCATATACCGCATCTTCAATTACCTACGCTCCTATACCTGGAGCAGCTTCCGCTGTTTATTGGTTCGATAGTTCTACTGGGGCTTATTTAGGTACGGGTAGCACATTTACTGCTACACCTGCCGGTGGCTCTGCTACTTATAAGGCAGTTGCCGTTGGTTGCGACGATTCTATCACAACCTTTGTACACGTTAATCTTCACGATCTTACTGTTGGTGGTGGCACTGCAGGTGTGAATGCTGATTTTGTTTTAATGGCGCATCCGGGTTGCAATGGCGATACCGTATTTTTGTATAACAATTCAACCCCATCAGGCAATACCTCGATCTGGAACTATGGCGACGGTACACCATTAGATAGTTCTGCTACCAATCCGCTGCACGTATACTATGTACAGGGTACTTATTCCATTTTCCTTACTTACCACGATGCGTCAGGTTGCGTTGATACCATTACCAAGATGGTAACGTTCAATCACGCGGTAACTTCTGTGTTTACGGCATCTGCGCCATCTGTTTGTCTGGGTACTCCCGTAACCTTTACCAATACATCGATAGGCGGCGGCGCTACCTACAACTGGAACTTTGGTGACGGAACATCTTCAACCGCAATGAACCCATCGCACAGCTACTTAAACGCGGGTAATTATACGGTGCAGCTTACGGTTACTGATAACATACCTTGCACTGCTACTTCAAGCACCGGCATACAGGTCGTTTCAATAGATGCTGTAGCCTATCCGCACGATACCATCGTCTGCTTAAAGTTGCCTATGCAAATTGGTGTAAATACAAAAGTTGATCCTTCTTCACTTACAGCCATCAATTATGCATGGTCTCCGGCTTCTAATTTAAATAATCCGGCTATCCAGACGCCTGACTTCTTTGGTGTTGGCGACTTTACCTATACGGTAACGGCTACCGTTTTGCCACTAGGATGTACTGCTACTGATGTGGTAAACATACATTCTAAGCCACCATTGGTATTTACCAATGTAACTGCCAACCAGGTAATTACTTTAGGTAAAAGCGTGCAGCTGAATGCTGATGGTGCATATACTTACTACTGGACACCAAACAATGGCACATTGGACAACCCGAACATCAACAACCCGATGGCCACACCAGTTGACTCGGTTACCGAGTACAGGGTTATTGGTTCAACATTGTATGGCTGTAAGGATACTGCGTACATTACAGTTCGTGTCGATCAGTTTTCTCCAGACAACATCCCTACGGCATTTACGCCTAATGGCGATGGTATCAATGATGTGTTCAGGGTATTTAACCTGAAGTATCAGAAGCTGGTTGAAATGAGAGTATATGACCGTTGGGGCCGTGAAGTGTTCTACACCAACGATCAGAAAAAAGGCTGGGATGGCTATTACAATGGCGCACCGCAAGACTTGGGTGTATATAACTACCAGGTCATTATCGCCTATCCTGACGGAACGCAACGCGCCGTTTCCGGCAACGTTACCCTTGTACGCTAATTCTTAAATTATAGATATCTAAAACCACCGCTTACCCAAGGCGGTGGTTTTTTTATGCGTCTAATAATGTAGATCAGGTAAACAGCCAGAGAGGCAATAGCCCGAAGGGCTAAAAAATGAATAGCTTGGGGAGAATCCCTCTAGTGTTTGAAGCCCTGTTGCTCGCGGATTTCCCTGGGCAGTGACAATTCTGCATTTACATGGCGACCCTGACTCTCACTAAACGGTCTTTGCGATTATGCTTTTTCTGCGGGAGAAGCAATCTCAAAATAGCAAGGAAACTTTTAAACACAGAACCGCTCGTGAGATTGCTTCGCTGCGCTCGTAAAGACCAACTTTTTTGTACTTGTCATTGGCAACGAAGCGAAGTGTTTTCACATGCGGCTTGTCTGTACATCGCACTTTAGATGCTTCCTGCGTCAGCAGAACAAAGACAGGGCACTCGGGTATTAGGTTCATTTCATTACCCTGTTTTTAGCTTTGTCATGCTGAGCGCCGCGAAGTATCTTTTACATGCGGCTTTTCTGTGCATCTTACCGTAGGTGCGTCCCGCTTCAGAAGGACAACGGCAGGGTGCTCAGGTATTTGTAACATTTCATTACCTTGTTTTTTGCACTTGTCATTAGCAGGTATGAAGGATCTTTATGAAAGCCGCTGTGTCGTGCAAGAACGTCATGTATCAGTTCCTTCGCCGCGCTCAGAATGGTAAATCAGAGCGGGGTTTAAGTTGAAATCTAAAATCAATGAGATTGGCATACCGGGAAATTCTCAAGGACAATAACACGTTTTGCTTACAATTGGGTAAATCCCCCGGAATCTTTACAGGTCACATCCAACTCTGAAAGAGGTGAACATAATATCGTTTGCCTGCAAAAAATAGGCATAGTCCGAAGGACTTAAATTTGAATAGCCGCGGGTGGGAACCCGCGGTCAACGCATATTACAGCACCAACCCTGGAAGGGTTGAACGTTATTTTTTGCCGTATTTCAATGTCCAAATGGTATAATTATGGCCGCAAGCTGAAAATGCGCTCATCCCCGTTTACAAAAATGGCCAGTGCGGCTACATTGATAATACCATTTAGACATTTAAATAACACTTTGCGCTAATTACACAGTCTCCTCCTTTTGAAGGAGGAGTACCCGAATGAGCGCGGCTCCTTCAGCTGCGTTCATTCGGGGGAGGTGGTTAATTTTACAAGCCATTTAGTGCAGATTTAATGTCTAATTGGTATAAAACCGGGAAACGCGTTTTATAGTTGGAGTAAAAGTAGTCTTGCAGGAGGCGCTCCCATCAGCTGACTGCATGCTAATTGCATGCTAAGCAAAATCATTGCTGTCGATAATTTGCAATGAAAATTTCAGTAATGCTATTGAATAATAGATTTCATCTTTGATGTTTTTCCCTTCAGTCTGTACATATCTGTTGTTTGCAACCCACTGTCTGATTTTTGGGAGGTCTAGTAGATCTTTGAATTCATATCGTTTTCCCAGTGTGTCAATCAGGAAACTGATTTCCCAATCGCCCGGACCATACAGGTAAGTAATGATTGTATCGTCACGTTTAAATTCTACCACACTGTAGGGCTCCTTCATTTTAACAGCCATCTCTCGAAAGCCCATAGCAGCAAACAAATGTGCTGCCTCTTCCAGAATATCGACAAAGTCACTCAGCGAATTTTTATGCATCTTTTTCAAACCCATTGCATTAACCCTTAAAAAACGAGGCTGTCTATCAAACAACCGCGCCTCTTAAATCTTGAATAACTACACGGTCCTTGCGTCTTAGCGCCTTTGCGCGAACCTCCTCAAAAATGGGAAACATCTCAATACACAGAAAACTGCGCCTCTTAAATCCTGAATAACCGCACAGTCTCTGCGTCTTAGCGCCTTTGCGCGAACCTCCTCAAAAATGGGAAACTTCACAATACACGGGAAACCGCGCCTCTTAAATCTTGAATAACTACACGGTCCTTGCGTCTTAGCGCCTTTGCGTGAGACTACTCAACACACATTAAACTGCGCATTAGTGAGAAATGCCAACGAAAACTATCCCAACAACGGATAGTACCTTTCTTTCAAAATGGTAAGGTGGTGTTGTGTGTGTCCGCAGATAATAAAGCCTATAGCGAGCACAGAAACCGGCTTGCCATTGGTAATACCTTCATGCTGCAGAGCCGCATTGGTAAAGCTTTTAAAAAGCAGGATATTCGATTCCCGAACGCTGACAAACTCGGCTACTACATCATCCAGACTGCGGTTATTAGCTGCTGCGGTTTCCGCATACAGGTTTTCATCAAAACCGGGTAAAGGTGTTTTGTCAGTCCTTGCAATTCTGAGTGCCCGGTAGGCAAATACCCGCTCGCAGTCAATAAGGTGCTGTATGGTGTCTTTAACGGTCCATTTGCCCGGTGCATAAACCATATCGCCCAACGCAACCAGCTTATCCATTTCGGCCTGCAGCATCTTCGGGCCTGTCAACGCCAGTGCATCCAATAATGCTAAATCATCAACCTGCATTATGTACCGGTCAAAATATTCCGGCATGGTAACAATTGCTGATCTTTTCATAGTTATTGGTGTTTGTACTTTTTGGGCTGTTAGATTTGACAACTTTTTAGAAAGTTGTCAAATCGCACCTTCCGAAGCTTTCTACTATCTACTATCTACTATCTACTATCTACTAAATACTATCTACTAATAGATCATTACCCTGCATCTGGCTACGGTTTGGCTATTGCCTGTTTCGCAAATGTAGGTGCCTGGTGTAAGGCCCTTAATGTTCAGTTTAAGGTTGCCACTATTGTCAAATATGGCGTCTTCGCTCCAGGCCGTAGCACCGTTAGCGGCAATCATTCTCACCTTAACGGTTTGTCCTTTTAGCGCAGCATTGTTAGTTTTCACAGTAAACGCACCGCGGTTAGGGTTAGGTACTACTGAAATTACGTCAGCAGCATAAGGAATTATCGAAACCTCCGATGGGTTTTCATGCTTGGTTGTCTTCCACATACCACGGCCATACGTTGCAGCCCACAAGTTACCAGTGGTGTAGTTAATGTTTAGGTCTTGCACCTGTGCGGTTGGCAGGTTGGTGCTGTACAATGCCCATGAGCTCATGGTAGTATCCATGTAGTAGACTGACATGTCGGTACCTATATACTTCGTGCCTGAAAAAGAGTCAATCACTATGCAGTTAATTGGTATGTTAGGCAGGCCGCCATTACGGTTCGTCCAGATACCGGTACGGAGGTCATAGAAAGCCACTTTGCGCGCGGTGCTGTAACCGCCGAAGGTAGCCCATAAAATGTGTGCGTCTTTCGGGTCAACGGTAATGCGCGATATATCTGTAGTAAAGGCAGCGGTAGTAATGGTGTCCCAGGTAACACCATTATTGGCGGTATAATACAGGGCGTTATGATAGTTCCAGCGGCCTTCAATTTCTACGTAAATAAAGCTGTCGTTAGCCGGGCTCATCGCAATATTATTGATCATGCTCAGCGGAGTGAACTGCGGCGAAATAGCATTAAACGTCCCGCCCTGGTCTGGAGACATAAACAGATTATCAATGCCGACGTACAAAGTGGTGCTGATGTGTGGGTGAAGAATATAGGGCGTTATCCAGATGCCGTTCAGCGTATCAGGTATAGCTGCGGTAATGCCGGTATAATGCACGCCGCCATCGGTAGTACGGTTAATGTAACCGTTTTGCGAGGCAGTATACCAGGTGTTATTCGGGTCGTCATAGTCAACACGGCATTGCATGCCATCGCCGCCGGTAAGGTTGTAGTATACGCCGTTATTCACCATTAAAGTGCCGTTATCCTGTGCGCCGCCAATACACCATGGCACACCATTAGCTAGTGCCGCGCGGTAAAATTGTGTATTGCCTATACCATTGTGAATATTATTCCAGCGTGCACCTACTGGTGCTGTTGTGCTGTATATGCCGCCATCGGTTCCCTCATAAAGTACATGGTCAAGCGGGTTGTATTTTAGCACATGCTTATCAGCATGCACCGCGTCAATCCCGCTGATAGCCAGATACCAGGTATTGGCTATGGCCCATGTGGTGCCTCCATCGGCAGAATAATAGTTGTTCACGCCGCCCACGGTCACTTTGTTAGGGTCGGTAGGGTCCATTGCTATACAAAGGTCATACCAGCCCTGTCCGCCGCACGATGTGCTTGGCATGCCCATATCCCAGCCTAGCAGATTATGGGTGCAGAAAGTATCGTTATAATAAGTTTGCGAAAATGAAGCGCCGCTGTTCGTTGAAGTATAAATGCCCTCCAGTCCAGACTTCGGGTTAGATACGATAGCCTTAACTATATTAGGATTGGCCGGACAAACTGCCAGATTGATGCGTTGAGCATCGGTAAAGTGTGTAATCTGCGTCCAGGTAGTGCCGCCATTGGTAGAACGCAGTATCTGCGAACTGGAATCAGGCGACAGCGGATACCTTGTCGTGTAAATAATATTGGTATCAGTAGGATGGGATAATACCTGGTTAAAGTCTCCGGTTGCTGCATTGTATGATGATACCATGCCGTTATTACTGATGATGAGTCCGCCACGTGTTGCCAGTAAAATCCTGTTGGTGTCCATTGGGTTAATTGCCATGGAGCGGATCCAGTTATAAACAAAGGGTGTCCAGTTAAGGCAGGTAGTGTTCCAGGTAGCGCCGCCATCTGTGCTTTTCAGTGCGCCCATGCTGTAGTTGCCCCAGCCATCAGCATCGCCTGTTGCTACATACACTGTATTCGGGTTCAGCGGATTGACTACAATGTCTGATACCCCAAGGGTAGGGTAGTTATCGTAGCACGAATTCCAGGTGCGGCCGCTATCAATAGTTTTCCATAGGCCACCACCCGATGAACCTGCATAAATCGTTTTGGCATCAGTTGGGTGAAACGCAATAGCATTGATTCGGCCAATACCCGCATATCCTCCGCCGGTAGAATCCGGCCCCTGGAATACCCAGTTAGACGGTGTGCCCGCCGTAGTGCGCGACTGGCTGCCTTTTGCCGCCGGTGCGTTAAGCGATTTCTGCCATTCTTCCCATGTCTTAACCGGACTTACCATGTAACCATTGTCGTCAAGGTGTTGCTGCCAATACCATGCCCAACGGTCAAAATGGTAGTTCATACCTTCTTTTACGCCTTTTTCTTTGCTTTCGCGTTCGCGCTCTTCTTCTTCGCCGGCTATTTCGGTGGGGTGGGCTTTATAGTTTTTTACGACATCCCAAAATTTTACAGGGCCTTCAGTTTTTGGCATCCATGGCTGTGCGTGCAATGCTGCAGCAGGTACAGTAAAAAGCAGGCCAAGTAAAAATTTCTTCATAATTGAGTTTAGTTACTGAATATAAAGACGCAAAAAGCGTCATAAATCTTGGGTCGCAACCCTGAAAAGTGATAAGCAAAAAGTAGCTCCATTAACGGATAACAAGAGCATTTTTACTTTTACTTTTTGCTTTTTAAGTTTATTACGGCATTGGTACGTCTTTCTTTTTGGTAATTTCTTTTACCGGGAAAGACAACCATTTGCTGCCACCTGCCTTGTAGAAAATAGTATTATAAGCTGTTGCCGGAATTTCAGCAGGCACAGCGAATTTGCCACCTCTTACAGGGGTAAGCATCAGTGTATCGCCTTTTTTGGCACCTTCATACATTTCATCCATTACGTAGTCAACGCCCGGAGGGTAGTGTCTGCCATCTTTAGGATTTATTTTATGCGCTTTATCAATTCTGCAGGTCATCCAGCCATTATCCCCCCTCCAGAAACAAGTTTCCAGGTTGCCGGTGGTTTGCCATATAATTACGAAATGATTGGCTACTTCAGGCGCCGCGCCGCCGGGTACGCCGGGTAAAGTGCGTTGGCTATAGGCTTCTAACAATTTAAAATGCGCCTTAGGTGCCGCTTTTTTAGCTTTAACTTTCGTTTTTGCACCTGCGAATACCGGTAAGCACAACATAACAATGCTAACGGCTAATTTTAAGTTCCTGTTCATATTATAAGGTAAAATTAGTTAAAATAAGTGAATTTATCGAGATGTTAACCGACCTCACTGTGGTGTCAACCTGTTGCAACCCGGCGCTGCTGCCGCTATATAAAAGTGCACTTAAATAGCGCGTTTTCATCAATGTAGATTGTCTAAATTTCATCCTCCCCAATAACTACAGGCCGCATGTGGTAGGCACGAGGTAAACCATTGAATTTTTGCATTTTCCCTCTGCAATTCGGACTTTGAATTTTGGAATTTCCCCTTTGAACTTTGAACTTTTCCCTTTGGAATTTGTTATTTGATTTTTGTTATTTGTTTTTTGGGATTTCCCCTTTGTTATTTCCCCTCCATCATGGCATCTGCGACCCTCGCTACCTGCTCCGTTGTAACTTGCCCTTCAATAAATTTTTTGCCAACGCCCGGTTTAATAATCAGCGTAGCAGGTAAAGATCCTTCCCAGCTTTCCTCAATTCTCGGAATAAAAACATTGGGGTCGGTTTCTGATAGCCAGGCCACTTCCGGTGCCAATCTTTTACGGCTCACAAACCCCTGCAGTTTAAAAGGGTAGGCATCTTTAAAGTCGAGGCTCACCATCAGCATTTTTACCGGTTTGCCCTGGTACATTTTAAATAGGCTGTTGAATTCCGGCAGCTCTTGCACACATGGCGCACACCAGGTAGCCCAGAAATTAATGATGTACACGGTATCAGGCGAAGCTGCGAATTTCATAATATCGGTCGATGTCATAGACCGTATATCCTGCGCACGACTTATCACCGGGGCCAGCGCTATTGCCAGTAAAAAAAAGATTCGTTTCATAGTTAAGGATTCTATTGCAAGTTACGGTAATGCCTGCAAAAGCCATACCACAAAACCCGGACCCCCTAGGGCACCATCAGGTGTTTACTCTTTAATTTGAGATTCCGACTGAAAATGGCGTCAAAACGCACGCCGAACTTCATGTAGTTGAGCCTTTTATCAACAATAATATTATCCTGGTGGTATATGTTGTGGCCATCTACCTGCTTAACAAATGGCCCGAAATTAAGTTCCAGTGTACTGCGCTTCCCGCATTGGGCAGCAAAGCCTAGTAACAAACCTGCTGAATATTGCGACTGGTGGTAAGAAATCGTATCCGTTTTGTAGCCTTTTTCAATTCCGAGGTTAAAAGTGCCATACCTCGCGAATGCCGCCCAGTAGAGGCTGGTACCGGTATACTTTTTGAACGTGAGCACAAATCCTGCATATTCACGGTTCATGCGCGGGCCAACGTGTTCGTCGGTATCGTTCGGGAAACTTACGTTGGATGCTTCTGCTTCCAGTTGCACTGCATATTTGTGTTTAAAACCGTATTCCGCACCCACACCTACCTGCACCGCAGTGAAAAATAACGGCCATGGCCATATCTTACCCTTTATGGCAAACGAGTTTTCACTTTTGTAAGCAGCCCTGACTGAATCAGTTTTCCCTTTTGCCCAATCGCAGCAGGGTAGTAAAACCAATAAAAGCACCATGGTAAGTTGTTTCATACGTAAGACTGAGGGACAAAGTTACCAAACACCACAAAGTAAATATCTGTGTTAATATAATAAAAACGGTTGCGTTCAAGTGGTTATACGGCATAATGTAATACTGTTTCTCCGGCTCCATCTCATTAGCCCTGCACCATCATATGTTTGCTTCGCATCTTGAAATTCCAGGTAAATGACGCATCAACCCGAAGGCCGACATTCAGGTAATCGAATCGTTTATCTATAATGATATTATCCTGGTGTTAAACATCATGTACATAAATTTTTTTCAGGAATGGACCGAAATTTAGATCGAACAATAACCGACCACCTCCCTGCCAGACGAACCCCACCAACGTACCTGCCGAATATTGCGACTGATGATAGGAGATAGTATCAGTTCTGTAGCCTTTTTCAATATTGAAATCAAAGGTGCCATACCGCGTAAATGCAGCCAGGTAGAAGGTTGGACGAAGATACCTTTTAAGGTGAGCAATCCTGATCTATAAATTTGGTTCATTCGTGCCCCGATATGCTCCCCGGAATCATTGGGAAAGCTAAGGTAGCCGTATTCAGCCTGCAACCCTACGGCGTATTTTTTATTAAAACCATATTCAGCACCTACGGCAGCACGTACCCCGGTAAACAAAAATATCCATGGCAGAAATTGCCCCCTTACAGCAAATGAATTATTGCATTTATGTTTGGTTTGTACGCTATCTGTCTTATCCTTTCCCCGGCTGCAAAAAGTAATAGAAACAAGCAGAATGATAAAAGGCAATTGTTTCATAATGTGAGAGCGAAGGGCCAATATGGATGAGAATATATTATGACCAAAATACGAAATAATTTAAAATCTGCAAACAGCTTTAAGGAGCGTTGACGAAAGAAAGTCTACCAGATGAAGTAGTTATTTTTCTTTTATGCGAAGCGTAAAATCAGCGAACAGCAAGCTGTTTAAGGACTTTTATAATGAGGCAGAAATGATAAAAGAACAAGGCAGGTGGAAGACTTTATTTTGTTATCGTTCCTAAGTCACTGTTTACACTTTTTTGCGTAGGTTTGCAGTCGTTTTAAAAGATTCAAATCTATATAAATGAAAATATTAGTTTGCATCAGTCAAGTACCTGATACCACAGCCAAAATTGCGTTTTCTGATAACAATACTGTATTTAACACTCAGGGTGTTACGTATATTATTAATCCGTATGACGAATGGTATGCTTTGGTTAGGGCTCTGGAACTGAAGGAAAGTGGCGCCGCAACTGCAGTGCACATGATAACAGTAGGTAAAGCAGATGCCGAGCCTGTAATTCGTAAAGCATTGGCCTTAGGTGGCGACGAAGCAATACGTATTGATGCAGATAGCAACGATACCTATCAGGTAGCTGCGCTGATAGCTGATTACGCTAAAACCCAGGGTTACGACCTGGTGCTGTGCGGTAAAGAATCTATCGACTACAACAACGGCAGCGTTGGTGCTATGATAGCCGAATTGCTGGATATGAACTTCATTGGTTTTGCTTATAAAATTGACGTTGCTGGTACTAATGTTACTGTTCAGCGAGAAATAGATGGCGGTGAAGAGACCGACAGCTGCAGCCTGCCACTGGTAATATCTTGCCAGAAGGGTGTTGCTGAAGCCCGTATACCTAACATGCGCGGAATTATGGCAGCACGTACCAAGCCACTAAAAGTGGTTGCTCCGGCAGCTATTAGTGCGGTTAGCAGCATAGTTGGCTACGAAATGCCACCTGCAAAATCTGGCGTGAAAATGGTTGATGCCGAAAATATGGATGAACTGGTAAAACTGTTACACAGCGAAGCCAAGGTAATCTAGTGGAAAATTCCAATGGGTTAAATTCCAAATCCCAAAATACAATACAGTAAGCAGTACTCTCTACTATGTACAAATTACTGAATACTAAAAAATTAAGTAAGCGGTACTATTTACTAAGTACTATCTACTAACTACTAAAAAAAGAAAAAATGTCTGTATTAGTTTTAGTTGAACACGCACAGGGAATATTTAAAAAGAAATCGTTCGAAGCAGTACAATATGCTGCCCATATAGCTAAAGAAATGGGTGCCGGCGTAACTGCTATAACAACAGGTAATGTTGCCGATAGCGAGATGCAGGCTTTAGGCGCTTATGGCGCTAACAAAGTGTTGCACTCTACCGATGCCCGCCTCGATAATTTCAGCAGCCGCGCTTTTGCCAAAGTGGTAGTAGCCGCAGCACAAAAAGAAAGTGCCAAGGTTATTATAGGCCTACACGATACAACAGGTAAGGCAGTTATGCCACGCGTTGCAGCTCGCCTGCAGGCTGGCCTGGTTGCGGGTGCTGTTGGTTACCCTGACCTGAGCAAAGGTTTTGTGGTAAAGAAAAACGTATTTTCAGGAAAGGCATTTGCTTTCGTAAATATCACCAGCGATGTGAAAGTAATTACCCTGATGCCAAACACCTACCCTGTAGTAAAAGCCGATGGCAGCGCAAGCGTTGACAAGCTGGATGCAGGACTTACCGATGCCGACTTCGCAGTAAAAGTGATCTCTGTAGATAAAGCTACAGGCGATGTTCCACTTTCAGAAGCGGAACTGGTAGTATCTGGTGGCCGTGGTATGAAAGGCCCTGAAAACTGGCATGTATTAGAAGACCTGGCTAAACAATTGGGTGCAGCAACAGCATGCAGCCGCCCGGTAGCCGATTCACACTGGCGCCCACATGGCGAACACGTTGGACAGACAGGTGGTACCATCCGTCCGAACCTGTACATCGCAGTTGGCATTTCAGGCGCTATACAGCACCTTGCAGGCGTTAATGGCTCCAAGACCATAGTTGTCATCAACAAAGACCCGGAAGCACCATTCTTCAAAGCCGCCGACTACGGCGTTCTCGGCGATGCCATGGAAGTTATCCCCCGCCTCACAGAAGCAGTAAAAAAATACAAAGCCAGCCAGGCTTAGTTTTTAATCATATTTTTTTAGTTGAATGCCCCGCGAATGCGGGGCATTTTTTTGCTTACCCTCGTCCGCGTTTGCAACGCGGATGCCCCGGATCGGCGTTTGTAACGCCAGTATAAAATATCCGCACTCGTCCGCGTTTGTAACGCGGATGCCTCGTGTAATCGCTTTTGCCGACATTTTATGAAGAAAGCTGCATATGTTCTTACTTTGATTTCAGTGGTACTTTGTTACTCATGCGGCAACAATGTGCCAAAGGGCACTGATACAGGCAAAACAATCATGGACTCCACAACAAATGGCAAGCTGGTTAAAGTCTCGCCGGATCCGTTGATTTTTGGGGTTTGGTGGTATGCTGGCGAAGATTTACCAAGTGCTAACTTTGTCATTCAAAAGGATTCTATCTTTTACCCCGATAACTTCCAGTCCTTCCCTTATATATTTTCAGACGATAGCATAAGTATTACCTATGACAGTGGTTATTGTGTGACAAGCCAATACAAAATGAAGGGCCAGGATACGCTGATGATTTTAAGCGATGATGGATGGGGCACATTTATCAGGAACGGCGGCAGGTAGTAAGTACTTCGCGCGCCAACTAGTCCAAGCGTCCCGCTTGGTCTTAACATTTGCAAGCGTCCCGCTTGCGAAACCCAACTAGTCCAGTTTTTGTAACGCCAATACCACGGAACAGCGTTGCAAACGCAGCTTTAATCCACTGCAGGTATCTACAGTTTTTCCCCACCTCGTCCGCGTTTGTAACGCGGATGCCACGGATGGGCGTTTGTAACGCCAGTACAAAACACTATTTTTGATTCATGTCAGGCGACAGATACGTTATAGAAGACCAGCATGGAATCCACTTTCTCCCGATTTGGCGCAAGTGTTTTTCACTTGTGTCTGTTCCGCTGCAAGTCTTTTCGACTTGCGAATAAATCATTACCAACTAGTCCAAGCGTCCCGCTTGGTCTTAACATTTGCAAGCGTCCCGCTTGCAAAACCCAACTAGTCCAGTTTTTGTAACGCCAATACCACGGAACAGCGTTGCAAACGCAGCTTTAATCCACTGCAGGTATCTACAGTTTTTCCGCCGTTGTTGGTGTTCTCACCAACAACCATCGGGACGTATTCTATTTGTGCTTTCAATGCAGCTCACTCATCCACTTTTGTAACTCCGATTCGTCGCACGCTAACCAAACCTACCCCGATTTGGCGCAAGTGTTTTTCACTTGTGTCTGTTCCGCTGCAAGTCTTTTCGACTTGCGAATAAATTATTACCGCTATATGGCTCACTCGTACGCGTTTCCGCCGTTGTTGGTGTTCTCACCAACAACCGTCGGGACGTATTCTATTTCTGCTCCAAGCTCGTCCGGGTTTGCTGTCGACCTGCATTTGTACCCCAGATATAAAAAGCTATTTTGGGAATGCTTGCTACGCCAGTCTAAAAAGCTATTTTTAATTTTCTGGGGCAACCTATACTAAATCGAATACCCGGCAGACTGTGAGACACTAAAGTAGTTTTAGGAACATTGAAATAATTTAAGAAAATACCCTTAGAATGGACGCAAAACAAATATTCTTTTTAGACCTCTTAACTATTCTTCCCGGAGAAGTGACTATCTCGGTTGAATGTTATGCAACCAACTTAAATACTCCATTCGGGCCCTTATTCTCACAAAGGAGTGACTGCGAATTCATCTTTGAACTAAACCAAGACAATCGTGCGTTTTTTTATGAGGCAATTGCCAGTCATGAGATTATCGATTGCTTCAGCTACGTTGCAATAACAAAACCTGATTGCAATAACCTGACAAGAGTTGGAGATAAATTGCTTTTCGAAGCTCATGATGCTATTGAAAATGGTGCTACTTTATCAAATTCTGTGACCATTCCTCTATGGTTTAACGAAAAGTATGAGCCCCAAAAAGATATGTATTGTGTATCGCAAGAATGGTAACGCCAGTTTATAATCCCCCTCGTCCGCCCCGATTTGGCGCAAGTGTTTTTCACTTGTGTCTGTTCCGCTGCAAGTCTTTTCGACTTGCGAAAAAATTATTACCGCTATATGGCCCACTCCTCCGCGTTTGTAACGCTTATGCCACGGAGTGACCTTCGTAACGCCAGAACAAATCCCCTATTTTAATTCATGTAGTACAGGCAAAGACCTACCTTGCACCTTGTCACCTGCATTACATTACCTGGAATGCGCCGTAGGCGCTACCGCTCTGTAGAAAATAGAATGCCAAAGAAACTTCCTCCGTTAGGAGGTACCCTATTCAGCCGTTGTTGGTGTTCTCACCAACTACCATCGGGAGGTATTCTATTTGTGCTTTCAATGCACCTCACTCATTCCCTTTTGTAACGCGGATTCGTCGCACGCTAACGACACCTGCGCCATGGCGCGACATTAATCTCCCTTCTCTATGGGAGAAAGCCAGTCCCGCTCTTCCAGCGGGAGGTTGGGGATGAGGCCAGAGCAGATAGCGCGTTTTCTGCAATTGTTGGCGTTCTCACCAACAACAATCTGGACGTATTCTATTTGTGCTTTCAATGCACCTCACTCATTCCCTTTTGTAACGCCGATTCGTCGCACGCAAACCACACCTGCGCCACGGCGCGACATTAATCTCCCTTCTCTATGGGAGAAAGCCAGTCCCGCTCTTCCGGCGGGAGGTTGGGGGATGAGGCCAGGGCAGATAGCGCATTTCTTAAAAAAACTACACGGTCATTGTAAGGCACGAAGCAACCTCACGGGAGCATCAGTTTACATAGTCCACACCATCACGTTATCCTCCTCATTTTCAACCTGTGAAAACACAGTGCATAACGCTTTTTTAAGAGGAGATTAACCGGCAACTTTGCCCTATGAAACAACTATTAGACTACACCTGCACGGCACTCAAATCTGCACTTGCCTACAATGCAAAGCAACAAAAGAGCCAACTCTTTTTCAATTTTGCAGGCACTGGTTAACACCTCGATAACCAAACACAAGCCTCAATTTAAACAGCCCCTGATTGCATTTGTTTCATGTGGTTGGTACAGTAAAGCAACAACAATAGCATTACGGGGTCATTACCCTCAGTATAGTTGTCGTTGGTTTCAATAGCGTAGTTGAAGGATAATTTCGCCCACTGGAAATCAGGATGCAGCGTAATGATTTCCTGTTCCTGCTCATTCATCAATACATAGGTGCTATGGAAAAAGCCCTTTGGCTTCAGCATATAGGTTGTTCCACCCTCCATGGTAATTATGATCTGGGCTTTCCAGTTATACTTCATGGTACACTTTTCCGCGCCGTCTTTTGTCATGTGCAGCATAGTGTGCCATATGTTGGATTTGCCTATCTCGTATTTGTCGCCATTAGGTAGCAGCACCTCAGCCTTGGTAGAGAACCACGATGTGTAATCCAGTTTTCCCATTGCGGTTTCAGTGCTGTCCACAAGTTCAAAATGCCTGTTATGTATGCCTTTAGCCGTGTATCGCATATAAATGAATTTAGTACGAAAATAGTAAAATTTTATATCATGCTATTTGCCTGCAAAAGACGATTTAGTCCGAAGGAGTTAAACAATAATAGCCGGGAGTGCAACTCCCGGTAGAAATGAATATATAATTCCAACCCTGAAGGAGTTGAACATGTTCCTTTTACTGGATTTTGATGGCTAATTGCAGTGGGTATACAAGAACGACAATATGTTAAAATACCACGTTTCTGATATTTTTTCTGGAGGCAGCACAATATTCTCTAAAATACTTTGTTTTTAAAAGTGCTTTCTAAAAATAAGGCAATACAAATGGACACACCACAATTAGAAAATCAGCAGCCTGAACAAGAGCCTCAGCCGCAACCGCAACAACAGTTTACGCCGCAGCCCGACCAAGATACCCAACAAGACACCGCCTATACGGAATCGCCATTACCTACGGCATCATTATGGGAGCGCAATCGTATAATGCTTAAGGGCCTGTTAGTGGGCACTTTGATATTGCTCATGCTTATACCGGGCATGTTTGTTGCCAACCTGGTGAATGAGCGCCGCGACCGACAGGCGGAAGTAGTTACCGAAGTAAGCAATAAATGGGCCGGCCAACAAACAGTTATCGGGCCGGTATTAATGTTGCCATATAGAGAAAATGTATTGCTGGCGGATGGAAAGGAAAAAGAGATGATTAAAATTGCGTACATACTACCCGACGAATTGCGGGTTAATGGCTCGATGACACCCACGGTTAAAAAGCGGAGCCTGTACAGTGTAATGCTATACGGTTCAAAACTGAAGCTGGACGGTAGTTTTAAAAAGTTGCCCGTTGAGGCGCTGAAATTGCTGCCGTCAAGTATTATGTGGCAGGATGCCCGGCTGGCGCTTTCCGTAGGCGATATGCGGGGCATAACAGAGCAGGTAACGCTCAACTGGAATGGCACCCAACAAATACTGGAACCCGGCGTGCCAGATAACAGCTTATTTTCAGAAGGCGTGAGTATACCCGTAAATGTAAGTGCGGAAACATTAAGCACCTTTTCTATCGACCTCACCCTGAAGGGCTCAGAATACCTTTGCCTGACACCGGTTGGCAAAAGCACAGAAGTTACCTTAACTGCCCCCTGGAAGGCGCCCGCATTTGATGGCCAGTATTTGCCGGATAATTCCAGCATAACATCTGATAACTTTAGCGCCCACTGGAAGATACTACCCATGTCGCACAACTTTCCGCAATACTGGAAGGAAGCTCGGCAGGAGCTGCAAAAAGGGGCGTTTGGTGTTCGCCTCATACAAACGGTTGATGGCTATTCCAAAACAGACAGGTCAGTAAAATATGCGCTGCTGTTCATAGCACTCACATTCACTTTCTTCTTCTTCCTCGAAATATTGCTGAAGCGGCAGATACATGCTGTGCAGTATATATTGGTCGGTATGGCGCTGATCATTTTCTATACCTTGCTGCTTTCCATATCAGAATATACAGGCTTCAACACAGCTTATTTTATTGCTGCCCTGGCCACTGTTTCCCTTATCGGCAGCTATGTATTCACTATGTTCAAAAATGGCAAAACAGCTATCGGTTTTATTGCGGCATTGGCTGGCTTGTACTTCTATATTTTTATACTTATACAGTCGGAAGATTATGCTCTCTTATTCGGCAGTATTGGCTTGTTCCTGATACTGGCCGTCATCATGTACTTTTCCCGTAAAATAGATTGGTATGCAACCACAAAAAGAAATGTGATGTAAGCGTTGTGGGTTGCAATATTGTGCATGGCCGCAGCATACTGCTGCGGCCATTTGTGCCTCAGGAATATTGTGTTGTATTGCCCTATTCCGACCCGCTGCCGGCAATACTGTTCGCGGCTATCCACCCGCTGCTCCACGCATGCTGAAAGTTATAGCCACCGGTAATCCCATCAACATCAAGTACTTCACCTGTAAAGTACAGTCCGGGCACAATTTTGCTTTGCATGGTTTGCGGATCTATCTCTGTTAGCGTTATACCACCGCAGGTTACAAACTCTTCTTTAAATGTGGTTTTGCCCTTTACATTGTAGCTGTCGCGCAACAAATGCTCTATCAGCTTGTTTTGTGCAATGGCTGGGAGGTCGCCCCAGCGCACATCATCTTTTATGCCGCATTGCTCAATCATATATTCCCACAACCGGCGGGGCAATTCAAATGGGTTCTTATGCTGTACCAGTTGCTTACCCTGTTCCCGGCGCAGTTGTGCCAGGGTATCCTTAAGTTCATTGTCATTAACATCATACAGCCAGTTAATGAGGATGGTAAAATTATAGTCGCGGTCGGCCAGTTCGCGCGCTGCAATTGCTGATGTCTTTAATACTGCTGGTCCGCTCATACCCCAATGGGTAATGAGCAGCGGACCTTCCTGGTTTATTTTAGTACCGGCAATTTTAATGGTCGCGTTTGGCACTGCTACGCCCATCAGTTCTGTTACCGGGTGCTTGGGTATATTAAATGTAAACAGCGATGGTACGGGCTGTTGTATAGTATGCCCCATTGCTGTAAGCCAGTTATATTGCTCTGCTTTAGGGAAGCCTCCGGCTGATACCACAACCTTATCTGCTTCGTAGTTCGTTTTGTCAGCAAAATGGATGGAAAATTTATCTCCTGCCTTTGTAATACCAACAACAGATTTATGGTAAAATACCTGCACTTTATTGCGCATCATTTCCTGCCATATACAGTCAATTATTGTTTGCGAACTATCCGTTACAGGGAACATTCTCCCATCGGGTTCCGTCTTTAGTTGTACGCCTCTTTTCGCAAACCATTGCAGGGTATCAGCGGGCGTGAAGTTGTATAACGATTTACGCAGCAACTGCTTGCCGCGCGGGTAGCGGGTAAGCAGTTCCGGCACTTCAAAGCACTCATGAGTGACATTGCAACGGCCGCCACCAGAAGCCTTAACTTTTTGCAATGCTTTGCCTTGTTTCTCAAATACGGCAACTTCCACACCATCTCTGTATGGTATATTAGCGGCCGCGAAGCAACCCGATGCGCCGGCACCTATTATGGCTATATTCATGAATAATGATAATGAGACTGCAAGATACGATAAGGTGCCACCTTTATAGAGTTGGTTGAGCTCCTTTATTTAGGCATTGCAATAACAACGTCATCAATTTTAAGAAACGCTGTAGCCATGGTCTTTTGGCTATCATTATACTTGAATGGTTTTTTGTTGCCCGGGTAGGTTAGCGTAAAAGCCGATAGCATGAATTTCTTTCCGTTGAAGTAATAACTTTTATTTGATAGTGAAATTTTTGAGGCGTTTTTTATGATCGTTGCTGACTCTGCAACCGTCATAGGGATATTATACATATCGCCATCGTTAACTATGGTTAGTTCTTTTTTGCTATCGTCATAAACCGAAACAGTTGCAGGGGCTGCGTTAAGTGTTTTAAGTTTATCTTTCTTTATTAATCCGGTATAATGCCCGGCTATTGCCGCTGTTGCCAGCTTTACCTTCGTTGTATCTAACCCTTTTTCCTGCATTGCGGAATAATAAAAATTACCGGTCATCATTACATTTCGCAGGCTGTCGCTGGTGCACTTGGTAATGGCAATTGCTGCGTCATAATCAATGCCATTTTTCCATTTGCCACCAGCCAATTCTGTGAAAGTGGACGAGGAGGAAATGTATTGACTATTGCAGGTTAAAATCTTGTCTTTCGTAATTTTTGTGTATTCGTCTGAGCGGAACGAATGCATAATGATATAGTCCATTGTCTGAAGGTAGTCGGTATTGTAAGAGGCTAGTATCAACTGGTTACTCATATCTATATCGGCAAAGGTCTCGTACGATGCCCCTCTGTATTTTGCCAGTACATGTTTTACGCCTTTATACTCATAGGTGAAGTAACTACTGCAATGTTCATTGAGATATTTTTCATTGATCTTTGTATTTCTCCCTCCCCATTTACCGCTGTAGAATTTTTCTTTAATGTTATCCCTTGAATTTCCGAGAAAGCAAGCGTCGTTAGTTAGCTTAACATACACATGGCGCTCTTTATCAAGCAAAACAATATACTGTGGTTTAGAATCGACACACGTAAATGTGAATTTCTTTTTGTTGCCTATACAGTCATATTCTATCCATTCTGTGCCTGTGCTATTTGTTTGCAGAAAGTAGCCGTAATGGCGGCTGCTCTGGTCGTAAATATAGATCCATACCCGCTCGTTATCGGCATAACAGTAAGTGGTAATAAACGTAAGGATAGCGCAAGCGAGTAGTATTTTTTTCATGGTTACAGGATAAGCGCTAGTAATGTATTAGCACTGTAAAGCTAATGCGTATGAAACCTATTGCAAAAGTTTTAGGTAAAATTCTAGTTAACGAATGGTAAGCAGTTTAATATTAGTCAGCCTCTCCTAAATCAAAAACTCCCTCCGGCTTGCGCCGAAAGGAGTTTTCATTGTACTTACTAAGTAATCAATGCCTGCACTAAGCCACAACCTGTAGTGCTGCACGTATTTTGCCTTCAATTTCGTTGGCAACTTCAGGGTTATCCTGCAGGAAGGTTTTAACCGAATCTCTGCCCTGACCAACTTTACTATCGTTATAGCTGTACCAAGAACCACTTTTTTGAAGTATCGCCAAATCAACACCCATATCTATTATTTCGCCTACTTTACTGATGCCTTCACCGAATATGATATCGAATTCAACCTGGCGGAAAGGTGGTGCAACTTTATTTTTTACCACTTTTATGCGCGTACGGTTACCGTTGGCTACATCTCCATCTTTTATCTGGCTGATACGGCGGATATCCAAACGTACTGAAGCATAGAATTTAAGGGCATTACCACCGGTTGTTGTTTCAGGGTTACCGAACATAACACCGATCTTTTCACGAAGCTGGTTAATGAAGATGCAGCAACAGCCTGTGCGGGAAATAGTAGCAGTGAGTTTCCTGAGCGCCTGGCTCATTAACCTTGCCTGAAGACCCATTTTGCTTTCGCCCATTTCACCTTCCAATTCACCTTTCGGTACCAATGCCGCCACAGAGTCAATTACGACTACATCAACAGCGCCTGAGGAAATAAGGCGATCGGCAATTTCCAATGCCTGCTCACCATAATCTGGCTGAGAAATGATAAGGCTGTCTACATCAACACCTAATTTAGTTGCGTATGCAGAATCAAAAGCGTGCTCCGCATCTATAATAGCGCAGATACCACCTTTTTTCTGTGCCTCAGCAATGGTGTGAATGGCAACCGTAGTTTTACCAGATGATTCCGGTCCGTATATTTCAATGATACGGCCGCGAGGTAACCCACCTACACCCAGAGCAACATCGAGTCCAAGGGAACCGGTAGAGATAACTTCCATGGGTTCATGGCCTTTCTCACCCAGCATCATCACCGAACCCTTACCATAATCTTTTTCAATTTTGTCCATCGCCAGCTTGAGGACTTTCAACTTATCGTCTGACATATCTATAGCTTTTTTTGTTTCCTTCATTGATAGGTCAAAAGTAGGTCAAAATAGCACAGTGTACATCGGGTAGGGAAAGAAGATATCCACAATCTGAAATTCGCGTAAAACCTTTACTATGGCTGTTTCAACCCTGTTTTGCTTGTGCTGTCTGTGGACATGTGGCGATTGTATGTTAATTTATTTGCATTAGTATTCGGTTTTCTTGTCCAGCCACTCTTTTTTCTCTATACGATAAGAAAGTATGAGGCCAAGGCCACCAAAAAGAGCAATTAATGAGAAATATATTTGTGGATATTCACGATTGGGAGCACCATGGTTGGTCATATATTCATTAAGCAGAAACGCCAGGAAGAGACCCAGACCAACGCCACATAATAGCAGTCCGTATTTTAAACTGATGAAAGGTTTTGGAGCCACTTTAATGCTGCGCGGGTTCATTCCCCGTTCTATCATGGCCATATTTTCCCTGTTTCTGAAATAAGCGATGCCAAATATCATTCCAAAGAATGTAAGGAAAAAGAACATCGCGGTTATAGCTTGCTGTGCCATATTAATATGTTTTAAGTGTTTTGTAAATATTGTTGAGTGTGTGTTTGCAAACAGTTGTACCATCTAAGACTACATAACATCAACGCTGGTTACAAAAAGCTGTAGCTTTATTTTTATTCGGTTTGTTGTAACCTTAATTGGTTTAACCGCGTCTTACCATACACACATGCACGGGCAGGAGGAAGATATAGCTTTAATACAAATGGTACTGCAGGGTACGCAGTCAGCCTATGCCAGGCTTGTTGTGCGCTACCAGAGCTATGTATTTTCTTTAGCGCTCAAGTATGTTAATGATCGGGAACTGGCTGAAGAACTTACCCAGGATGTTTTTATTAAAGCTTACAGGAGTCTTGCTGATTTTAAAGGTACCAGTAAATTCAGCACCTGGCTGTATACTATCACGCATAATACCTGCCTTTCTCATTTGCGGAAGAAGGGGAGCGATACAGTATATCCCGGGGATGAGTATTTAGCGAGTTTCGCAGAGCAGTCCGGGCATGCCTTACAACCAGGTACGCTGTTTGAACAGAAAATGCAGCAGCAGATGCTGGACCATGCCTTGCGGCTACTGCCCATTGCGGATGGAGAGATTGTAACCTTGTTCTATTTAGCGGAACAGTCGGTTGAAGAAATCGGGTTAATTACCGGCCTTTCTGCAAGCAATGTGAAAGTGAAGTTATTCCGTGCACGGGCAAAGTTGAAAGAAATAATGGAGACGAGATTTAGCCGGGAATTGATAAGATAGGTAGTAAAAAAGGATTAATTTTAATTGGCGAAACGATGGAACAGCACGAATTGGAAATACAGCTTTGGGAATATATTGACGGCACCAGCAGTCCGGCTGAAAGGGAGCATATTGATATGTTGCTGGCTACCGACGGGCAGGTAAAGCGCCAATACGAGGAGATGCTCGCCTTTCAAAGTGTATTACAGACGGCAGCGCCTGAAGAGCCATCGCTGCGCTTTACTAAAAATGTAATGGAGGCCTTAGCCCAAACTACTATTGCCCCCGCTGCCAATAAATATGTGAATCCGTTTGTGCTGCGGGGAATAGCTGCTTTTTTTATTGTGTCTATGCTCGTAATCATCGCATACGCACTGGCTAATGTGCGCACAACTCAGGCGACTGCACTATCGTTGCCACAGATAAACCTGCAGGCACTGCACCCAGAAAGGGTTTTGAGCCCCGTCTTTATCTCTATGTTTTTTGGGGTAAATGTTATTGTAGGGTTGGTACTAGCGGATATGTATTTGAGAAGACGGGGGCGCCGGCATACTTAGAGATATGCTAAAATAATCAGGGCTAGTACCCCTAACATCACCAGCAGGTAAACCGCACCAATAATACCTAATACAAAGCCCGCAGTAGCCGTGCCTTTCTGAGAGCCACCTGCCTTCATGCCCATAGCGCCATAAATAATGCCCGCTATAGAAAGTGGTGGGAAAACAAGCACACCCAACAGCCCATATATCAGTGCCAGTGTGCCATAGTTTTTGTCGTGGGGTATAGCTGCAAAGCGTTCCCTTACATTATTAACGAAATTGGATACTTTTTCTCCCAGCCTGCTCCTGTGCGCATGGGTTTCAGTATACTGTTGCGTATTATTTGCCGGTACAGCCTTTAAAGGAAAGCCTGCATAAGTGAAACTCACTGAAAAGCAGAGTAGCAATAGTGTGAGTAGATGGGAAAGTCTCAGTTTCATAGCATGTGAAGTTAAGCTTTTTATGTAGCAAAAAATATGCCATAGATGAACTTTGTTAAAAGTTCATTTATGGCATATTGCTTTTCCCTTCTTAGCTATTATTATTCAAAGTGCTTACTTAATTGTCTAACCTTATCTCAAATAACTTAGGCCAGAACTTACCGGTTACAAAAATCCTGTTGCCGGTAGCGTCATACGCTATTCCATTGAGCACTTCAGGCATGCCGCGACGGCCGGAAATCTGTGCAATGCCCCCACGCTCGCGCAACGTACCCAAGTCTGCCCGGCCAACAACACGGCCGGTGGCAGTATCAATTTTAAGTATAAGTTCCGTTTGCCACTGGTTAGCATAAATGAAGCCTTTTATCATTTCCAGCTCATTTATTTCGTTTACCGGACCGTGTTCGTCCAGCACCTTCAGTGTTTTTACTTCTTTAAAAGTTGCCGGGTCAATAAAATGGAGGGTGCTGGTTCCGTCATCAAAAATCAGTTCCTTACCATTATTGCACATGCCCCAGCCTTCAGGCGCTATAAAAGAGAAGCTGTGTTCCTGTTTCAGTGTTTTGAAATTATATACAAAGCCTTTGCCTTCTTTATAGGTCAGCTGATATATTTTGCCGTTCAGAATGGTGAGCCCCTCACCAAAAAAGCGGGCTTCCATTTTAGTGGTAACAGCAGGCTTACCGGTAGCGAGGTCGACTTTGCGAACGTCTGACACGCCATATTCTCCCGTGCTTTCGTAAAGGAAACCATCTTTGAATTCCAGACCCTCCGTAAAGGCTTTTGGGTCGTGTGGGTATTCCTTTACAACTTCGTAAGGTATTACTTTAGGTATCAGTTGGTCTGACCTTGTTTCAACAGCGGGTTGATTGTTTTCAACCGGTTTATCATTACTGTTACAAGCTACCAGAAACAGCCCCAGCCAGTAAAACCTACTTAACTTTTTCAGTGCTTTCATATCTTTTGAACCCGATAGGGCTGTATTTGGGCTGTGTTTTAGTTATTTCTTCTTCCTGCAGGTCTATCATTCCCGTAAAGCTGGTGTAGAAGGCCATTTTAATTGCTTTGAGCATTAATGCATCTACGTCAATATTCGTAATGGAAGCCGGGTTGTCAAAAACCGCCAGGTTTACTTCTTCGGGTTTTTGGTTGTCTATATTGCTGCTGTGGAGTTCCAGCAAGACCAATACCTGTCCGGTAATAGCCGGCATGAAAGTAATATGGAAACCGTTTTCCGTATAGTCGAGATGGCCGGAAACAGGATTCTTAAAAGATACATTCATGGGCATCGATCCCGACCTGAAAGTTATCGCCGGTATATTCGCGCAAGTGCCATTTATTTCATGGTTGTAGGCGTGACTGCTATCAACGAAATAACCAGGCTTGTAGTCAGATTTTTCGTTCAGCTCAGCGGCTATTTCTTTGAGTTGGTCTCTAACCTGTTTATACTTTTCGAGCCATTGGCTCCGCCTGGCTTCTACATTTTTTAGTCCGCGCGCATATTTGTTTGCTGCGTTCAGTATTTCGTTATTCATTGTTGCTGGTGTTTATGGCTGAATGTGAGCGCAATCGGCAAGTTGCAAAGGTAAGCAAAGGGGTATATTAACTTTCAAAACAAGTGCGCAAATAAATTTGTAATATATACGCGGAATTGTTAACTTTATTACTAAATCCTGCCGTTATGCTGAAAACTACCCTGATTTTTTTGCTGGCGTTTAGTGCTCATATTGCAGTTGCACAGAAGGGAATATTGATGGGGAAGATAGTTGATGAGCAAAATAATGCAGTACGGAATGCCCGGCTCATTGCCGCTAAAGACGCCTTAGACTACACTGCTGTAGTAACCTCGGAAGGTTTATACTTTACTGATTCTATGAATCAGGGAGACTATAAGGTTTATATTATTGTAGGAACGGTCACTTACGAATCTACGACCAGAGTGCAACCCACCTCCCGTAAGCGTTCATTTTACAATTTCCGGCTTTTAGGTAAAAAGGCATTTGTGTCTGTGGTCGATAGTGACCCATACATGGAGCGTGCGCTTATTAAGGCACAAAAAACACCTGCATTGAATAACTAGTAAACAGGCCCAGGCTAGCGGGCAGGTATTCATGTGAAAACAAAGCAAATGTATCAAACCGATATATTTATCTAACTTTATACTTTACACGCCTCCATTATTAAAACAAAATAATTGACACATGAAAAAAATACTCATTGCATTGTTGTCTTTATTCGCGTTGCACGCTGATGCGAAGGTATATCCGCTTATGGGCGTAATTGTAGATGCTAAAGGCAAAGAAGTTTCACCATTGTCGGTTGTTATTAAAGGTAGCAAAGGGGTGTCTTCTGCATTTCTTAAAAAGGGTGGACTTTACTATTCTGATACCTTACCTGAGGGGGCTTATCAAGTTACCGTAAACTTCGCTGCAACGTCTTACACGGCTAAAGTTGTATTAAGGGCCCCGGATGCGGGTAAAAAGCCGGTATTTTATAATTTTAAAGTGGCGGGTAAGCAATTGGTGGCTTTCCAGGGTAACGAAGACCCTTTTGCAACAGCTGCATTGAATGAGGTAAAAGAAAATTCGTTTAATATAGATGGTGGTCCGGGCTTGTTTTATGATGCGCCGCAGGATTTCAGCCCATTACCCAAAACAAATCATGCAGCAAGCAATTTTAGGGTATTGCCCGATAATTCCGATTCTGCTACAGAACGAATGCAGCGCAGACAAATCATTAATAACAGCCCTGTATATTGGGATTTCGTGAAGCAGCCGAAACGATAGTCACGCTCATTTTATTTTTTTTAATGCCATTAACCTGATATGAAGGGTCAAATTGCCGAGTTTATTTGCGCTTACACCGACTAAATATGACAAAAGACCGAATAACAGTATGTTATTTGCCTAATTTTTAAGACTTTTGTTAAGTTATATGCAGGAATTTATAAATCCTGCTATGCAGAAAAATATGAGCGATTTTATCAAGAAGGCATTAGGTATGTTCGTAGAGTTTGAAGAAACTCCTGAACAGCCTGAAGGTGGTAGTAATGCAATGCGCAATCCTGCCACATCTGTTCCATCGAATATTCCACAGGCCAATCCAAAGCAACCCGCTTACAACGGCCCAATGACCCAGCAAGATATTGATAAGTTTACCAGGCACTTTGAAGAGGTGTTTGATAAAGCCAATCTGGAAGGTCTGGATTATTACGAGTTCAGCAAAACCATGCATGCGCTGGAAAGCACCTTGCCTGATGAAAACATGCGTATCGCTACCGTTTATGCAACCATGAAAATTCAGGGCCTTACCAAGGAAAAGATACTGGAAACAGCACGCCATTATGTTGGGGTACTAGAGGCAGATAAAGCCATGTTTGAAAAGGCCGCTTCTGACAAAGCCAACCAGGAAATAGAAGACCGAAAAGCAAAGGCCGCAGGCCTTGAAAAGAAGATAGCGGAGAATGGCGAAATGATAAAAAAACTTACGCAGGAAATAGCGGAAGCGCAGGCCGCCATCGGTACTATTAAAAACGAAATAGTGCAATACGATGCGAAAATATCTGCGAACAAAGGCAGCTATACCATTGCATACCGGGCTATTTACAACAAGATCATTAGCGACATTCAAAAACTTTCAACTCTAATCTAAACACTTATGGAAACTCAGATATTCCCATCAAATGCGCAAACTGACAAACTGAAAGCTTACTGGGATAGGCCAGGGGGGAAATTCGGGGTATTGTTTGGTATAGGGGTGCTTGTATCAATAGCTTACTACGTTATTCCTATACTTACGGTCATTGTCTGGAGCACCTTCAATTTTGCTGTTGCATTAACCTGCCTCGCTGCATTTTTGTATTGCATAACCAACCGAAAGCTGCGCCTTTCGCTGTTTTATTTTTATGAAATACTCATGAAAAAACTAGTGGGTATTGTTATAGAACTAGATCCTTTCATAATTGCCGAAGACTACATTAACGATATGGAAAAGCAGCGCGAAAAGCTGTACAACCAATCGGTTGAAGTGCAGGGCCAGAAGGAAAAGATCGATATGAAAATTAAAGAAAAGGAAGACGAAAAAGCCCACCTTTTCAGCAAAGCTAAAGTAGCTAAGGAAAATAATATGCTGCCTGAACTGGGTAATGCTACCCGCCAGATAGCCCGCCTTGACGAATACGTAAAACAGCTAACGCCGATAAGCGTTAACCTTACCAAGATAGACGACTACCTTACAAAAATTTACAAGAACAGTGCTTACCTTATAGAAGACGCCAAGAACGAATTGAACCTGAAAAAGGATCTGTATAATTCTGTTACTACAGGTAACCAGGCTTTGAATTCAGCATTGAAAATATTCAAGGGCGACCCTGAAAAGAAGCTGCTGGTGGAACAGTCAATGGAATATCTGAAAGAAGATATTGCAGACAAGTTGGGCAACATGAAGAAGGCAATCTCTTACTCATCAGATTTCATGCGTTCTATTGACCTGGACAATGCTACTTATGAGCAACAGGGCCTTGAGATGCTGGAAAACTACGTGCCTGCGGACAGGTTAAATTCATCGAGCGCACCGGTAAGGCTTGATGCCCCGGTTTCCCCTAGATCTGCTATTACGCCAGGTAAAGTGGATACCGATTATTATGACAATCTTTTAAGCTAATCTCTCAAATCATTAAATAGAACACCCATGTCTGTAAAAATTAAGACCTCAGGAAAAATAGTTATCATATTACTTGTTGTTGGCGGTTTATTTTTAGGTAAAGTTTATTGGTGGGACAAGCGCCCACAGGCTGCTAAAGAATCAACCAACATAGGCAAGGTAATGTTGCCGGATGCGCCGGAAGCATCTTTGTCGGGTAACGCTACTATGCTTGATATCCCTTCAACAGAGCCTTCAGTAAATGGCGGAACAAAAATTTCGTGGAAAGTAATGGCCTGGAATGCACAGTTCCCGTTAATGTATGCTAATGGCGGCCCGATGACAACAAAGGGGTCATTGATGGACAAGTCAAAACTGCAGATCAGTATTGAGCGTCAGGACGATTGCAACAAGGCAATTGCCGACATTGTCAAGTTCGCGCAAGACTACAAAAACAATCCTAATGCACCAGCGGTATTCGCTTCTTTCATGGGCGATGGTATGCCAGGCTTCTTTGCCGCGTTGGTAAAAGAATTAGAACCACTGGGTCCTGAATTTCAGCCGATAGCGTTCTGCGCAATGGGTAAATCATACGGAGAAGATAAAGTAATGGCACCGGTTAGCTGGAAACAAAACCCACAGTCTGCAATAGGCGGCACTGTTGCGTGCGTGTTGAGGGATGGTGACATGAACATTTTGTTAAAATGGGCTGGTGATAACGGTATCAAAGTAAATCCTGATGAAACTACTTATGACAGGACCGCGATCAACCTGATAGCAGCGAATGACTTCCTTGATGCTCCGAATAAGTACATTACCGGATACAAGGAAAAGAGGAAGATGATTGTTAATGGCAAGAAGACATCGATCGATACTACAGTGGGCGTTGATGCCATTGCTACCTGGACACCTGGAGACGTAAACGTAGCTAAACAAAAAGGTGGCCTTGTAAGCATAGCATCTACTAAGGAATACTCTACCCAGATGCCTAACATTACCATCACTATCAAGAAATTTGCTTACGATCACCGCACTGACATTGAGAACATAATTATCGCGCTGGCTACATCTGGCGACCAGATCCGTTCTTTTAACGAAGCAAAGAAATTTGCAGGCGATGTATCTGCTGCTGTTTATAAAGAACAGAATGGCGACTATTGGTTGAAGTATTATAATGGCGTTGAAGATAAAGATATGCAGGGCCTGAATGTTGCATTGGGTGGCTCTATGGCTTTCAACCTTTCTGACGAAGCGAATATGTTCGGCTTAGGCAAAGATGCGATTGACCGTTACAGAATCGTTTATGGTTCGTTTGGCGACATCATGGTTAAGATGTACCCTGAATTAATGCCAACGTATCCTGCTTATGCTAAAGTGGTAGATAAATCTTTCGTGCAGACTGTAATTGCTAATCACCCTGAATTGTTGGAAGGTAAGGCTATCAAGATGGACTATGCAGGCGAAATTACCAGTGAAGTATCATCAAAATCATACCAGATACAGTTTGAAACAGGTAGCTCAACTATCAAGCCAGAGTCTTTTTCAACGCTTGATGAAATTATGAAAAGCTCTGTTGTGGCGGAAGCGCTTTCGGTGGGTGTTTACGGACATACTGATAATGTAGGTACTGAAGAAAAGAACCAGTCACTATCGCAGCAAAGGGCAGAAGCAGTTAAGAACTACTTGATAAGTAAGGGCGTAAAGGAAAACAGGCTCACTGTTAAGGGCTATGGTTCTACAAAGCCTATTGCTGATAATACTTCAGTAGCAGGTAAAGCAAAGAACCGCAGGGTACAGATAGTTCTGGGTAAGTAGTGTTAGTTTAAACATCAAAAGTCAAAACCTAAAAGTGACTAGTCGACGTTAATACTGGCGTTGCGACAATAGTTGAGCTTAAAAGTTGTTTGTTTTTTTAGCTACGGATATCAAATACCACATTATGCCCACACCAAAAGTAAAAGCAGCAGACTTCTTTTTGCCCTTCGGCCGCATAGGTAAATCGGCTGCGGGTATTTTGCTTGCGGGAGAATTAATTCTTGCGCTGGTTGCCTGGCAGTTGTCTGGCGGCGGGTTATTGCCTACTCCGTCAAGGGTTTTAACGTCGATGACCAAAATACTTTCTGAGAGCTATTTCTTCGATAACTTTTTCAGTACACTCGGTTTGGTGTTGCAGGCAATGGGGCTTTCTATTGTTATTGCAATGGTAGTATCGTATCTATATCTGATACCGGTATTTACCCCTATCGCACGCTTTATTATGAAGTGCCGCTACCTTACGCTTACCGGGCTCATTTTCCTGTTTACGTTGCTTACCAGCAATGGGCATAGTTTAAAAATAAGCCTGCTTATTTTCGGCATTGTTCCGTTTTTTGTTACATCATTGGTTTCGGTAATTGACAGTATTGATAAAGCTGAATTTGAATTGTGTAAGTCGTTGCGCATGACCAACTGGGAAGCCTGGTGGGAAGTAGTAATACTTGGCCAGCTTGACCAGGTGTTCGAGGTAATGCGACAGAACTTCGCAATTTCCTGGATCATGATTACGATGGTTGAGGGATTAAACATGTCAGAAGGAGGATTGGGCGCAATGCTAATCAAATCTAACAAATACATCGACCTGGGTTCAGTGTTTGGTATTCTTGTTATTATCTTCTTTATCGGGGTTTGTTCTGACTATTTGCTTGGGATGCTGAGAAAATGGTTTTTCCCTTACACAACATTTAATACCCGTAACTAATGCTAGATTATAAAAAGGAAAAGCTGCTCTTAAAGGCATCCAACATCAACCTGAAATACGATACCAGGCAGATACTCCGCGATGTAAACTTCGAGATATTTAATGTTACGCGTCCTGATGTTATTCAAGGGCAGGTGATATCGCTTATTGGCAGGAGCGGTATTGGTAAAACTCAGTTGTTTAAAATTCTTTCCGGCCTTATACAACCCACTTCAGGTACTGTATTGATAGGGGAGGAGCAACGTCCGGTTGTTGCCGGCGAAGTTGGCGTAATTCCACAGAATTATATCCTGTTCAAACACCGTACTATCTACAATAATCTCAAAATCGGGCTTGCGAATAGTGGCAGGAAATTGAGCGAAAATGAAGCAAAGGACATCATAGAAGATCATGCCAAACAGTTTGATCTGCAGGATCATCTAAAGAAATTTCCTGCACAGCTTTCGGGTGGCCAAAGGCAGCGTGTAAGTATATTGCAGCAGGTACTTACCGGCAACAAATTTATACTGCTCGATGAGCCATTCTCCGGCCTCGATCCGATAGTTAAAGATAAGGTTGATGAATTGCTGATGAAGGTTTCCCACCTCAACGAGGAGAATACGCTCATTATCGTCAGTCATGATATTATAAACACCCTTGCGCTGAGCGATACCGCATTTATTCTTGCCCAGGAACCGGGCAAAGAAGGGGCCACCATAACAGAAGTGGTAGACCTCATGGCTATGGGATATGCTTGGCGGCCAGGAATAAAGGCCGACCATACATTTCTCGATTTGGTCTTAAATATTAAGAGTAAGCTCTAGGTAAGAAAAACTATTGATAGCGTATCGTTTTGTACGCAGCAGCTCTGGCATATAAAACTGCCCAGTTCTTTAGAAATTGCGTCAATTAAACTTTGAATTTTTTCAATATTGTCATGTACATTACAAATGGTCTTTTCAATTACTCTGTGCTGGGAATTGTTATCATTTGCAGGTACGTAACCTAACAATCCGGACACAATATCTCTGTTATGTTCTATCGAAATGCTCATGCCCGTTACATTCTGCGTATTGAGATAGGATTCGATCTGAGCGAAAAGTGATTTCTTACCGCATTACACCAATATTTGTCCTGAATATTTTTACTGCAATAGCCAGTAGTATCACCCCGAAGAACTTGCGGATAACGGTGATGCCTGATGGCCCGATTATCCGTTCAAGAAAATTCACCGACCGTAGAATAATGTACACAATAATGAGGTTAATGAATATGGCTATTAGTATGTTGTAATATTCATAGGCAGCTTTCAGCGACATAACCGTTGTAAGCGTGCCGGAACCAGCTATAAGCGGGAAGGCTACGGGTACAAGCGTGCTGGTTTTATCGTTCTGGTCATGCTTGAAAAACTCCAGCCCTAAAACCATTTCCAATCCCAGTATAAAAATTACAATAGAGCCGGCAATGGCGAATGACTTAATGTCAAGCCCCATGAAGTGCAGCATCTCTTCGCCTATCAAAAAGAAAAGCAGCATCAGGCCTCCGGAAACCAGGGTTGCGGTCAGGGCATTTATATTACCCATTTTCTTTTTAATAGAAATAATTACCGGTAAGGAGCCCAGTATATCTATTACCGCAAAAAGCGTAAATGCAACGGTAACAATTTCAGAAAAATCTGTTTTGGTGAGCCCTATTCCTTTCATAGTAAAAATTGGTGAGGGTGTAAAAATAACTATCGCCATCCGGATAATTCCTGTTCGCATGCTCCGCGATGCAGAAGTTTTCAAATAGTTAACTTTTCGCAGCTATTGCGTCCTGGTAAAGCAAAAATAATTCCCAACTGTAGCTATACTTATTTTTACATCCTCACTAAGATACCTATTTTTACCGATAATTCTAAAATTATGGCTTTAAGCAATTATAATCACACTGCCGCTGAAAGGTTTATGCGGTATGTACAGATAGATACCCAGAGTGATGCCGCATCACCATCGCAACCATCAACAGAAAAGCAAAAAGACCTGAGCCGCATCTTGGTGCAAGAACTGATTGCACTGGGTGTTACCGATGCTGTTCTGGATGAGCATGGCTATGTTTATGGCACTATCCCAGCCACTACTGATAAGGATGTACCCGTACTGTGTTTTTGTTCGCATGTGGATACGGCGCCAGATTGCAGTGGCGAAGGTGTAAAGCCAATTTTGCACAAAAAGTATGACGGCAGCGATATTGTGTTGCCAGACGATACTTCGGTTGTTATTACTACAAAAGAACACCCATACCTGAAAACCCGCATTGGCGATGATATCATTACCGCATCTGGCCTTACACTTTTAGGTGCTGATGATAAAGCGGGTGTGGCTATCATAATGGACCTTGCTAACTATCTGATTCAGCATCCCGAGATCAAGCACGGTAAAATACGCGTGCTGTTTACGCCTGATGAAGAAGTAGGCCGTGGCGTTGCTGCAATTAACATGGACCAATTGGGTGCGCATTTTGGTTATACGCTGGATGGCGGCGAACGCGGTCACCTGGAAGGGGAATCATTCTCGGCAGATGCTGCTATTGTTGTTTTTCATGGTGTGAGTGCGCATCCTGGTTATGCAAAGGGTAAAATGGTAAGCGCTATAAAGGCCGCATCAGCTTTTGTAGCCGCATTGCCAACCGCTGAATGGTGCCCTGAAGCAACAGAAGGCATGCAAGGCTTCGTACACCCGACTTCAATAGTAGGTGCATTAGAGAAAGCAACCGTACAATTCATCGTTCGCGATTTTGAAACAGCGCAACTGGCTGTACATGAAGAAAGACTCAAAAATCTTGCATTGAAGACTGCAGAACAATTTCCTGGTGTAATCATTGACTTTACTGTAAAAGAGCAGTATCGCAATATGAAGGAAGTGCTCGATCTGCATCCGCAGGTAATGAACTATGCGCAAGAAGCATATACCCGCTCGGGTATAGTTGCAGAACGCATAAGCATTCGTGGCGGTACTGACGGTTCTCGTCTTTCGTTTATGGGCTTACCTTGTCCGAACATTTTTACCGGCGAAATGGGTATACATTCTAAGCAGGAGTATGTTAGCGTGCAGGATATGGAAAAGGCTATGGAAATACTCGTTCATCTTTCACAAATATGGGAAGAGAAAGCATAGTGGCAGTTGGCTGATCAGAATTTGTGGCTGCACTGAAAAATCAATAAAAGAAATCGGGGTTGCAATTGCAACCCCGATTTCTTTTCGTTCACTGAATACACAATGTGTCTGTAAAACAAAAGGGTGCTAATTATTTAGCACCCTTTTGTTTGTTTTTTGCGTCTTTTATTTCCTGTAGTTTTTTATCATCGTCAGAATGATGAATAATTTCTACATTTTTTGTTTTTACTTTTTTTCTGTGTCGCTTCTTATGGTGCTTTTTTTTACCGGTTGTGGTAGTAACTGTCTTTTTATGAGTTACTTTTTCCTGAGCACGTACCATAGGTGATGCAAACACCAGCACTAATGCCAAAAGTGTGCATGCTATTTTATTTGTCATTGATAATTATTTTTTCGCTTTTCAGCATGCTTGAATTACCAAAAATCCGAACGAAGTATACACCGGTAGCAAGGTTGGCCTTGTTAAAGGAAAAGACATTTTCACCCCTGTCTGCAATACCATTGTAGAGTTGCGCAACTACCTTGCCTTGCATATCAATAATGTCGACAGAAATGTCTTTACGTTCTTTGAGCTCAAATTTCACACTGAAGTTGTCATAGACAGGGTTCGGGTAAACTGAACTTGCTGTAACTTCTTCCTGCTCAATTTCAGGAACACCTATATTAGAAACTCCACGAATTTTAGCTATCCACTGGCTCCATTGTTTAGATGAATTGCCATACATGCCGGCCATCCATGAAGCAGAAGGAGTGCTGTTATACCTTTTGCAGATGCCATTATAATCGCCCCACCTGTCACTGGTGCCACCAAAGCCATAGTTTACATAGCTTACACCTGCCTTAACAGTAGTAGATGCGGAATATACGCCGCTGTTACTTAGCGAAACAGCCATGGTACGTGGGTAGAAAGTAGATGCACTTTCGTTATAACCCATTATTATAGATTTATCAAGCGAATCATTGGTTAATGGTGCAATAACTCCATAGCATTTGTCTGCGGTACCTACCGCACCGAGCGCAAAGGTGGTGCAAGTAGCGTCAGCTACTTTTACACGAACCACCTGGAGGCCGCAATAGCCACTACCAACATCAACGTTATGAACAAAGTGCACATAGCCGTGCAGGTAAAAACCATCGAGCGCGCGGCTGTCGCCGGTACTTAAAGTATGTGTGGTGCCTTGTTGGTTAGCATCGCCGGCAGTTGAATAAAAAGTAGTAGGCACTGTAGAGGTAGTAAGTGCAGCGGAGCCCGATGCAATAGTATTACTGATGCGGTATAGTTTGTAATCATAACTACCTGCAGTTGCACCATCAGAACTTACACAAAAAATACCAGGTCCATAGCTGCCGGCAAGACCGTAACTGGCTGGTAATACAGTGAATGCGCCGGAAATAGGAGCGTATTTTTTTACACTCATGGTGCCGCCTGCATAGCAGGTAGCCTTAGCCACCTGATAAATAATAGCGGTGTTAAAAGACGTAGAGCTGCCCGAAACATGGAATAGGTTTCCAGTTACAAAAACTTCATCTTTAGACATGCCCATTTTTGGGTAATCGAAAATAGAATTGTCACTCAGCGGGTTGCCGCTAAGTTTATAAAAATACCAGCCTGCAGCAGGGTCGTTGGTTTTAGAAAAACCAAGAATCACTTTTGAATTAGCCGGCACCAGATCGCATATCTGCGTGTAGAAGATAAACCTGTCATTTACATTGTCATACACCACTTTCGGGTCGCACATATTGTTAACCAGCGTAGCATCGGCAATAAGGGCATACAGGTCTTTAGAATAAGACATGGTGCCTGCGGTGTTAAAGTAGCCAACCTTAGAGTTAACGAAGGCAACGATTTTTCCACCATTGGAAATAGCCATGCTATTATCAAGCGGAGTAGAATAAGGGCTTGTTGGTACGCCTATCCAGTTCGTATCTAAAGTAGGAGGCAGAATTGTTGTTTTTGCTGCAGTTTCGGTATTCTCACCAGCATTTATCAATGCTTTTTGCCTGTTTTTCGCTTTTTTAATTCTTTCGAGCAGCTCATTGTTCTCACTTTCGTTTTCTGAAATAGTAGTAAGTGATGGTTGCCAGCTAAGATCGTCGGTTTCCGGATTTCTGAAACCAATAAATTCCACCTGGCCGGGAGCGAGGTCGGTCGGCTTAATTTCTTTCGACTGGCGACCCGGTGCGTTTACTTCCGGAAGGCCGTATTGAGCAAAAGAAGTGGCACTGAATGATAGGGATAGGCTGAGAATAAATAGAATTTTCTTCACAATTGTTCGCTTTTGGGTGTAAATTAATTTATTTATAACAAACCACGTAATTATTGTACCGTTGATGGTATCTTTTTGTGCGAATAAGGCATTATATGTAAAAACAGCAATGTAAACAGTATATATACAAAGAGTCCTATCTGGCCTTCGAGGTAGGGTTCTATCATTAACTGTATGAGTAATGCCAGCCATACCACAAAGAAGAAAAAGCTCTCCCGGTTTTTTCCTAAACGGTGAAGCGGTGCAAATACCCATATCGCGAATAGCAGCATTGCAGGTATACCGCATCCCAGCCCAACGGTCAGGAACTGATTATGGGGTATCAGGCGGTTATGGCTGTCTACCACCTCGGGGTACCATTTATCATATCCGCGATCCATTTCATGGCCAATGTCTCCAATGCCTGTACCTGTTACAGGTTGCTCCTTCATCAGCTTAAATGCAATGTCGTAAGATATAAGTCTTGAAATATCTCCTAACGAGCCGGTTTTATCATTAGAGCGGAACCTGTAATAGGTGTATACAATATGTTCCTTACGCTCACGTAAGGTAGGCACATAGGTTACTGCAAGTGCCAGCAATAACGGAACGCCGAGTACCGCAATAACACCGGAGATGCTCCGTTTAGCTATTATAGTATAGATGCCCCAGCCTAGCATACATACATAAAATGAAATAAGTCCGCTTTTAGATGCCAGTACGTGGTTATAAATAACCAAACTGATAGTTATGAATGCCACAGCATATTTTATCGGCTTACTTTCCAATTTAGGGAAAACATACACGCACCAAACCGCAAAAAGAGAGTTGGTAATGCTGAAGCTGATGTATTCCTGGTACATTGGGGTAGGTATCATGTGCGACACATTATATAGCTTTATATAATTGTCGTAATCAAACAACAGGAACGAAATGCTATAGCATGCGCCTGCGAATAACATAGTGCCAATGCCGAGCGTAAGCAGTTGAAGTTGTTTTGCTGTCCATTGTGGCAGGAAAGCAAACGCCAGAGGCAAAAAGAGTATGGGCAGTTTATTTTGCACAAATGCACCCCACGTTTCTTTATCGGTGCTCCAGAACCAGGTGAGGGCGTAAATAGCTACCCAGGCGACCCCAAGCATGCACCATTTTTGCTGCAGCCATTTTTTTGGATGAATATCGCGCAATGCATTAATGCCGAAAAGTATCATGCCCAGAGATAGAAAAAGCCGCGAAACCAGCAATCCGCCCACCATTATTAGTATGCAAAAAACAGCAATGTCAGACTTGGTTAACTTTCTATTTATAAGACTACTACTTTTGTTCATTGGTTGGCTTACCATAACTTTAAAACGGACAAAAAGGCGATTTAGTGCACAGCAATATTAAACAACTTCACGACGACTTAAAAGCAGGCAGTTTCCGGGCACTCGCCCGCGGGGTTACTATTGTTGAAAATGAACTGGAAGGGTATGAATATTTGCTGGAACATTTGCGTAAAAATAATCACACACCCGTAATTGGTATCACCGGCCCTCCGGGTGCCGGCAAAAGCACATTGGTGAATGCCTTATTAAGTCATTGGCTTACTGAAAATAAGAAAATAGCTGTAATTGCGGTTGACCCGTCATCGCCATTTAACTATGGCGCTTTGCTGGGCGACCGTATAAGGATGAGCGAATTTTATACAAATCCCAACATTTATATCCGTTCGCTTGCATCGCGCGGTGCATTGGGTGGCTTGAGTTCAAAAATTATAGAAATAACTGACCTGGTCAAGGATGCCCCGTTCGATATGGTGATAGTAGAAACAGTTGGGGTAGGGCAAAGCGAGGTAGAGATTGCCGGACTTGCCGACTGCACCGTGGTAGTGCTGGTTCCGGAAGCCGGAGACGAGGTGCAGGCTATAAAGGCAGGTATAATGGAGGTGGCAGATATTTTTGTTGTTAATAAGGCCGACAGGGAAAATGCGGATGCATTTTATAACAATTTACGGATAATGGCCCATGAAAAAGCTGGCTACGGTATTGAAACGCCGGTTGTGAAAACGGTTGCTTCAGATAAGACAGGTGTGGCGGCGCTCGCAGGAAAAATTGACGAATACCTGGCCAACCATCACCAATTGCCGGAAAAGAGGTTGCAACTGCTCACTGAGAAATGCTGGCAGATTATACAATCCCAGCGCATGAAGTCGGTAAGTCATACCCGCTTAAAAAGCGAATTGGCCGAAGCCCTGCTGCAGGACGATTTTAATTTATATACTTTTACAAAGGCTTTTACGGGTAAGGTGTTCCCGGGTGGCAACTGATACTAACACAACCCATAATTCCGTTAACGATACATGCTTTCATCATTACCGCATCAATACATATATTATCTCTCTATCGTTGTTTCGGCGTTGATCAGCATCTATTCGGTCAGGAAGATCATATTTATTGCCCTAAAGCGGAAGATATTTGACATACCCGACAACATTCGCAAAATACATGGAGAGCAAATACCCAGCCTGGGCGGTATAGGTGTTTTTATTGGTTACATGGCTACGGTACTGTTTTTTGCACCGTTTGGCTTTAAAGTGCTTAACTACATAATTATTTCGTCAGTCATATTGTTCTTTACCGGCATTTACGATGACATCATGAATATGCGGCCCAGCAAAAAATTGCTGGCGCAAATACTGGCAACAGCGATAACAGTTTACTTTGCTGATATTCGAATAACATCGCTTTACGGTCTATTGGGCATATACGATTTGCCATTCTGGGTAAGTATTTACCTTACCACTTTCTGTGGCACCTTCTTTATTAATGTTTTTAATTTTATCGATGGTATTGACGGTTTGGCGTGTATGCTTTCAATATTGTATACGCTGATATTTGGTGCGCATTTTGCCAGCCTCGGCTTTACTACTGAGGCCAGCCTTGCCTTTTCTTTACTGGGGGCTACTTGCGGATTACTCTGGTTTAATTATGCACCAGCTAAAATTTATATGGGCGATACCGGTTCTATGCTTTCAGGGTTTAGTATATTTATTTTGGCGTTGTTATTTATAAGGTCGGCGCCTGCACTGCATATTCCTGACCTTGGGAACACTAATTCTGGTTATGTGGCGGTACAGGCAGTTTTGGCTATTTTCTTTCTGCCCGTTTTTGATGCGTTGCGTGTTTTTGCCTTGCGTGCATCAAAAGGTATTTCGCCGCTTAAAGCCGACCGCAGGCACCTGCATTATTACCTGCTCGATGCCGGTCTCGGGCACGCAGCAACTGCCTGGCTGCTGGTTGGTATAAATATACTCACGATTCTTAGTGCATTTGTTTGCATGGCTAATAATGCGCCAGCCTGGCTGTATTATATAGCTATTACTATACCGTCTGCTGCAACTGCTTTTATTGCTGCAAGCAGGGTTGAGAAAAGCTGATAAAAAATTGACCGCAATTTGCGCAGGCAGTAGTGACGTACACTAACTCTATACAGTTTTTTGATTTATAATTGATATCTGGTCCTGCCGCTAAATAACAAAAAAGACCGGCATCACTGCCGGCCTTATGCTTGACTTCTTTAAAAATTCTCTTTTACTAAGGCATTGTTATGGTGTACGTAGCGCCCGCAGGTGTTGTTAACGTAGCAGTTGCGTCGCACACAGGTGTAGTACCATAGTTAATGGTGCGGGTAAGGCCGCTAGGCAGCGTGTATACGATTGTACCGGCTTCTATCCAGCGGCAACCAAATGCTACCACCAACGGTGTTGCGGTGCTTATGTTCACGTTAACCACCGCACCGCTCGGGCGGGTAATTGTGCCCGTTCCGCTTATGGAATAAACATCGTCGGTATAGTCGGTAGTTGTGGCAGAACCCGCTGTCCAGGTGCGCACCCTTGTCCAGTTCGTAGTAACAGTACCTGCGCCACTTGCAAGGATAACGGAACCGCTTACAGTAACATTAAAATAAGGTTGGCCTGAAGAATTCAAACCCATATTAGTTATCGTTTTTGTGCCGGTAACCTGGTTGTCATTCTGATAATAGTTGTTGAAAGTGATTGTTTTTACAGAACCGGTAGCCGTATACGGACCAGTTTTGGTAATTATGATTTTACCGCGGCGATTGCGGCCATCATGACAAAGGCAATTTACAGTGCCGAAGTCGACAGTTGTAGTATCGCCCGTTGCAGAGTGGGTTACTGTAGCACAGCCGCCGGTAGTTAATGCCGTTGTCTTATAGCCCAGGTTGCCCGAAACTACATTAGATGCCTGATCGGCAATGGTCTGCGCATCGTCGAAAGATTTTTCTGATACCGCGTGCTCACTGGCATAACCATTGTCTTCAGTTGTAGTGGTTGGGTTAGTGTTTTTGTCTTTTTTATTGCAAGACACCACAGTTAGAAAAGAGCCGATAGTAAGGGCACCGGTAGCCAGACAAAGGGAAAGTTTTGACCTGAACATAGATTTATTGTTTTAAAGGTTTAATTATCGTTGTTGTGCTATTAAGACCCAACAATCGGTAACAGGTTTAAAACTATGCAAAATAAATTTGAATTGAAATGTTTTGAAGGTTGCTATATCTATCGCAAACTTATTTTAAGAATAGAGGTTCGGTGTTGTTGCGCGCCCATTTATGAGTCACCAAATTATAAAGCGATCTACGCCTTCTTTCTCGGAATGGAAAGGCTTTGCCAGTCGCCATGGGTATGCAGTTTTGCGATATACACCATTTGTCCGGCATGGTAAGCGTAATGAGCTATCTGGCGGTTTATGGCTTCCAAAACAGTATGTGCTTCCCCGCGTATATAGATGATTTTGTCGAGGTCAGCATCTGTTATGCTATCGATAGCCTTAAAAACGCATGCCCAGCCTTCTTCCCATTTCTGCATAACGGCTTCGCGGCTTACCGCCTCATTATCAAATTCGGCATCGCGCTGGCGCCATGGCTTTTCGCCGTCAGTAGTTAAGAAATCTGTCCAGCGGCTGAGCATATTGCCCCATAAGTGTTGTACAATGCTTATTACGCTGTTACTATCTTCATTGGCTTGCCAGGCGAGGGTCTGGTCATCCATTTGGGCCATTGCTTTTTCGCCAAGGCCCTTGTACATATTGAATTGCCTTTTGGCGCTTTCCAGGTAGTTGATCATGATATCTTTGATTGAAGGATTTTTTTTGAATAGCGTTTTACAGCTCTGACTATATAAAACACACCGGTTATAATGGCTCTAATATTTTTGTTCCTTTTTGGGCACACCGCTATATCTCGGGAGAAACCACACAATTTTTATTGGCTTTTTTACAATAAACCAAGGACTGCCAATTGCCGACTGCTAACTGCCTACTGTAGGACTGCCAACTAACAAACCGTCTCCATATCTCCGTATATACCTGGTCGGGTTATTTCCATCAGCCGTTCCGGGAATTTAGTTGCAGTAAAGCCAACTTGTTTATACAAATCATGCGCATCTTTTGTCGCTAGCATTATGCGGCGCAAGCCTTTCACCCAGTCCAATGCGAATAATTCCTGCATCATTACTTTGCTTATGCCTTTGCCTCGGTGGCTATCTTCCACATATACATCAGCAAGGTAAGCAAAGGTGGCATAGTCAGTCACCAGGCGCGCATAGGCAACCTGCTTACCGTCTTTTACAGCACCAATACCAAATGAATTATCGAACGCTGTTTTAAAGGTTTCCCGGGGTATGTGCTGTGCCCAATACGAAGCTGTTGCGAGCCACTGGCGCACATCGTCAGGATACATTAATGCCTTGTCTGTGGTAATGAGGTATCCCTCTTGCAACACATTTATATGCTTCATTACTTAACTATATAATTCCAGTTATGGGTATCAGGTGCTAAACCCTTTCGAATGTTATTGAGTTTGGCTTTCAGCTGGAACATCATGGCATCTTCGCCTATGTAACACGTATATGTTTTGCCGGCAATAGTTATCTGCTCAATCGGGGCTATAACTGCAGCAGTACCCGCGCCAAATGCTTCTACTCTCTGTCCTGCTTCCAGCGCATCGGTAAGTTCTTTCAGGCTTACCTGCCTGGTTTCCACTTTAATGCCGGCTTCCTTTGCAATGGTAACCAATGAATCGCGTGTAACGCCATCCAGAATACTGCCGGATAACGCAGGGGTTATTAGTGTGTCGTTCATATAGAACATGGCATTCATGGTGCCTGATTCTTCAATGAATTCATGGTTCTTAGCGTCTGTCCAAAGCACCTGGTCGAATCCTTCCCGCTTTGCTTTTTCAGTAGGGTAGAAAGCGCCGCCATAGTTGCCGCCACATTTAGCAGCACCGGTACCACCTTCTGCGGCCCTCGAAAATTCGGTTTCAACTTTTACCTTTAGTGGGTTGGCGTAATATTGGTAAGCCGGAGAGGCCACTATCATAAACAAATATTCATCAGCAACTTTAACACCTATGCGGCCTTCGCTGGCTATCATAAACGGGCGTATGTATAATGATGCTTCAGGTTCATCAGGCACCCAACTTGCGTCCAGCTGCACCAGCTGGTGCATGGCTTCATCAAACAGCGCTTTGGGTACAAGCGGCATACACATACGGTCCAGCGATTTGCAAAAGCGGTCGTAATGCTTTTGCATCCGGAATATATTTATTCCGCCATCGGCAGTAACAAAAGCTTTCATTCCTTCAAAAACTGTTTGCCCATAATGCAGGCACAAAGCGAGCGGGCTCAGCGAAAGGTCGTGAAACGGCACTATGCGCGGGTTGTGCCAGGTGCCATCTTTATACTCTGCAATAAACATATGCTCGGTTGGCACTTTACCAAACGGTATTGATTTGGTTTCTGCAACTGTTCTTTCCGCCTGCGGCGTTACTGAAATGTTGTATTCCATACAATGTGGTTTTAGATGTTTATGATTCCAGCGGCACAGTCTCCGGAAAGGCATTTGCTGCGCCGTTGTTAATAGTTGTTGTGTGTTGTTGCCTGTAGCCCTTGTTCACCATAAAAACACTGCTAATAATTGCAATGAATGCCAGTGCTGTATAAATACTCCATTCTTCGTCCAGCGCAAAATGCCCCAGAATTACTGCTACCAGCGGGTTTACATAGGCGTAAATGGTGGCCACGCCTACCGGCAGTTTGCTCAGCGTATACATATAGGCGGCATAGGCCAGCACCGAGCCGAAAATTATCAGGTATACCATGGCTATAAGGCCATCCCGGTTAAAGAGTTCCAAATGCTTAAGGTCGTCAATTGCAGGGCTGAGTATTAACATGAAAATGCCGCCAAACAAAAGCTGCATACCTGAATTAAGGAAGGGGTTAACCGGGTTAACATTCTTCTTATTCAGTATACTCCCGGCAGCCCAGGAACACGTTGCTGCCAGTATTGCCAGTGTGCCGAATAAGTATTGGGTGTTAGAAATGTCGGCTATGCTGTGCCTGAATATTAATGCTACGCCGCCCGTGCCGAGCAGCATGCCCGCGCCTATGAGGCCATTAAACTTCTCTTTTTTAGAGAGCAGCAAATTAAACAGTACCGCAAAAATTGGCATTATGGAACAGATGAGCGCTGCTATGCCGCTTGGTACGGTTTTTTCGCCCCACGTAACGCCACCGTTACCAATAGTAAGCATCAGGAAGCCGATAGCCATCTGTCGCAATATGTTGGGCAGAGAAAGGTCAGTCTTTCTATTGGCCAGCAGTGCAACAGCCATAAGCAGGATGCCGGATATAGTCTGGCGGATGCCCGCAAACAAAAATGCAGGGTAATGCATCACACCCACCCGGATAGCCAGGTAAGTTGTGCCCCATACGATGCAGACGAAAAAGAGTGCTGCATATGCTTTTGTTTGTGTTGCCATGGTGTTGTAAAATTCTTTGACAAAAGTGGAAAAAATATTTTGAACAAAACAGACACAATTTTCATATTTTTGACCATAACAGTTTGAATTATGAAAACACTCGATAAATCGAAAAGCGACCATCTGTACCTGCAGATAGCGGAGCGTATACAACACCAGATATTGGGTGAAGTATTGAAGATAGGCGATAAACTACCTTCAGTAAGGGTGCTGAGTAGTGAGCATAATTTGAGTGTGAGCACCATACTGCAGGCCTATTATCATCTTGAAGGGAAGGGGTTAATAGAATCAAGGCCGCAGTCGGGTTATTATGTGTGTTTTAATCCTTCCAGGTTTCCGCAAAAAGTTGCTAAAAGTAACCCACTGCAGACAACCCGCACAAAAGATGTTGAAACAATAATAGGCGAGGTGTATAACGATTTTTCTATGCCCGGTATCACTAAATTTTCGCTCAGTGTGCCCGCGCCGGAAATACTGCCGCTGGCGCGTCTCAATAAAGCTATGATACAGGCCCTGCGCGATTTGCCGGCTAACGGCACTTCGTACGAGCAACTACAGGGCAATGAGCTATTGCGCAGGCAGGTAGCGCGCTGGAGTATGCACTGGGGTGGTAAACTGAGTGCCGATGATATTGTAACAACATCCGGTTGCATGAATGCCATATCCTATTGCCTTATGGCCATAACACAGCCGGGCGATACTATTGCGGTGGAAAGTCCTGTGTACTTTGGTACACTGCGTTTTGCCCAGAGCATAGGGTTAAAAGTGGTAGAGTTGCCAACCGACCCCGATACCGGTGTTGACCCCGACGATGTGAAAAAAGCCCTGCAGCAACATAAAATCAAAGCATGCTTTTTCGTAACCAATTTCAGTAACCCGCTCGGTTACTGTATGCCTGATGAGCAGAAAAAGGCAATGGTGAAATTATTGTCGCACCATGGTGTGCCGCTTATTGAAGACGATCTGTATGGTGATGTGTATTTTGGCAACAAGCGCCCGTTATCCTGCAAAAGTTTTGATGAAGAAGGCAATGTGTTGTGGTGCAGTTCCATTTCAAAAACACTGGCACCCGGTTACAGGGTAGGCTGGGTAGCCCCTGGCAAATACCTGGATAAGATAAAGAGCCTGAAACTCTATCACAGTATTACTTCTGCCACCGCCCAGCAAGCTGCAATTGCTAGCTTTCTGGCAACAGGGCGGTATGAGAGCCATTTGCGCAAGCTCCGGCAAACGCTACATGCCAACAGCTTGCAATTTATAAGGGCCGTTGGCGAGTACTTTCCTGCAGGCACTAAATTAAGTAACCCGCGCGGTGGCTTTATTTTGTGGGTGGAACTTGATAAGAGCATCGATACCTATCAACTCTATATTGAAGCCATGCATCATAAAATAAGCATTGCACCCGGTACTATATTCACCTTGCAAGAGCGTTACCAAAACTGCCTTCGCCTCAGTTATGGTATGCAATGGACGCCTGAAATAGATAAAGCGCTCAAAAAGCTGGGCATCATCATAAAGTCGATGATGTAAATGGCGCTATCATGCCCGGCTGTTTGTTGCCAACTTCTGTACTTAGCTGCCTGCTATGATATTAGTGTAGGTTGTATTATATTTGTCTGATTATTTTGATTATTTTATTTTTTATATGTTGTGGCAGCGCATTTCTATTTGCATGTCGCAACACTATTTAATACCAAACCTGCAAAGCGGAAAGTGGTGCGCAAATTACTGGCTATATGTTTATTGCTGTCTATTCTTGTTTGTTCCTGCAACCACGCGGGGAACAAACTTGCGCCGAGTACCCCATACTTTGATAGTGTTATTGCCCGTTCTGAACGGATGTATGATGCCGGTGACAAATTAGGTGCGCTGCATTATGCACGTACTAAGCATAACGAAGGCAATGGTTTGACGGTTGAGGATGAAATGAATTACTATGCCTACATCAGTGCCCTAGTTTCACGAGACTTTAACGATCATGAAAAGAGTGCAGAATTGGCGGATACCATGCTTACCATACTTGACAAAGCTGGAACTGACACAAAGGTAACTATACGAAAGATACAGGCGCTTAACATAAAGGCGGATGCACTCTACAGCAAAGGGCTTTACAATGAGGCATTCAAAACTTATTTTAACGCAAAGGTACTTGCCAGCACAACTGAAGACCCTTGCGCGGTAAGCATGTTCAGCTATCACATGGGTATGATTTTGTACCGGCAGCAGAAGTTTACAGAAGCGTCTGTTTACTTTAAGCAGTCGTATAGCGAGATGCTTTCGTGCGTTGAAAATTTTACTTATTTCTATCGAAAGCAGGAACTGCTGGATAATATAGGGTTGTGCTACCAGAAGGTCGGTAAGTTTGATAGTGCGCTTATTTACTACAACAAATCATTGGCGTATGTTAGGGCGAACTATAACAAATTTCCTAACAAGGCACAAAGTGTTTACGAGACTGCAGAGGCGGTTATATATGGCAATGTAGCTGACGTATTTATAGGCAAAGGGCAACTGGATACGGCAATACAGATGTTGAACAAAAGTATAACAGTTAACCTGCAGATGGGTTACGCAAATACAGATGCTGAAACAGATCAGGTAAAACTTGCGGAAATATACCTGAAAGGCGATAAACTTGACGAACTGAACAGATTGCTCATTTATATTAGAGCGGAACTGGATACCATACCCAACAAAGTTGTTGAAATACAATGCAATAACCTGATGTACCGCTTTTGCAACCGAAAGAACGATTCCCTTTTGGCATGCCGATATGCTGTCGCGTATATAAAACTGAATGATTCTTTCCAGGCAGGAAATAAGTTACTGATGGCCTCAGATATTGAGGCTACTGTGCGCGCAATGGAAAAACAGCACCAACTTTCATTGCTGGAAAAAGACAAAGAGAAGCGTGATATCTATCTGGTTATTGCAGCAGTCGTGGCCCTGATGGCTGTTATCGTCATTTTGATGGTGATGCGCAACTCATCGAGAGCAGAGCGTGACCTGAAAATGCTGAAGGATTTGAACCTGGAGATAGGCGACCGTAAGCGCCAGCTTGAAGATGTGTTATATGAACTGGAGGTAAGGGACAAAGACAAATCAAGGATATTACGCTCTGTAGCGCACGATGTAATGAGCCCTATCTCCGCTATTTCTGCACTAACTGACATATTGCTAACTGAAGGCAAAGACCTGAATGCAGAACAATGGGAAATGCTCGATCTCATACAGGAAGCCTGTGGTAACTCACTCAGCCTCAGTAACGAGATACTGGATGCTGCCGATACCATTGACCCGGGTACCATGGTAAAAGAACGTGTCGATATCAATAAACTGGTACACAGCAGTGTTGAGTTATTGAATGCCAAGGCTGCAACCAAGAAGCAGGTTATTACTATAGAACAGGAGACACCAGGCATTTTTGCAATGGTAAACAAAGGCAAAATCAGGAGGGTTTTAGAAAACCTTATGGGCAACGCTATCAAATTCAGCTACGAAAACTCATCGATACAGTTATCCCTTACGCAGGCGGAAGGTAAAGTGCTGATTACGGTTAAGGATTCCGGTATTGGTATAGCAAATAAAGGCAGTGAGCATATTTTTGACATGTTCACTGAAAGTAAAACATATGGTACCAAGGGCGAAAAGCCTCATGGTATCGGGTTGTCTATAGCATTGCAGGTGGCAAGGGCGCATGGCGGTGATATTTGGTTTGAAAGTGAAGAAGGTAAAGGAACTACCTTTTACCTGTCGTTGCCGTTAAATTTCTAATTAATTAAGGTTTTTAAAGTAGCTTACATTCATTACGTTTATAGTGAAACTGTTGCATCTCCATTAGCGTTTGTTAATAAGGGGTTTTTTAGTAGATTTGTCTTTAAGCATTAAACATTAATTTTCTGTTTATTTTAGAAATGAGTTTTGTTATGTTAGCAAAAAGATTTATTTTTGTCCAGTTATTGTTAAATTAACAATTCGTTTTTGAATGATACTCTTGTGATTTTGTAAACCCGTAACAAATTTTTCCGTAAGATTAGAAAGCAATGGCGAATATTTTAATTATTGAAGATGATGACATTATGCTGAAAGCTATCAAGAATATTCTTGGTAAAGCTGGCTATAATGTTATTACTGCAAAGGATGGGAAAGAGGCGTTCGATCAAATGGAGAACGCTGACTACGACGTAGTCGTAACTGACCTGATGATGCCATACGCTAACGGATTGGAAGTGGTGAGCAGATTGAGGGGCGATGCTACAAAAAGGCACGTGTCAATTATTGTAGTATCATCAGTAGGTAATGAAGAGACTATAACTGAAGCATTTAGATTAGGAGCTGACGATTATTTGAAAAAGCCGATCATGGCGGGCGAATTGCTCATCAGGATCAAGAAGCTGCTTGACAACAGGGCAAATCATTCTAAGCTGGTAACCAAAAAAAAATGACAATAAAGCATGTTTAGTGGTTTAACTCAACTTCTTTTCCAGGCATATGAAAGCTTCGGCGTTCTGGATCTGTTTATTCAAATAGCGCTTGCTTTTATTTTTATTGCATTGTTTGCAACCATCATTGCATATAGTGTTATCCTGTATAAAAGGTGGAAAGCTTATGCTGAAGAGAAGCGCATGAATTTTATCCGTCCGAAGATAGAGGAGATGATTACCGAACAGGTACTCATTAACGAAAACCTGGAAAAAGTTCCGGTAGACGAGATTGAATTTGACCCGGCTGCATTGAATGATAATATCTACAAAACGCCTTGGGTGCGCCAAATGGTTATTGAAACCATTATTTCTTACCGGAAAAATTTCAGGGGAGAAGTAGGGGAGTTGTTGAGGAAACTGTACATCGATATGGGTCTCACTAAAGATTCATTTGATAAAATGAAGAGCATAAGGTGGGAAAAGAAAATTAAAGCGGTAGGCGAACTCACCCAGATGGATATTCAGATATCTGACGTAACCATCCTGCCACTTACCAACAGTACCAATCCCTCGCTTCGTGCGGCGGCCCGTAACGCCTACATCCAGTTAAGTAAGAACGAGCCTTTTAAGTTCTTCGATGTGGCTACTGAGCCTATTTTACCTTGGGATCAGTTGGAGTTATTCAAGATCATTACTACCACCAAAGATATTGCTATCCCTAACTTTTCCCGTTGGGTAAGTTATTCTACAAATAAGAGTGTGGTGTCATTCTGCCTGAAGCTTATTGCGCACTACGACCAGCAGTCTGCCATACCCGCTGTTATGGACCTGTTGAATAACAAAGACCACTATTTCAGGGCCGATGCCATTAACTGCCTTGGTAAATTAACCGCTGAAGCTGCAGAAGAAAGGATGGTGCGCATCTATAACACGCAACCTATTTATTGCCAGCTGGAAATACTGAAGGCTCTCGGAAGAATCGGTTCCGGTAAGCACCTTGATTTCTTAAAATCAGAATTCCTGTTCTCTTCTAATTTTGATGTTAGGATGAATGCGGCCCGCTCTATTATTAAGCATAATACGCCTGCTTCCCGCGCACTGATCGACGACCTCAAAGAAACCTCTCACGATGAAAACAGATTGATCATTAGTCACTGCCAAAATCCGTTAATCAAATACTGATGAATTTATCCTTTCTCGAGTATTTAGCGTTTTTCTTCGAAACGACTGTGTTTGTTTATGGCACGTCGTTATTGCTGTTGTATGCTATATTGGCTATCCTGTCTTTTTTAAGCATCAGGCTCTACTTGCGTAAGGAAAGCTATACTGACTATTCTATGATAGTTGCCTCTCCGCTGGCACCGGGCGTTTCAGTAGTTGCACCGGCCTTCAATGAAGAGGTTACCATTATCAGTAACGTAAGGAGCTTGCTTACACTCGACTATCCTAAATTTGAAATAGTTATTGTAAATGATGGTAGCACCGATGAGACGCTGCAACTGATGATAAATGAATTTGCGTTGGTTAAGGTTGATTATGCCTACGATGCGAAGCTGATGTCAAAACCTATACGCGGTGTATATAAGTCTACAAATGACGCCTATGCCAAGTTGATGGTGGTAGATAAGGAAAATGGTAAATCAAAAGCCGATGCTACCAACGCGGGTATTAACGTTTGTTCGTTCCCCTACTTTTTGTGTACCGATGTGGATTGCATATTACATGAACAAACTTTGCAGCGCCTTATTAAGCCAATAATGGAAGATAATGTGCACAGGGTAATTGCCACAGGTGCTACGTTACGCCTGTCAAACTCATGCGAGGTGGATGGCGGTGTAATTACCAAGATCCGTGCACCGCGCAAATTTCTTGCGCGTTTCCAGGAGATGGAATATATCAGGGCGTTTGTATTGGGTAAAATGGGCTGGAGCTACATTAACTGCGTACCTAACGTATCTGGTGGTCTGGGTCTATTTGATAAAGAAATAGCGGTAAGGGCCGGCGGTTATGACCCTATTTCGTTTGGTGAAGATATGGAGCTGATGCTGCGTATGAACCGTTACGCCAAAGAAAATAAAATTAAAACTGCAGTACGCTACATTCCTATGACGTTGTGCTGGACCGAAGGGCCTACAACACTAAAGATATTTGCTCGCCAGCGCACCAGGTGGGGCCGTGGCCTTATTCAGTTAATGTGGACGCACCGCAAAATGATGTTCAACAGTAACTACGGGCGCATTGGTATGGTTACTTTCCCTTACAACTTCTTCTTTGAGCTTTGTGCGCCACTTATTGAATTCCTTGGTGTGCTCTATTATCTATATATAGCATTCTTCGGCAATGTAAACTGGCCTTACGCTATTATCTTGCTCGTATTCGTTTATACGTATTCGGTAATGATATCGACCCTGGCAGTGCTTTGGGATCAGCTTACCTTTCAGTATTACAAAACATGGGGCGATGTTGTAAGGGTTTGTGCGATGGTATTTGTTGAAATGCTGGTATACCACCCGCTCAACGTATTTTTCGCATTACGAGGCTATTACTTTTTTCTAACTAACCGTAAACATTCATGGGGTAACATGCAAAGGCAAGGCTTTAAAAAGGCTGAAGTAAAAGTTACTACCCCCGCTGCATAAGATAAATTTACAATGAAGGCTATAGCTCGTTTTTTTTCAAGTGGCGTTTTTTGGGAAACGGTTGGTGAGTTCTACCAGCATGGCGTATTTATTTATGGCACTTCGTTATTGCTGGCCTACGGTATGCTGGCTATTATGTCCCTGATCTCTATCCGCAGGTACATAAAAAGAAATTCGACAGCTGACCTCAACATACTTGTAGAATCACCGTTGGCACCGGGTATTTCTGTAATTGCGCCTGCTTTCAACGAAAGTGTGACCATTGTGCAGAATGTGCGCTCGCTGCTTACGTTTAACTACCCTAAGTATGAGGTAATCATCATTAATGATGGTAGTACTGATGATACCCTGGAAAAGCTGATTGCGGAATTTGAAATGCAGTTGTGCGAATATGCTTTCCGGGCTACCCTTAATTGCCAGCCTATAAAGCGCGTATATAAATCTACCAACCCGGCCTACGAAAAGTTATTGGTTATAGATAAGGTTAATGGTAAGAGTAAGGCCGACGCATCTAATGCGGGTATCAACCTTTCCAGCTACGAGTACTTTCTGTGTACCGATGTGGATTGCATATTAGAGAAAGATACCCTGCTTAAGCTTATAAAACCGTTCATGGATGAAGAGACCACCAAGATCAAAGAGGTGGGTACCCCATGCGAGGAATGTGGTTTTCAGCACATAGTGGAAGATTTTAAGAGAGTTATTGCTACAGGAGCTACTTTACGTATGGTTAATTCCTGCGACGTTGACGGAGGTTTAATTACCCGTGTGCGTCCGCCAAGAAGGTTTCTGCCCCGCTTCCAGGAAATGGAGTATATCCGTGCATTCGTGTTGGGTAAAATGGGTTGGGATTTGATCAACTCTGTACCCAATGTGTCGGGTGGTTTAGGTATGTTTGACAAGGAAATTGCGGTAAAAGCAGGTGGTTACGATTCAAAATCATTTGGTGAAGATATGGACCTCATAACCCGTATGTGCAGCCTGATGAAGGCAAATGACCGTAAATATGCCGTAAGGTATGTGCCGGAAACATTGTGCTGGACAGAAGGGCCTACCACGCTTAAAGTATTTGGCAGGCAGCGTTCCCGCTGGGCACGTGGTCTGGCTCAGATTATGAGTATTCACAGGAAAATATTGTTCAATCCCCGTTTTGGAAGGTTGGGCCTCATCGTTTTCCCTTATAACTTCTTCTTTGAACTATTGGCGCCGTTAATAGAATTTACCGGTATACTCTACTACATCTACCTTATCTGGACGGGACAGATCAACTGGCCTTATGCTATCATCCTTATTATATTCGTATATACGTATTCGGTAATGATTACTACGCTTGCATTGCTGTGGGACCAGATTACCTTCAAGTATTATAAAACCTGGGGAGAAGTGATAGGGCTTTGTGCAATGGCGTTCTTAGAACCGTTTGTTTACCATCCACTTATACTGTTTTTTTCCCTTAAAGGCTACTTTAACTTCATTACAGGGCGTAAGCACGTATGGGGAAATATGCAGCGACAAGGCTTTGGTAACCAGGCAAAAAAGAAAACTGAGCCAAATCCTGCCTAGAAATAAAAATCTGAGTATATTTGGGCCAAAATCGTTCATTTTACACCTTTAAAAACACAATTGATATAGAAAACGAGTACAACAATTCCTTCACAACTACACCAAAAGAACACTATCACAACAACTAAGATCTCACAACTATTACCAGTAAAAACTATCAAAACAAAGACAATCACAACTACGAGTAAACACTATCAACACAACTAGAATTCTAATACAACTGTTGCCCTATCGCAACAAAACAACTAACTAACTAACGACCATTAAATTCTTACAGCATGTTTAAGAAAGTCTCGAAGCTTGCGCTTTCGGCACTGCTCGTGTGCACGTGTACCCACGTGAACGCGCAGTGGCTTAAAAAATTCGAATCCTCCGATAATCTCTACCAGGAGGCAAAGCGTGAAATAGATCTCAAGCACTACCAGAAAGCAATCAGCATTTGTAATAAAGCGCTGGATATCTCGCCCAAGAATCAGGATATACACCTGTTATTGGGTAGGGCATATTCCCTTGCCGGCAAAACCGATAGCGCCAGGGTAGAACTGAAAGGCGTTATTGACAAGAACCCCAAGTACCGCGATGCCTACATATACCTCGTGAATATGGAAGCTGTTGCCTGTAACTATGTTCAGGCAATTGAGTATTGCGATATGGGTTTGAAATACTTCCCTAACGATCGTGACCTGCTGCTGAAAAAGCTGGATGTTTATAACAAGGAAGGCGACTGGATGGAAAGCAACAAGCTTGCTGACTACCTGTTCGACAGGTTCTCTAACGATCCGTTCATTCGTACCGTATACCTGGAATACAAACTTTCACACGCAAGGCAGTACGCACATAAAGGCTATATTGAAATAGCCAAGCGCGCCTATGAAGCCGTGCTGGAACAAGACCCGCTGAACAAAGAAGCCATGCAGGCTGTGTATAACCTGGACGTAAGGTCAGGTAACTACGTGAGCTCACTGGCATCGACCAACAGGGCGCTACAGGCTACTCCTAATTCTTATGAATTCCTGATGAAAAAGGTGGGAATATTAGACGCAATGTCAAAATATGTTGAGGCTATCGAAGTAATAGAAAAGCTCGAAAAGTTATATCCTAACGATCCTGAAGTGCGCAAACTAAGCACATACATGCGTATGCAGGCAGGCCGTTACTACATGAATACCGATCCTTATCTTCAGTTCCAGGGTATACTTGCAAAAGAACCAGGTAACAGGGATGCATTGAATTATGTTGTTAACATAGCTAATGCAAGAGGTTTGTATGAGGAAGCATTGAGCTGGGTAAATGTCGGCTTGAAAAAGTATCCTGGCGACAAGGACCTGACCAATAAAAAGCTGGGTATCTTAATGAGCATGAAGAGCTATGGCGCAGCTTCGGTTCTGGCTGAAAACGTGCTTAAAGCAAATCCTACACAAGATAATAAGCAAACCTTTGTTGAGTTGAGAACTGCAAGTGCAAGAACTTACATTGCAGAACAAGACTATGATAAAGCTATTGAAGACCTGAGGTCAGTGCAGCGCTACGACAAATCGAACAAAGACGCTACCAACATGATTGTAAACGCCTATGTGCAGCAGAAGCGTTATGACGAGGCTATCCGTACCATAGATGAAGCATTAGCATACTATCCTGGCGACGAAACCTTGTTATTCAAGAAGGCTGGTATATTAGAATCATACCAACACTACAGCGAAGCTGCGCAGATATCGAAAGACCTGTTGCAGAAGTATCCTGATAAGAGGCATTACCTGATGAGCTTCGTAGAGCAGTCGTTAGCTGCGGGCCGTCAGTCATTGGCTTATGACGATTATTCCAGCACCACTACTATTCTTAAAGAGGTATTGGAGAAACAACCTGATAATCTGGATGCGTTAAATTACCTCATTAACATTGAGTCTGCTTTCAAGCAATACGATACCGCTATTGTTTATGTTGACCAGGCATTACATTACTATCCTGATTCAAAAGATCTGTTGTTTAAAAAGGCATCGATTTATGCTGATGCCCATAAATACAGAGATGCATACGCAGTTTCTGGTGTGTTGCACAGCGAATACCCTTATAACGTAAGGTTCCGCGATGCTTACATTGAGCACCTGCAAGGTTCTGGCAGAATGTACATGGCTGATAACAAGCAAGACAGCGCTCTAGCAGAATATTATAAAGCATTAGAAGCGTCGCCTATCGATTCTAATACATTGTTTTATACCATTAACATACTCAACGAGCAGAAAAAATACGATACTTCACTGGCGCTTATAGCACGCGGCCGCGCTGCTTACCCAGACAAGCCATATTTCCTGGTGAAGCGGGCAACTATTTATGAAGATCAGAAGAAATGGGAAGATGCATGGCGCACAGCTGACACGCTGATGAAAATGGCCAACCTTGACCCTAAGTATGTTGACTATGCTAACTTCCTTTTCAGTCATAGATTAAGGAACCAGTGGGGTGTAGGTTATCTGCGCAGCAAGTTCGATTACTCTGCTTCAATAAATACTATTGCTACAGTACAATACACGCGTTTCCATAAAAGAGGTAATGTAACTGGCCGTATTAACTATGCAGGCCGTGTAAATGGTCCGGGCTTCCAGTTTGAGGCAGATGCGATATACAACCACACGCCAAAATGGTATTCTTATGCAGTTGCCAACTATTCGCCAAACAGGAAGATATTCCCTGTATACAGGTTAGGTTACTCTATTTTCCATAGCTTCCCTAAAGGCTATGATGGTGAGTTGGGTATCCGTTACCTGAAAGCTGACAGCAGTAATACATTGTCTTTACTGGGTTCAGTATCAAAAGAGTACAAAGATTTCTACTTTACATTACGCGGATATTACATTAACCTGAGCGCTACGAACGACCCGACCAATATCAACTTGTCTAAAGCGGTTAAAAACCCTGACTACTATTCAGTGATACTGGCTACCAGGTATTATACGAACCCGACTAACCACAGCGAATGGTTCTCTGCCATATTTGGTTATGGTACAGCGCCTGACGATGTGAGCAGGAACTATGCTTTGGCACAACTTTTGTCGTACTCAACAGTAAGTGTTGGTGCGGGTTATACAAAACAGATCAGATACCGCACAAGTTTAGGTATTTTTGGCTCGTGGTATAACCAGAAGTATAGTAATGCAGGTACTGACCCGAATACGCTTAAACCAGTGGATGCGGTGTATCATAACCAGTATGACATATACATACAGTTGCTGCGTAAATTCTAAAACAATGGGTTATGAATAGAAAGTTGTTGGGCGTGTTTTGCCTCGTAATGGGTTGGGGAATATGCAATAGTGATGCGCAGGAAATAACATTGGTCAGCAACAGATCATCAACCTATAAAATAGTAGTGCCGGCTGAAGCAACTGCTTTAGAGCAGAAGTCAGCAAAGGTTTTACAGCAATACATTAACCAGGTAACTGGTGCTCAATTGCCGGTAGTTAGCGGGGACGCTGCTGCCGGCAATACTGCTATATACCTGGGCCATACCGGTAAGGGTGAAGCCTTGCATAGTGGTAAGTTGCCCCTAGAAGGCTACTTACTGCAGACAGATGGCAAGAACCTGGTAATTATGGGTGGCAGCGGACAGGGGCTTATTTACGGGGTATATGCCTTCCTTGAAAAATATGCGGGTTGCCGTAAAATGAGCGAGGCTGCAGTCGTAAGTAAACCAGTCAATCAACTGAAAATACCAGCCATTAAAGAAGAAGTAAAGCCGCAATTTGAATATCGCGAAACGTATTACCCTGCGGCCAATAATGCCGAATTCCTGGGGTGGAACAGGCTACAGAAATTTGAAGACCTTTGGGGACCGCATACCTGGGGGCATACTTATGATAAACTGGTGCCGGCGAAAACCTATTTTAAAACGCATCCTGAATATTATGCGTTGGTGAAGGGAAGGCGCCAGCCATCGCAGCTTTGCCTGGGCAATGAAGAGGTATATAAAATTGTTGTAGGCGAATTGAGGAAGCGCATGGCTGCAAGCACTGACGCTTTATACTGGTCAGTAAGTCCGAATGACGATATCGGCTGGTGCGAATGCGATAAATGCAAGCCCGTTGATGATGAGCAGGGTAGCCCATCGGGTTCGCTGATAAAATTTGTAAATAAAGTAGCCGCAAATTTCCCTGATAAAAAAATTACTACACTCGCCTACGGCTACACCCACAAGGCCCCTAAAAGCCTGCGCCCTGCCACCAATGTGTACGTTTTCCTGAGTAACATTGATGCCTATCGCGACAAGCCGCTGGCTGAAGAAGGATCTGCCAGTGCATTCAGGAATGACCTTAAAGCCTGGGGGGCACTTACCCCCAATATTTTTGTTTGGGACTATACCACTGAGTTCACGAATTACCTGGCTCCCTTTCCCAATTTCCATACGCTACAAGCCAATATTCAGTACCTGAAGAGTAATGGTGTTAAGGGTATTTTCTCGCAGGGCAGCGGTGATATGTACAGCGAATTTGCAGAGTTGCGTGCCTATATTACTGCACGCCTTCTGGTTGATGCCAATGCTAATGTAAAGCAGCTCACAGACGATTTTTTAACCGAGTACTTCGGACCTAAGGCCGGGAAGTACATTGGTGATTACATAGCGTTGTTGCAGGAAAAAATGCTGGCATCTCATCGTAAGTTGGATATTTACGGTAATCCGGTAAACGAGTGGAATGCCTATTTGTCTCCCGATAATATCGATTTGTACAGTGCAATACTGGATAAGGCAGAGGCCGCAGCAGAAGGCAACAAAGAATACCAGGAAAGGGTAGTAAAGGCCCGCCTGCCGCTGGAATACACGGTATTGCAGCAAGCCCGTTTTTATGGTATAGAGAGGTTCGGGATATTTGATAAAAGCGCAGGCGGTAAATGGACCGTGAAACCCAAAATTCAGGAGAAAGTCAAGCGCTTTGTAGCAAACTGTAACAAGGCCGGAGTAACCGAGCTATCGGAAGGCGGCATTAGCCCTGACCAATACCTTGCAGAATGGAACGGCATTTTTTCGAGAGGGGTAAAGCCAACAATTGCAGTTGGCGCGACAGTAACTTTACAGCAACCCTTCACTGCTGACTATCCTGCCAAAGGTAATCGCACCATCGTGGACGGCAACCCTGGCTATGATGATTTCAGTTACAACTGGTTGTGCTTTTATGGCATACCCATGGTCGCCACTATTGACCTGGGTACTAAACAAAGCATAAATATTATACAGGCCGATTTCCTCGATGATCCGCGCCACTTTATATTCCTGCCGGAAAGCGTGAAGATAGAAGTATCTGCCGATGGGTCGAAGTACGAAACATTCGCAACGCAAACCTACAGCCGTGCAGAAGAACATTTCGAACTTTCAACGAGCAAATTTGCCGGTAATAAGGCAGTGCAAGCGCGCTACATAAAGGTTACGGCAACCAACGGCTCCAACCTGCCGGTATGGCGCTTTAAAGAAGGTAAAAAGCCGATGATAGCCTGTAGTGAGGTTTGGGTGCAGTAAACAACTTACCCTTGTTCCATTTTATGCTGCATTATAGCAGCGATAGAGGTAGCTCTGTTAATGGCCATGTCGGCAACTTCGCCGCTATACAATTCGTTTACCGTTGCCTTCCAAAGTTGCATCCAGTGCGCGAAGTGGGGTGGTTGTAATGGACTGATTTTGTTCAGCGCAAAATGCTTTGTCATTGGGTTGCCTGTAAAAGTGCCGGGCGGGAATAAAATGCTCTCCCAGAACGATACCATAACCGGTATATGTGCCTCCCACGAAAAGTGCGCTACTTCTGTAAAAAAATGCCCGATTACAGGGTCTGGTATTACTTTTTTGTAAAAGCTTTCTACAAGGTGTTGTATGTCGTCTTTGCCTTTAATATCGTTCATGGTAATTGATGCAAGCTATGCTGCGTTGCTGCCGGCAAAGTAACTACTTCTCCGCATCAAAAAAGCTGCTGTCCGTCACCATTCCATCGAGCCGCACAGTATACCACTTCCCGGCCTGCCGCTCGCGGTGTACAATTTTTACAAATTCTTCATTGCTGAAGGCATCGGTTACGGTATTTGAGTCGCATACGATCTGCAAAT
>CANFKC010000017.1 GCA_947447265.1 Chitinophagaceae bacterium
ATATTTACTGGCTCAATAATATGTCCATTCACGTCTTTATACCCGGTGTGCGAAACAATTAGATATTTCCCCTGCCAATCAGCATAATACTTTTGTATATCCCTGCCTCTTAAAATTGGTCGTATAATATCGGCGGAATTTGGCGAAGCAGCTAATAATTTATCTCTTGTTGCGGAATCAATTATAAAAGCTTCATTGTATCCGGTAAGTATGCCACGATATATATTTATATTCCAGTCTTTCAGTGGCACACCGACCGCTTCAACCTTTTGCTTTATTCTTTGCGCCACTGCATCACGCACTACCCAGCTATCTTTTGTAAAGGAACTGGCGATACTATGCTGTCTAAAATAATCGCTCATATTTTCTATGCTAAAGTCCTTTGTCAAAACACAAGTATTTACCTTGTTTTGGAACGGAGCTTTCTCTGCAATCAGAATATTCGTATCAACAGTAGCATCAAATACCTGGAAGCCACCAAAATCAATGAGCCACAATGGATTGGTTTTGGTAACAAAATAGTTTCTAAGTGATTCTCCATACCCAGTGCGCATCCATTTATTTGAAGTAATAAAAGTTAACACTCCCTTATCACGCAACAATTGAAACCCTTTTTCATAAAACAAAGAATAAATATCACCAGTTCTTTCAAAAGTACTGTACCCGATTTTCTCATAAAGTTTAGCAAGTTTACCTCCATCTTTTTGCAACTGTACATATGGAGGATTACCAATAACAATATCAAAGCCATCGTTTATTCCAAACATCCATTTTGGGTCAAACCAAGAACAGGGGTTGTCATCAAACGGATTAAACTCATATAGTTTTGTATATATTCCATAATTGTTTTTGGAAGCCAATTCTCGCAGGCTAAGCAAGTCTGTTTGAATTTTTTTGAACTGTCGTTCTAATTTTAGCTTATTATCGCTGCTCACATTAAAGAACTCATGTCTCAATTCTTCCAACTCCCTTACAGCTAACGCTGCTTTAGCATTTAGGTCCAATTCCTTAATGTCCCCAAGAGGTATTAAGGTATTGGCGCAAACAATTTTAAAATCAAGATTGGGCAGTGGCTGAGGTTCTTGTTCGTCAACAACCAAACTTAACCAAAAGCGAAGTCGGGCAATATCAACAGCACCTGCATCTATATCAACTCCGTAAATACTTTCTTCAATAATGTGTTTCTTAATATCGGCATCTGAAACACCTTTTTTAAATCCCTTTAATTCCTGTAAATAGATCAGTGCATTGAATATTTCCTGTAATAAACCCATTGGGAATGCCCCAGATCCAATTGCAGGGTCGCAAATCTTAACTTCTTCTAATGCAGCAATTATTTTGTACGCATTTTTCTCAGCGTATTGCTTTTCGTCATTACTTAGTTCTTGTTGTTGAATAATTTTATCAATAGCACTTTGCGCTAAGTCACTATCCGAAAAATGTTCATCGTGGGCAAAAAGGTAAGCCTTCAGGCTTTCCTTGCACATATAATGCACAATTTCTTTCGGGGTATAAAATGCGCCTTTATCTTTATTATCTTCAAGTAAATTCTCGAAAATATGACCCAACATTTCAGGGTCAACCGCAACAGTATGTTCATCGGGCGCATCTTCGTAGATCGTAAAGTTGTAATTGTTGAAGGTTTCAAATAATCTATTGAAAATATCTTCAGGCAGGAATAGCTTATTGTATTTCCTATCATGGCTATCATCAAACAGACCACCGTTCAGATAAGGGAATCGAAGTTCTCTTGCCATGTTTTCTGAATCTTCATTATTCAGCCTGTTAAAAAACAAGGGTACAAGCTCTCTTGCATAAAAATCGTCTTTATTACTTGATGTATTGAACAGGTGAAATAAATAATCTTGGTCTCCTTCACCCCACTTCTGCCCTTGCTTAACAGCCAGCCAACCTTTTTTTTGAATAAAGTATAGAAATACAATCCTGCCCATCATTCGCTTACAAAAATCACGGGCTTGTTTTTCATCTTTATTAAACAATGCTGTAAGTTGCCAGTTGGGTTCATGGATTATTTGCTCCTCATATTTGTTGCCTTTTCTGCCATACCGTTTACCTGTTAGAAACTGAACAAAATCGTCATAAGATTCTTTGTAGTTTTTGAAAAACTCTTTGCTCAATTTTTCAACTGAGAAGGCTTCTTCAAAGTCATTTAATGAGAGAAGTTGAAAAATATTGCCCTTTTGCTTTTCAATAAGCCTATCAAAACGGATCGCCGCCGTTAGGGCTTTTTCATTTTTACCAAATAAATAAGTGTATCTCTTAGGGGCTGTTTCCCTATCTTCTATCTGATTGGTTTCTTTGTTTTTAACTTTCCGTTTGCTAATATAGCTGAACCGCCATTTATCACCTTGTACAAATACTACCATTGCTCCGGCAACCTGTTGGGTAACATCTTTTATCAGGTTGCGTAAGGCAACCCGGTTGCGTGTAAGATTTACTTTTTCATTTAACTGGACTTCAAAAATGCCAATGTTGGTATAACTATCCACCTCGTAATTACCTAACACAACACAATGTTTACTGATGGCATTGTCTTTCAATTGAATAGCGTGTGCATCGCCAAACAATTTATTATTGGTAAAGTGCTTTTGTAAAAACACCTTCCATTCTCCCTGATTATATGGGCTTTCAAGTAATTGCCGAATTTCTGTGACTGTCATTTATAATTACCGGAATTAAAAAAAGGTTTCTGAAATAATGATTTGGGGAACTAAAGGTGCACTTTCTTTAGCTGCCATACGTTTAATTTTGGAAGTATATTTTTGAGAAAGCTTTATCAATTCACTTTCGAGTTTCATAACATTGGGTTCATTTCTCAGCTTATATACTTCATTGGTTAGATTGGCATAGGTGCCATTCTTTAATAAGGGGAGCAAATTAATTGCTGCTTCTTTCGCTTGCTCAGAACCCAAAGTATCAGATAGCCAATTACTAAGCCTAACTACTGATGTTTGCGTTCTCACATCGCTGGTATCATCTTTTCCACCCACCATATCCGGTGTGGTTATATCCTTTTCAAACTGGTTAATAATGCTATTGATTTGTTTGTAGTGAATTTCAGGAATAGGTAAAATACCCTCTTCATTTTTAAGGGCTTCAAAAATCTTTACCGCCTTTTCAAAAGGGATTGACATTGATTTGCCCTGTGAATGAAAGTAGATATTTTTATGATCTCCATTTCTTACAAATGCAATACTGGTTTCATTTTCGCTCGTTTTGCGGATGCAACGGATTTTCAAAGGCATTTTCCTAATAGCATTGAACTGGTCTTCGTTTTGTTCTCTGAACTTTCGCAACCATTCCAAATATTCGGTTCTTATATCCTTATCTTCTTCTTTCTCAACAAACATTGAGAACTGGTCAATTATCTCATCAAGCGTATAAATTTTATTGTCTTCACCAAACGTACTATGGCTGCTTTGGAGCTTTACTAACGATTTATGCCGGAGGTTTATTCTATCATCACCCTGTTCTGACGGGTAAAAATTGTAGTTATAAATGGAGTGGGCTTTGGTGCCTATACGGTTGATGCGCCCAAGTCTTTGTATAAGCCTTGTGGGGTTCCAGGGTGTGTCGTAGTTGACAATTACATTGGCTCTATGCAAATTAATACCTTCCGCCAAAACATCGGTAGTCAATATTATATCGAAATTGTTCTTGAACTCTCCTTCAAAATTAGCGTCAAAATTTTCCCTGATTGTTTCAAATTCCCTATTGCGATTGTCCGAGGTTATAGAAAGCACCTTGTATGTAGTCTCGTTTTTTAATCTATCGGTTAAATAATAAAGTGTGTCGGCAGATTCCGTAAAGATCACCAGTTTGCCCAACTCATTCTTATTACTATCAAAATACTCATCTTTTAACAGGGTAATAAATATATTCCATTTTGGGTCGTTATGAGGTTGTACATTTTGCCACTTTTCGTTTAAGGCAGATAAATTTTCATAGTCATTCCTTAACCCTTCTATGAACCCGTTTTTAAAATCAGTTTGTTTGAACTTTTTGTTTTTCGGCTTCTCATCGTCAATTTTCAAAATTTCAATTTCTATCTCCTCATCGGTCATTCCTCTGCTTAATAAATCTGAAATGTCTAAATCCGGCGCTATAAAAACATTATCCCGTTCATACATTTCAATCATTTGTTTGGTAGAGTTGGTGATTTTGCCAAGTGATTTTTTAAAAGCAAAAAAACTACTTTCCAAACGCTTGATTAATTGGGTTTGCATAATGAATGCCAATGACCGGGAAATAGTCTGAGCATTTTGGTATATCCCGTCATTTGCTTCATCTGTTAGATATGCTATTGCCTGATAACGGAAAAAATCAATAATATTTTTGTCAATTATAGCATTTGCGGTTTCGATAAAAAGGGTTGCTAAGTCATGGGGAAGTTGGTATTGGTTGGCAATTGGGTTGGCAACTTTGGGGAATACAATACCTTGCTCCTGCAAATCCTTTTTATACCGTTCATTTTTTATCAGGTCTGTTCTTGTCCGGCGAATGGTAATGTCCTTAATTACTCTATCCCTGATATTGTTAAAAATAGTTTGAATAGCAGGTAGGTCTAATACTGATTGGTTGATTAAAGATTTGTATTGAACAATGTGGGGATAAAAGAATTTTTGGAGGTTGGGTTCATTTAAATTGCTATTTCGTATATCTTGAAATAAAGAAATGAGGTAGTATATATCTTCCGGTTTATTATTCAGTGGGGTTGCCGAAATCAATACCACTTTTTTATCAAAACCGTCTATGCCGCCTATATTTTCCCTTCCCGACTTACAGATAATTTGCAGGTTTTGGAATTGTTGACTTTTGTGGTTTCTAAATTTATGAGCTTCATCCACCAAAATCAAATCATACCGTTCTTTATCGGCATAATTATGGTCGCCTTCCACAATTTTATTTAAACTTCCATTAGGTATAAAATGGCATTTTTCGTCAATCCTGAATTCCTTGAATGTGCTTTTCCAGTTCCTTTCTAAAGCGGGTGGATAAACAATAAGGATTTTAGTTTTTGCACCGTTATTAATAATAAATTTTTTAGCTAACAATGCAGCAACAACCGTTTTCCCAGTACCAACTACATCGGCCAAAAAGAACCCGTTATACTTTAATAATAACTCATAGCCCTGATTTACAGCATCTATTTGGTAACTCAGCTTTTTGAATTTCTTTAAAGGAATGTCACTTATGCTATCAGGATCATACTCTATATTTTTACCGAAAAATTCAATTAAGAACTTTACGTAAATTTCAAACGGTGTCGGTGTTACATCTAAGTAAGTCGTTTTAATCAATGAATTAGCGTCAACGGGAAGTATTTGAGTGCTTTGTTCCCAAAGTAAATCAAATTCGGTATCAGCAAATTTTACATTGTCATAATCTCTCAACTCGATATTCATTTCATAATTATGAGCAACATCTTCTAAGCCCAAGCCTTGAGCAGACAAATTAGACGAACCCATAATGACCATTCCATTTGGGTTGTGCTGATTAAAATTTGGAGATAAAAAGATGTAAAATTTTGAATGTAACTTTTGTGATTTATGCGCCCTTATTTCAATTCTACCTGTACCAATATCGTCAATGAGCTGTAAAATTCCTTCTTCTATACTTTTACTGTACTTCGCATTTAAAATGTCCTTTTGAATTGATTCAATAAAACTCTCTTTTGCGTCCTTTGCATTCAAATTGAATAGTAACCCTTGTCGTTGTGCCAATGCAATAAAGGGGTCAACATTTATCCCCGCAATTATTTTTACTTTTAAATCATCAGGAAAATATTTGCGGATAGCAAAATAGCCGGATGCCCTAAAGTATCCGATAACTGCTTTAAAAACTTCAATATTTTGCATGTGTTCAAATACACCCACAAATTTTTTGTAGAGTGTATTCTCACCTTGATTAGTAAAAAAATTTGATGACATTGAATCTTATCTCTAATGATGGTGAAAAGTACAAAAATTAGTAACGAAATGAGAGGTTGTCTCAATACTCCCTTTAATTTTCCTTAATTATCTTTCACTATGGTTAATTATCCCGTAATTCATGCCCAATTATCCCAGAATACAAACAAGGCAGTTTTTTCAAGACACACACACACAACAAGAATCAATAAATATGCTTTCTCATTTCGGGCAAAAGTTCACCGCCTCCATTAATCCACTCCGGCAGGCAGTAGTAATTACCTCTAACTCCTTTCAATTTGTACGGTATCAATCTTTGATGCTGCATAGCTACATTAAGAAAGGCCGAAAGGAATTTTTCTTTACTCGCTTTTAGATTTAGGTCTGGCTCCCGCACCCGCAGCACCGAAATTATTTCAGCGGAACGGAGCGGCTTTTTCGCTTGTGCAACCAAAAAAACGATTTTACTTATCCAGCTCCAGCTATAATCATACTCATCTTTCGGTTTTTCATACTTGCGAAGCTGCCTTTTCAGCTTTTCATTTTCAGAAAGCGCCTGATTCAATTGCAAAGTCACTCCATTGAACTCTTTTTGCCGGTCCTCAAGCCTTTTTTTGAGTTTTTTGATAGTAAATTCCAAATGGAACGTCTCTTTTTGAATGTTTTTGTCCATGTTTCCGTATTGCGGTTAATCCGTAAGCAATGAATTACAATCCAAATCTAATGATAATCTAATTATTCTGCTTAGGAAATTAAATTCCGGGCAAATCACGGTTAAATTCCAGTCGTATAGTAGCTGCCGGGTTTCAATCTTATGTCGGATAAATGTTGATGTTGTTAAAGGTGCTAATGAAATAAATGCCATCGTCAAATTGTTCAATACAGGGTCAGGGTTGTTTAGGTTTTGGCCCCCTTTTTCTCATGGATTCACCATTAAGTTCTACACGATGAGCCTGATGAATAATCCTGTCCAAAATTGCGTCCGCCATTGTTTTGTCGCCAATAATATCGTACCATTTACTTACAGGTAACTGAGAGGTGATAATTACGGAACCTTTCCCATGACGGTCTTCAATAATCTCCATTAGCATAGCTCTGCCTGGAGCATCGAAAGGCTGAATGCCAAAGTCATCGAGTATGAGTAATTCTTGCTTTTCTATTTTAGCCATCTCTTTTATATAAGAGCCATCAGCCTTCGCAATTTTTAGTTTGCTGATTAGTTTTGGAGTACTATGGTAAAGCACTTTTGACCCTAAACAGCAAGCCTGATGACCAATTGCAGTAGCAATGTAACTTTTACCAATGCCGGTGCTGCCTGTTATTAAGATGTTCTCATATTTGCTGATAAAGGAACAGTCGGCAAAGCGCAGTATCTGATTTTTGTCAATATTACGGTCTGCTTCAAATTGCAGTTCTTCAACTGAAGCCTTGTACCTAAACCGGGCATTATTGATTAGCCGTTCGATACCTCTGTTTTTTCTATCGTCCCATTCAGAATCTATAAGACTGGCTATCATTTCATCCGGTGTATAATTTTCGGTTTTACCGGATTCAATACTCGTTTTAAAGGTTCTATACATGCCGAAGAGGTTCATCTTCCGCATTTTTTCCAAAGTTGATTCGTTCATTTTCTTGTTTTTTGTTATTTATAATAATCGCCACCCCTGATATTATCATGCTGCGGCATTTCAAATTTTTCGATACAATCTTCATCCAACAATACCTCTAAACCGCCATCCAATATTCTCTTTACAATACGGTAGTTATAAATACCAAAAATTAAGCTACGCTGGCAGGCTTTGGTCAACCGTTCATTGCCATATTTTTTTGAAAGATCTAAAACACCCATGCACATTCTATACAAATGTTCTGGATGCTTTTTGATGTCAAGTACTTTTTCTATATACAGTTTTACATCTTTATGAATTTCATCGGCCATAGTTAAAAACTTATCCGGTTCAATATCTGCCACAAAGCGATGTTTTGGAGGTAAATGTTCTTTATCAGTTGTGTATTTAAAAGGACTTTGCAGCCGTTTGTGAATGGCTATGCGCCGGTAATTATGGAATATTTCTACGTTATAACCGGTAAATAATAGTTTAACCCTCTTCCCAATACAAGTATAGGGAACGCTGTAATGATGCCTATCAAGGCTAAGAGCAACATGACCGTTTTTTGCCACTGTTGCAAAAAGCTGTTTCTTGAATTCATAACGCATAGCCGGTAACGGTAGAAGGGCTGATTTTTCCACCTCCTCATATTTCTGCCGCCTGCTATAATTCTTTCCGGTTAGGATAAGGTTATTGTGTTCCACTAAGGCAATAGAGATGGCATTATTCAAACTTTCAATAGAGTAGAATACCTCGTCCCTTATTTTCGCATATATCCTCGTATAAATAATCTTAACCGTATTTTCAACCACAGCTTTATCTGTTGGTCGGTATGCACGTGCCGGTAAAATCGTAGTATTATAATGCTCTGCAAAATCTGCAAATGTTTCATTGATGGTTGGCTCGTATTTGTCACACTTAGTAACTGCTGACCTTAAATTATCAGGTACAATGGCAGCAGGAACACCATCCACAAAATGCAAGGCATTTTCACAGGCAGCAATAAAATCTTCTTTCTTTTGTGTGTTTACGGCTTCAACATACGTTAGCTGACTTACACCAAGTACTGCTATAAATACCTCTACTTGTTTCTCTTTCCCTGTTTCCTTCTCCGTTACCACTAATTTTTCGCCAGCGAAATCAATAAATAGCTTATCCCCGGCTTTGTGATTTTGGCGCATGATGGGTATTTTCCTTGCTTTCCATTTAGCGAAATGTGATCGGAACGCAGTACTGCTGGCACCATCGGGATGCTTTCTTTTATACTCTTCCCACAATAAGGCTTTAGTAACGCCATTTCGTTTCAATTCCTTATCAATTGCAGGGAATAAGCTGTAGAGTGTTTCCAGCTTTTTACTTGGCAAGCTTTCTGGTGTACTCTTAAATAGTTCTTCCAGGTCCTTATCTGAAAGCTCGTTTACCTCTGCGAAGCTTAATTTACTTTCTTTGAAATCTGTAATGATTTTCTTAAGTACAGGACGATGAATGCCTGTCTGGATGATTATTTCAGACAGTGTTTGGCTTTGAGTGTGCAAGCGTAGTATGTGCCTTATATTTAGCATATTTTATGAGGATTAAGCTTTGGTAATACTTAATTGGGGTGCAAAAGTAGAGCAGCCCGTTGGGCTAAAATTGTATAAAATCGTTGCTTTTTATTTTTCTTTGAAATATTGTTTTGGTGTAATTCCGGTATATAATTTGAAGGTTCTTATAAAATGCGCTTGATCAGAGAAACCGGCTTCCAAACCAAGTTGTGTCATATTATAATCGTTAGGTGCAGCATTTATCAGTTTTCTTAACCGAACAATAGATGAAAATGTTTTAGGTGAGGCACCCACTATTTTCCGAAATTGTTTTTCAAACTGGCATTGGCTCATTTTCAATTTTTCGGCAAGCAACGTAATTTTAGTATTCCCTGCACCCTGCTTTATTAAATCTATTGCTATTCCAATCCTTTCATTCTTTACCTTTTTATTCAGTCTGGAAATAAGGAAATCCTCAATCACTTTTAATCTGGCGGTATCTGTTCTCGCTTTGGTTAATTGTGCTATCGTACTATCCACTTTTGCACCCAATATGAAATTATCCAACGGTAAACACTGACCAAAAAGCAGGTGCATAGAATATTTGAAAAAAGCACCGGCACCGGTTTCTGAAAATATAACAAATAGCGTAGTGGTATTAGCAGAGTTTTGAAATATTCTGAATGTGTCGTTTAAGCCGGTAATTCAAGCGGAACCTAATAATATAGATTGACCTTTGTCGATGTAACAATGCTTGCCTGAACACTGAAAACCCATCACGATGCAGGTGTCAGGGAATACTTTGTAGTCACCTGCTTTCGGTCTCTGGCTAATAGCAAATGCTTCCACAAACGGTTGTAATGTATCGGACGGGGTAAAAGTTGTTGTGATTGGCACATACTATAAATTTTGTGGTTGTAATCAAAAATCGGGACAATTGTACTTGAAAACCACTTATAGATTAGCAATGGTTTGCTCAAAACTAAGCATGAACCATGAAAAGTAAACATTTCTGTAGCGTAGCTTGCAGCAAGGAAGCAGCCATAATATGGATCTCTAATTCTGCCATCATTGCAGTATAAGAGATTGGCTTTGGCAGGACTTTTTGTCAACAAGAAAATAATTATGTTTTCCTCCATTTAATTTCCATTTGCCTGCATTTTGCTGAAATTTAGAGTATAATTAGATTTCATTTGGAAAGAATTTTTGCTCTGCCAACTTCATTTTTCCGGTGTGGCATTTGCAGTACATATTGTATGGGTAATAGGATAAATTTCATTTCGCGCATTCAAGTTGGCAGTTTTTGCAAGTCGAATTATCCGGTGTATAATTCAAGCTGATAATTGACAGGCCGACACAATTTGACTGCGTTTGACATAATACGACCATGTTCTGCACAACTCAGTATAATACTACCTAAACCGGTAAAGTATGCTTTACAGTGAAGATACCTTTGTGAAGAATTGTATAGCATCTGGAGCCTCGTCTAATTGAGGAAGAACAGGCATTAATTGGCAACTATGAGGAATGTGGTGAATTAAGTGTCCTAAACGGCCCAAATGGGGACAGTAGGCTTTTTCCGTGTTGTAGCTTTATAGAGTTTAACTGAAAACTCCTGGCTTTAACGGAAGTTATTGATAACTCTTGGTAGGATACTGCAATGAGCCAGAGCTGCGCTTCCTGACCATAGTATGTTTGCACTTTAACGTGAAGGTTAGAGCATTACAGTTACACGGTAAACTATGGGAGACTATTCCATTTTACGCATGTTATTGTATGTCTTCGTATAGATTACTCGAACGCGGTAAGTAGGTTTTTCAGCCGTGGTATGTTTGCATTTTAAAACCAAAAATTATGAATGATACATCTTAAATCAAGTAAAGACTTAGGCATGATAAGCCGATTATTAAATTAGGCTACCCCTACCTTTTGAAGGATAAAGATGGAAGGATTTGTTAATTGTGAAACGATAAACATTAATTATGAGAAAAGAGATTAAATTGGATTCATTAGACAGGACGGAGGACATATCCATTGACGATGTTAGGAGTCTTGAAACCTTTAAAGAATGGGATGAGGAGCAGATTTCGGAGCTAATCAGAACATTAAAAGCCTTTTCGGCAGTAGTGTATAATAGCTGGTCAAAAGGAAGGAAGTTTGGCAATGAAATTGCTTTAAATAATAGTATTCAAACAGAAATTAAAATTGCAGCATGAGTAAACACGGACTTGAGTTATTCCAAACATTTGGAAAGGGAAGGAACAAACAAGCAGCTGCAACACGCAACTGCGTAATTTATACAAGGGTTTCAACGAAGGAGCAGGCGGACAATAACATGAGCCTGGAAACGCAAAAGAAAGCCTGTGAGCAATACGCTGTGAAAAGTGGCTACCAGATCATGGGGTGCTTTGGTGGCACATACGAAAGTGCTAAGACCGATGAGCGTAAACACTTTAATTCAATGCTGGCGTTTGTGAAGAAAAGTAAAGAGAAAATATCGCACATCATTGTTTACAGTGTCGATCGGTTTAGTCGCTCTGGTGCTAATGCTATTTACATAGCCGAAAAACTAAAGAGGGAAGGGGTAAGTGTATTCTCAATAACTCAGCCATCAGATTCGACAACTGCCAGCGGGAGTTTACAGCAGAACATACAATTCATTTTCAGTGAGTATGACAACCAGCAGCGCAGGGAAAAATGTATGGCAGGAGTTAGGGAGAAGATACATCAGGGTATTTGGTGTACTGCTCCACCAATGGGTTATGACATTGTTTGGGAAAAAGATGTAAAGTCCTTTAAGGTTAACGCTGTCGGTAAATTATTAAGAAAGGGTTTCTTCTGGAAGGCGGAAGGTTTAACCAATGAAGAAGTGAGAAGCAAACTGGCTGAACATGGCTTAAAGTTGAACAACCAAAGAATATCGGATTTTCTCAGGAATCCATTTTACTGTGGCTTATTGGTGCATAGTGCATTAGAAGGTAGGGTAATAGACGGCATTCAGGAGAAGGTAATTTCTAAAGAGATATTTTTAGAGGTAAATGGTCTTTTAGCCAAGAATCATCAAGGATACAAGGTTAAAGACGACAATGAACATATCCCGTTAAAACGCTTCCTGAAATGTGATGAATGCAGTAGTTATCTGAGGGGCTATAAAGCCTATAAGAACCAGAAATACTACTACAAATGCAACACTCCCGGCTGCAAGAACAATAGGAGGGCTGATAGCCTGCATGAGGCGATAAAAGCAATAATGGAGAAGTACACCGTTGACATTAACGATGATTATCGTAAGCTCATTAAAGCACAAATCACGGCCACTTACAATCAGCTAAACAAGGACAAAGACGAATTAAAGATCAGCCTTGAAAAACAACTGGCAGAGATAGAAAAGAAAATCGAACGACTGGAGGAACGTTACATTCTTGAGGAAATAGATAAGGCCATGTTCGATAAATTTAAAGGCAAGTTTATTGCAGAGAGGTCGGAAATTTACAAAAGTCTCGCTAAGAACGTGAGAAAGGTGTCGAACCTTGAATTGCTGATTGATAATGCAATAACAATGGCCTCGAAACTCGCTTCCCTCTGGGATTCCAGCGATTACGCTGATAAACAGACACTGCAAAAGTTAGTCTTTCCAGAAGGATTATCCTATTGCAGGAAAACTAACGAGTGTCGAACCCTGAGAGTCAATTCCATATTCCACTACATTGTAGATTTGGCGGGCATTTCAGCCAAAAGTAAAAGCGGGAACATTACTCTTTCGAGTGATGTCCCCGCTTTTGTGGAGAATACCGGAGTCGAACCGGTTACCTCTTGCATGCCATGCAAGCGCTCTAGCCAAATGAGCTAATTCCCCAATAAAAAATGAACTAAAAACAAACTCCCTCACCTAAAACGGTTACCTCTTTCCCGAAAGCCTTCGGGACTGCAAGCGCTCTAGCCAAATGAGCTAATTCCCCTTGGTGGACTGCAAATATAGCTATTTCAATGAAAAATGCTAAACTATCTGCAATTGAATGCCAAACCGGGGCAAACATATTCTAGTATGAAGTCTTAATGATGATGAGTGAGATTTCTTAAGTGATATAGTGCAGCAAACGCCTGTTTTGCATTAAATTAATGTTGTTAAAAATATTTATGATTTCCATGTCAGTCGGGTTTAATACCTTCGTGCGATTTTTTGCCATTTTCGGCACGAAGGAATTTGTTATACATGAAGAAAATAATAGGCTACAGAAAGTTATTAGGGGTTAGTGATAAGGCAGACCTGCAGGAATTGAAGACCATTTACCGCAACATGATGAAGGCATGGCACCCTGATAAATTCCAGGAAAGTGATGAACAAAAAGCAGAGGCTGAACAAAAGAGCAAACGTATAATTGAAGCTTACCACTTTTTAGTGAGTATTGCTCCGGAAACATTGGCTGAATACCATGCGGAATATACGATTACCAGCACAACGGTAGGTATTGAAGATTTTGAGTACAAAGGTGAAACTTTGCAGGTAAAATTCTTTGACGGCAGCAGCTATGAATACTTTGGTGTACCAAAGGCTACGTATGTAAAGCTGGTTAATGCACCTGCACAGGCTCGTTTTGCACGCAGGCATATCTTCTGCGCATTTCCTTACAGGAGTGTAAATAAAGTAGAAGCAGTATAATTCTATTGCACAACCGTCTTTTAAAGATTCCCAGTATTTTAAATAAATTTGAAGCAGCGCTGCATAATTATGCAGCGCTTAATTTTTTCCTGTATGAGTGAGTTTTGGGATTCCCGTTTTGCTGCTGCTGAATATGTTTATGGCACAGCGCCGAATATTTATTTTAAACAATGCATTGATGGCTTGCAGCCCGGAACTATACTCGTGCCGGGTGCCGGAGAGGGCAGGGATGCAGTGTATACAGCCACAAAAGGGTGGCAGGTCGCCGCTATTGACCTGAGCATAAAGGGGAAGGAAAAAGCGATGGCGCTAGCAGCTAACCAGAATGTACAAATCGACTACCAGATAGCCGATGCAGCGGAATACACTACCAATATGCAGTTTGATGCCATTGGCATGATCTATTTTCATTTGCCGCCGGAAGTGAGGATACCTTTCCATCAAAAAGCTATTGCCATGCTTAAACCGGGCGGCATGCTTTTTATTGAAGTATTTACGCCTGACCAACTGACCAACGGATCGTCATTCGGTCCTAAAGATGCTTCGATGTTGTACACTTCGGCTTTACTGGCGGAAGACTTCGCTGGGCTGGATATTCTTGAGAACCAGGAATTGGAGGTTATACTTGATGAAGGCCCCAATCATCAGGGCAGATCAAACATCATACGGCTTAAAGCGATAAAGCCATTGTAGTTGGCTTTCATTTTTGCAGCGTAGGCTTATGCAACAATTGTTCCCAAACAGTTATGCAAAAGGCGCCAACTTTGTGAAAAAAAAGCCATGCAAATAGAACAAATTTATACGGGATGCCTTGCACAGGGCGCATATTATGTTGTTTCAGGCAATGAAGCAGTAATTATTGACCCGCTCCGGGAAATCAAGCCATACTTAGATCGCGCTGCCAGGGATGGCGTGAAGATCAAGTATATTTTTGAAACGCATTTTCACGCCGATTTTGTCTCAGGCCACATTGACCTCGCAAAAGCGACCGGAGCTACCATTGTTTATGGCCCCACTGCAACGCCGGCTTTTGATGCGCACGTTGCAACAAACCTAGAGGTTTTTAAACTTGGAGCAATCTCCTTTCAATTACTACATACACCGGGCCACACTATGGAATCATCGTGCTTCCTACTGCGAAACGAGCAGGGCGTTCCAACAGCCGTTTTCACGGGCGATACCCTGTTTATAGGAGATGTAGGACGGCCTGACCTTGCACAGAAGGCCGCCAACATGACGCAGGAAGAATTGGCGGGATTGTTATTCGATTCGTTGCGCACAAAAATAATGAGGCTGCCCGATAGTGTTATCGTATATCCGGCGCATGGTGCGGGCTCGGCATGTGGCAAAAATATGAGTAAAGAAACGGTCTCTGATATCGGCAAGCAAAAGCAATTTAATTATGCCCTCCGGGAGAATATGAGTCGGGAGGAATTCATAAACGAGGTGACAGATGGCCTATTGCCGCCACCAGCATATTTCCCTATGAATGTTGCCATGAACAAGCTTGGGTATGATAGCATAGATGACGTTATGCAAAGAGGGTTAGTTGCATTATCTCCAGGTGATTTTGAGGCGGCAGCTAATTCCACCGGCGCATTAGTGCTCGATACCCGGGGGCATGATAGCTTCGTAAAGGGCTTTATTCCTAATAGCATTAACATAGGTATAGACGGAACATTTGCGCCATGGGTGGGTGCGCTCATACCCGATGTAAAGCAGCAATTGCTGTTGGTAGCCGAACCCGGCCGGGAAGAAGAGGCGGTTACAAGACTTGCCCGCGTTGGTTATGACCATGTTATAGGCTATCTGGATGGCGGGATGGAGTCATGGTTATCAACGGGCAGGCAAAAGGACACTGTTATCTCGGTAACGGCTAAGGAGTTTGCCACCCTGCATGCTAGTGATAAGCAGTTAAAGATAGTGGACATAAGAAGGCATAATGAATTTGAAAAGGGGCACCTTGCAGATGCTACAAACCTGCCACTCGATTACATCAGCGATCACATGGCTGAGTTTCCGAAGGAAGGCACCTTTTATGTGCACTGTGCAGGTGGTTACCGGTCAGTAATAGCCTCATCAATACTAAAGGCGAGGGGATTTGATAATGTGGTAAATGTGGAAGGCGGTTATGCCGCTATAAAGCATGCGCATGTGCCAGCTTAAGAGCCCATCAACCAGCCATTTAGAACGTGCTTTTAATTTCTACTTCTGGCACGGCATCATCAATGCGACGTGCCAATTCCGGTAGTTTTATGGTTGGTACTGCTGGAAAGAGATGATGTTCCAGGTGGTAAAACATACTGAACGTTATCTTGTTTTTCCAGCCGGTGCGTTGCGTTCTGGCAAACTCGGGGCTATCGTGCGTATCGTGATGGACGGTCCATACAGCAAAGAATGCCATCAGGAATTCACCCAACAGCATCACTATCATGTGGTAGATAAGAAAGTGGATTCGGAAATAAAGCACCAGTGCTGCAAACACTGCGATAGAAACCAATTCCAGCACCACATTGCGCCTGTAGTTTTTATTGCCGAGCTGCATGGTTACTTTATGTATGAGGAAGATATGCACAGGGCCGTACAATATAGCTTCATACCACTTCATGCCGGCGGCTTTGCCTTCGTAGTCGTCGTCAGTAAGGCAGTACTTATGGTGCCTGATGTGGTTGAATTTAACCGCATGCACCGATACCATCATGAGCACACTATTAGAGTACATGGTGAACCACGTTAAAAACCGATTGGTGCCCAGCGAATTATGAAACCCATTGTGCACCTGCCGAAGCGCCGTAAGAAAAAAGAATGCCGAAAATGGTAACGCAAATATGTAATAACCATAGTAGGCCAGCGTTATAGAAATTACAAACCAGGGAATGGTAAGGTTGTTTTCTATCAGTAACTCCTTCAGGGTAAGGTTTTTCAGGTCTTTCCATTCAACTTTACGGAGTATTTCCTGGTGTGTCATAACGACGATTTTCTGGGTGGGCAAGCGCACTATTAAATAATATGCTAAGTTAATACAATTGGATGTTTCCTTGTGATTTTGACCAACAAATAGCAACGTTATTTAAATCTGCGATGATGTTTATCCAGTTAAAGTCAGCCGCTGATTTGCGATTTTTGAATTACCTTGAACAAAATGGTGCAATTAACACAATATCTGAAAAAATACCTATGAAAGTAACCGTAAAAATTTCGCGTAAAGAATATATAAAGCTACTGTTCACCGTGGCCTACAGAAGGCCAGCTACAATAGCGGCTACAATTTTCAAGTTCATCATTCTGTTGTACATTATTTTTGTATTTCCCGAATATGACCATAGCAGCATGGTGCCCTCCTATTTCGTGTTCCTGGCCATTGGCATTAATGTAAGCACGCCGTTGAGGTTTTATTTTATAGGGCGTAAAATATACAATGCCAGCAGGATTTTGAAAGAAACCATAGCCTATGACCTAAGCGATGAAAAGCTTGTAGCAAAGGGAGAAACATTTACCGGCGAAAGGAGCTGGGGCACTCCCTACACGGTCGTTGAGCTCGCTGATTGGTTTCTTATTTATGATTCCAAAATCGTTTTCAATCCCATCCCGAAGAAAGACATGTCTGCTGAAGAACAATTAGAGTTAAAGGGTATACTCAAGAACCTTAAAACCGTAAAACCATCGCAGTTTAAGTGATTTTTGATACGCGATATTGATTAGCAGGTTGCCTCCCATACCTTTGCTGCATGGATTACTTCAAGAAGCTGCTGGGGTTATTAAAAACGGAACGTGATGAAGACCAGCGGATCTACCAGGAACAAACCGCAACTACCTCAGTTTCGGAGCGCAGGGCAAACGGGCTGGCCTGGTACCCCATAGCTATTCGTGGAACTGAGCTAAGCAGGGCAGACTACTTAACTGTAGAAGTAGAACGCACTACCCATACTGACATTACGCACAAGCTGCGCTTTGGGGTATCGGCCATGCTGTTTTCCAACCACGATGCACAGAACGATAAAATAGAAGGCACTATAACCTACGCAGGAGGTAACAGGCTTAAAATAAGCCTGCGCACCGATGAACTACCCGAATGGGCCAGCAACGGCAAGCTGGGCATCGACCTGTTGTTTGACGATAACAGCTATGACGAAATGCAGAACGCATTGAAGCTGGCTGTTACACTGAGTGAGAAAAAGGATGAAGGCCGGTTAATAAACATACTCACAGGGGCTGCCAAACCAACTTTTGATACAGCGCTGCCAACCGTGATTAATCCGCGCCTTAACAGCCAGCAGAACCTAGCAGTAAATAAAATTCTGCAGGCTAATGAATTGAGCATTGTACATGGGCCTCCCGGAACCGGCAAAACCACAACCCTGGTGCAGGCTATAAAGGCCCTTATAGCCCAGAGCCATCAACAAATACTGGTTGTGGCGCCCAGCAATACCGCAGTTGACCTGCTGGCCGAAAAGCTTACGGATGAAGGACTCAATGTTTTGCGGGTGGGTAATCCGGCTCGTGTTTCGGAGAAATTAATGTCGCTAACGCTGGATAGCAAAATAGGCGAGCATCCTTCGGTGAAGGAAATTAAGCGTTTGAAAAAACAGGCCTCTGAGTTTAAGAATATGGCGCATAAATACAAGCGCAGTTTTGGCAAGGCCGAAAGAGAACAGCGTAAAGCCTTGTTTGATGAGGCTTACAAAATAATGAAGGAGGTAGACAAGCTGGAACAATACATTACCGATGACCTTATAGCCAAAGCACAAATAATTGCAGCAACCCCTGTTGGTGCTAACCATTATACTGTAAGGCAGTTGCGCTACCATACAGTGGTAATTGACGAGGCCGGACAGGCATTGGAACCAGCCTGCTGGATACCGATACTGAAGGCGAAGAAAGTAATACTGGCAGGCGACCATTGCCAGCTGCCACCTACCATAAAATCCGACGAAGCGGCAAGGGGCGGCCTGAATGTGACGCTACTAGAAAAATGCATACAGCACCACCCAGAAGCTGTGGTATTGCTGGAAGAGCAATACCGTATGAATGAGACCATAATGGGCTATTCATCAAAGGTGTTTTATGATGATAAGCTGATAGCACATGAGTCGGTAGCACAGCATTTATTGTTTCCTATTGATGCACCATTGGCTTTTGTCGATACGGCAGGTTGTGGCTTTGATGAAAAGGCTGAAAATACGAGCCTCTCGAACCCCGAAGAAGCAGGTTTGCTTTTCAAACATCTCACACAATTTGTTGCAGAGCTTGACGGACATTATTCTAAAGAGACGTTCCCTACCGTTGCTGTTATATCGCCATACCGCGAGCAGATCTATGAACTTAAGGAGCAACTACTGCATTCGCCGGCATTACAGCAGTATGGCGATAAGATATCGGTCAATACCATTGATAGCTTCCAGGGTCAGGAACGCGACATTGTGTACATAAGTATGGTGCGCAGCAACGATAAGGGTGTTATCGGCTTCCTGTCAGATATCCGCCGCATGAACGTAGCTATGACCCGCGCGCGTAAAAAGCTGGTGATAGTTGGTGATAGTGCCACGCTATCGCGCTTTCCCTTCTATGCCAATTTTATTGCCTATGCCGAAAAGCTGGATGCGTATAAAAGTGCATGGGAGTATATGGATGTATAGTGGGGTTATCTAGAATTATACCTTACTCCCCATTTAGCTGCACCACATCTGGCGCAGTAATATAATTGCTGGTGTACCTGAATTTAAGGTTCGATAATAGGATGACTTTAAAGCCCCTCATATTGTTGGGTGCACCCGGGAAAAAGTAAGCACGGAGCTCTATTGTTTCAAACACCAGGTTGGGGTTACGCGCCCTTAAACCACCGCCCAGACTGGTGTATAATGATGACTGCGAATATGGCTTGTTTTCGGGGGTGATAAGGGAAAGATCAGCATAGGGAAAGGGTGCGAAACGGAAACCCAGTATTTGTCCTTTCAGGTAAAATTCGGTTTCCAACTGCAGGCTGAGCCTTTGTGTGCCAAAGGCGCTGTCGCTTAAAAAGCCTCTTAGCCCATAGGTGTTATTAATGTGCAATGGCGCATAGGTAACCCTATTAAATAATTGAGTGTAATTCAAATTAGCGAAACCCCTGACCAACGTGCTACCCCAGAAAAATATACGGCTGAATGCCGAAGCCCCAACCAATATACTGCCGTCCTGTATGTTCTTATCGTATAAAAAGCCACCCGTACGCAGGTATAGTTTTATGAAGTCGCCCTGGCTTGTAGTAATGAATTGTGAGGCGCTCAAACCAGCATAAGGCCGCTGCAGGTAAAGCTGACGCTGCAACCCCGCAACAATAGCGATATTGTAGCCATAAGGGATATCTTCAGTAGTACCAAAGCCATATACATAACGGGTCTTATAATAATCTTGCCGGTATAGCGTGAGCTGCAGCAGGCCCATTTCGGTGGTATTAAATACTGGGTCAAAGTTTTTCCTGATCTGGGTCGGTAGTTCGGTGAAATTGCGTTTATAATAACGAAAAGCAAGGAAACGCCTGTCACGAATAGTATTGTTAGTGGCGGTAAGCTGGTTGATGGCTATGCTGTATCCTGCCCAGGCATCTACCAAATCGTACCTGTACTTGTAGAAAATGTCTGTTGGTAGTTTGTAAATATTATTTGCTTCGTGCCTGCTTATCGTAACTCCACCGGCACTCCGGCTGTAGGGCGATACGAGTCGCTTACTGAGGGTAAAAAATGCTGTTGTTTCTTCCTCCCTGGTAAGCGGATTGCCATTCATAGTGCTATAACCCACGGAAGCATCAACGAACGAGTGAAACACATTGCCTTTGCGGTACAAACCGCCGTAGCCCCAGTTTTGGTCGCGGTTGCGGTCGTATAAGCCAGTTACTTCCAGCCGCTGCGCCATACCACCGAGGTTGGTTTCGTAAAGGTTGGCGTTTATCCGGTCCAGCCCCTGCCCTGCGGCACCACCGGCAATGCTAAAAAAGTCTTTCGTAAAAACGTAAATATCAACAGAATCGGGATGGTCGCCGGCAAGGCTGGGTATTATGCGCGCATCCTGTATGTATTCTAAGGTACGCAGGTAGCGTTCATTATCGGCCAGTTTAAACGCATTGAGGGGAGCATTTTCTCTGAAAAAGAGGTTGTCGCGAATAACAAATTCGCGGGTGGTAGCATGCATGCGTCTGCCAATTCGTGTTGCCAGGTTATTAACGGGTGTGCCGGTGTCATTAAACGACCTGTCAAAATTGAAGACGTTGATGTAGATGTGGCGAATGATCTTATCCTGGTAAGGCATAAAGATGTCTTCACTCTTGCCAGTTGCCTGCGCTGGTGCCAATTCATTGCTGCGCCTCAGGGAGCCAACTGCCTGATGAAATAAGTTATTGATAAACTTACTGCGGGTAATATGCATCTCTTCCAGCTTTATACTATCGAGGCGTGATAATATTTGCCCGCTTACCTTTGTAGAAACAAAGGATACCAGAAAAAAAACGAACGGTAATATGAAGTGTTTCTGATGGATAGGCAACAGCAATTTAATAGCGAACAGGCGCTGCACGCAGAGTTTCAATACTTTTAAAGTTAACTATTAGTTTGCTTAGGAAATCTTAAAAAATGGAAAAATAGCTGCTAGTATAAAATAGTGCAACATACACCTGTGAATGTGGAGAGCAACGAAGCCTTAAACACTTACTCCCAATCCTTCCTTCTCATTTCTTTCTTTTCTGATTCCTTACGCTTGCTTTCCAGCCGGCGTTCTTTTGTTGCTTTCGAAATTTTTGATGGTTTGCGCTTTACCGGCACTATCAGGCTTTTAGCTACCAGCTCTTCTAATTTAGCCTTTGCTATCTGTTTATTTTCGAGTTGGGAGCGAGTTTCGCTGCTTTTTACATGCAGGTAGCCTTCCTTGTTTATCCGGCGTGCTAATTTATTGGTAATGAGCTCTTTTTCTTCGCTTGTAAATAAGCCAGATGCGCTGATGAGCCAAAGCGCTTCCACCATGGTTTCTACCTTGTTTACATTCTGGCCGCCCTTGCCTCCGCTCCGCGCTGTTTTAAAAAATATTTCAGTGGATAAGTCTTTCACACGGCAAAGATAGTTATGTCTTTTCAAATCATTATTTTTAACACGATTTAGCCATGGAGCACGCATCAGAAAAATATAATACGGTCACTATATCAGCCATAAAAGAGGAAACCTATGGCGTTAAAACATTTACGCTGGCAACAGCTGATGGCGCTCCTCTCCCCTATGCCGCAGGCCAGTTTATTACCTTCGTATTTAACCATCACGGACGCGAAGAGCGCAGGTCGTTTTCTTTGTCTTCTAACCCACTGGGCAATGAACAACCCTGTATAACAGTGAAGCGGGTTGACAATGGTATTTACTCTCGATTCCTGCACGATAAAGCTAAGGTCGGAGACCAGCTACGAACCACGGGAACGGCGGGCTTATTTGTATTTCCCAGGAATGTTAGCGCGTTCAGGCAGGTATTTTTCTTTGCCGCAGGCATCGGCATAACACCAGTTCTTCCGCTAATCAAAGCGCTCTTGCAATCGAGCCCCGGGGTGCAGGCAGTATTAATATACAGCAATGTGTCTCCGGCTGAAGTTGTTTTTAAAAGTGAAATTGACCTGCTCGCAGCGAATCATGCTCACAACTTCAAAGTAGAATATTTGTATAGTTCATCTTTTAACCTTTCGCGGGCGAGATTGAGCAAACAATTGTTGCCGGTATTAATGCAGGAATACATCACAGGGGAAAAAGAGCAGCTATTGTGCTATACCTGCGGCCCATACGCATATATGCGCATGGTAGTTTATGCGCTTGAGGAGTACGGCATACCTCATGACCAGATCAGAAGGGAGAATTTTAATACGGTAGTAAAACCCAACATTGTTGCCTTGCCACCCGATAAAGATGCGCACAGGGTAACCATATTGCATAGTGGCGAAAAGCATGAATTGGTGTGCCAATACCCGGACACCATACTGAAAGCGGCTAAAAAAGGTGGCCTGAACCTGCCTTATAGTTGCGAAACCGGGCGCTGCGGCAGTTGCGCTGCAAGATGCATAAGCGGCAAAGTATGGCTTTCTTATAACGAGGTGCTGCCTGACATGGACCTGAGACATGGTAGTATACTTACCTGCACAGGATACCCGGTGGGTGGAGATGTGGTTATTGAAGCGTAAATGCAAATTATGATAACGTTGCGATTTGACAACTTTCTAAAAAGTTGTCAAATCTTGTATTTACCGGGCACAGTACATTGGTTGATGTGGATAGCTTTGACAACTCTTTGGAGAGTTTTCAAAGCGGTTGATCGATAACGCGGCGATATACATGATTGACGTGGGGAGGGGGTATTACGGTAATCAGTAAAACCTTTTATATTTGTGAGCACTACATACGCCGGGTATGCAGCTATAATAATTAAAATATAACAGAAATGGCCAAAAGTACTTCTGTACCTCAAAAACCAGTTGCCCAACCCTTACCTAAAGAAAAAAGTAACAGTGGCTTTAAAATGCCTGGGGTACGTCTGCTATGCCTTATACTGGCTATCGTAGCTTTTTGTACCTATGCCAATACCTTTAATAACAGCTATGTGCTTGATGACCTGATGGTAGTGCCTGAAAACGGTATTGTACAAAAAGGATTCAGCGGCATACCGACGCTGCTCAGCACACCGTATATGAAGGGCTACAGCAATATGCCAAATGATAATTACCGCCCGCTTTCATTAATTACACTTGCCATTGAGACACAAATATTTGATGTAAATCCGCACAATAACCATGTGGTGAATGTGTTGCTGTTTTGCTGCTGTGTTGTTGCTTTATTTATGTTTCTGTATCACTTCTTTAATAAGCAAAAAATTGGTGTTGCTTTTGCCGCTGCATTGCTTTTTGCCGTGCACCCGATACATACCGAAGTAGTGGCCAATATTAAAAGCCGTGATGAGCTGTTGTGTTTTTTGTTCGGGTTCTTATCATTGTACCTGTTTGTGAAGCATTCGCGTTCAGGTGCTTTGTGGCAGCTATTGGCTGGTGCTGCCTGCTATCTGCTATCACTGCTATCCAAAGAATCTTCTATTGCGTTTTTGGTGGTGGTACCAGGCATCTTCCTGCTCTACCATAATGCTGACCGCAAGCGCAGTTGGTCTATAATCGGTGCTACAACAGTAGTTGCAATAGGCTTTTTAGCAATCCGGTATTCGATATTAAAAGCAAACCATGCCGACGACAACAGTTTCATGCACTTTATTGATAACCAGTTATTGAACGCACCACTTTCTTCAAGACTGGCTACCGCACTGCTGGTGCTGGGTAATTACATAAAGCTCATGATAGTGCCTGCTCCACTGATTTGCAGCTATGCGTTTAACAGCATACCGGTAGTGACTTTTGGCAATGTATGGGCGTTGCTCTCTCTGGCCACTTATATTGGTTTGTTCGGATTTGCTATTTACAGGCTTACCAAAAACAGGAAAGACCCTTTCGCTTTTGGTATCTTGTTCTGGATAGTGACCCTGGGTATTGTCTCCAACATTTTTATACTTATTGGCGCGCTGATGGCGGAGCGTTTTGTCTTTTTCGCGTCAGTTGGTTTTTGCCTGATTGTTGCGCTTTTGCTGGAACTTTGGATAAACAAAGCCAAGGAACAGGAAATATTTAGTTCGGGCAAATTATGGCTGGTACTTGTGCCTGTAGTGGCTGTACTGGCTGTAATGTCAGTGAACAGAAATACGGACTGGAAGGATAATATGACCCTCTTCCTGGCCGATATACAGAAGACGCCCAATAACGCCCGCCTCAACTATTATGTAGGCAATGAAATGAGCACAAACTATGCCAATTCAGCGTCCGACGCCAATATGAAGAAGCAGATTATAGGTGAAAGCATACCTTACCTGCAGAAGGCTGTTGAAGTGTATCCACACTATACCGATGCGCATACGTCCCTTGGCACGGCATTCTTTAACCTTGCGAATTATGATTCTGCCGAAGTGCACCACAAAGCGGCCCTTGTTGATGAGCCTAAAAATGTATTGGCGCTCAACGGCTTGGCGGGTATTTACTTTATGAAGCAGAATTTCGCAGCTGCCCGCGATATATTGGTGCGTGATGTAGCCATCAACCCGCGCAATACGAGTATTGTTTATAACCTCGGGCTGTGCTACCTGAATATGCGCCAGTTCGATTCTGCGATTGTTATTTACCGGCAAGTGCTGGCGATAGACCCTCGTCACAAAGAATCTCTGAAAAGCATGGCGCAGGTGTTTGGGCTGCTTAACCAACCTGATTCTGCGAGGAAGTATGAAGGGATGGTGAGATAGGTGTTTTAACTAATAGTACATATTTGATATAATTACATGAATTTTCGTTTAATTATCATATTTTTACGCGCCGTTTTGAAAACAAGCGTCTAAAAGTTCATGTTTCTGTTTTTATTTCCGATCCAAAGCCGAATATAGTGAATTGTGAAGTATCTGTTAAATGTTGGCACTATTATTGCTAGAAATCTAGTGCACAAAACAGCAGGCACTCCTGTTTCATTCTTAAAACTCTTTATTATGAAATTCAATTTTACCCAAACCCTCAAGCCAATCATCCTTTTAGTAGCTGTATTATTCTGCGCCCGTGTGCAGGCGCAAACCATTTCTACTTTTGCGGGTGGTTATGGCGATGAACTATCTGCTACAGCAAATGGTGTGCTGTCGCAGCCAATTTCGGTATTGGTCAGCCCATCGGGTAATTACATTATAGCAGACTACTATTCCAGCGTAATTAGAAAGGTAATTGTAAGCACAGGTCAAATAACAAGAGTGGCCGGGGTATATTATTCCATGGCATCTGACGTTGGCCGTGCAGGTGATGGCGGCTTAGCCGCTAATGCAGCTATTGACCACCCAAGTTGTATGGCATACGACCGTTACGGCAATCTATACTTTGGTGAATCTACGGGGTACATCAGAAAAATTGACACGTCGGGTATTATAACAACAATTGCGGGAAACGGTGGCGGCTATTCTGGAGACGGCAGTGTTGCCATATCATCAGGAATTGGTTATCCCAATGCAATAACTATCGATACCCTGGGCAGAATATATATATCTACCTATCAAAGGGTAAGGCTAATAGATACCAGCGGCATAATCACTACCATTGTTGGGACGGGTACCGGCGGCTATAGCGGGGACGGAGGACCAGCTACTGCAGCAACATTTGATGAGGGGTATGGTTTGGTAATAGATACGCTGGGTAATTTGTACGTGGCTGATGCATATAACAATAATATCAGGAAGGTGAACACTTCTGGCATCATTTCTACATTTGCCAGTTCTGTTGCCGCTAACTTTTTAACCTTAGACGCAGCGGGTAACCTGTATTGCTCTGATAATTCGGCGCAGGTTTTTAAGGTCAGCACATCAGGTACAGTTTCGCTTTTTGCTGGTTCTACTTCTTCATCCGCCGCTTATGGCGATGGTGGACCAGCTACCAATGCGGGTATATCTCGTCCGAGGGGGATTACCTTCAATGGTTCTGGCGAAATGCTGATAACCCAGGATGGGCATGTAAGGAAAGTAAATACTTTGGGCACCATCTCTACAATAGCGGGTAGGTTTGATACTACAACTGTGACAGGCGACAGTATTAACTTCCTGCAGGCTAATTTCAGTATCACCACGATGTGTGTTGACCCCTCCTCGGGGAATATCTATTTCATAAGCGGGAATGTCATTAAGAAAATGGACCTCGCTCTGGGGTATGCATATATTTATGCCGGGCAGCCATCAGCTATAGGCTATGCCGGCGATGGTGGGCCAGCTACAGCAGCTTTACTGCACGATCCGGAAGGGGTGGCGTGCGATAGGTTTGGGAATTTATACATTGCCGACCATGGTAACCACCATGTACGGAAGGTATCGACATCTGGAATTATTACGACAATTGCGGGAGGGGGTAGTTCGGGGCCAGGCGATGGTGGGCCAGCTACGGCAGCCGAGGTGATTCCATATGGTATTTGTGTAGGTAGTTCAGGTAATATTTTTGTTGCTGACCCGGACAACGGCCGCGTTAGGCGTATAGACGGCACTACCGGAACAATAACATCTATTATTACAGGCGCCGGCCTGACGGGAGGAATAAAGGTGGACAATTATGATAACCTCTACGTTCAGCTCGGTTATTGGGGAAGCGATTTCATAAAAGTAGACAGGTATGGTACAGTTATCCGTTCATTTATCGATGGGTACGTTTTTCGCCCGGCTTTTGATGTTGACAGCGTGGGTAATTTCTATTACAAGTCGCAGTTATATAACGGCATAATTCAACTGGATACCAATTTTTACAGCCATCCTGTTGCCGGTAATGGATTATCGGGGTATACCGGGGACGGTGGGTCTGCGACATTGGCGTGCATCGCCACCGATCCAATATTAAGTACTAATACTGCCATAGCCATGAATAACAGAGGGGAACTTTATGCTTGCGATGCCCTTAGCGGTGCTATTCGTAAAATATCGGGCCTTACTAATTTTGTAGACAGCCCGCCGCTATTTGCGGGAGGTTTTTCTCAAAATTTATTGGTTTGCGCCGGAGCTGCCTCTGCACCCATCAACTCGCTGCTTACCGTTTCTGACGGAAACATAGGAGATACACTTAGATGGACTGTGAGTTTGGCACCATACCATGGGACCATTACAGGATTGCCAGTTTTTACATTAAGCACAGGTGGCGTTGTTACTTTATCCGGTATAAATTATGTACCGGATACCGGGTATTCGGGTCCTGACAATTTTAGAATATCTATCAGCGATGGTATGGATGCTAATACAACCTCGATCTCTGTGAATGTAAGCCCGCCGACCAATGCCGGGACTATTATGGGTAGCACTACAGTATGCATAGGCACAGTAGATTCGCTGTGGGATGAGACTGCAACTGCACCGGGCAGATGGCTAAGTGTAAATAGCCTGGCAACGATAGATACTGTGGGTAATATTAATGGCATAACGCCCGGTACCGATACTATTTTGTATATCGTTTCAAACTCATGCGGCACGGATACCGCGACCGCATTGATACATATTTTTAACCCTTTTAGCAGTACAATTATAAGCGGCCCCACGACAGTATGCACGGGGACTTCAGCTTCTTATGCTGCAACTGTAGCCGGGGGCACCTGGAGTTCGGCGGACCCTTATGTTACCGTTGGCAGCGGCTCGGGTGTGGTATCCGGTGTTGCAACAGGCGTTGCGGTTATTACCTATTCCGTTTCCTCAGCTTGTGGCTCGGCGGTTGATACTGCGCTTGTAAACGTTAACCATGCTAGCTCTGCCGGTACTATATCTGGAAGTTCAACTGTTTGCGTGGGCGGCTCTACGACTTTGTCTACCACGGGTACAGGCGGCACCTGGAGCAGCAGTAACCTGTCAATAGCCACCATAAGCAGCACAGGCGTAGTAACAGGCGTATCGGGCGGAGCAGCCCTTATATCTTACACAATAACATCGGCTTGCGGCACAACCATAGCTATAGCGCTCATCAATGTAACGGGCTCGTCAGCCATAGGTTCTATTACCGGGCCTTCATCAGTATGCTCGGGCAGCACTATCACACTAAGCCATGCTACAAGTGGCGGCACCTGGGGCAGCAGCACAGTTTCCGTTGCCACTATAAGCAGTGGCGGCGTAGTTACAGGCGTTAGCCCCGGCGTTGCCACCATAAGCTATACGGTGAGCGCAGGTTGCGGCGTATCTATCGCGACTACAAATATTACTGTGAATGCAAGCCCGGTAGCTGGCACAACGAGCGGCCCGTCATCATTATGCGTGGGTGCCAGTTCCACCGTTACTTCATCCGCCTCCGGCGGCAGCTGGAGTACAGCATCGGGTTCCATAGCATCGGTAAGCACAGTGGGCGTTGTTACAGGTATTAGTGCAGGCACGGCCGTGTTTACTTATAGCGTTACGAATAGCTGCGGCACGGATGCAGCCACCTATTCACTCACCATTTCCAACAGCCCTGTGGCTGGCACTATTTCAGGCGCATCGTCCGCCTGCCCGGGGGCTTCAGTTACAATGAGCACAACCGGTACAGGCGGCACATGGGGCAGCAGCGCACCTTCAGTAGCCACAATTAGTACAACCGGTGTTGTAACCGCAATAGCAGCGGGTACGGCAACATTATCTTATACCGTTACCACAGGCTGTGGCACAGCCACTGCTACATTTGGTTTTACGGTCAACACCCTTTCAGCAGGCACAATAACTGGTGTTACCACAATTTGCGTGGGGGCTACATCTACTCTTAGCAGCACGGTTAGCGGAGGCACATGGAGCTCGTCGACAGTTTCGGTAGCTACGATAAGCAGCAGCGGCATTGTTACCGCAATAGCATCTGGCACATCTGTTATTTCGTATTCTGTTACTGGAGCCTGCGGAACGGTAACTGCATCTGCAGTTTTTACAGTTAACACAGCGCCTACTGTGGCAGCTATTGCCGGGGCAACAACCTTATGCGTTGGTGCAACAACCGCGCTTACCGATGGCACTGCAGGTGGTGCTTGGAGTGGCAGCGCGGCATCTATAGCCACGGTTAGCAGCACGGGCATTGTTACAGGCGTTTCAGCAGGTACTGCAACCATAAGTTATACAGTTACGGGCACCTGTGGCTCATCAAGCGCTACGGCGGTAGTTACCGTAGAGGCATCGCCATCGGCCGGGGCAATATCAGGCGCTGCAACTTTATGTAGTGGCACTACTGCTACCCTTACCGAAACCGTTACTGGCGGTACGTGGGGCAGCAGCGCACCGGGCATAGCAGCCATAAGCGCAACCGGCCTGCTAACGGGTGTTGCTAACGGGGCAGCCATCATTTCTTATTCTGTAACCAATAGCTGTGGTACCGCCTACGCTACCCATGCAGTAAGCGTTACAACCGTACCCGTCGCAGGGGTCATTACGGGTATAACCAGCTTCTGCGAAGGCATAGCAAGTACTTTAGCTGATACTACAACCGGCGGCACCTGGGCCAGCAGCAACCCTGCAGTAGCGGTGGTAAGTGCTATGGGCATTGTAACGGGTGTATCGGCTGGCAGTACGGTAATATCTTATACGGTTAGCAATGCATGCGGCAGCGCATCGGCTACGACAACCGTAACTGTTAACCCACTGCCATACATTGGCGCCATAAGCGGCGCATCAACGGTTGCTGTGGGTGGCGCAACTATACTGGTTGATGCGGTAAGCGGCGGCACATGGACCAGCAGTAATACTGCTGTAGCTACGGTAAATACTGTTGGTGTTGTTACGGGAGTAGCGGCAGGTAGCGCGGTTATAACCTACACATTGGTAAATACCTACGGGTGCACCACAGATACTACTTTTGTTATAACAGTAACGCCACCAACGGGTGTTGAGGGGCTGGCTGCCGATAACGGCTACCGGCTTTTCCCTAACCCAACCAACGGGCAGGTTACCATATCTTGGTTTAACAATACGGGCAAAAGCGCATGGGTAACCCTTACTGATGCAGCAGGGAAAGTTGTTTTAAAAGAACTATTTGCTATTAACGCAACTGAAGGCGCCGTAACCATAAATACAAGCGCGTTTACTGCAGGTATCTACGTGGTAGCCATTACAGGGGAAGGAGGCAGTTATCGGAGTAAGCTTATTCTAGAATAAGGTGCACATTATTTTACAAAATATTTCGCGAAGCGTTTTGCCTATAGAATCAAAAGTGGCACTAAATGGACTGAAATTGTAGTTCCTAGCGCTGACATCATAATCTTATAAACAAAAGACTTTTGCGTATAATTTTTTAAAAAAGTATCCCGCTAGTTTTGTAGCTGACCATTTAAAACGGTGTCAACTATGGAAACAGCTACAGCTACAATTACGGGAACAAATGATATTGTTACCTATAAAGGATATGGCGCTACTGGCGCTTTTATCGGCGGAAAAAAACTCGAACCCATGGAGGTGCAACGACACCCACCGGCAAGCGACGAAGTACTGATATCAGTGCTTTATTGCGGTGTTTGCCATTCTGATATTCACCAGGTAAATAATGACTGGAGCAACACTATTTACCCCTGCGTACCTGGCCATGAGATTGTGGGCAAAGTAGTGCAAACGGGCGGTGGCGTCACCAAATATAAAGTTGGCGACATAGTAGGTGTTGGCTGCATGATAGACTCCTGCAAAACCTGCAAATCTTGCGCGAGCGGTGAAGAGCAATATTGTCTCGGTCCGGTAGGCCCTACTATGACCTACAATGGTTACTTCAAACCAGATGGCTCCGACTTCAATACATACGGAGGCTTTTCAACACACGTCATAGCAAAAGAATCGTTCGTATTAAATATACCACCCTCGCTCAAAACATCGGCGGTAGCACCCATACTTTGTGCCGGTGTTACCACCTATTCTCCGCTAAAGCACTGGAATGTAAAAGCGGGAGATAAAGTAGGCATTATAGGTATAGGTGGCCTGGGACACATGGCTGTAAAGATAGCGCGGGCTATGGGTGCGACCGTAACTGCCATTACCCGTAAAGAAGAGAAACGCGGTGCAGCACTTGCCCTTGGCGCAAATGATGTGCTGATATGGGAAGACGAAGATGCTATGAAATTGCAGGAAAACACTTTTAATTTCTTATTGTGTACTATACCCTACGAGTTCGATGTAAACCCATTTGTTTGCCTTTTAGCGCCACGTGGAAATATGGTTACAGTAGGTTTGCTCGGGCCTTACGAGCAACCAACCAATAATATGGAAGTAGCCAAGTTCGGCAGAAGTGTGGGTGGTTCATTGATAGGCGGCATTGCCGAGACACAGGAAGTGCTCGATTTCTGCGCCAAATATGGTATTCTGCCCGATGTGGAGATAATAGACATAAAAGACATTAACGAGGCTTTTGAAAAAGTGAAAGATGAGGAAGTGAGGTTACGGTATGTAATAGATATGGCAACACTGAAATAGTTGAAAATGGGTGCCGGAGCGGCACCCATTTTTGTTGCTGGTAATTAGCCGCACCTGTTACTTTAACATCACGAATTATAGCAAAGTGGCGTTCGCTAGTGTTTTTAGTGTACCTTCGCCGCATTATTTTATTGCTGTGTTCCTTCCTGGAGTCAGTTCAAACATTTATCTACGCATACTTAATACCGTTCTTTTACGGCCTGCGTTATACTCTTTTGCTCGCTGACACTTCCCACTTCCGTTGGGAAATCTAACCCTGGTATTGTTACCCAGCGCATTTATTTTTAACTATGCTATTTAAAGAACTTAACCTCATTGAGCCTATTTTAAAGGCGCTTGAGACTGAGGGATACACACAGCCTACGCCTATACAAGAGCAGGCTATCCCAATTTTATTACAAGGCAAAGACCTTTTAGGTTGCGCCCAGACAGGTACCGGCAAAACAGCTGCTTTCGCGATACCTATACTACAAACCCTGCACCAGCAACATGCTGAGCGTGCACCAAAGGTTATTAAAACACTCATACTCACGCCAACCCGTGAACTTGCTATACAGATAGGCGAAAGCTTCGCTGCTTATGGCAAGCACCTGCACCTGAGGCATACCGTTATTTTCGGTGGTGTCCCGCAGGGTGCACAGGTAACTGCGCTCAGGCATGGTATTGATATACTCATAGCTACTCCTGGCCGTTTACTTGACCTTATGGGCCAGGGTTATATCAGCTTTAAAGACATCGGCATTTTCGTTTTAGATGAGGCTGACCGTATGCTGGACATGGGCTTTATTCATGACGTGAAGAAAGTAGTAGCGAAATTGCCAGTAAAAAGGCAGACGCTGTTCTTTTCTGCAACTATGCCACCTGAGATTCAGAAACTGGCAAATACCATCTTAGTGAATCCTGAAAAGGTAGAAGTTACACCAGCGTCTACAACCGCAGAAACGGTTGGCCAATCGGTATACTTCGTTGATAAGAAGGATAAAAGGCAGTTGCTTACGTTTGTGTTGAAAGACCCTGCCATTAAGAGGATATTGGTATTCACCCGCACCAAGCATGGCGCGGACAAGGTGGTGAAAGACCTTGAAAAAGTGGACATTAAAGCGGCGGCCATTCATGGTAATAAATCGCAGAATGCCCGCCAGCGTGCGCTTAATGATTTTAAAGACAGCCGCATCCGCGTTCTGGTCGCTACCGATATAGCAGCACGGGGTATTGATGTTGACCTGCTTACGCACGTAATCAACTACGAAATTCCGGAAGTGCCTGAAACTTATGTGCATCGCATAGGCCGTACAGGTCGTGCAGGCGCAACGGGTATTGCAATGTCTTTCTGCGATGGTGAAGAAAAAACAGACTGGCGCAATATTGAAAAGCTGATCACTATGAAAATACCAGTTGTAGAAGGCCACCCTTACCCTATGTCAGCGGAAGGTATGGTGCATATTAACCTGCCTAAGGGCAAAGATGTAGTGCAGCGCCCTAACGCAATAAAGCAAAACCCAAGAAGGCGTTTCAGTAACAACACCAATACAAGGAAACCGATGTAATTGTTTGCATCCGATAATTATATTTCACCCCCTCCCGATACGAATCGCGAGGGGGTTTTGTTTGACAGTTTTTTTAATGGGATACAAACGTTAATAAATTTTGAAGTGCTTCATTAAATTGGTAAATTTGGATATTGAATTTATACTATGGAAAGTAGGATCATAAATATTAATCCGGAAATTTTAGGTGGCACTCCAGTTTTTTATGGAACAAGAGTACCAATAAAAAATCTATTCGATTACCTGGAAACGGGCGACTCCATAGACGTATTTTTAAGCGATTTTGAAGGGGTAAGCAGAAGCCAGGTAGTGAAAGTACTGGACATGTCACAAAAATTGATTCAAACCTCAACCGAAATTTTGAATGAAAATTTTGCTTGATGAATGTGTGACAAAAAAGCTAAAAACTTATCTAACAGGCCACGAGGTATACACAGTTACTGAGATGGGTTGGAGTGGCTTGTTTAACGGTAAACTCATAACAAAGTGTGTTGATGAGAATTTCGATATCTTATTAACTGTAGATAAGAATGTTCTTTATCAACAAAGCATCGTGAAATACAACATAACCGTCGTTGTATTTGATGCTGTAAACAGTAAAATAGATACGCTGCTACCATTCATCGAGACTTTTGAAAAGCAAGCTCATTCGCTTGAGAAGTACAGGTTATATACATTTAATAGTCAGCTCCCATAGTTTGACTAATCCATTATCACCAGGCAGATGGTATGTTTGACTCTACAGGGATATAGAATACTGATTCAGCATGTACACCCACGAAATATCAATAGAAATAAAGCCAGGGACGAAGAAAGAAATGGTGTTCAATGAGTTTAGCTTGTTGATGGGCGCTTACACGCAAAGCGGGCAAGCGACAAGTGTAGGAGGCAATGCCTATTGGGATGGAAGCAGGATTGTCGGGCTTCTGATAACAATAGAAAGAGATGCACTGAAAACAAAATACAACAATATTTACGTCAATGCCAGAATTGCGGCACTGGAAGCTTTATGTAAATCAACTTTACAATTCAGGATTGCAGGCAAGAATAATGACAGCGGTGTTTGCAAATGTAAACTCCCTGATTCCTACATCCTTTTTACGCATATGTTTAATGATGCATCGCCCATAGAGTGTGGGAAATGTGCAAAGCCCGTTCCGCTTTACCGCTTACCCTATTATGATGCCCATAGCTATTATTCCATTCAGGAATGGGAACGCCAATACAAGGCTTGCGATCAATTGCAACTGGGTTGCACTGTTGGGGAAAAATGGGCGTTAAAACAAATGCAGGATGCCAACTCGCAATTATCAAAGGAAGGCCGCAGCATATGCGCTCGCATGGAGGACCTAACCCAAACGCCATTTTACTATTACCTATTCAACTACAGGAAATTTAAACCCGGTCAGCAGCAAAGCAACTGCCCGGGTTGTGGAAATATGTGGGCTTTAAATGAACAACTGCATGGTTTCTACGATTACAAATGTGAGGCCTGCAGACTGATCTCCTGTAAATCAAGTAATGTTTAATTTAGTTGTTACCGCTACTTGATTTATCGGTTTTTAAAATAAGTCAGCATGAGTTCCTGTGCTGATCAAAATTAATGTATCAGTCGCCTCGTTTACCTGCCAAATCAACAACCAATCGGGTTGAATGTGGCATTCCCAGCAGTCGTTGTAATTTCCAGTAAGCTTGTGAGCTTTGTTTTTGGCGGGTAAAGGTAATTTCTGTGCAATTGACGATATCACTTTTTGAATTAGCGCTTCTTTATATCCTCGTTTAATGGCTAGTTTGTATTCCCTTTTAAACTTGTTGGTATACTCTAAATGATACATTATTTTTTTAGGTCTTTAAAAAGTTGATCTAAAGACGCTGCCTTCTTTGTTTTGCCATTTCTTGCATCGCTGATTGCCTTTTTTGTTTCGGCATTAGGTTCTTTAAGTATTTTGGCGAAAGGCAAGGTTTCAAGAAGCTCAACAAATTTTTGTGCTTGTTTTGTTTTCGTATCTATTGTAATATAGGTCATCTGCCAATGTATTAGTATATCAAAGTTAGTTAAAAATAAATTTTATTGGGTAACTATCACATCAATTCTTACCCCAGACCAATTCTTCTTTTAAGAACTGGCCTGTAAAGCTTCCTTTTATTTTTGCTATATCTTCAGGGGTGCCGGTGCCGACTACTTTGCCACCGCCATTGCCACCTTCGGGGCCCATGTCAATTATGTAGTCGGCAACTTTAATAACATCCATGTTGTGCTCTATAACCAATACTGTGTTCCCACGTTCTACCAGGCGGTTCAGCACGCCCAGCAAATGCTTAATATCTTCGAAATGCAGGCCTGTTGTTGGTTCATCGAGTATGTATATGGTTTGCCCTGTATCGCGTTTTGATAGCTCGGTTGCAAGCTTTACCCTTTGTGCTTCGCCACCGCTTAGGGTTACGGCACTTTGGCCTATGGTTACATAACCCAGACCAACATCCTGCAGGGTCTTTACCCTGCGGTATAAGAACGGAACATTTACAAAAAATTCCACGGCATCATCAACGGTCATGTTCAGCACATCGGCTATTGATTTGCCTTTGTAGCGTATCTCCAGCGTTTCGCGGTTGTAGCGCTTACCGTTGCATTTGTCGCATGGTACATATACATCTGGCAGGAAGTTCATTTCTATTACCCTCATGCCGCCACCCTGGCACTCTTCGCACCGGCCGCTTTTTACATTGAAGGAGAAACGACCGGCATTATAGCCCCGTATCTTAGCTTCGGGAACCTGCGAAAAAAGCTGGCGCACATCGTTAAAGAAGCCGCAATAGGTAGCCGGATTGCTGCGCGGCGTGCGGCCTATCGGGCTTTGATCAATCTCAATTACTTTATCAATATTTTCAAGACCGGTTACCTTTTTATGTGGCATCGGCACCTGCTTAAATGTTGGGTAACAATGTTTGGCAAGTATGGGGTACAAAGTTTCATTGATCAATGTACTCTTGCCACTACCCGATACACCGCTTATACAGATAAACGTACCTAACGGCAACTTAATGGAAACATCTTTCAGGTTGTTACCATTAACGCCTTCCAAGGTCAGTTCTTTGCCATTCCCTTTTCTGCGCTCTGCAGGTACTTCTATATTGAGGGTATGGTTCAGATAGCCTGACGTAATGGTATTTTGCTTCAATGTCTCCGCAGGTGTGCCTGCACTAACTATTCTGCCTCCGTGAAAGCCAGCGGCCGGGCCAATGTCAATAAGATGGTCGGCAGCCAGCATAATATCTTTATCGTGCTCTACCACCAGCACCGAGTTACCGGTATCCCGCAAGTTTTGCAGTGCCTTTATGAGGCGTTGGTTATCCCGCTGATGTAAGCCAATACTCGGCTCATCGAGAATGTAAGTAATACCGGTTAATTGTGAACCAATTTGTGTAGCGAGCCTGATACGCTGACTTTCGCCGCCACTGAGCGTTCGTGTAGAGCGATCAAGGGTAAGGTAGTGCAAACCCACATCGAGCAGGAAGTGCAGCCTGTCCCTTATCTCCTTTATAATATCTTTGGCAATGGCATTCTGTTTTTTGGTAAGCCTGTCTTCCAGCCCGTCAAACCAATCCATCAGTTCTTTTAACGAACGGGTTGCCAGTTCTGCTATATTTTCATTATCAAGCTTAAAATAAAGGCTTTCTTTCTTCAATCTTGCGCCATTGCATTCCGGGCAGGTATTCAACTGCATAAAGCTTTCCGCCCAACCGCGCACATGCTCTGAGCCTGTTTCGCTGAACCAACGGAGTACCATATTTACAATGCCTTCGTAATTGTGTTCCGTTACTTCGTCTTTAGGTGTTGTAATTTCTCCACCTTCCATGGCATAGGTTACCAAGCCTTCTTCATTACCATAAAGCAAGATATTCATGTGCTTCTGGCTCAGGTTTTTTATAGGCTCGGAAAGCGATATTTTATTTTTACGGGCAAGAATGGCTACCATTTTGTATGACCATGAGTCGCGCTCTTCTCCCAGCGGTGCAATAGCACCGTCATTAATGCTCTTATTTTTATCGGGCAATACTTCATCCATATTCACCTGGTACACATTACCCAGACCTTTGCAGCGTGGGCAAGCGCCATAAGGAGAATTGAAGGAGAAGGTATTGGGCGAAGGTTCTTCGTAAGATATACCGGTATCTGCGCACATTAGTGAACGACTGTATTGCGCGATACGTGGACTTTCGGTTTCGGCCACAAACATGAGGTCTTTACCTACCTGCAGACTTTTTTGTACACTCTGGCTCATGCGGGCAAGCGCGTCGTTGGCCACGGACATCCGGTCAATAACAAGTTCTATGTCGTGTATTTTATAGCGGTCCAGCTGCATGCGCTCTTTGAGCTCAATCACTTCGCCATCGACCCTTACTTTTAAATAACCCTGTTTACGTAGTTGTTCAAAAAGCTCGCGATAGTGCCCCTTACGGCCGCGCACCACCGGCGCGAGCAACATTATTTTTTTGCCTTTAAAATTCTGCTGAATATGCGCTATTATTTCTTCCTCGCTGAACTTTGTCATCTTCTTACCCGTATTGTAAGAATAGGCATCCGCTACGCGTGCATATAACAAACGCATAAAGTCGTAAACTTCTGTAACCGTGCCTACGGTACTGCGCGGGTTGCGGTTAGTCGTTTTTTGCTCAATAGAAATTACGGGAGAAAGCCCGGTTATTTTATCTACATCTGGCCGCTCCAGGTCGCCCATAAACTGGCGGGCATAAGCAGCAAAACTTTCCATATACCGGCGCTGCCCTTCGGCAAAAATGGTATCGAATGCCAACGATGATTTACCGCTGCCACTGATACCGGTTATTACTACCAGCTTATTTTTTGGTATGCTAACATCAATGTTTTTTAAGTTGTGTACCCTTGCACCCATTACCTCAATCATCCCACTATCGCCGGGTTGGTTCAATATCTCCTTACTCATGTTATATGCAAGTTAGGGCAAAAAATTGTATCGGAAATAGGGGCTTTATTGTCTGTTTATATGACCCTATAAATGAGGTAAATTATCATGTTATTGCACCCGCAAATCGGCGCACGGTTGGTCGGCAGATTCATGTTATAGAGGTTTATTAGCTAAGGTTTCAATGTCGTTTACGTAAATAAATATATGATAAAAATATCAGCTATACATTAGCAATTAAATTTTATTATCTTTACCACATAGTTAAACCTACACCACGATTTGTGACTACCATTTTAGAAAACGGTCTTCCGGAAGCGGAACATTTTAATGAGCTGGGTTTGCGTGTTGCAGATAATGTTAGTGCTTTACTATCTTACTGGGATGCCAATGAAGTATGCAGGTATGCCAACGATGCTTTTGGCGAGTGGTTTGGAAGATCGCGGGCCGAAATGGATGGTATTACGCTGAAAGCACTACTCGGTGCTACTTACGAAAAAAGTGTAACGTACATACAACAAGTGCTGGCAGGAAACACGCCAACATTTGAAAGAGAGCTGGTGTTGCCGGATGGAGATTCTATGGTATACCTGGCGACCTATTATCCTGACTTTGATGAAGACCAGAGGGTGATCGGTTTTTACGTACACTGCGCGGACATTACCAAAATAAAAAAATTAGAAGCCGACCTCAGAAAATCAGAACTACGTTTCAGCAAATTCCTCGAAAATGCGCCTGACGCTCTGGTAATAATTGACGAAAAGGGTATTGTTCACCTCATTAATGCCAAGTGCACTGAAGTGTTTGGATATTCGCGCGGCGAACTGAACGGCAAACATGTAGAATTGCTGATACCTCAGTGTTGCCCGCTGTTTCAGTCTACAAAACAAAAAGACTATTCTGATTCTGAATTGCTTAAACCTGTAAATGCCGGACTACGGCTGGAAGGCAAGCGCGGCACCGGAGAATTATTTCCTTTAGATGTAAGCCTTAACCCATTTGAAACGGATGAAGGATCGTTCGTAGCTGTTTCGGTGCGGGATATCACCCTTATGGTAGAGCGGGAAAAAGAAATGCTTCAATCGGTAGAAGTAATAAGTGACCAGAATAAACGGTTGATCAATTTCACACATATCGTATCGCACAACCTTCGCACCCATTCGGGTAATTTGTCTACTGTACTCAACCTCTTTTTTGAGTCAGATTCTGCTGAAGAGAAGGAAGAGATGCTTGGCTACCTGAAACAAATATCGACAGGGTTTACTGATACCGTAAACCACCTGAATGAAATAGTAGCAGTACAAACCAAGAAGAACCTGCAAAAGGAAGAAATTAATTTGTGCAGATATATAGAGCGTTGCCTGGAAACCATTGCTATGGATATAAGGCAGGCAGGTGTAATAGTTAGGAACAGGGTGCCTGCTGACACTACCTTTACCTATAATATCGCTTACCTGGAAAGTATATTGCTCAACTTTTTAACCAATGGCATAAAGTACCGCAGCAAAGAAAGGACAGCAACAATAGACCTTTCGGTAACGAAAAATGATAATGAATTAATGCTGCATATCGCTGATAATGGGATAGGTATCAACCTTAAGGAAAACGGCACCAAGCTATTCGGCATGTATAACACCTTCGGTAGCCATCCTGAAGCCCGCGGTATTGGTTTGTTCATTACCAAGTACCAGGTGGAAGCCATGGGCGGCACAATAGACGTAGAAAGCGAACCCGGGGTTGGCACAACTTTTACAATTCACTTCCCCAATAATATACCGTCATTAGGCTAGGGAAAGCTGGAGTATGTGCAGCGGCACAATTCAGTAGTTGTTTAAAATGTAAGCAACTGCTATTGTATATCCAGCTTCGCAGAATAGACACGACCGTCCTTGTCTTCAATTTTCACTGAATAGGTGCCAGGCTCCATATCGTCAATCATTACTTTACAGACGTCTTTGTTTTTAGGGTAGGAAATGTCCATTTCTATTGGGTTTCCCGTAGCATCTATCAATGCGCAGCTCACGATATTCTGCATTACTACCGAGAAGTATTTTTGTCCTTTCGCAGGCTGGTTAATGAGTACCGAGGTATTTTCGCTCATTACTTTTTTCTTGTAATAAACGCCTCGCCTGAACATTACGGAACGGGTTACCTGATCTTCCCATACCACATAAATATAACCCCCACCTATTGCCACATCCGCGTTCAACATAACACCTTCTGCGACGGTATCATAAGTCGCCGGAAAACCGAATACATTCAGCGCATCAGTAAAGGAAAGACAAACAAAATTGTTGCCGCCGGATGTTTGTGTCCAGACAGCTGCTGCCGCATTGCCTATCCCCGCTATACGCGGAAAATTCTGCGTAGATACATTCGCGATATCGCCTGTTAAAGGCGCTACTGATAAGGATGGTTTAGATAATGATAGTTTACCCATGTAAACGAACTGGCGATCGCGGCTTCCGCTCATAAAGACAGTATACATGGTATCGCCGACAATAACGCCACCCGGACCACTGGCAGGGCAGGTTTCGGGTTTAAAGTTGGTGGAATCGATTTGCTGGCCATTGTTAAATGAAATACCGCCGTTGTTAGAAACACCAGCCCATATATTGCGTAACCCTTCGAAGCTATTGCGGTACAACAATACACCCGCATTGCCCGATGCGATATAGGCTGCAGGGCTGCACTCGCATACGTTGAAGCCAGACTGTACACTGCCCATGGTATCTTTCTTAAAAGATTCGCCTAGGTCGGTTGACCGGGTTACTACATAGCGGTGGCTGGCATCATCTTTTTCCGACTTCATATAAGTCACAAACGGGTTACCTGTCTCATCTGTGGTTACAGTGGGGAACCTGGTAATATATGCTCCTTTTGTATCGACCTCCTCAGCAGCCGAAAAATTAAGACCTCCATCGTAAGAATGCCTGATGTATATACGGCCCGTTTCTTCAGGCATTTCTTTGTAAACAACATAAACAGTATCGCCGTGTGCGCCAATATCTGGTCCGGCCCATGAAGATGTGAAAACCATGCTCGCAGGCGGCCCCAGGGAAACAGGCTGAGAAAAGGTTTCTCCTCCCCACTTGGCAAACCATACTTTACCGGCGTCATCGCCCCAAACCACCATGGGGTTGTCGTATTTATCCAGTTTAATTCGCGGATGAAGGTTGCCATGTACTTTACTGGCTACCGGGCCTGCGCCCAGCCAACCGATAACCCGTTGGGCAAAAACAGGAGTGAGCAGCAGAGAGAAAAAAAATGTGAGCGTGAATTTCATGTAAGTAACTAATGTACAAAAGTAAAATTTTAGGGATAAGCAGCTGAAATTTAATATACACAGTTGTTAGTTGCGTTGAGGCATGGGCTGTACCGACAACTGCTGAACCGTTTTAAATTTCATAAACATTGCCCTCTACCGTTATATGCACATTAGAAAATACGGAAGACGCCTCCTGGTGAAAAGGTTCGAGGTCTTTGTATTTAGAAGAGAAATGACCGAGCAGCAATTGCGTTGCATTGGCCATATTCGCAAATTGAGCGGCCTGCAGGGCGGTTGTATGAAAACGCGCCTCAGCCTTGGTGCTATCATTGTGCAGATAGGTGCTTTCGTGGTAAATGGTGTCTACGTCCTTGACTATATGAAGAAAGCTTTCTGTAAAGATGGTATCAGCACAATAAGCATACCTGCGCGGCGCCGGACCTTCTTCAGTAAGGGTTGTATTTTCAATAACCGTACCATCAGGCATTACGTAATCTTCACCCATTTTCAGGTTTTCGTAAAAAGCAACCGGGATAGCCATTGCAATGCATTTTTCCGGTAAAATTTTCCTGCCACGGGTTTTTGATTCAATAAGGAAGCCATGGCATTGTATACGATGTATGACCGGAAAACATGTTACCCTGAACGACGGCGCATCTACCAGAACCTCCGAGCCTTCGGGCAACGGATGGAAAATGAGCGGATAGGAAAGCTCCGTATCGGCAACTTTTAAAATCTGGTCCAGTATAAGAATCAATTCTTTGGGGCCGTACAAATGCAATGCCTCCGACCTGCCCATAAGGCTCATACTGTTTACCAGGCCCGGCAAACCAAAATAATGATCGCCATGTAAATGGCTGATAAAAATATGATTGAGTTTGCGCCATTTAATGCTGTAGCGCTGCATCTGAATCTGCGTAGCTTCCCCGCAGTCAATAAGCAAAATCTGTCCATGAACAGATACTGCCTGAGAAGTCGGGTGACGACCAAATGCGGGAAGCGCTGAGTTATTTCCTAGTATGGTGACTTTCATTGTTTAGTTGCAAGTGGGTAGTAAGCTGTTATGGTAAAGGTTAGTGCCAAAAAGAAGTGAGCAGGTAAATTCAGAAATAGCCAATAGCGCACTTTTGGCCGGGGTTATTAGTTATAACACCCTTCTGTCTTTTTCGTCAATTGCAGCATCGTTAATACTGGCATAACGGCGCGCCATAAGGCCATCTTCATTAAATTCCCACATTTCATTGCCATAGCTTCTGTACCAATGGCCACTTTCGTCATGCCATTCGTATTCAAACCTTACGCCTATTTTGTTATCGGTAAAGCTCCACAGCTCCTTCTTCAAACGATAGTCATGTTCCTTCTGCCACTTACGTTGCAGAAATTCTTTAACGGCTTCGCGCCCCTGAATAAATTCCGTGCGATTACGCCATTCCGTATCAATGGTGTAGGCCATACATACCTTTTCCGGATCTTTGGTATTCCATGCATTTTCGGCCATTTGCACCTTTTGCAAGGCAGTTTCCATTGTAAATGGCGGGAATGGAGGCTTTTGTTCCATGAGTTATTGGTTTAATTATTATTAACGTTCAACATCAGCATTGCAATGGCAAATCATTACCATTACTTGCTGTCCTTCTTTTTGAGATAATGGGTTGTAATTGTCCGCGCCCAGTAGCGGGGAACGGCGTGTTCAGTTTGCAACATAGCTACTACCTCGTTCGATTTTTTCTCAGCAGCATTAAAGCCATCGAGCAACTGCACCCAATGCGCTATAGGCTTACCGGTCTTCTCTACTACCTGTTCATCCGTCACATCCCAATAATCAGTTTTCATGCGGCGTATTATTTTTATGATAAAAATAGCACTAAAAATAAACAAACATGAGGGTATACCATTGTTTCGTTATTTTACACTAATAATTAAGCCTGTACATGATAAGCATTCGTAACATAGTGAAGCAATACGCCAGTCACCGGGCGTTATCAGACGTTAGTATAGAAATTGAAAGTGGTAAAGTTTTTGGGCTGCTGGGGCCAAATGGAGCCGGAAAAACATCACTTATTCGCATTATAAACCAGATAACCGGCCCCGACTCCGGCGAAATCCTTTTTAATGGAGAGAAACTCAATCAATCGCATATTGACCGTATTGGCTACCTGCCTGAAGAGCGCGGCCTGTATAAAAAAATGGAGATTGGTGAGCAAATCATATATCTGGCGCAGTTAAAAGGCCTTACCCAACAGGAAGCTAAGCAACGGGCTAAAAAATGGTTCACGAAACTTGGCATTGAAAGCTGGTGGAATAAAAAGATAGAAGAACTATCAAAAGGCATGCAGCAAAAGGCGCAGTTTGTGGCAACCGTTATACACGAGCCTGAACTGATAATACTGGATGAACCATTTACCGGGTTTGACCCTGTAAATGCCGAAATAATTAAGAATGAAATACTGGAGCTGAACCGTAATGGGGCTACCATAATATTTTCAACACACCGTATGGAAAGTGTGGAGGAACTTTGCGATTCAATAGCTTTACTTAACCTTTCGCATAAAATACTGGATGGTAAAGTAAAAGAAATACGCAATGCCTACCGCACCGGCACTTTTACTATTGCTTATGAAGGCGAAAAAATAACCGTCGATGGGGGTGCTCCATTCACCATTAATTCACACTACCCTATTGATGGCGGCTACGAATTACAAATAAATCTGCCAGCGCAAACCAAAGTAAATGATGTGCTGCAATATATGCTGCCAAGAGCAAGCATAACCAGGCTGGAAGAAGTAATACCTACTATGAACGAGATTTTTATAGAAGCTGTAGGTAAGGGACGATAACACAATAAAATTGTCCGAAGCAATTTCTTTTACCATTAAAAACAGATGCAATGAACAAGATATTACTCATTATACAACGCGAATACCTTTCAAGAGTTAAGAAGAAATCATTTTTAGTAGTTACTTTTTTAGTGCCGGTATTGTTTATGGGCATGATAACGCTCGTAGCTTACCTTGCGGTTAACCAAGGCGGCCTAGGCGACAAAAAAAGAATTGAAGTAGTGGATGAAAGCGGCTGGTTCGCAGGAAAGATGCAGAGCACTGACAATGTGCAATATTCATTCGCTGATAATTATCCGAAGGCCAAAGCAACTTTTATTAAGCAGGACTATGACTACTTACTGTACATACCCGCGACAGTAACCAACATACAAATGTTTGGCGAAAAGACACCCAGCGCCCTGAATAAATCAGCCATTGAAAATACCCTTACGGGGATTGCAAGGTCGCACCGGCTTGCCGATGCGCATATCGACTCTACCATATTGGCCAGCGCACAAAAAGAAGTGAGTATTGATGCCAAACAAATAACTGAAAAGGGCGAGCAGGATGCCCATACGGATGCTGCATTTGCAGTAGGCTTTGCATGCGCCTTTCTTATTTACCTTTCCCTGTTTCTATATGGCGCACAGGTAATGCGTGGTGTTATTGAAGAAAAAGTAAGCCGAATTATTGAAGTCATCATTTCTTCAGTTAAGCCATTTCAGTTGATGCTGGGTAAAATTATAGGTGTAGGTATGGTGGGGCTTACCCAGTTTATTCTATGGATAGTGCTTACCATGGTACTATCTACCGCCGCAGGCACCTTAATGGGTGGTAAAAACGCCGATAGCATGCAGCAGATGCAAACAACTGGGCCGGGCTCAAAAATGAATGCGGCAACACAGGCCGCGGCCAATAATAATGTTAGCGAGCTTTTAGGCAGCCTGAGCAGCTTGCCCGTAACCCAAATAGTTGTCTGCTTCCTGTTTTACTTCTTGTTTGGCTACCTGCTTTACAGCGCGCTATTTGCGGCCGTAGGTTCGGCAGTAGATAATGAAACGGAGACGCAACAGTTTATGATACCTATCACGCTCCCGCTGATTTTTACGTTTATGATAGCGCAGACTGTTATTATAAACAACCCTGACAGTACGCTATCAATAACCTTATCTATGATACCTTTTACCGCACCTATTGCCATGATGATACGTATTCCTTTTGGCGTTCCCCCACTGCAAATTGCCGCATCGATGGTATTTATGGTATTAGGCTTTTTGTTCACCACATGGGTTGCAGGGCGCATCTACAGGGTTGGCATCCTTATGTATGGCAAGAAGGCAAGTTATAAGGAGATAGCCAAGTGGTTTATGTATAAGGAATAAGCGGAAAAAGTACCTGGCTATTGTGCAAGCCTTATCCAGAAAATTCTGACTTAGATATGTTACCGCAAAGAAGGCGCAAAAGCAACTAGATTTATGCAGGTTTTGAACATCAAAAAAGCGTATCCTAATTATTACTAAATAGGATACGCTTCTGTGCTTTTACAAAGTGATGTATTAACCAATGCTGCCTCCTGTTCCGGAGGTGCTTCCAGTATCGCCGGACGGAGGTTCGGGAGTTGGGAGTGGTGTAGCAAGCGGCATGCCTGTATCCATAACAATATTTGCCGGCAGGCCTGTAGTTAAACGGGTGGGTGCGGTAGTATAGTCTTCAAAGGCTATTGCATAGGTTACCTCCCTTACCCGCACATTGTCTTTTCGCCTGGCTGTTTTGCTGGCTATCCGGTTAAGGCCACCAAAGCCTTGTAAGGGGACTGGTATAGCATCTGCCGCATATTCATTCGCGGGTTTCCAGCCATGCACGGCATGGTGCAGAATATGCTCCAGCTCATAGTAGAAAATAGCCCGTTCGCGGTATGCTTCCGGTGCAGAGCCATGGCTGCCACTTAATGGAGGGAAGCCGATTCGGATAACTACTTTGCCAGAAGCCAACTGGCAATTCTGAGAAATGGCAGTGTAGATAAAATCGTCTATATCTATGAGCGCACAAGGCCACGATACAGCGTAACGTCCGCCAGCAGCATCTAACTGGCCAAGGTCCTGATCTATGTAACGAAAGCAGGGTTGCACAACGCCATCAATGATTGTGGTGAGCGTGGCAATTTTTGCCTGTATGTGTAAAAAAAGTTCGGCTATGGGGCTATTCATGTTGTTGTTAATTTGGGATGCACAGTTTAGGCGTTGTAACCGTATTTTAGAAATGAGGTACTAGTTATACCATAGACTGCAAGAAGTGGGTGACACTATTGTAAAGGTTCCTGAATTTTGATGACGAGCCCTTCAGGCTATGTGCTGTTTCTGCTGTTTTCTTTTGCATTTGGGTTTTTAAAGCATCGTAGTTTTCAGGTTTGGGTATGCCATAGGTGCTGTACCAGTAATCGTCAGACAGTGGCAGGTCGCCAGGCATGCGGGTATCAATTTCAATGCGCTGCATCAGGTAGGCAATATCAATATCTCGACTGAAGACAAAACTACCACCATCAGTAACCGGGTAGCCGTAGCTTTTGAGCACATTAATGAAGCGTTGGTCATTAAGATGGTTGGCAGTATAAAAAATATCGCTCTTAGATATTTCTAATTGCTGCGCGGCATGCACTTTACTTTTAGAAAGGCTGCCTACAGAATTATTTGTAGTGGTTTCCGTATTGCCTAAAACAATAATGCTCATCTCGTCGTTCAGGGCATCTTTGAAAGAGCTTTGCAATTGGCCATCTCCGTTAGCCTGCTTACCATCATGCGTCTTGAACGACGCCTGTTTAGGTATCATCAGGGCCAATGCACTCCCAGCCTCATCAAGTATTTGTTTCAGTTCAATTTTGGTTTGTTCATCATTCGCATCGTATTCAATTATACGCATGGGTACGCCAAATATCTCAATGAAATTGGCCCAGTCTGACATATTGCTTCGCTTGTAGATCGCGTAAGGAGCGCATTTCAGCAAAAGGCCAAGGTCACTACTTTCACCAAGTACCCATAGGTTTTCATGTGCATCGTAGGCTATGCCCTGGCTGCTGTTTTGTTCTATTGCAACTATTCTCCACTTTGGTTTTATGTGCTTCCGTGGAATCTCCACAAAGGCTAATTCGTTACCCGGAATAAATTCCATCCCACTTACGCCCCACAATTGTGTCTCCATTATTTTACGGATCACATTGCGGAAAGCTGTCGTATTGATTAGCGCATCCATTGCATCTACCTTTTTGCCGTATTTATCATGGTAGTAAACGGGCTTATTCAGCACTGCATCTATGCGCTTATTGATGATGCCCGTGAGGTGGCCATCCAGCATAATATCATCATAGAGATCGTAAAGGCGTGTTCTGTTGGGCGAATAAACTGATTCGGCAGAGACATGGGCGCTGCGCCACTGTTCAATGTCTTTGCCAGAGCGGTTCACCGACTGTATCCTGATATCGTTTATTACCAATTTTGTTTCCTGCGGAAGCTTATCGTGTGTAATATGGGGTGTTGCTGACATATTGCTTTGTTTTAGGTTAATGTATTTGTCGCGCTTTGGTTTAATTTTTTCCAGGAACTACTATTCTTAAAAGCTGTTATTGCGCTTAGGGTACCAGCTTCCGGAAACAGAAGAGCCCTGCGGGGCCGTTTGACCTGCTGTGTCTTTGTAGGGCCAACCTGCAGGGTTTACGGTTCCATTCTGTATGGTTAATAACTGAGCAATCGCCTTCTCGTAATTCGCCTTAATGTGTTCATAATTGACAGATGGGTTGGCAAGGCCGACCAGGTTCCAACAGGCGATGGCCACACAATACCTTTTCAGCAGTGGGGAGGCGAAAGAAGGCCCAGCATCCGCGCTACCAAGCAATGCTACTGTATCATATTTTGAAAGGTAGATGCTTACTTCATCTATAGCCGCACTTATCGCTGTTTCTGCAAGCGAATTATCCTGCCGGGTTATCTCTTCTACTACTTCAGGATACAGCAGCGTGTACAGGTCTGCAGTTGCAATTATCGCCATGTCGTTCTGTTTTAGGTATGCTTAAAATTGTTTAGAATTAGGTTTACGTTTAATAATGGTAATTGTACCGGCTTTGGTAACGGTATCTTTATTATTGATCATCCATACCGCACCTTCAACTGCATCGGGCCCATCGTCATGCGCACGGGAGCCAGGTGCGAATGCGACGAACTGTTCATCCAGACGTTTCATGTGCGGATTGTCGCGTTCCGCTTCGTTCAGGTAAAGTTTGCAGTTGCGGTGCAACGGCTCCAGTAAAGCTTCTATGCGGGTGAATTTGTGGTCCTTCTTTCGCTTGTCTACCATTATCGGAATAGTGCTGTTATGTTGCTTACCCACTTTATAAAATTCGCCCAGTATAACATCCTGCAGCAATACTTCTTCCATGTAGTAGTAGCAACTTTTACCAGCTGTAAAATCCATCATATCGTAGTGCCAGCTTATCATTGCCGCGGTAGAGGTTTGTTCCACAAAGCACTTCAACACATGGAATTCATCTTTCCACTTGCCGACCAAAACAGTTGCCTTATAGTCGTTACCGGGGCCTTCTTTAAAAGAGGGGTCAGTATAGCAAACGAGCAGACTGTATTCAGCAAGCGGGGGCATGGGTTTGTAGTTCATCTTCCTGAAAACAGAACCTTCGGTAATGGGGTTGTTGTAATATTCCTTTTGCGCGCTGGCATAGCTCTTTTGTTTCAGTACACGCGCTATGTGTTCTTTTGTGTTCTTCTGCGGCCATGATGGGTTGCCGTTTGCATCAACAATATTCACTTCATCAACATAATCGGCGTATTTACAGGCCCTTACAACGCAGCAGTCCACCGCTATACGGTTACCGCAAAATATAATGGTTGTTGCTCTCGATATGGAACGCGTGCCTATTGCAGCCTCTTCTATCCATTTCCAGGTTTTGTTAACCATGGCGGGGTTGCGACAGTCGTTATCCGTATCAATGTCGTCAAATAATATAACATCCGGTCTTACGTTCTTTTCGTTCTTGGCACCGCGTGGGGGCTGATCGGCCCCTACCGCCCTGAAGCTTACATCCTTCTTTGTAGTAAATTCTGCTTCCGTCCACTTGCCGTAGCGCATTTGCAGACCGTAATCATTCCTGATGCGAGGGTTGTGTTGCAAATGCGCCCGATATGGCATCAGCAAGCGGATAGCGTTATCGAGGCTACTGCTTATTAGAAGCACATATTTTTTCCGCAGCCTGTCACCTTTTCCACCCACAGGCATTGCACCTGCGAGGGTGAGGTATAATACTTCCATCATGGTGCGGGTACTTTTAGCCAATTCCCGGCTCCAAAGCCGAACCTCGTACCATTCGGGATTATCCAGAATACGCTTAGTTGCAGCAATGTGAAAATCAGCGGGCTCGGCCTCTTCTCCGGGAAAGTAGTATCTGAACCACTTCTCCGGGAATTTTTCGAGTTGCATTACGCGGGCTTTCTTTGCTGCGGCCTCTTCAGGTTCATCTTGCGGAAACGCGCCCAGCATTTTTTCCAGAAATGTGTCCCAGTCGAGGGCATTCTGTTTCTTTGCATCAACCATAGGTTTAGTCATTTATCAATTTTGATTTGATAAAGCCATCAAAAACGACGGTAATCGATTTTGCCAGTTCCAGGTTGTCGTTCTTTATCCAGAGTATGAATTCTTTAGCAACTTTTATTATTTGTCCTACACTAGTGCTGGTCTCAATTTCTGCTATAGAAGCTGCCAGCTTCTTCTGTATGTTGGCTTCTTTATCATTCGGGTATCCGGCGCCCTGCATAATTGATGTATTCAGATTACCGAGTTGCTCATAAAACAATCGCAACTGCTCATCTTTGTCTGCAATCAGCTTTGCGCAGTAGTTTTTCCATTCGCCTAGCTGCCGGGCTTTCTGTGAGCGGGCAGCATTTTTCGATGCGATCTTAGCGGTGAAAGAATCTATCCCGGCAAGTACAATTTGCAACGCTTCCGGGCTGGTATTTGTATTTGATTGCAGCGCTGGTGCTGCTGTCTTCTTTTTGCGGGTGGTGGTGTTTTTAATGGTAGCCATGGCACAAAATTCCGTTAAGGAATCGTGTGAATAAATTGAATGCAGAACGATGTGCAGTAAAGTGCAAATCATGTGTACTTTACTACGAATGATGCGTAGAAAAGTGCAAATAATTAGAATTAAAGTGCATGCTAAAAACGGATAAGAGGCGCACTTAAAAATCGACAGATCCTTTATCCAGTAGTGCTTTCAGAAGATTTTAATAACCATAAAATGTTGCCTTAAGCGAGCAACCTTTTAAGCAAACCAATAAATTTACGGGTCTCCATTTCCCTTCCGCATTTATTCAGGTGATACCACTGGTCATAGAACATGGTACTATCCTGTACCACAGCATTAATGGGGTCTAAAGGTTTGTTGTATCCAGCTTTTTCAAAAATGGAATAATCATACTTTTTATGGTCTGGCAAGTTGGGAAGTTTGTGATTTTTGACACATTTAATCCCATTCAGGGTTGACCAACGTTTTTAGATACTTTTTCAGCAGACCCTATTTAGCGGTCCTCTTCTTGTTTATCATGTATACCGCAGTCATGCCCATTACGCCACCGATGATGGTGTGCAGGTAAATATGCTCGTCTAATAGTAAAAAGGAAGAAACAGCGGCACATAATGGCACCAGAAAAATGAAGCTGCTGGCTTTTTCAGCACCAAGGCGGGTGGTGCTATAGAAATAAACCGTCGTGGCAAGCGTAGTTACTATTGCGGAGCCAAAGAATAAATTACCCCAGAAACGGAAGTCGGTGATGTGCAGCGCGGCCTGCATTTCGGCAACATTCACCATTGGCAAAAGGCAAAGCAGGGTAATCAGGTATTGCCATAGACTAAACGACAGCGACGATCCGTATTTTGCACCTTTTGATGTGAATTTGCTCATAAGCGCCCAAAGGAAAGCCGCAAGCAGAAAATAAATATTTCCGCTATCAAATAGCGCATGAACGTTGGTCCAGAGTTGAAGTAATACGGAACCGGCGAGCAATCCTAACACGAGCCCGATGCCTTCATTACGCGATGGTAGTTTGCGGCTTACCACAATACCTATGAAATAAGACATAATCGGGTTTAATGTGGTCACCAATACGCCGCCCGCGCCAGCTGTCCCCTTCTGTAAACCTTTTACAAACAAAAAACTGTATACTGCCAACAGGCTGCCTGACACCAATACGTACAATATGCCCGCCTTATTTATCTTCAATTTTACACCGGTGAAAACAAGCAGCAATGCCAATGACACTATAACAATGAAATACCGGTATACCGTAAAGTTTACAGCGGAACAATAGTGCGAAAGCACCTTGCCTGAGGGCCAGCTTAAACCCCACAGAAACATACTTATTACAATACCGAACACAAGTGTCCGTTCACTAATTTGCTTTTGAGCCATTGGTAGTATGCGAAAAGTATGCGAAAGTACAATTTAATGGGGAGCTACCTGCTTTATGCTATTTATGTCCCCAATGTTCGCTGGCATCGAGGAATATCTGTCCGTGGTTTTTTGCAAACTCGAATTCGTACTCTCGTGATACATCACCCTGCTGTTGTATTTTTTCGGCAATGTGTAAAAAGTAAGTCTCTACGCTGGCAGGTGTTGTAACCAATACTTTGCCACCTTTTGGGCCGGAGACATAGCGATGAGGCGCATGCTGTGGTATGGAAATAAAATCGCCCTGAGTAGCATCTATTATTTGCCCATTGAGTATGAACGTATAACTGCCTTCAATTACATAGAAACTTTCCGGGCCATGCGGATGAAAGTGCAGGGCCGGGCCTATAAGTGGCGGATGGGTCATTAAAATAATGGAATACTGGTTATTGGTTTGCTCCAGGGTAGTTTTAAAAACCATTTTAGTTTTATAAAACTGTATTGTTTTACCTTTTTCTTCCTTAAGTGTCATGTTATTGAGGGTTTAACCATGCCGGTTTCGATTTAACTACTTTCTTATATACCGGGCAATATTCGGTATGGGCACCCGGCAAGTATCCGGTGCTCATCAGGAACTCATTGACTATTTCGCCTCCTGTAAATTTGAATGTCTTTTTGAACAGCGCCATCCATTCCTGCTTTGTTTTAGGATGGTGGTGATCGAGCCACTTTTTGAATGAGCCAAATTCCTTCTGCAGTTCCAACACTACATTGGCATTATGAATGGCAGCATTTACCTTGAGGCGGTTGCGTATTATGCCGGCATCATTGAGCAGTCGCTGAATGTCGTCATCGCCATAGGCGGCCACTTTCTTTATATCGAAATCATGAAATGCCTTTTTAAAATTCTGCTGTTTTAGCAAAATAGTTGACCAACTAAGGCCTGCCTGATTTATTTCCAGGATGAGCCTTTCGAACAGTTCGTTGTCATCATTAATGGGATACCCATAAGCCGTGTTATGGTAGATCACATGCAGATTGGCGGCATCCATTTGCGTAACGGCATCGCAATATGTTCTGGGTTTTTCCATGGAAACAGAGAGCAGTTTTTCGTGTGATGAATAGGGAATACTAACACGAAGGTATGGCGTAACAAGGTTAAAAATACTATAAAGAAATTGTTAACCGCAGCAATGGCAGCGTCGCCAATAACCACTGGTTAAACTTATAAAAACATGCAGTTGGAGCCTACTAACCTAAAGTTGGATCTGACTATTTTTTCTTCTTCGGATTTTTCCCGGCAATAACCGCCTGTTCTTTGCGAATGGCCGCCATTTGGGCCTGAATGGACTCCAGGTCATCGAATAAAAGTGCCTTTGTCTTGTCCATGGTTTCTTTTGGTGTGAGGGCAGAAAACTGTTCAAACAGCGGGTATATATCAGCAACTTTAGCTGACTGTGTTACCAGGAGGGAATCTTCTAGGTTCTTTAATTTTTCATTGCTTTTTGTTGGGGGAGTATTCGCCACATACAACCGGCTACCTGCAATAAATTCACCAAGGCCGATCCGCACGTTTTGCAGTTCAATATAAGATTGCTTTAACAGGGCGTGATCGAGTGAATCATGCCATTGCGTTACCATGTTAGCTAATGAATCGTTTATGGTGGTTACCCTTGTGTTAAACTCCAGGGTATCATGTTTTTCCTGGAATCCGCAGGAGGATATAAACACAATAGCAATAAGGCAAATGAATATTGAACCGCGAAACATTATTAAATTTTGCGGCAAAAGTACAACTATTTGTAAAAATGGGGCAAACAGCGTGATTATTAGCTTTTTGTGACATGGGAAAATATATTTAATTGTAGCCACAAAAGGTTTCAGTGGTGGTTGCAGGGTTATGGTACTTACACTGCTATAAATGGGCGTTACTAATGCTCGCCTTTCGGCCAACTACCGACTTTTAGCGGCTATTCGCCGAATGCAAATTGCAGAAGGTGCGCTGCGCGCATAATTTCGATACCACGGCGGTGAATTTTTTTCTAATTTGCTGTACGTTTGATAAAATTAATAGCTATATGCGCAACAATCATGAAATAGACTACCGCATTTTTGGTGAAGAAATGCAATATGTGGAAATAGAGCTCGACCCACAGGAAACAGCAATAGCCGAGCCCGGCAGCTTTATGATGATGGATGATGGTATACAAATGGATACCTTGTTTGGCGATGGCTCGCAGCAACAGGGCGGCCTGCTGAATAAGCTGTTTTCGGCAGGCAAGCGTATGCTGGTTGGGGAGAACCTTTTCGTAACTGCATATACCAATATCGCCTATGGCAAGAAAAGGGTTTCGTTCGCATCGCCATATCCCGGCAAGATCATTCCGTTGGACCTTCAGTTGCTGGGCAATCGTGTTATTTGCCAGAAGGACGCATTTCTATGCGCCGCCAAGGGCGTTTCTATAGGTATTGAATTCTCTAAGAAACTGGGCACAGGCTTGTTTGGCGGTGAGGGCTTTATTATGGAAAAACTGGAAGGAGATGGAATGGCCTTTGTACATGCAGGCGGCCATGTGCTGAGAAGGGAATTGGCTCCGGGTGAATTGATTAAAATTGATACCGGTTGTATAGTAGCCTTTACATCGGGCGTTAATTACGACATACAGTTTGTAGGCGGCATTAAGAATTCATTGTTCGGTGGTGAAGGTGTTTTCTACGCAACCCTGCAAGGCCCCGGCAGCGTATGGATACAAACCTTACCAATAAGCCGCCTTGCAGGCCGCATCCTCCGCTATGGCAGCAGCGGCAGCCGCAAAGAAGAAGGCAGCATACTTGGCGGATTAGGTAATTTGCTGGATGGGGACGGGTATTAAATAAGTGAAAAGTAAAAACTTAAAAGTAAAAATTCCCGGTTTTATTGTGCGATAGTACTTAGTGCCCCATGCCTTTTAGGTGTGGGGCACTTTTTAAGATTAACTTCGTTACATAGCGGTCAACTCATGCCCAACTTATGAAAAACATCCTCCTCATCCTATCAACTCTCTTTCTCCTTCCCCTCAGCACTGCCGCCCAGGTATTTACTGCGACAAACAAATACAATAACATTGTCCGTATTGGTATTGACAATCATCTGGTCATAAAAGTGCCGCGTGTAACTTTTATGGATGTTATCACAACAACCGACAATGGTTCTTTCGGGCGTCAGTACTCCGACAGCGATTTTATCTACAATCCAGTAAAAGCGGGCGATGCCACAATACATATAGCAGTAAAGACGAGGAATGGCGCAAAGAGAATTGGAGATGCCATTTTTCATGTAAAAGAGATGCCGCCCTTCGTAGCGACCTTGTGCGGAAAAAAGGAGGGGAATATTTCCAAAGCGGTACTGATGAATTGCCCGGGGCCAACAACACCTAGAGTTAAAGAATTAGGCGTGCAAGTTGGGATTATAACATCATTTGACCTTAAACTGCTACACAATAATGTTGTTACTTACCAAAGGACGGTAACAATGCCACCAGGCACTAAATGGGGTGCAAAGTTCGAGGTGTTCGATATAAAGAACTTCAAAACGCTTAAAACAGGGGATATTGTTGCTATCACGAACTGTAAATTTGAAGGGCCTTGGTGCAAGCGCAGCGCACCTGGTATTCATTACACGGTAGTCGAGTAAATATCAAATTTATTTCCGGTATTAGCATGATGCATCCGTCTTTTACTATCCATTTTTTACCGCCCGTGTCATCAGGGCGCAAGCATTGCGCCCCTACGCGCCCATTACATGGCACTATTTTTCATCATATAAAATAATTCCACTCACGCATTCCATTAAATACCCTGCCTTACGTACATTTGCGCATTAATTATTATGGAATTAAGTAAGAATTTCGAGCACAATAAGGCAGAGGAGAAATGGTATAGCCATTGGAATAAATCAGGATACTTTACCAGTAAGCCCGATAACCGCCCCCCTTATACTATTGTAATGCCGCCGCCCAACGTAACAGGTATACTGCACATGGGCCACGCATTGAATAATTCAGTACAGGATATACTGATACGCCGAGCAAAAATGAGCGGCTTTAATACTTGCTGGGTGCCTGGTACCGACCATGCATCTATTGCCACCGAAGCAAAGGTGGTCGGGATGCTGCGTGAAAGGGGTATTGATAAGAATACTTTAAGCCGAGACGAATTCCTGAAATATGCCTGGGAATGGAAAGACAAATATGGTGGCATCATCCTCGACCAGTTACAAAAGTTAGGTTGCGCCCTCGATTGGGACCGCACGGCTTTTACTATGGATGAGGGTTACTATGCAGCCGTTATCAGGGTATTTATAGAGTTCTACAATAAGGGCCTTATTTACCGTGGTGTGCGCATGATCAACTGGGACCCAAAGGCAAAAACTGCCCTCAGCGATGAGGAAGTAATACACAAACAAACCAATTCAAAACTCTACTACGTACGTTACAAAATTGATAGCGACACAGAAGAGTATATAACTGTAGCAACTGTTCGTCCTGAAACCATTTTGGGCGATACTGCTGTATGTGTACATCCTGATGATGAGCGTTATGCCCATCTAAAAGGTAAGTACTGCTTTGTGCCGTTGTTGAACAGGCGCGTACCTATCATTTTCGATGATTACATTGATAAGGAATTTGGTACCGGTGCCCTGAAAGTAACGCCCGCACACGATATTAATGACTACAACCTTGCGCTTAAGCACGAGCTGCAGGTAATAGATACGCTGAACGACGATGGCACCATGAGTGCAGCGGCGCAGCTGTATATAGGCGAGGACAGGTTTGCCGTTCGTAAGAAAATAGTGGTAGACCTTGAGGCAGCCGGCAACATGGTAAAGGAAGAAGCTTATGTAAACCAGGTTGGTTTTTCTGAGCGTACCGATGCTGTGATAGAACCACGCTTAAGTATGCAGTGGTGGTGCAGCATGAAGGACATCAGCAAGCCAGCGCTGGAAAACGTGGCAAACGATAACATTGAGTTTCACCCGGCCAAGTTTAAGAATATCTACAGCCACTGGATGAACAACATCAAGGACTGGTGTGTGAGCCGCCAGTTGTGGTGGGGGCAGCGCATACCTGCGTTCTACGATGCAGAAGGTGGCCTGTATGTGGCGGCCAGCGAGGCTGAGGCGATGGAGCAGTTCAAGGCCAAAAAACCTGAGCTTGCATCCAGTAACCCAACCCTGCGCCAGGACGAAGATGTGCTGGATACCTGGTTCAGCAGTTGGTTATGGCCGCTGGAGGTTTTCGACTGGAACAAGAACCCGGACAATGCCGACCTGAAATACTACTATCCGACCAACACATTGGTTACTGCACCGGAGATCATTTTCTTCTGGGTGGCGCGTATGATAATGGCGGGTTATGAATTTAAAGATCAGAAGCCATTTGATAAGGTTTATTTTACCGGTATAGTACGCGATAAGCAGGGCAGGAAGATGAGCAAGTCGCTCGGTAATTCGCCCGACCTGTTGCAGATGATAGAAGACAATGGCGCGGACAATGTACGCTTCAGCGTATTGATCACTTCACCTGCGGGTAATGACTTATTGTTTGACGATGCGCAACTAGAGCAGGGGCGTTTCTTCAGCAATAAAATGTGGAATGCCATGAAGCTGGTTACAGGCTGGGAAGCCCGCCAGCAGCAAGGCCTGGATGACAGCAAAGTGCAATTTGCGCTGGATTGGATGGATGCACGTCTTGCAGAAGTTGCCCTGGAAGTAGCCGATATGATGGCTGACTTCAGGCTGAGCGAAGCGCTGAAAACCATTTACTCGCTCATATGGAATGACTTCTGTTCGTGGTACTTGGAGTGGGTAAAACCCGCTGCTATGGATGCACCTATTTCGTCCAATGTATATGAGCGCACGGTAACTACTTTTGAGCGTTTGTTGCAGTTGCTACACCCGTTCATGCCGTTTATTACGGAAGAGATTTATCACATACTTCGCACCCGCGCGGAAGGCGATGACCTGATGGTAAAGCAACTACCGGCATATACACAGCCGAATGCTGATATACTGAAAGCAGGTACACAATTACAAGAAATAATAACTGCTGTACGCGATACCCGCAACAAGAACCAGTTGAAGCCGAAAGACGTTATCAAGCTAGCGGTAGATACCAGCAACCAGTCGTTTTACACCTTGGTATTGGATATACTACAGCGCCAGGTAAATGCGGATAGCATCACCTTTACTAGCGAGATACAAACAGGCATACAAGTTGTTGTAGGCACCGACAAACTGTATATGGATGCACCTAATGCAACCATTGATACAGCAGCCCAACAGGCGCAAATGCAAAAGGACCTGGAATACTATCGTGGCTTTCTGGCCAGCGTAGAAAAGAAGCTTAACAACGAGAAATTCGTAGCCAACGCAAAGCCCGACGTTATAGCCGCCGAGCGCACCAAACAAGCCGATGCACAAAGCAAGATCAAGACTTTAGAGGAAAGCTTAGGCGTATAATTTTTGAATGATTTTTTGGGAAGAGCTGCACGGGAGTGTGGCTCTTTTTTTTGGTGCCTACTTAGCGTTGCGCGGCCTCGACTGCGACATTGGGGCAGGCAATCTCCTGATTGCCGAAATGGAGACATATAGTGAATTGTGTTTTCGCAAATCTGGAGATTTGCCGCCAGTAAAACGTAGTCGGAGATTACGCTTAGCTAGAAAACACCTATTCAGTGGAAAGACAGTTCAATAATAATGTTAACACTCAAAGCCCGTGTTGTATTTTAGACGTCATGAAAGTTGAGATTCTTGAGATTAATACTGGTAAATTAGTAGGTGCAGCCATTACTAAAATAAAAGATGTCGATTTCGATATTATCGAGAGTATTGGAGCATTTAAGACATTTAACTGGCACGAACGCAGAAGTAGCAAGCATGAAATATATAAGCTTTCAAAAAACGGGACTATTCTGGGTCTTGTGCAGTTTTTTTACCAAAGTTTTTACCAGGCAGTTGAAATAAATATCCTCGAATCATCTATTGATAATGTTGGACGAAACAAAAAATACGATCATATCGCAGGTTGCCTTATATCTTACGCTTGCCTTCACTCGTTGAAGAAATATTCCGGCGATGTAATAGCCATGCATAAAAAAGAAACGAAAGATAACTACTTGATAAAATATAGTATGGAGTTATATCAACAACATTTCGTCAGATCGAATAGAAACAATAGTATTAGCTTGGTTGCAAAATACCTTAAACTTGTTCTTTGAGAGAATTGGATATTCCTCGATCCTCGCCGTTGTTGGTGTTCGCCGCCAACAACAATCGGCACTCATTCTATTCATCAGCAGCTACCACGGGCGATTGCTAAATCAAAACGAAATGAGTGTACCTTCTTAGAGCCATAAGCCTTTATATTACCGAAAGTGCAAGGTATTGCCATGTAATTAGGTTATATTGCAGTATATGAAAATCATATCGGTTGTTATTATCATTGTGGTCATCTCGTTTATATTATTCACTTACATGTCGTACGCAGCAAATAAGAAGGTGGAAAGGCAACGCTATGATGTTGTGAAACAGGAAGAGGGTTTTGAGATACGTTTCTATCCTAAGGCATTAATGGCTTCCGTATCTACCCAACGCAATGGCGAAGAGCGCGGCGGGAACCAGAATTTCCGCACTTTGGCGGGTTATATTTTTGGTGGCAATAAAACAGAAAAGAAAATAGCTATGACCGCCCCTGTGCACATGGAACGCAACGCTACCGCCAATAAAATGAGTTTTGTGCTGCCATCAGGCTATGCGATGACTGACCTACCGGACCCCAATGACACCAGCATAAAATTCCATTATTCTGATGAGGGGTATTATGCTGCTTTGAAGTTTGGTGGCTTTGCCGGGGAAGATAAGATCAAGAGAAAGGAAGAGGAGCTAAAGGAACTCTTGCAGAAAAAGGGCTATCAGGCCATCGGCGCCTTCAACTACCTGGGCTACAATGCACCATGGGATGTTGTGAACCGTGAAAATGAGATTATCGTGCAGATTGCATACACTAAGCCTTAGTTGGGATACCAGTGACTTCGTGGGGTGCTGTGGAGGATGACCAGCAAGAGCGTAAAACGTAATAGTTTGGATCGCAAGTCGAAAAGACTTGCTCGAACTAAGACACAAGTCGAAAAGACTTGCGCCAATGGGTGTTGATTACTGCAGATACTATGAACAGAATACTTCCCGTTAGTTGTTGGTGGGAAACACCAACAACGGCTGAAAGCCATTGAAACATTGTTGCTAAGTAAATGATACATTTGGAGCTCATAATACCTTTAAAATCTATTATTGACAATGCAGCTAGAACCCGAAGAAAATACACCCGTCAACAGGCGAACGCTATTTGTAGCAGGCATTATAATGTTCGTTCTCAATGTTATGTTTGGTGTTCTTTTTCTACGATCGCTTATGAGTGGCGGCAGCCGTTCCTCTGGCGACGATGGCATTTTACAAGTCGGATTTTTCGCAGTTTTTCTTGAAGCACTTAGTATTGCCTCTTTAGTATTGCTGGTAAAATATGGCAGGAGAACGCGCCAAGAGTTACCTGTAGATCAGCAGCCAGAATTTGCCCGCTTTATTTCATCGATGCTGGTGTTATTCAGTATTCTTATTGCAATTCCGTATGCGCTGATTTTTTGTTTTGCGGTTATTATGTGTATGGGATCAAAATAGTAGAGCAGCTACCGTTGACAACACTACTATGCAATTTCTTGATTATCGAAATTTTGTCTGTACGCGGCTTTATACCTAAATTTGTTTAAAACAAAGGGTATGTCGCAAGCGATAGACAGAGAATTACAACAATACATGGCCTTGCTCAATGCAAGCCAGAAAAAGTCTATCCTGGCTGTTATCAAAACCTTTTTACCTTCTATGGAAAAACCAGAACGGATTAGCCGGAAACAATACAACCAGGAAATCGAGGAGGCTGAAAGAAGAATGGATGCGGGCCATTACCTTACGCAAGAGGAAGTAGAAAAAGATGCGGCAACATGGTAACTCAACCATTGAAAGTTAGTTGGGATGAACCAGCGAGCAAACAACTCAAAAAAATCTTTGAATACATAAGGTAAGACTCTGAACAGAACGCCCAAAAAGTAAAAGACGAAATCATTGCAATGGCAAGGTCTTTATCTGTTCACCCTTTTCGTTACCCACCTGACAAAAACAAAGACGATAACGACGGAAGCTACCGGGCTTTCGTTAAACACAAATACCGAGTAGCCTACAGAGTATCAGAAAATGAAATACGGATTTTAAGGATAAGGAGTGAAAAGCAGGAGCCACTTTCTTATTAGTTCCCGTTAATACATACTAGTAATCCTTGAAATTAGCAACTGCATAAATGCTGGTAGTTGTTGGTAGGGAATACCACCAACAATTGAGAACCTAATAATTTGATTCGCAAGTCGAAAAAACTTGCGCCAATAAGTGTCCCCAGACCAAAAGATATCTCTTTATCCAGGGAAAGAATCGAGCTTACTTCTGAAGAAGTTTATGGTGCTGTTCAGGTCGCGGGTTCTGGCATCGAAATTATTGATCTGCTCCCTGAGTGAGATGAGTATCTCCTTCAGATCCTCTGGTGAAATAGCATCGTATTCCATGAGTTGCAAGATGCCCAGTATGCTCGTTAATGGCTGCCTGACTATGTGCGAGGTAGCAAACGCAAGCTCTTCGAGTTGGTTGATGTATTCGTCTTTAAGATGGTCTATTGTAATGAACCTGGTGATATCGTATGACACGCACAGAACACCCTTGCTGTGGGTTGAGTTGGTTACAAAGGGCACTTTTACGGTTCTTACATACTTTACGTCATTATTAGAGAAGGTGAATTTCTCGAGAGGTATTTCTAACGGGGAATTACTGTCTATAACCATCCTGTCTTCTTCCAGGTGGTGGTATTTAACCATATTATTTACTTCCAGGCTGCCATAGCGCGTGCCTTCCAGACCCTGGGGTGTACTATCCATGTATTTAGCCGCCATGTCGTTAACCAGCAGGAAACGGCCATCATAGTCGCGTGCATAAATAAACTCCGGAATCAAATCTATAACTTGCCTCAACTGGGCCTTGCTATCTAACAAATCGCGCTTTATTTCCTGTATCTTTTCTGCCGCTTCATTTTCCGGGTTCACGTAAGCCGATGTGTTTGAGAAAGTAGTATCCATAAATCATAACATTACCGATGCAAAATCATTTGCCTGCAAAAGTTGTGCTGTAGCGGTAAAAGTAATTTTGCGATATTATCAGACCATTAAGGAATTGTTTCTTTTAGGGGTAATACACGAACTTAATAATAAAAACTCAATGGGGTAATATTGCGAGGCTATTCGAAAATCAGATGAAGGCAGCTTCTATATTTTTTCTAATTTTGCCTAAAATATACCGATGCGATTGCTAATCATTTCCTTCCTTTTTGCTTTAGTAGTGTTTTCAGTAGTTGCTTGTAAAAAGCAAGCCGAAGCGACGCCAATTGTTGCGCCCAACTTCAGGGACAGCCTTGTATCGACTGTGCTGCATATGCCGAAGATATTCAGGGGCATGTATATCCGCGAATTCCGGATTGACACGGTGCTACACAGAGATACTACTTTAAATTATGAAACTCCTATTAATCTTAATGCAGACACGATTTATCATCGATACAACTCGGGATGGGGTACGCTTGTTTTAAGCGATACACTTTTTTTCTACCACTTTTTTTCGAGAGTGGGTTGGCCTTATGACGAGCGTTTTTCCTAGTTTAAAGCCACGGATAGCGTCGCTATTGAATCGTCATGGGGTTACTATTTTTACGGAAAGAAAATTTAGAATTGCGAAACCCAGCCGAACCTCCTCTCGAAAATAGAGGACAGGTTATCTGGGTTAGGGGCATAAAAAGGAAAGCGGTAGGATGGGTAACTTTTGTCTATTTTTGAATGCCTGGCGAATAACAATTCAAAACTTAAAATGAATGTAAGAACACGAAGATCAAAGCCGAATGTATTGCTTGCTCTAGCCTTGGTTGCAGTTGTTACGCGGGCCCTTCTGTCTTGTAAACAGGGCGCGGTAAAAAATGACCATACCGCCGACAAACAAGAAAGGAGCATTGATACTTCTGCAACGCCAGATTCTTCTGCCATCAAAAATACACTAAGCCCGGGCCATAGTATTTACCTGGATACTCTGCTTAGTGGAGATAAGCTCCAGGTGGTATTCGATAGTGACGTGGTTTCGGTTTATTTTAATAGTCAGGTTACCAAGACGAAAATCTATTGCGACCACGAAGACAAAAAGGTGATACATGTAGGGAAGCCGGGGAACTATAGCTATACCAATTTCGTGTTTCAGCATTCAGCAGGTATTGTTGCTTTTCAGAACTATAACGATGCATTTGCACGCTGTAGGTTTTTTGCATTCCGTATGGAAAAGGGAAAAATGATCTTCCTCACTCCTGATAAAAACAAAATGGTTGATACCGACTCGCCTCTTGTTTGCGAAAAAGACCAGATTATTATGGTTGACGGAGAGCATATTCTACTGCTCAATTACCACAGCAGCCGTGAAACAAAAACACCCTATTATGACTCTACAGGCCGTTACGTTGGGGAGTTAGATGGAGATGAACGCTACTATAATTTTACGATGCTGCACCTTCGAAACCTTTCGCTAAAGACATTTGATGTAGGTGGGACGGGCAATGAATTTGCTATGGAAGAAGATTATAACCAACTCATAAGGAGAGCCATCCGTTCTGCGAGAAAGTAAATGACTTTGTTGTTGCTTTTAATACTTGTAATCCGAGCAAACAGCGCTCGCGGCTATTCATATTTAAGTCCTTCGGACCATGCAGATCTTTGACAGGCAAATTGTATAATTTGACCTGCGCCAATCGAAGCAAAAATCTCGTCTTATCTTTGTACAGACAAATCCGTAATACATGAAACACCTATTAATTGCTGTAATTCTATTTTTGCTGGGGTATAATTGTGTTGCATCAACCGACACAACCCGGGTATTTTTTATCGGTAACAGCTTTACCTATACCAGCGATGTTCCTGGCCTTATGAAGGGGTTATGTGATTCTGCGAAAGTTGGATTCTATTACCAGCAACACACACCCGGAGGGATATCGGTTGGTGATATTTCGCAGGATACTTTTGCCCACTGGCGCAACCGCGACGTTTTTAATACGCTCAGGCTGGGTATTTGGGACTATGTGGTACTGCAAGACAACCAGGGCCGCTTCGTGCTGAATTACGGCACATTCCCTTCTCCATCAACAAGTCGCGTTATAGAGGGCCATATTAAAATACGCGACAGCATGAAGCATTATAATGCCTGTGCCAATATGATTCTTTTTGCGGGCTGGGCGGTACAGGGTGCGCTGCCGCCTTATGGCAGTACTGGTTCAGCACTGATAGACCGTATCAATGCCAATTATTCGTTCCTGAATGATAGTATGCATCAGGTTGTTTCGCCTATTGGTATTGCCTGGAAGCGAGCCATAGTAGCGTTACCAACTGTAAATTTGTGGAGTGCAGACAGCACCCATGAGTCGCTGGAGGGTGCCTATCTTACTGCTTGTGTTATTTACAGCACTATTTTCAGGCTGAACCCCGAAAATATCCGTTTTACAGGCGGTGTAGATACTGCCGCAGCAAGACAGATGCGGATAATCGCATGGCAGACTGTTACTGACAGCATGGGTAACAACAATCTTACTTCGATAACTATCCCGCTATCGGTGTCAGGTTCGGTATTGACCGCTACCGGAACCTACCATGGTTACCAATGGTTCAAAAACGATACTTTGATAGCCGGTGCTACGAGCGCCGCCTATACTACAATAGGAGCATCTTGTTACCGCGTAACCGGGCTTGATTCTTCAGGCTGCGAGGTGCGTTCTATGCCTTATTGCTTCGCTGCAGCCACACAATTAGCGGCTGACCCAACTAGCAGTGTCACGAATGTATACCCCAATCCGTGCGAAAATGTTTTGCACCTGCACACCACGATTGCTGATGCCCGTGCCGTGATAACGGATATTTCCGGGAAAGTGGTTAAGGAGATTGTGTTGGCAAATAGAGAAACGATTGTGCCTATGGCTGATGTCCATCCAGGTATCTATATAGTTACGGTCTATTCGGGAGAGGCAGTAACACGCGAGCGGATACTGATCAGTAAGTACCAGCAGTAAGGATAGGTTACTGTTCGGGCGGTAGTCATTCAAAAGACAACCTTAAGGCATCGACGCTTTACACTACATTTGTTTTTACATTTTTGTATCCCCAAAGCAACTTTATGATCAACTATAATAACCGCAACTGGCTCAACCTGTTTCAGCTAAAAAAGGCAGATACCTTTCGCAGACTTGCGCCCGTGATAATAGCTGTTGGCATTTACAGCGCTGTTGTAGTTTTTGTGGAGACCGATTGGCTTCATTTACCGGATACTTCGCCAGTGAAGCAGTTTACTATGTTACACACCCTACTGGGGTTTGTAATTTCGATGTTGCTGGTTTTCCGTACTAATACCGCATACGACCGATGGTGGGAAGGGCGCAAGCTATGGGGTTCACTTATAAATAACAGTCGTAACCTGGCTATAAAGGTTGATGCCTTTGTACCTGCCGGGGATGCGGCTAACCGGGCATTCTTCCGAAAAATAATACCGCTCTTTGCCAGGGCTATGCGTAAACACCTGCTTGCCGAGGCTACCCGCCTGGAACTAGATACAGAACCGCACCCTGAAATTCCGAATTTTGACCATACCAAACATTTGCCTGTGCAGATAGCCGGAGCCATTACCAACCGTGTGCAGCGGCTCTATAAGGACGGTTTAATTTCAGGAGAACAACTCTTTTTTATGAATGCAGAACTGCAGTCGTTTCTTGATGTTTGCGGCGCATGCGAAAGGATAAAGAACACACCAATACCGTATTCTTACAGCTCGTTTATAAAGAAGTTCATTTTCGTTTATACCATAACACTGCCGCTTGGCCTGGCGTTCAGCCTGCATTATCTGCTGGTACCTGTTGTGGGATTTGTTTTTTATGTACTAGCCAGTCTTGAACTAATTGCAGAGGAAATAGAAGACCCTTTTGGCAGTGACGCTAATGACCTACCAATGGATAGAATGGCGGAAACCATAAGGAAAAACGTGGAAGATATTATTGCGTGATAGGCCTGGCAAAGAACATCGCATCGCTGAATTTTACGCTGTTGTTTAAAGTTTAAGAGACCTCATCCCCAGCCATTCTCTAAAGCGAAGGGAGATCTATGTCTGGGCCGTGGCGCAGGTGTTATGAAAACATCTCAGTTTAAGAGATGCAGATAAAAACGTAAAGAACGACTTGAGACGTTCGCAAAATAGAAAGAGCACCTAGCCGCGGAGCCGGGGCAAGGACACTGCTATTTAATCAGCGTTACATTGCCTTTGAGCAATTTCGGTTCGCCGAGGTTATTCTCGTATAGCAAGGTCCAGGCGAAGACTTCCATATCCTGCATCATGCCCTTGTATCGACCGTCCCAGCCATCGGTACCATCATAGACCAAATTGCCATACCTATTGTAAATCCTGAGGTATTTAACGTTGCACGGCCCCATAAACTCTGGCTTAAATATATCATTCAATCCGTCACCATTAGGTGTAAAGGCATTAGGCATAGTAGCGTCAGAATGGTCTACAACATGCACTATGATTGAATCAGTGACCTCGCAACCAATAACAGCAGTGACCACTACTGCATACTTGAATGTGCCAATCTCGTTAAAAACAGCAGTAGGGTCTGGAATAGTATCGTTACTGAGGTTGTACCCAGTAAACCATTGGTATTTTGCGCCACCATAAGCATGAAACTGTATGGTAGTCCCCTTCAAAACAACGGTATCTTTACGCGCATCCGTGTAAGCGTCGGCACAGCTACTTACAATAACCTGGAAATGCTGGTAAACCTTGTTTATAGCAACCCCTCCACGCCATTCAATACAATTTACCGCCAAAAAATAAGTGCCGATGCGGTCGGGCTTACAAGACAAAACACCTGTTGAGGGGTCTAAAGCCATACCACCGGCAATACCCATCGGATTTAGTGTGGTGGCAGGGGACCTATAAACAATGCTATCGTATGGGCCACTCTTCGGGAATGGTTTTATGTTGTTTGGGTCGCCCCCCTTCAAAATATTCACCAATTCATAGCTGAGTGAGTCTCCGTCGGCATCACTGGCCGAAAGGTCCATAGCCAAATTATCATTTACACAGGTTACAAATTGGGAATTGTATTTAAATACTGCACTTGTATTCTTTATTGCCGGAGGTATTACACAATAATAAGTTGGCCCGATATCGCCGGGGATTGGAATGTTTACAGGAGTTGATGCAAAGCAACACCTCTGATAACTTACAATGTAGCCGTCAGTACTGGCAGGCAGCAAGAAGGTAGATTTAAACTGCCTTTCCATTATACAAACATTGGCCCCAATGAATTTACACGGATTTAATGCTGCTGGTGCCAATACAACACTGGAAATGTATGTAGCGGTGGTATCCTTGGCTACAAGGGTGTGGTTGACTTTGCCATATACGGCAAAAAAAGCTGGATTATCATTACTAATAGCATCTGGCTGCCCATTTATGCAATCATCGTACAAAGTAAAGGTTACTTCGTAACGCTCTTTTGTGCCAGAAAGACCCAGATATCTATAGGTCATATTTCCACCTATTATATGACTTGCCTGGACTTGATGAGAAAGACCGAGCAATACGGCTAATACTATGTAAACACGAGCTATTAAGGTGTATTTGGGCATTGGAAATAAATTTAGGTGTGTTAAGTACCTAGAAATAACGCATTTAGACTGAAAATATTTCGTTCCGGGATATTTAAATGTTTGCTGTGGCAAAATAGAAGGCTCGCACTTTATTGCCATCCCATTAAAAAAGTAAGAGCGGTACCGAACATCTTGAACGCGCATCGAAAATATGAAGCACATAAAATATGATGAAAAGGGCCAAAATTCATTGTAAAACTTTGCAATATTACTATCGTTCGAGGGAAGGAAATCCGGACAAAAAAAATCAAGAAACCGATATTCGGTTTTGCATTTTTTAAACGCAGATCTTCTTTCTGTTCAAAGCCCTGAAACTATTGTCTGTAGCGGCTTTATGAACTAACCAAGTAGGAAAAGAAAGGCAGGTATTTAGCATATCATTCGTAGAAAAGTGCAAATCATTTGCACTTTTCTACGAACGATATGCAGCAAAGTGCACACCATTTGGCGATGATTTTTCCAGCGTGGTGAAGTAGTGCAATTTTACGTCAGAAAGCAGGGGAAATGGAAGACACCAAGGCAGGATGTAAAGTGACCAGGAACATTTCCCCAGCTTTTTTAAAGGTTAGTAAGACAAACGTAGAGGAACGATATTAAAAAATGATTTCAAATTCAGCAACGAAAAACCAACTAAAGCAATGGCAGATAAATTTAGAAAGCTAGACAAAGAATATGTGCTGAGCGACAGCACTGTAAACTGTTACGGTTACCGCCTATTAACAGCTGGCTATCAGCTGACTGAATTTGCTAAAAATCCGGTGGGTTACTATATGCATGACAGGGATGGCGGCGTTGTGTTACGTTGGGAAGATTTAAGAATTGAGAACGACTGCATTTATGCAAAGCCCTGCATAAACCTATGTAACAGCCGCGGCCAGCAAACCCTAGATGAAGCAGCAGCGGGCTTCCTTAATGCCGCCAGTGTTGGGCATATTGTAGTGCTGGAATATAGCATTGATAGTAGCGATATGCTGCCGGGCCAAACGGGACCTACAGTAACAAAATGGTATAACCGGGAGTGCAGCCTGGTAGATATACCAGGAAATAGCAACGCACTGACAAATCTGTATGACGAGGACGGCAATGAATGGCTGACCACAGCAACCGACAACAGCACAATGGCAGTATGGGCAGCCAACCTGAAATTAAAAACTGACATCGGCTCCGCAATGACAAACAAACCTAATTTATATAACATGAATGAAACAACACTGCAAAAGGAACTAGCGGGCATACTTATGCCGGGTGCGAACGCCGATACCAACGGACTGGTGGCAGCTCTGCAGCAACTAAAAGCTGAGGCAGCCAAAGTACCCGGTTTAGAACAGAAGGTAAGCGCACTTGAGGCAGCCAACGTGACGCGAGAGGTAGAAAACATTTTAGAGCAGGCATTTGGGGCCAAGAAAATAACCCGCGAATTAAAAGCTAAACTGGCAAACGACTATGCCAATAACCCTGCCGCTCTAAAAGAATTGGTTAATGCAATGCCCGCCTACCAGAGCATAGCAGACCTGATACATAACCGGGCTGGAGGTGCAGGCCCTGCGCAGGACGAGGGCAACTGGAAATGGGAAGACTATGAAAAAAATGACCCTAGTGGAAACAAGCTAAAATCGCTGATGAGCAACAACCCTGTGCACTATAAACAACTATTTGATGCACGGTTTTTAGGAGAGAAAGCCTAGGATAAATACAACGATGGAATAAAATACTACTACATGGTTAACCTCAGCGTTGCCAACATCATCCGACCTTACAGTTTGCGGGAAAAGTCTGACCCAAAAAATCTCCCGCCTATCTTTATCGCGATTTAAAACTTCCTCTTTTCAAGTATCCGAGAGCATGCTTTTAGCGGCTCGCTAATCCTATACACAAATCACACCAGCTAATTCTAAACATTTAAAACACCATAATTATGGGCATACAAAGAGAAATATGGCAAGACCATATAGAGGGCAACCTATTTAAAAATAACGAGATCTTGCTGCAATCTACGGACGCAAGCCAGTTTGTTTTGCAAGGTAAAGTAGTGCATATACCACAGGCGGGCGCTACACCTACCATCACCAAGAACGTATCATCGCTCCCTGTAACCGTTGTACAACGCACAGACACCGATATTACGTATGCACTTGACCAATACACTTCAGCACCGATACTTATTACGAATGCTGACAGTATGGAACTAAGCTACAATAAACGCGAAAGTGTGCTTGGTGAACATGAATCTTCATTGCGCGAATCTGTAGCAGAAAGCATACTGAACAGCTGGGCACCAACAGCTACAACTGTGAACAATATTTTGCGCACGTCAGGCGCATCGACTGCAACTCATTTGACCAGCACAACCGGCAACAGGGGAAAACTAACAGTAGCCGACCTTAAAAGGGCAAGTACTGTACTCGACAAGCAGAATGTACCGATGGAAGGACGCGTGGCGCTGATAAGCGCAGACCTTTTGGGCCAGCTTACTGATGATATGAGCGCAACACAATACAGGGACTTTTCTGCAGCTTACGATGCGAAAAATGGTAAACTCGGACGTTTGTTTGGTTTTGATATTTATATGCGCAGCAGCACCGTTGTTTATGACAACACAACCACCCCGGTTGTAAAAGCCACAGGTGCTGCTGCAGCGGCCGATGACAACGATTCTGTTGTTTGCTGGCAAGTAAACTTTGTAGAAAAAGCTGTTGGCGAGATACGCTTCTTTGAAAAAGTAGGCGACCCCCAATATTATGGTGATATCTATTCGCTGCTAGTTAGGATTGGATCGCGCAAGCGCCGCAGCGATGAGAAGGGAGTTGTTGCAATTGTGCAATCGGCAGCGTAGTAGTAAATAGTAGATAGTAGTTAGTAATTAGTACATAGTATTTAGTATTTAGTACATAGTAGTTAGTGTATAGTCCGTAGTTATTAGTAATCAGTGCTTAATGCAAAAGTAAACTGCCACCCGATGGCGCTGCGTGGCCCTTCCCAAAATTCAGAAAATTGCTGCTTTAGCTATTTGATAATACAAAGTGAAGGCGGATAGTGAAAAGAGAAGAATACCAAGAGATGCCTGGGTGGCAGTTTACCGATGCTTTAATAATTCAAAATAAAAAAAGACAGAAATGAAAATATTGATTTTACACGTTTGTATTGTATTGGCACTTCTATTGCCTGCAGCCAACCTGGATGCACAAACTGCAACATACGACGTGACTACACCAGACATTGCAACAAGCGGATCTTTTACCGGTAACCTGACTTACGGAGGACTGAAGGTGAGCCCTTATGTATCTGCAACCAGAACGGTAAATAATATTACCAAGAACCTTGACACTATGAACCAAAAAATAAGTGGATCCCAGCATAGTGTAACAACTCAATTCACCTACACACAAACATCTGGCACATCATACGGCAGCGTAGTATATACTGAAGCATCAATAGATTCAGGGACCGCAGTTAATTATGTTACCCTTTATGCAGACTCGGTAAAGACAATAGTTGGCGCCCAGGTGTTTGGACATGTGATTGCCGGTTGGCCCTATAGCAATATAAGAATGCGTTGGAAGGGAACAGGCACCTATGCCGGCAACTGGAAGGGGCAACTGCTAATAAGGTAAGAAAACCAGCTTAAGATATCAGCAGCATGGCAAATGCCGGTTGCGACAAAGAGCACAACCTCTTTTAAAAAAAGATGCACTTACGTCACCTCTCAAAGGGCCGCATTTGTTGTGGTGTGGCCCTTATTATTACCCAAAGGAAAATAGAAACATCACCTAAAACGCCTGGTTATGAGCAGTACACAAATGTGGTTTATCGGGATTGTGATTACCTGTATAAGCGCAGTGATGGGCTTTTCGATAAAGTTTGTTACAAGCCAGGTAATAAAGCGGCTTGACGCAATTGTAGAAAAGCTGGAAAACCTTGGCAGCGTCGCCACTGCACATAAAGAACAACTGTATTTCCATAAGGAAAGAATTGATGACCTGCACGAAAGAGTAAGGATGCTGGAAATGAAATAAATAAAACGAACAACATAAAATACCATCCTATGCTGAAAACTTTCATTTACAATATGCTCTCGGAAACCGGGGCAATCAGCTCTAAAAGAGTTATAGCTATACTCGGGGCATTAGTGCTATTCAGCATTATTATTTACAGCGTTGCAACTGGCAAAAACATTGATTACCACATATACGATGGGCTTGTACTGGTTGTATTAGGCGCTGCGGGTATAACAGCATTCGAGAAAGTAAAAATGGCGTCAGCGACACCTGTAACTGAGACACCGACCCTACCAAACAACCTGGCACAGTAACCTCCACAAAAGCAATTTTCAATATGACATTAACGGAATCAATACCGACAGGCCGAAGGCATGCCTTTACCCTAATATTAGTTGCAGTAGCACTCACTTTTCTAATTGGTTGTGGCAGTTGCAAAACAATAAAGACGACCAAGACTGTGAGATCAGGCGAGACTCGTGCTGACACATCGATAACGGTCAAAACATCCGACCAAACGTCAAGGATCAGAACAATAAAAGATAGTGCAATAGGCCTGGCTCCAAAAGAAATATCCTTCCTGCTACCAACCAATGCCTCAAAAGATACGCAGGCAACCAATCAGCATTTACGGCTACATGTGTACCATGATAGCAAGGGCATACAACATATTGACTGCAGCGCTGACAGCCTGACCTTGGTGATAGCTCGCATGATACAGGACAGCATATACCAAAGCCACGTAAATGACAGCATCTATGTAAGCAGACAAAAAGACTATTTCAGCGAAAGAACAGAGAACGCTGTAACAAAAACAACAGCGTGGCCTTCTATACTGATCTGGATGGCAGTTGCTATAACAGCCATTGTAATGTGGGAGCTATTTACCCTCCTATATAAGCGAACCAAACCGTAGCTATAAAAGCTGCAATTCAAAAATCAAAGCCCGAACCGGCCCAGCAAACTCCGCAAATTTTTAATTATGAATATCTCACAAAAAGGATTAGACCTTATTCGCAATTTTGAAGGCTTTAAAGCCTTCCCTTACCAGGATGCCAGGGGCGTCTGGACCATAGGATATGGAACAACGTACTATCCTAACGGATTTAAAGTATCGCAGACTGATATGTCTGTAAACGAGGAACAAGCCATTACCTGCCTGCGTTACCATATTGACCGAAGGGTAATACCGGCGATAAAAAAATGCCTTGGCAATTGTGAAAAGGTAATACTGGCACAGCATCAGATAGATGCGCTGTGTTCCTTCATCTACAACGTTGGCACCAGTGCATTTGAGGGCTCTACCCTATTAAAAGATATTAAAGCCGGCGCGACAGAAGAAGTGATAACGACAGATTTCATGATGTGGGTAAAAAGCGGAGGCATGCTATTAAAGGGTTTAGTAAAAAGGAGACAGGCTGAAGCTGATTACTTCAACGGCAACAAATAATAACCAGCAAAAAAACGTATCAATATGAACAACACAATTGTAGCCAACTACTTCAGTCACCACCCGGATACTGATATATTTTATTTCACAGCAGACGGGCAAGCTTTCTATACGGAAAATGAAGCCGATAACCATGCAAGAAACCTATTGCAACTTGGCAAGGATGCACACATAGAAGCAATAAGGCGTGAAAATATTCCATTGCACAGTGATGTCAACGAGAAAGAACAACCAGACGCACAGGCAAATGGAAAGGACAACACCAAAAAGGCAGGCAGCAGGAAAAAATAACGCTCTTCAGATAACAGCAAAAGAAAGAAACGATATCAATTCATTACTAAAATAACTTAAATGGGCAGCGTAAATATAACACTGGCGAACGGCCAGCTGGGTGCCACACTTCAAACAGCCGATGGCACTTGTGGAATGGTATTAACCGGCCTCAGTGAATCAGGCGGATATACATTGGGCACACCAATACTGGTAACTAGTTTGGACAACCTGGCGACGCAGGGCATTTCGCAAACAGGAAATGTATTCGCTTACAGGCAGGTGAAAGAGTTTTACCAGGAAGCAGGCAGCGGAGCCAAATTATACCTCTTATTAGTGCCGGGCACTATGAAGGTAAACCAAATGGCAGACGGCACTAATGGAAATGGTGCGGTAAAGTTACTTGACTATGCCGCAGGTGCTATCAAAGTTCTAGGCATAATTAGTAATGATACTTTAGTGTATCCCGGCGGCACCGGATTACTAACAACCCACCGCATAAACGAAGACGTATACACAGCGGCAAGCAATATGGCGATAACCGCTAACACCTACTCACTGGCGCAAAAACCTTTCAGATGCATAATTGGTGGCACCAGCTATACCGGCACGCCTGCGAGTCTAACCCCAATAACACCTGGAAATAACAACCACCGAACGGCTATTTTTATTGGAGATACCGTTTCAGGCAATGCCGCGTGCCTCGGGCTTGTTTTAGGCAGAATGAGCATAATACCCGTGCAGCGTAAAATAAGCCGTGTGAGAACCGGTGCTATGACAAACTCAGCAGCCTATTTAAATGCAACGACATTGGAAAGCACCGGCGGTGATGCTGGAGTAATAGCAACGCAAGGCTATATGACCTGGAAGATATATGCTCAACGCAGCGGCTATTACATAAGTGGCGATGAAACCATTAGCGATGTATTAAATGACTACCGCTACCTGAGCCGCGGAAGGGTAATGGATAAAGTTCAGGTACTGGCCTACCAAACATTTGTGCAGGAAGTTGATGATGAAATACCAATAAACACTGATGGCACACTTGATGCCGGTTTCTGCAAATGGTTATCCAGCCAGATGGAAAATCAGATCAATAATACCATGACTGCAAATAACGAAATCAGTTCTGTGTCCTGCTATATTAACCCAAACCAAAATATACTCAGTACCAATACGCTTTCTATTACCATTGGTATAGTGCCGGTAGGTTATGCAACCGTAATTAATGTGACGCTATCTTTTGTAAATCCGAACGCGTAAACCACATATCACTATTTCAACAAGTGCGATATGCATTGCCGGTCGTGAATATCAGCGTACAGAAAATTTCGAGAGCCGGCATCAAAAAACATTCATCAACAACTAATAAATAGCAATATGGCTGGAATAACATTTTTCGATAGCAAAGAATGCGAATGGGCCGACATGACGGTGATATTTGCCGGCGCGCCGCTTACAAAAATAAAGGGACTGAAATATAAAACTGCCAAGGAAAAGACACCTATATACGCAGCTGGCAATAACCCAATAAGTATACAAGGGGGCAACAGAAGTAATGACGGGCAGATAAAAGTTTTGAAGGGAGCTCTTGACGATATGAATCTTGCTGCGATAGCAGCCGGGGGTGCCGACATACTGGATATGCAATTCGATATTATTGTTACTTACAAAGGCGAAGGAACCCGCCCTCTGCAGGTAGATACACTTAAGGGAGTAGAGATCACCAACTTTGAGAAAGGTTGGGACCAAGGTGCAAAAAATATGGATATCACACTACCCATAGTATTCTTGAAATTGATCACTCTATAGCCACCTAACAAAATTCCTTCAATTGATTCTACATTATTGCGGCGATCTAATTCGGAAAAGAGTGAATTATATCAGCGTTTAAAAATCTTGCTGCTTTTCTAATGACAACCTTGAATTCGTTTGGACGAATGACATTGACCGCAATAATGTGGACCCTTATCGCAAATAATTCATAAAAAATAATAACAATGAACGAAACATTATTAACCGGTCAAGTTACCGATGAGCAAATAAAAGAATGGAAAGCCAAACACAAGTATGGCGTATACGCTGTAACCATTGACGATCACATTGCCTATTTTAAGAATCCTAATCGCCTGGATATAAACTGTGCGCTTAGCAAAGCCGATAAGGAAAATGCCCTGAGTATTTTTGAAACACTGGCGAGCATAACCTTTCTGGGCGGTAGTGAAAATTTGCTAACCGATGATCAAATGTTCATTGGCCTGAGCAATGAAATAAAAATTAAACTCGACGGCAAAAAAGCGAACCTGGTAAACTTATAGAGGGGGCCAATGGCGGACCAGCGCATGACTCCCTTGGATACCTGGAAACACTACTTGAATATCATTTACCCGGACTGGACCACCGGCAATTATCTGACGAGGCGTTCGCTCAAAAACTGGCACACCTGCGCTACATAATGAATGAAGAAACGGGAAATGGCTAATCGATAATATAAGGGATTGCATATCATGTTAAACCCAATGAAATCAACTACATCATGTTTGAAAAATATGACATCCTGCTAAATTTCCAGGAGAAAGGCATTGAGGAAGTAAATGAACGAGTTAGCAGTGCATTAAAGTCAATCAACGACAACATTGGTATAACGTCAAATAGATTCGTAGGACTGACTGATAATATAGTAAAACTGAATACAGAACTCGATTGCCTGTTGAAGCCGCGTGAAATTATTATAAATACACAAAGCCTGAATAAGGCTATGGGCAAAGTAGTGCACCTCGAAAGTAAGATCGCCAACCTAAATTCTACAAGAATTGACATTGCCTCTACAAATTACAAACCGGAAGAGTTATCATCCGCTTCAGAAGACCAGGGAAAAGAACAGCATTTTTCCGACCTCATCAAGGGCAAAAAAATAATTAACGATAGCAAAAGCATCAGTAAGTTATTGGGTGAGGGTATGAAGGCCAATGTAGCCGGCTATTTAATTACTGAAACGGTAAACCAAGGGTTGCAGCTATATGGCGAAAGCGTTGATGCATTGCGCGCTGATGAAAAACAGCAGGGCAAGCTGAATGGTATATTGCATAACCTTACAAAAGCAAAACAAATAAATGAACAACTTGCACAATTAACAACGAGCAATCCAATCGGGGAATATGCCTCCAAAAGCGCTTTCACGCTCCTGAATAACGGCACGAGTGATGCTAAAATTATTCAGCAACTTAGCGAAATAGGAATTGTTGGAGCCGGAGACAGCGATAAAATGGGATTACTTACGAAGGCGAGGGCAGAAGCCAATAGAACCCACTTCCTCAGTTCAGATGGCTACCGGAAATTGTTGGATGGAGGATTAGATGTAGCGGCTGTTGTAAGTGATAATTGGAATCAGTTGGGCTTTAAGATGGCACCGGGAAGTGAACAACTAAATTCGCTTGCAAGCGGAGGACACATCTCGGTAGAAATGCTGGATAAAATATTCCAGCTAGCAAGTGGTGAAGGAAGTTTCTATCGGGCAAGGGCTACAGAAGCAGGAGAAACAACAGATGCCAAGTTCACCCTCTTTAATAATCACAAGGCAAGTATCAAAAGAAATATCGGCAAGGCCACAAAACCAATTACCGACATGTTCTTAGATGGAATTAATGATTTCTTCAAACTTGTAGAGCCAACTTTTTCCGTTACAGAGCAGTTGACAAATGAACGAGATGACATTAACCACCTATTACAGGATGCATCCGGAATTAAGCAAGGAAGCACTTCCAGAAGCAGAATTATTGCCGACCTTAAGGCAAAATACCCTGGCCAGTTTGAAGGATTGAATGCGTTCACCGATAATAAATTAATTGAGAATACCAGAGCAGCAATAAACCAATCTTATGACAGCCAGATAGCAATAAACAAAGAGCAGCTGGACTTAAAGAAAACGAAAGATGAAGATGCCGTTTATTCAGACCTGGCAGACAGGTTGGAAATACAAGCCTCGATCTTAAGCAGGAAAAGCCACACAATTGCAGACGTGAAAAAGTGGATAAAACCAGATGATGGCGCATTAGTAAGAAAAAGTGGCATAGCTGTTCATTTCCTTAAAACACCTGAAGGGTTAAAGGAAGAAGCGGCCAGCTTGCGAAATCTACACCTAAAAAGACAGAATGACATCTCAAGTCAGGAAAACTACATTAAGAATTTGCAATTTTGGGCTGAAGTAGATGCATTTAAGGGCAACGTTGAACTCCAGAAAAGAACCTGGGGTAGCAACTATCCCCGAAACAAAATGCTGTTTGAAGGTGAGTTGAACAAAGCTGCCGGTTGGCAACACCTATTATCGGGTAAAATGGCGGGCTACAACTATAATGAATTAGAAAAAATGGTGCACCCTTCTTTCTCGCCAACAGAGAACAGTTCTGGAAACAGGAGTATGGTACAGGCAGCTGGACATAGTGGTCAAAGATCAGATGAAGGCGGTAAAAATGCAGTAGTTATTAACGTAAACAGCCCACTCATTGGCAAACAGGAATACAGGGTTGGCTCTATGCAACAAGCAAACGAAATTTCCTTGCGTCAACAAGAAGAGCAGTTGTTGAAAATTCTGCGCGCAGCGGCAAATTCAGCCTATTAAGTGCTTTCCTAAAAAATAAAATATAAACAACTTTTATGGCCTCTTCAAACTTTAGTCTAGCCGATCTTTTTGAAAAATCATTTGGCTATAAGAGCCAAGCCTTTAGCCCGAAATTTGACCAAGTGTATGGTTTTTTAGACGGATCAAAAAGTGACGACCGCAAGTACCGTGTAAACAATGGGGCTCATGGGTCGCCTTACTATTCAAACGATGAAAATGGGAGAGAGTATTTTTTGCCTATAACATTAAGATCATCACTTGGAACGATCGACCTGCCTTACCCGGTAATATCTATTATCAGTAAAAAAACGATAATTGAAACCCCACTTACAGAAAGAAGAGGTACTGTAAAAGAGTTTATCAACATTCAGGATTATGAAATTCTGGTTAAAGGCCTGATAATAAATGAATCAAATGAATTTCCTGAGAGTGACGTACGGATGCTAAGAGATATTTATGAATTGATAGAACCCGTGAGCATAATTAACCCTGTTACCGATATTTTCTTGCTAAGACCTGAGAGAAAAGGTTGTGACCTGGTTATAATCAAAGACCTCAAGTTCCCCTCGAGCGGTGGTGTAAAAAATGTCAGGCCGTATGAACTAACACTCATGAGTGACGAACCATTTAATCTTAAGGTTGTCGAATAATTATCCCACAATTCAATCAGAAAAATGTTCATCTTAAACAGCAAAATTACAATTGGTAAATTTCAATTTAGCGGCGTAAATGAAGTTACTGTATCCCGGTCATTACTGAATTTGTCCGACACAGCAACTATAAAAATCCCAAGGCATGCTAAAATACTGAAAGGCAAAAAAATCATGGAAACAGAATCCGGACAGCTTTTCAATGACGGCGACAAAGTGACCATACAGTTGGGGTACAATGGCGAATTACATACTGAATTTGAAGGTTTCGTAATCAATCAAAGTCTGGGCACCCCATTGGAAGTTTCCTGTGAAGGTTATATTAGGCAACTCCGACAAAACATGCCGGGAAGTGAATTTTATAAAAAAGTGAAAGTTTCAGAATTATTAAGAGACGCTGTTTGTAATACGGACATTGAAGTTGTAACCGCAGATGATGTCGAACTGATCAATATTAACGCAAGTAAATCGAGTGGTTCGAAGATTTGTGAAGAGATAAGCAAAGCAAGCGCGGGTTCATTTTCAATTTTCTTTATAGAGCCCAAAAAGCTTTGGTGCGGTTTTGTTTATGTCCCTTATTCGCGTGGTATAAACCCTTTTCCAGTTAACGAAGTGGCATTCAAATTGGGTTACAATTGTATAAAAGACAATAAGCCAAAAAATCAAGACAACTAATGAAACTATTGCGTATTCGTTAGTGCATACTACGCCTACAGGAACAAAAATAGCCGTTGACAGTGATGCTGCCCAAAGTAAGATGCCAGAACAAGTTCAGACAAGCTACCTTGAAAATACTACTGTATTAAAAACGATGGCTAATGAAAAGCAGTACAGCAAAAACTACTCTGGTTATGAAGGAACTATTACTGCATTTCTGCAACCATTTTGCCAGCCTGGATACCTAGCTTCAATTTCAAACAGCAGTTATAAAGAAAGAAATGGAAGATACCTCGTTTTAAGTACAAAAGTCACATTTGGAACAAGAGGGGCAACAAGAGAAATTGGACTAGGACCGCTTTTAGGATTTAATCCAAATGCTGAGCTGATCAAAAAAGTAGAAGTTATATAACACAAAAGAATCTAGAAAATGAGTCAGGTCGAGCAACAAATAGCACATAAAATACAAGAAATTGCGTCAGCTTCCACCAATAGAAAAGTGAATATTTTTAGCGGATCTGTGGTAGCCGGTTCTGTTAATACTTCAGAATTAACCTGCACTGTTCTGTTAAGTATTGATGATATAAAATCGCCTACCGAATGCATCCTTCTCAACTCTGTAACCAATAGTGTGGACGGGCTGGTACTTTATCCTGCCGATAATAGCAATGTACTTGTTGCAGAGGTTGATGGTCCCGGCAAGTATGCAATAATCAGGTACGGCGAGATCACTAAGGCTATCACAACTATCGGCAATACGGTATTTACTATTAGTAATTCAGGATATAAAATTGAACGGGGTAGTATTAATCTTACAACAATAATGCGAAATATACTTAATCATATAATGGCAATCACAGTTACTACGTCGACTGGCACCAGCAGCGTTCCTGTAAATATAAGCTCATTTACTTCCGATCTAACAGACTTAAATAATCTGCTTGTTTAAAAGCAAAAAAACTAAAAACGTTATGCTCAAACAAATGAATGACATAAGCTTAACTGCTGGTGAAGATCTTTTAATTGCGTCGTCCGATTTTACAATAGTAGAAAGTACATCTCAGCATCAGCAAGAATTATTGTTGACTGGTAAAGGTGATTGGAAGGAAAATCCGTTGGCGGGAGTTGGAATAGATGAATATTTTGACGACGAAGGTGCTCAGAATATTATACGTGCAATTGCCCAGCAATTCATGGCAGATGGCATGGAAGTGCTGGACCTGAACCCAAATCCAAACAGCATAACAGATAGCAGCGTAAAAATATTTGAAAAGGCATATTACAGATAAGAAATAAAATCCCCCCCTTCATCAAACCATCTATTATGAATACAATCACAGCCGGACAACATCAAACTTTACTTGACTTAGCAATCATGTCTTGTGGCACTTTGGAAGCCTCAATGGCCCTCGCTAAAATCAACAATATTAGTATCACCGACGCTATTACTGTTGGACAAGTTTTCACTATACCCCAAGACTTTCCAATAGATAATCTTGTCCTTAACCAAATCCAGGAAAACAAGATTGTAGTTGGTACCAAAGGTTGATTTTACCAAAATGCTTAGCACAATAAAACGATTAATATGGCAAGAACGATAGTACAAATACAACAAGACATAATAAATGCAAAAAGCGCCGACAGCACTTTAAGTGCCTTGACAAGCAGCAGCAATGTAGCGATATGGCGCTTATGGACTTACGTTATAGCCTTTTGCCAATGGACTCTCGAAGTACTATTTGATGAGCATAAAGCAGAGGTGAAAGCAATAATTTCTAACCAGAAACCGCATACCCTTCAATGGTATGTTGCAATGTCAAAGCTTTTTCAATTAGGCGTTACACTTCCAGCAGACACTGACACTTACACAACAACGATCCCCTCGGCGCAAATAATTAAATACGCAGCTGCGGAAGAGTTAGTAACGGGGTATGTCAGAATTAAAGTTGCAACATTAACCGGCAGCATCCTTTCTCCGCTTTCTGCTGGCGATTTAAGTTCATTGAGTTCATACATGAACAGAATCAAAGATGCAGGGGTAAGACTTCAAATGACATCCAATGCTCCGGATAATCTCCATCTTAAAACCAATATATATTACGATCCGCTTGTTTTAGACAGTAGTGGTAGTCGCCTGGATGGTACCAGTATAAATCCTGTGGAAGACGCAATCAATGTATTTCTGACAAACCTCCCATTTAATGGATTGTTTATCTTAAATCGACTAATTGACGCAATTGAAGCAGTTGAAGGAGTAATAATCTGTTCGGTAGTTCTCGCTGAAGCCACCCACGCCTCATTACCTTATACATCAATAACGTATGAGTATCTTCCTGATGCAGGTTACATGATCTTAGACCATACCTATTTTTCAACAGCTGGTTTTACTAACTATATAGCTCATTCCGCTGTGTAACAGTAAATAAATAATTATACCAATGGGCATATTCAACATAAATTACGCAAACCTTGTTTCCACGCTTTTACCTGTCCGCCTTCGTAAACCAATCCAAACAGCCTGGTTAAAAGCACTAGTATCAGGCTCGATGTTGCCATTATACAACACATTTTCAAGTAACAGATCCAATAATTTGTATTTCTTGAGCCATTGCAGCCAAGTATGTTTCCTTGAAGCCACGCTTAACGACAATTTTGACAATACGAGCAGACGAATTTTTATATCCGATATGTACATTGCTAATCAACTCTATGTATATCTGGACATTGAAAGCTATTTTGATTTTATCGGCTTGGATAGCGAAATTGGTAGTACAAGTTACTCTTCGCCTAGTTGGTTATACACTGGAGCTGAAATGTCAGCTGCGACAAATGGGTTTATAGTTAATATCCCGATTATTTACTCAGGTGTAATAAGTTCTTTTCGAATAAGAAGTCTGGTCGATAAATACCGATTACCAGGGTACGGCTCTTATTTTATACTATATTTTTAATATCATAAGTCATTAAATATACATTAGATGAATACAATCGACTTTACGCAACCAGGCGGATTCCCGTTGACTCAAGACATTCTATCCTTTCTTCAATCCTCATATGTTGATGGGTTAACAGGGTTGGCATCGGTAATTGACGATGGAAATACTCCTGTAATTATTAGTGGCATGACCATAAGCCATCTAAGTGGAGGAACAGCCGTATCTGATGGATGGCTGTATTATAGAGGCCAATTGATAAAATTTAACGCTTCCTCATTAGGAGTGTTGAGTGGAAGTATTGTACCATTAGTTTTAGTAACTAACACTTCAAGTACCCTAACATTTAACAACGGGACCACACCGAATGTGCTTTTTACTCAAAATGCTCATCTAATTTCGGGAACACCACTAACGGATACGACTCACTTCGTACTTTCGGATGCAGTCCCGTTCATCATTCAAATGGGTCGATTGGGGAGGGAGCCTTCATTTTCTAGCACTACGAGTACAACATCTGCAGCAAGCGGCGGTGTATTTTGGCTAATGGAGTATAAGAAAAATTTTATAAACAATACAGTCCATCTTCGCTTCGCCGGGAGCATCGCCCATCCCGAAAATTTTGCTAGTGCTGCTTTATATGCACCAGTCAATCTTGGCACGTTACCAAGTGGGTATCGACCTGTATCTCGATTTCCGTTTCGACTTTGGGTGGAACCACCGACCTCTGCGAGAATTGCTGAAGATACAGGCGTGAACTATATGGAAGAAATTAATTGTTGGATAACAAATGGAGGGGTGATTAGTGCAGATTTTAGAAAAAGTGGAGCACTAAGTGGGGGCAGTTATATTCAATTCCAAAGCAGCACAATTATGCCATTAGATTAAAAAAAGAGATTTTATCGGATCTACCAATACACATATTGCTGGAGCGAACAATCATTTTTGCACTTTGATACTTATCTTTGTTTAAATATATTGTGATCAAATGGAAATAAAACAACTTTATACAAACTGCTTGAGTGAAGCCGCATATTTTATAGCCAATGAGGGTGAGGCTGCGGTCATAGACCCGCTACGCGATGTCGACACTTATATCGAAATGGCTAACGAGCGTGGCGTAAAAATTAAATATATTTTCGAAACGCATTTTCATGCTGATTTCGTTAGCGGACATATTGAACTTTCTCAAAAAACAGGCGCGCCTATAATCTATGGCCCGGACACCAAAGCCGCTTTCAAAGTTCATGTCGCTAAAGATGGAGAGGTTTTTACAGTTGGAAAACTTAGCATAAAAACCTTACACACGCCTGGTCATACTCTGGAAAGTACTTGCTATCTATTAAATGATGAGTCTGATACCCCCTATTGCATATTTACCGGCGACACTCTTTTCGTCGGCGATGTTGGCAGACCTGATCTTTTTAGCGGAAACCTGACAAAAGAAGAACTAGCTGAAAAAATGTACGACTCATTGAATAATAAAATAAAACCATTACACGACAATATAATTGTTTATCCTGCTCACGGTCCAGGCTCTTCATGCGGAAAAAATCTTGGGCCAGATACATTTAGTACTATCGGCAATCAAAAAGCCACGAACTACGCATTGCAAGACATGACTAAGGATGAATTCGTAAATATTGTTACTTCTGGACTTAATGCTCCTCCAGCCTACTTTCCCATTAATGCACGTATTAACAAAGAAGGCTACGATAGCCTTGATCTTGTTTACAGTAAAGGCCTTGAAGCACTAAGTATTGATGCATTTAAAGAAAAGGCAGAAAACAATGCATGGATACTTGACACAAGAACATCAATAACATTTACAGAAGGTTTTGTGCCTGGCTCCATAAGTATAGGCCTTGATGGCCGTTTTGCTGAGTGGGCGGGTATATTAATACCTAACAAACAAGCCCTCGTATTGGTAACAGAACCAGGTAAAGAGAAGGAGAGTATTACCAGGCTCGCAAGAGTTGGTATTGATAACATTCAAGGCTATCTCGATGGTGGTTTTGATGCATGGAAAAATTCAGGGGAAACTGTAGATATCATAATCGATATTGACCCGGATGAATTAGCAATGGACATTCCGCATGATCCACGCCTGGAAATAATAGATGTTCGAAAACCTTCTGAATTTGAAGCCGGTCACGTTAAAGGTGCACACAATATGCCTCTAGATACCCTTACTGACCCTCTGAAAATAGCGCTTTTAGAAGAAGAAAATAATTTTTACATTCATTGTGCTGGTGGCTACAGGTCCGTTATTGCAGCTTCTTTAATCAAACGCCAGGGCTTGCATAATCTTCGCAATGTTCTGGGTGGGTTCGGGAAAATTAAGGATGAAAAACGAATAACTATTGTCACTCCGGATAAAGTAAATGCCTAATTATATTTTGGGTTTCAAATGAATAAAAGCGACCTTACCGGTCGCTTTTATTCATTTGCGTTTTATCGCTCTACGGAAAATCGAAAGACTTTGCTACCCAAATTGGAGACTAACTTTAGTAAGTACTGCCCATCAACCAGTTCCTTTGCCAGGATGATTTTTTGGTTTATTATCCCATCCTTTATTGAAATCCTCTGCCTGTCCAAAACCCTGCCAAGCATATCGAAGCACATTACCTCCATTTCTCTATCCGACTGCACATTTATTCTACCCTTCAAATAAAAATCACCTTTGTTTGGATTAGGATACATCACCATATCAAAAGTTTCCGCATCTTCCTCATCTATCGATAGGGGGCTTGAAGAAACTACAATAATATTGGTCCGGTTGTACGTAGTTGAAGCACATGACATGTTGCACGAAACAATACAATAAACGGTATCATCGTGGTACACTGTAGTGGAATAAGTAGAATCGGTTGCCCCACTCACGGCTACGCCATTTAAAAACCATTGGTAAATGGGCGTTGGCCCGCAGTATGCAAGACTTGTGTTAAAAGTAATTGTTTGACCGACAAATGCCACCGTGTCATTTGGACTCGCTGAAATAAGTGCAATTGGTGTTATTGCAGGATTGACAGTCATCATAATCGTATTGCTTGCGAATGTGTCATGCAAAGCGCAAACATCATTACTTACTAGCGCACAGCTTATTTGATCTCCATTTGCTGGAACATAACTGTACGCTAGCCCGGATCCAATCATTGTGGTTGAATTCATCCATCTTACGTAAGGTGCACTACCCCCATTTACCGGATTTGCAGTAAACGTTACACCTTCTCCAGTACATACAACTGAGTCTAAGCTAACCCCTATATTTACGGAAGGCGTGACTATAGGATTTATCGCAACTACTTTGGTAGTAAACGCATTACCGCAAGAATTACTCACTGAATAAATAATTGTATCAACACCCACTGATACACCCGTGATTACCCCTGACACCACCGTGGCATGACCGTTACTCGCGCTCCACGTGCCGCCAGCCGTTGCGCTGGTCAGTGTTGTTGCTGAACCAGGGCAAACGATAGAGGCGCCTGTTATTGGTGCAACAACCGGTAGCGGGTTTATTGCAATTAGGCGTCGCGCAACTGCTGTGCCGCAAACATTGCTAACGCTATAAAAAACAGTATCTGCTCCCCCTGCCAAACCAATTAGTACACCAGTAGCCGAAATTGTTGCACGGGAATTACTTACAGACCAAAAACCTCCGGACGCAGTATCAGTCAGTGTTATGGTATCACCTGCACACAAATTTCCTGCACCAGTTATGCTTCCTGCATTTGCTGTTGGTAATATAGTGACAAGCTTACTTTGTGAAACCGATCCGCAAGTATTACTGCATGTATAGGTCAATGTATCAAAACCGGGCGTTATTCCCTGGATAACCCTAGTGGTGCTTGTGCCTGAGAGCAGTATAGCATTGGTATTAGAAAGCGACCATGTTCCTGAAGCAGTTGAATTACTGGCAACAACTGATACACCAGGACAAACTGAATCTGCACCTGTAATCGTTCCGACCACAGGCATCGTCTGAACGGTAAAGATGGCTGTGGTTGCTACAGTACCGCAGCTGTTGCTCCTCGAATATGTAATTAGGGTCGTACCCGGAGCAATAGCATTGACAGTGCCACTTGTGGTGCTGATCGAAGCGATCGATACCGACCCTGCGCTCCACGTGCCACCACTTAAACTGCCAGATAATGTTGTTGAACTACCAATGCAGGCACTTAAAGAACCTGTAATTGTTGTGGCAGTTGGAACAGTGATCACCTGTACTGGATGCACTGCTGTTGCACTGCCACAGGTACCACTTGTTGTCGTAAATGATATTGTGGTTGAGCCAGCTGCTAGGGCAGTTACAATGCCCGATGACGATACAGAGGCTATACTACCGGCACTGCTGGTCCAGGTGCCACCATAAACTGTTTCCGACAAATTGATTGTATCACCAAGACAAACAGTATCGCGCCCCGTGATAACCCCAGCGAAAGGTTTAACGTCAATTCTTTTAAATGCAGGTGCCGATCCGCAATTTGTATGCGCATTGTAAAAAACGTAAGTGGTTCCTCCGCGTCTGCCAGTTACAACGCCTGTATCGTTGATTATAGCCACACTGGTGTCGGAACTCGTCCAGATACCACCTGGTGTTGCTGTCGGATTAGTTAATAAAATTGTTGCACCTATACAAACACTGTCTGCACCCACTATTGCACCTGAGAATGGACTCGTGTTAACCGTAACATTTAGGTGGGCTGTAGCAGTGCCACAAACGTCAGTTACCCGGTAGTAAACCGTCTCCGTACCCGATGCGCGTCCGTACACAATGCCTAAGGTCGTATCGGCAATCGTGAGAAAAGTGTCGCTGTGGCTCCATACACCACCTGCTGTGGCTGTCGGGTTATCAAGGGTATCAAATGCGCCGGGACAAGTGCTGTCGGCGCCCCTTATGTACCCTGCCAGGGGTAAAGGCCTGATCGTTACTATTACTGTTGTGGTATCTGCCCTGTACCCGTCGCTTACCCTCACAGAAAAGGTATCGCTTCCCACATAAGCGGACATGGGTGCATAGGTTAAACCCGAAGGTGTAACGGCGCCTCCGGTTGAAGTTCCCACATATGCGACTGTAACATACCCGTGAGGCGCTGTAGCTGCAACACTCCATACCTGCTCCTGGCCCACTTCAGTATCCGTTGCGGCGAAAAGCGAGTTTATTGATGTAGGTGAAATAGATACACTTTCGCAAACTGACATTGTCTGATGATGTCCATTAACGAATCTTGGCGCATAGTTAAGTAGTAAATGGCGCAGAACATTGTTAGCTCTATCACAAACCAGTGCATTATTCTGCCTGTCAATACAAATTCCGGATGGCTGGTTTAACATAGCCAGCGTTGCCGCACCTCCGTCACCACTAAATCCTGGTGCGCCCGAACCAGCTATAGAGCTTATGGTACCCGACCGGTTAATTTTCCGGACACGGTTATTGCCCGCATCCGCGATATATATATCGCCTGAATCTGTAATGGCCACACCGTATGGACTGGCTAGCAGTGCCGCAGTAGCTGCGGAACCATCGCCACTAAAACCAGAAGTGCCCGTACCGGCCACTGTATTAATTATCCCATAAGGGTGCACAACCCTTATCACATTGTTAGTGAAATCGGCAAAATAGACCGCACCTGTTCTACTAATAGCCAGGCCAACAGGGCGAGATAGGTCTGCCGCCGTAGCAGCAGCTCCGTCTCCGCTATAACCCGCTGTTCCGGTACCGGCAACTGTTGTAATAATGCCAAAAGTATCTATGCGCCTGATGCGGTTGTTTTCATAGTCTGCGATGAATATACTGCGCGAATTGTCAATTACAATTCCCCATGGGCTATGTAATTGAGCGCCTGTGGCTGATCCACCATCGCCACTAAATCCTGATGCACCTGTTCCGGCAACAGTGCTGATAGTTCCCGCAGTATTGATCTTTCGAATTCGGTTGTTACCCTGATCCGATACAAACACGTTACCAGAAAGATCGACTGCTATGCCGGCCGGACCGCTCAGCTGCGCAGCGGAAGCCGCCGAACCATCACCACTGTAGCCTGCCGTGCCTGTACCGGCAATAGTCGTAATTACACCTGAAGTATTTATCCTGCGGATAGCATTATTCAATCGGTCAGCGATATAAATGTTGCCTGAAGCGTCGGTTGTGGTAGCGTATATCCCCCCGCTTAACCTGGCGGCAGTTGCTGCACCGCCGTCGCCACTATAGCCAGAACTACCACTGCCAGCAACCGTAGTTATTATCTGGGCTCGTGTTGTAGCAATGATTAATAAGCAAGAGAGTAGTAAAAAAAATCTTTTCATGACAGATTTTAATATCGTGCAATTTACTCAGTTTTACGCTAATAGTATGAAGCCTAGAGCCATTGTAAATGCCCATTAGCAAAATTAATCTGCAAAAAATGCAGTTGCCCATAGAAACTAAACGAGGCATCCCGTTTGGGATGCCTCGTTTAGTGTAAAAAATATGATGTCTTATTGGGCTTTTACGAAATGTAAATATTCGGTGCCATTTTCTGTGTGTAGTCTAACTATGTAATGACCAGGGGTAACGCTATCGTTCAAAATAACCTGCGTATCGATCGCACCATTTTGAGGAACCATATTACCTGTCTGCATCACTTTACCCACCACGTCAACTATGTCATATGTTATAGTGGCATTGGCATTCGCTTTTATTGTAAAACTTCCGCTGTTAGGGTTAGGGTACAGTGAAAGATTGCTGATGCTGCTCTTTACCTGCGTAACGCCAAGGCTGAGTGCTGTAATGCCAATAACATTGCTGTTTACCCTGTCTGCGGTTACGCATTGCGCATTACTGGTCAGTTCGCAGTAAACAGTTTCGCTACTGAAGAAAGCATGCGAGAAAGTAGCATTGGTAGCACCTGCTATCATAGCACCACTCACATACCATTGGAACCTAGGCAATGAACCACCATTAGTAACTGATGACGTAAAGTTAACAACCGCTCCTGAACCATAAACAGTATCGCCAGGTATTGCGGTAATGGTGATTACCGGCGTTACAATCGGATTAACTGTCATTACTACTGTTGGAGATACTACCGTTGTAGTACTGATACATGACGCATTGCTCACCATTTCTACTGATAAAGCGTCACCGCTCGATGGTGAATATGCAAACGTACTGCCGATGCCAAGGTAGGAGCCAAAATTCCTCCAGGTATAGGTTGGTGCTGTACCACCGTTAACAGGGACAGGAGTAAGTGTTATTACGTCTCCCACACAAACATTGGTTCCTGGTGTTACAATCATGGTCACTGATGGTGAGGTAATTGCATTTACAGTAAACCCACGGGTAACATATGCCGTACCACATACATTGGTAACTGTATAAGTAGTGGTAATCGTACCACCTGAAATGCCTCTTATTACGCCTGCAGCCGATATTGTTGCAATGCCTGAGCTAACGGCCCATACACCGCCTGTTACCGACTCTGTTAATGTTATGGAATCACCCGCGCAAACAGATGTTGGTCCGGAAATTACACCGCCTGTCGGTACGGTGTAAACGGTAACTACGGTTCTTACAGTTGCGGTTCCGCATGAATTACTAACAGAGTAACGGATTGTATCAATACCTGCGCTTGCTCCGGTTACAATACCACCTGTATGGGTTGTATGTACACCGGTCGATGTCCAAACACCGCCGGTAGCTGTGCTGGTAAGCGTTGTGCTGGTGCCGGGGCAAATGCTGGTAACGCCTGTTACTGTGCCCGCAGAAGGCAGCGGCCTAACCCTCATGGTAAATGTAGTAGTAGCCGTGCCGCAACTTGCGGTAACAGCGGTATAACTTATTACTACCGCACCTGCTGAAACGCCGGTAACTGTTCCTGAACTATTAATTGTAGCTATTGCTGTATTTGCGCTCGTCCATACACCGCCGGCTGTACCAGTTGCATCAGCAAGGGTAACACTCGCAGCTTCACACACGCTGTCTGTCCCCGTAATAGTTCCTGCAACCGGCAACGGATTAACTGTAATGCCTGCAGTCGTATAAACGGTGCCGCAATAGGTTGTTGACGCAGTATAAGTAATGGTTGCACTACCCGCAAGCAAGCCGGTAACAAGGCCGGTTGTAGGATTTACACTTGCAATGGTACCTGCTGATGTTGTCCACGTACCACCGGTTGTGCCGCCAACATCTGTAAGGGTTGTAGTAGAACCCCTGCAAACTGAACTTGCCCCGCTTATGGTACCTGAATATGGTATTGCATTAATAGTAATGCCAGAGGTTGCGTATGCCGATCCACAACTGGCTGTAGTGACCAGATAAGTTATTGTAGTTGTGCCAAGCGCCGCACCATATACATGGCCGGTAGCATCAACAGTTGCTATTGAGGGGTTTGCACTTACCCAGCTTCCGCCCGCAGTTCCGGTACCGTCAGCCAGTGTAGCGATGGAACCCAGGCAACCGTTCGATGGACCTGTAATAGTACCACCCACCGGCAGTGGATTAACCGTAACCGGCATTGAAGTGCTCGCTGATCCACAACTGTTGGTAACCGTATAAGAAATGAAAGTAGTACCTGCAGAAACTCCGTAAATAAGTCCCGAAGAAGGGTTAACTGATGCTATGGTAGTTGAACCGCTTGACCAGGTACCACCGGTTGATGCGTCGCTGTATGTTGTTGTAGAACCCGCGCAAATTGCAGTAACCGAACTTGTAATTGTGCCTGCATTTGGCAGCGGGCTAACCGTTACATTCCGCTGTGTGGTCGCGGTACCGCAACTATTTGTTACAGTATAGTAAACAGTATCGATACCGGCGGTAATTCCGGTTACCGTAGGTCCTGATATGGAAGCATGCGTGTTAGACAGGCTCCAGGTACCGCCGGTTGCTGAAGATGAAAGTGTAATTGTAGCGCCGCCTTCGCAAACTGTTGCCGGACCACTTATTGCACCCGCAAAAGGCATTGGGTTAACGGTTACCAGCATTGTATCGGTGCTTGCACCACAAGCATTTGTTGCGGTATATGAAAGTATGGTTGTGCCTGTAGCAATACCCCTTACAAGGCCGCCAGAGGTAACGCTTATGCGACCTGTGCTTGTAGCCCACGTGCCACCTGATGTACCACCCACCGAAGTGAAGGTCACGGTATCGCCAACGCAAACAGACGTAGGGCCTGTAACTGTGCCTGCTGCCAGTAAAGGAAGTATAGTAATAGCGCGCCTTGCAACCGCGGTGCCGCAGCCATTTGTTACAGAATAAGTTATCGTATCTGCGCCGCCGGTTACACCTAGTACAGTGCCGCCGGAAACTGAAGCGTGGCCCGTGGTTACTCCCCACGTGCCGCCAATGCCTGTAGTGGTAAAAATTGTTGTTGCTGACTGGCAAACGCTTGCAGCGCCCGAAAGAACGCCGGCAGATGGAGCGGCATTAATCGTAATTGCATGTCGGGCTATATCCGATCCGCAAGTGTTGGAAGCAGTATAAATAGCAGTGTCGATGCCTGCAAGGGCACCGGTAACACGGCCGGTTGTATTAATGGTCGCATTAGTATTGCTCATGGTCCATGTACCACCGGCTATTGATGAGGTAAGGGTTGTAGTATCATACTGGCAAACGGTAAGCGCACCTGAAATAATACCTGCATGTGGCAACGGATTGATGGTGATAATTTTCGTGGCCACGGCAGTGCCGCAGCTATTGGTAACTGAGTAGGAAATATTATCAACACCAGCGGAAATACCGAGAACTGAACCGCCGGTAACCGTAGCGTTACTATTTGATGCGCTCCAGAAACCGCCAAATGCTGAATTTGTTAGCGTTATTGCTGATGATTCGCACACGGTCGAAGGTCCGGCAATGGTACCTGCATTCGGTGCTGGCTGTACAGTAACCACAAACGATGCAACATCCGTACCACAAGAGTTGGTTACAGAATAACGTATGGTATCTATGCCCGCTGTTGTTCCCGCAACAATACCTCCGGTAACCGATGCACGGCTATTGGTGCTTGTCCAGGTGCCACCTGCAGTACCTGAAGCTGTAAGGGTATCAGTCGCAGTTTCGCAAACTGATGCAGTACCGCTGATGCTACCTGCATGCGGCAGCGGGTTAATTGTCATTACCAGGCTCGCAACATCGGTGCTGCAGGCATTCGTAACAGTATAATATATAGTATCAATACCTGCGGTTACACCTGTTACATTGCCACCTAAAACGGTTGCATTCCCGTTCGATGCACTCCAGCTACCACCAATGGTGCTGTCCGTAAGCGTTGTTACTGCACCTTCGCAAACCGTAGTTGCACCGCCAATAACCGAAGCGTGTGGCAGCGCGACTACTGAAACAATACTGCTACTTGTATCTATTCCGCATGAGTTAGTATAAATATAGAATATGGTATCAACTCCTCCGGTAATACCTGCAACTACGCCGCCTGAAACCGTAGCGTTGCCATTAGAAGCCGCCCAGGTTCCGCCGCTGACTGTAGATGTAATGGTGATGGTAGCGCCAGCTTCACAAACCGCTGATGGCCCTGAAAGGATGCCTGCATCCGGTGCGGGATTAATTTGTAGTACTTTGGTCGATACTGTAGTACCGCAGCCATTGGTTACCGAATATTTAACGGTATCTGTTCCACCTGTAATAGCTGTCAGCATACCCAAACCATTTATTGTGGCAAGTGCAGTGTTCGAAACACTCCATGTTCCGCCCATACTGGTATCAGTAAAAATAGCTGTTCCGCCCGGGCAAAGTGTATCAGCACCGGTTATTGCACCCACTGTCGGAAGTGTATTTACGGCAAGTCTTACACCCGCTGTTCTTGCAGCAAGTCCGCTCGGACCGCACGAATCAACAAAGCGATAATACATAATGCCTGAACTTACTGTTGCACCATATGTACTGTTGGTAGCACCCGAAACGGTACTCCAGGAAGTGCTGTCTGATGATGATTCCCATCTATAATGAACAAATGGAGCTGAAGTATAACCAACAGCAGTAAGTGTTGAAGTAAACGAGCTGCATGAAGATGTTGCTGACGCACTCAACGCACCCGCTGACGGCATACCGGTGCAGGTATTGGCTACAATATATACAGTGTAATCGCGGCCTTCTCCCCGCACATAACCTGGTGTACATGGGTTCATTGATAAGTACGTATGTCCTTCGGATGCGTCATTGGTAACAACCCGCATTCTGTGTGCACCAAGCGTAGAACCGGAAGGTATGGCTACGTTGAATGAACCTGAAGTCGTATAGCCGTTAACACCGCCTACGCTCTCGCTGCCGGCAAATGTGCCGTCATTATCAAAATCTATCCATGCCTGCACATTCTGGTTTACCGACCCCCCTGCTATATAAGCTGTGGTTGTGCTGCCTTGTAGTAGAGAAACGGAAAGCGCCGTCCTGTTTTGATAGCCAGAACCGGTACAGGCTGCAACATCATTCAGCAATGTGCTTGACGAACCTGCAAGCTGGAAAGATGCTATGGCCGCACCAGCCGCGCATGGCGAAGTGTAAGAAGGTGTGCAATAGCACGAAGACAGGTAATTAACCACAATGCTTGCTGATGGTGTGGTTACGCTGCTTGTTGCGCAGGTTACCTGGCAACGGAAGTAAGTTGTTGAAGTTTCAGTTGTAGTATAACTGGTATTGGTGGCTCCTGAAATATCTGACCATGTGCTGTTATCGGGAGATGACTGCCACTGGAAAGAGATACCAGATGCAATAGTATAACCTGTTATGCTTACCGTAAAGGGAGCACCGGAGCAGACTGGCGATACACTGGTATTGGGTGTGCCCGCAGTAGGGCTTCCTCCGCAAACCGGGAATATCGTTACTACATAGTCACGCGCATCACCAAGGGCATAGCCGGTTGCACATGGGCTCATGGAAGCATACGTATGGCCTTCTGATGCGTCATTGGTTACCACACGCATGCGGTGGGTGCCTAATGAAGAACCTGATGGGATAGCAATCGTATACGTTGCTGAAGCGAAAAAGTTGTTCAAGCCACCCACGCTTTCAGTCGACTGGAAAGTAAAATCATCATTGAAGTCAATCCATGTCTGGCTATTCTGTCCGTATGTACTCGATCCACTTATAGTAGCTGTATAGCTCGCACCATCAAAAAGCGAAACCGATAGGCTCGTCCTGTCAAAGTAACCCGTACCCGTACAATGCGCAAGGTCGTTTATAGAAGTACTTGCAGTACCGTTTACGCGGTAACCTGTCATGGCAATACCCAATGAATCGCATGAAGCATAGGCCCGTGAAAAAGAAGGCACGCAATAACAACCTGAAGTATAGGGTACCAGTACACTTGCCGATGCGCCTGTAGAAGAACTGGTCGTACACGTAACATTACAACGGTAATACATCGCAAATGATTCGGTTGTAGTCGCATAAAGGTTAGTAGCCCCTGAAATATTGCTCCAGCTTGACCCATCAGCAGACCGCTGCCATTGATAAGTAACGCCAGAAACCAGCGTATAACCTGTAAGGCTTAAATTGATAGTACCTGAACCGCAAACGGCTGCTGGTGAAGCGGAAGCGGTACCTGCTGACGGAGTGCCGGAGCAAGCCGCTGGCGGAGGATTCCAGCGATAAATCTGACCGTTTGCCGGCAACGTTCTGATTGTATCAATAAAATTAGATGTGGAAGTTGATGGTGAAGCACTATAATTAGACACTACTTTGAAATCTGAAGTGCTATTTGCGATACCTATCGTGGCAGTACGGCTAGGGTAAGAATTTGTACCATAAATATAATCTATCTGGTTAGTAGTTTCATACAACACAATCTGAAAATTGGCATAATGCACATAATCAAAATATAGCGCCCAGTTACTCCACTCAAATGTGAATGTACGGTAAGGGGCGGTGCCCGATGTCTGGTAATATGCTGTATGCCCAGAACCCCATAGGTCGTCCCAGAAACCCATAAGCACACCCTGGACCGGGGTCGGATAATAGAATGAGAAAGTAGTACTGTTAACGTTAACCCAGCCATTTGAGGACGAATTGGCCAAAGACAACCATCCGTTTGAACAAGCGGATAGGGACGTATAGTTCGTACCACAAAAATTGAATGTAAACCCGATGGGTATACTGGTAAGAGTTACATCATCAGCACTGATAGCTGTCGTTGCTGTACCTGTGCCACTTATTGTAGTAAATGCCCCGGTTGCTGCGGTAAAACTGTACGATGCCGCGGTTTGTGAATAACCAGCCAAACTTAAACACGATAACAGGAGAAATAAGTAAAGTTTTTTCATGCTCAGTTAATTTATCTTAAATTATTAGGATACGAATCCAACGGAAAAAACCGTTTTCCAAAAAATTGGACACGCTTTCCCAAATACAAAAAAATGGTTGAATGTGCAAATTATATCATTTAAACCACAATGTCAATCTTGCACAGCTATTTTGCGGTAGAAATATTACCTATACCATATCTTGGCCGGCACCTTTAATTGCAAAGCCACTATGCAATAACAAATTGTATATATCATCGGCTTTCAGGCATCCATTTTGGCAAATAAACGCCTGGTTTTCTTTGTAAACAGCTTTTTCAAGAGTCAGATTGCCAAAATGCCGAATTGCCGAATTTTTTTTATGCCGTAATGGCACTATATTTATGATGGATTGAAAATTGCAACACAAATAAACTAGACAAACAAAGCATTTATGAATCAAAACGAATTTCGCAAATATGCCATCAAGCATCATGGCATTAGTAGTTTAACCGTAGATAGTTATGCATCTGCACTCACCAAGCTCCCTAGCAATTTAACGCCATACATTATTGAAGAACGCCCTATGAACGTAGCTTCTATGGACGTATTCTCCCGCCTCATGATGGATCGTATCATTTTCCTCGGCGAAGGCATTAATGATTATGTAGCGAATATTGTTACCGCACAGCTATTATTTCTTGAAAGCACCGATCGTAACCGCGATATCCAGATGTACCTGAATAGTCCGGGCGGCAGCGTTTACGCAGGCTTAGGCATTTATGATACCATGCAGATTATTACGCCTGATGTAAGCACTATTTGCACGGGTATTGCCGCATCGATGGCTGCGGTATTAATGTGTGCAGGCAGCAAGGGCAAACGTACGGCCCTTAAACACAGCAGGGTAATGATACACCAGCCAATGGGTGGTGCTGAAGGCCAGGCAAGTGATATTGAAATAACTGCACGTGAAATAGGCAAACTGAAGAAAGAACTATATGAAATTATATCGTACCACAGTGGCCAGCCTTTTGAAAAAGTAGAACGCGACAGTGACCGCGATTACTGGATGACCGCACAGGAAGCCAAAGACTATGGCATGGTCGATGAGGTGCTTTCCCGCAACCCACGTAAAGAAATACCAGACGAAACCAAATAATTTGGTTTGTACAACATACAAAGGGGAAACCGACATCGGTTTCCCCTTTTTTTGCCAATAACTCCTGGTTTTTGAATCGCGCACCTAATACCCTTTGATAATAAACCGCTATCAATTTTATTAAAAAGCATATCCTTTAGACAGTTGCTTGATATCTGAAGCGCTAATGTGATATTGAGCGAGTGCATTGTTCAGAGTATTTTCGACGTCATCAAGGCTGTTGAATATTTTGTTGTGAAAGTG
>CANFKC010000018.1 GCA_947447265.1 Chitinophagaceae bacterium
AAACCATTTCAAGACCAAATAGTTCAGGAGATCCAAACCTTAAAACCGACCATCTATAACTATGTAATCAACCAGAAGTCCGAACAACCTAACCTCACTCTACCACAACTGAAAAGGAGTATTTATCGTTCAGTCCGTCTCTTTGTTCAGGACTATTTAGGATCGGAGTATAAGAGTGGAATAGAAAATGAGTTTGTGAAATACTATTGTTTCTTTGAGACCTCCAAGGAGTTCTACAATATCCAAAATGACATAAACAACTACGATACTAATGTATCAATGGGTCTTCATTTTCACTTGTTTATTTCCTCTTCTTACCCTCAACTATCTCTTACCAACTATACCCATTACCTCTATCAAGAACTAACCTCTTTTCCCTGTAAAAAGACCTGTATTAATGATTTCGGGTTCAGGACATATAACACCCTACCCTTAGACTTTATTCTCTACCACACCAAACAATACAAGGAATATCCAAAGGACATGATTTTCAAAAACCTTTAAAATCTTAAAAAAACACCACCCTAAATAAGAAATCTATTTTGTTCAATGAACACATAGAACCCCAGACCCCAAGTCTGGGGTTTGATATTAAACTAACTACCAATCTATTTATTGAGTATCTTAGTATCTAAAATCAAAAACCATGAACAACTATTTGTGTAAACATTGTGGAACACTCCACCAGTCAAACTCATCTCCGACAACAACAGGATGTCCGAAATCAAACTCTCACTCATGGACAAATCTGGGTTCGGTAGGAAACAACACCTATTTGTGTAAACATTGTGGAACTAAGGTCTCAACCAGTTCCTCTCCAACAACAACAGGATGTCCGAGTTCAAACTCTCATTCGTGGACTAAACTATAATCAAAAACCATTTTAAGTAGAACCCCAGACCCCAAGTCTGGGGTTTCTTATTTTAACTAACTCTCAACCTGAAAAATGAGTATTTTCATCCATTATTTTAAAAACATAAGTAAATGTCAAATCACCAAGACTTATCTAACTTAATCTGGACTACCTGTGATAATGTATTAAGGGGTTTATTTAAACCTCATGAATACGGAGATGTGGTTCTCCCATTTGTAGTTCTAAGGAGGTTAGATTGTGTATTAGAACCTCAAAAAGACAAGGTTTTAGAACTCTGGTCTCAATATCAGGATAAAGTAAAAGACCCCACTCCCATCATTCTGAACCAGATAGGAACTACCTTCTTTAATACTTCAAAGTTTGACCTTAGAAGGTTGAAACAAGACCCTCAGAACATATACCTCAACTTCAATAACTACCTCAATGGTTATGACGAAGGAGTGAGGGAAATCATAGAGAACTTTCAGTTGGAGAAACCGATTGAGAAACTCCATAAGAACAATCGGTTGTTCAAACTGGTAGAAATGTTCTCTGAGGTAGATCTCCACCCTAATAAGGTAGATAATAGACAGATGGGTATGGTCTATGAAGAACTCCTCCGTAAGTTCTCAGAAATGAGTAATGAAACGAGTGGAGACCACTACACACCCAGAGACATTGTAAGGTTATTGGTTTCTTTACTCTTTACGGGTGAGGAAAACTATCTAAAAGGTGAAGGTATTGTAAGAAGTATGTTTGACCCTTGTTCTGGAACTGGGGGTATATTGACACAGGGTAAGGAATGGGTAAGAGAGAATATCAACTCAAAGGTTGATTTCATTCTGTTTGGTCAGGAGTTGAACTCACAGACTTATTCAATCTGTAAGTCGGATATGATGTTGTTGGGTGAGAACCCGAACAACATAAAGTTGGGATCATCTCTAATCGTAAAGACTTGATTTATAAGGGGTTTTATACAAAAAGACACAGAAACGTATATAATAGTTCGAATACTGTCTTCCCGACTTGATAGGTTATCTATGAAAATAGGTAGCCTTTTTTTTATGCCCTGAACTGAGCAATAGAAGGGGTCTTCTTTCCTTATCCGGCAAAGGATACGACTAACTCGGATGTATTTTTTCTTTCAAGGTCAATTTACCTAGACCACTACAGAGACCAAAGGCCGGTTTACCTAGACCAGACCAAATTCCTGTTTTTCTTCCACCGTATACTAACAACATTACCTTGGTAAATGAGAGAAATTGGTAAGCTATGAACAATTATAACACAGCTAAATGAGACTAATTACAGAAATAAATTGAAATAAAATCAGTAATAATACGGGTTTATTTGCATGAATATTATATAGCTTTGCTCTTCAAGAACATACATTATTAACCACATAAAGTAAAAAATTATGAACACTTACCAGGTAGGTTCAGGGGCCGCCAATATTTTGCTGGCGGCCGATATTAATACAGTAGGCCTCGCAGCAACGCGGGCAATTGTATTGGTCGTTACCGGGACGGATGCGGGTACTCCCGTAGCGCACTCTGTTGATGCAACCGGCGATATAAGCGAGCAAAGCATAGGCCAACCAGCGAAATTAAAAGGACAAAGACTTTCCATTTTTACTAAAATAGACTTGTTGGGCACCGACGCACCGACCCGCCAGCTGGAGGCGCAAAATATAGGTGCTACTTATACATTATCGGGCGGAGATAGTGGCAACCAGACGTACAACAACCCGACTAAAACTTACATGGACCCATCAGTATTTCTTAACTTTTTAGTAGACCTCCAATGAAAAAAATAGCATTATTTTTTGTCTCTTTCTTTGCCTTGCAAGCCATAGCGCAAACAAACACGGTCAAACTCAGTGATCTTGCTGTTCCGGCCTCACCGTCATTCGTTATTACGGACGTTTCCCCAACATTGTCGCAAAACCCCACAACACCAAAGGCATTTGTACTAGGTGTAGCCCAGTCGTATCAGTCGAGTGATGGTTTTCCCACTAACTACTCTGCGGAGTTCAGCCCATATTGGTGGCTGAAGCCATCTGGCAGAAATGTGTATAGTTTGGTTGGTCTTGATAAGACCCGGACAAAAGAGAATGTTTTTTCGGGACTGAAGTTTGCGAGCGCATCAGTTACCTTTATTAAAAAGGACCTTATCCCTGACGCGGTTACTGCTGACCAGAAGGTTATTGCACTTGGTGCGCGTGCCACCCTTATTAAGGTGCATGCCAAGGGATATGCATCTGAAATAGCAAAGAAAATTCAAGACTGGCATGATGCGGCTTTGGGTGACCTTAGTGCAAACGCTAAACTACAGGCGCAACTGGCAAGAAGCCAGGGAAACGATTCTGAAATTCTGGCAAATTTCAGAAGTACACTCAGTGCGCCAATTCTGAAAGATATGAATGACCTTCTTGCCCAGAAGCCCCTTTTTACCTGGGATTTTGCGACCGCCTACTCAGAGTATGGTACTGGTGATTCAGTATGGCAAACGGGCCGCTTCGGAGTTTGGACCAATATGGGGGCTTACCTTCCGATAGTGCTTGACCCTGCTTCCAAATCAAAGAACTATCTGGATGTTACCGTGTCGGCACGTTACCTCACTGACCAGTATCAAAAGTTGAAAAGCGGTGCGGTTGGCTTCCAGAACAATTTCGATATCGGAGGCAAAATTGGCCTTGAATTCAACCAGCTATCCTTTGGTATAGAATCGCTGTATCGTTACTCTAATGGCAAAGCCAATTCCCAAAACCGCACAATTGGGTTTGTAAGTGTTAAAGTCGCCAGCAATTTGTTTGTTAACGGCATGTTTGGCGAAAACTTTGACAATCCTAACAAACTGGTAAGCACGTTCGGTATCAACTGGGGATTTGGACAGGAGCAGGCAACCCTACCCAAAGACTAATATTCGTTCAGAATATTATCCTGACTATATTGAAAACGAGGGCATGTGCCCTCGTTTTCAATATTCCGCCGATTCTGTTCGTTGATAAACCAATACCATCTGTATAGCAAACAAAGCACTTTATTTAAAGCGGAAGCAACGTGATTAGATCACTTTACCTAATGCACTAGATTGTTTGTTTCTTCATAAAAATTACCGCCAGTTGAAGCACCCGATTTCGAATCATGTGTTGCCTCGCAAGCGGGGCACTTGCCGAAGCAAAGACCGAGCGAGACGCTTGGCCTGGTGGAAATCTGTAACATTCGTTATACTTTTACTTCTATGAAAATTAATCTCCTAACTGAAGAGCGTTACAAGGCCACTATGTCGGCAATGGTGGACATAACGTAGAGTGCTGTTCCTGTCGATAATTTCTGGGAATATGTGGAGTTGTTGGTTAATGAAGGAGTCGTGGATAAATACATTTATGAGAATGAATTAGTTGAGATAGTGTACCGAAACCGTGAAGTGTCCTTCGATCACGTATTGTTGCCCACTGCAGTAAAAAATGTTTTTGTAGTAATTGTCGTTAGCTTAACGGCACAAGATATTTATGGACATTATGTTCTTGATTTAAACAAAGAATATGGCCTCAACTAGTTCGAATGCTCCGTTGTCATTCAGGTGCCTCAAAGCTAATTTGACTACTAATTCTTAGTGGCTGACTGGTTTTAGGGAGTAGATTGATTTTTCCAAAAGGCGTGTCCAATGGCTTAGTTACGTCTAAAAAATAAATAAAGAAGATGAGTCTTGTAAACTTAGAGTTTTTATCGGGCTCTTTGAAATAATCTCCTATTACTTGAGTGCCTGTTTCATTCAGGTAAACTTCGCCGAACGGTGCCTGCCAAAACGATCTGTCGGTATTTTCAATTTCTTGTGCAAAATTACCGATGTCAAATTCATTCCATTTTTTTTGAACAGACAACTCAACTAAGCTTACATCAGCATTTTCAGGAACAGAATATAGACCTATAATTTTTACCATGTCGACGAAATCCAAACCCGTGCAATGTACGAAATACCGATAAGCGACCCAATATTTTCCTGTCTTCCCGACATCTTCCATCCACCAGTCGAAGCGTCCTGCATCCGAATCATTTGTAGCCTCGCAAGCGAAACGCTTATTTAAGATAAGACTAAGCGAGACGCTTGCGCTAGTGGACTAGCGGCTTTTTACGCAGGCCATTTACACATCAATCTTGCTGCGCCTCAAAACCATATTTTATGGCCGCTGCAAGTACATCAGTGTTGATATCTTTTAGCTTCCTGAACTTAATGCAATACCCTGTCACGCTGGCGTTACCTAGTTTTTCGCCGAAGGTTTGGGCCAGGTAGGTCTTATCTTTAATACCAAGGATGTAGACCGAGATGCCGGTTGTATTTGCGCTTAGTCCGATTTGAAAGAAGTCCCGCGTTTTACCATCAGCATATTTTATGGTGTAAGAGCCATAGCCAATATTGGGGTTACTAACAACTCTACCTTCGCTGTTTTTACCATCCTCAAACCACAATTTACAACCCGGCAAAACGCCTAACGTAAGTTCGTGCAACGCCTGCATATCGTTACGTTTTGGCTCGGGTTGACTGGCAATATATGCTGCTATCTGTTCTTCTTCTGTCATATCGATACTAAATTAAGGGTTAGCGTGGCTTTTTCAAATTTCGTTTGATTTCCCCACAAAGGTCGAAGGGTCCACAGTGACCACTGGTCTATGCGTCCCGCTTCGTCCCGATATGCTGATGCGTCTCGATTCTGCGCCATGCATTGGCACACAAGCGAGACGCTTGCTAGTGGTAAGACCAAGCGAGACGCTTGGTCTAGTATTCAACTATGCTCGTTTTAGCTATATTTGAAAGGTGAACATTATGAACAGGCTGTTTCTCATTGTTGCGTTTATTTTTGTTGGCAGGGCCCACGCCCAGCGGGCCGACAGTGCGAGAAAGTATGACCTGAGCAAAAAGATATTCATTGAACCTCTTGCGCTTATTGACGGCTATGGAAAATCATCGTTACGTATTGGTGTGGAGTGGCCGGTAGTAAAAGATTTTTGTTCGGTGTTTGGCATGGTAGGCTTGTACCCACAGCAGCCTGCTCCATATTACAGCAACTATGCGCGGATAGGAATTAAGGTATACACATCTACGTTGTTTAGAAAGAGCAGGAGTGAGCAGACAAAGTACGTCGCTTTACACTTTTTCAAAAAATCGCAATGGTATACAGTCGACGATAATCCACGCGATACAAACGGGAATCCATCGAAGGCATCCATTAGCTATGATGTAAGAAAAAAGTCTTTTGGTTTTCACCTCGAGATCGGAACTCAATTTGCTTACAGGCATTTGTGCTTTGAACCATTCATTGGGTTTGGCCTGAGGCAATCGACAGTCGTGAATTCAGCCAGCGATTCTTTGCAGCAAAGGCTTTTTCATTTTAACGAAGATCAGGCCACTAATGTAAGTAACAGCAACAAGTACAATGCAGTACTGCCCTCTATGAGTGCTGGTATCAGGTTGTCTTACCTCTTCAAATCGAAGAATAAATTCGCTCAAAAGCAGGGCGTACCCACGCGCATTAAACGTAGGTTGAATGGACGCCGGAAGTGAATTATTGCTCCCTTCTGGTCGAAGTGTCCCACTTCGTCCCTGTATGCTGAAGCGTCTCGCTTCAGTGCACATATCATTTGCTAGCTTGCAAGCGGAACACCGGCAGTGGTGTTACTAATTATTGCAATCTCTTCATTTGCAGATTTCAACAAGGTCGCCATCATCAAAGCCTGTGGCGATTATTTTTGCTGTTGAAAAAAATGAATTTAGATATAGGTCCGAGCGCACGAAATTGTTCAAAAATTTTTCAATTTCGTCAAGAATTTCCTGCCAGTTCCAGCTATCAAATTCACCGGGAAAAATGAAGTATTTGTCGGCAGGCTCAAAGTCGCTGCGGCAGGCCCAATCAGCATCTAACGGGTCATAAACTTCCGAGCCGGTTAAATACACGGTGTAGTGTACCTCATCCTTAAAAATACCGAAATAGTAACCCACGATTGTTTCATCAGGAGTCTCCGAAGCAATAATGCCATCCAGCCAATTTTGAAAATTTGTATGAAGCAATTACTATGTTTTTTACAAATGTAATGGTATGCTAGAAATAACGGCATCGAAAGGTTCATATTCCTATTGACTATTGTTCGAAGCGTTCGCTTCGTCCCGATATGCTGAAGCTACCCGCGTCCAAATCATGTGCAGCCCCACAAGCGGGACCCTTGCTAATTGTAAGACCAAGCGAGACATCTGGATTAGCGCTACTTTTATGCCAGAAATCGTATTTTTATTCTTATGCTTAACGATGCAATAGCCGAATTCTTAAACAATGAGCACAAAGATGTTTGGGCTCTTATAGCTGCCAATAATGTAGAAGCACTGTTAGAAGTAATACAGCCGGTGGAAGAGGCGCCGCGCTTTATGGATAAACTATTGCGCAAGAAAAAGGTGTACCAGCCTCAAGGCGAACTTTACATTATTCTTTCAGAGCTTTTTAATACGGGTCAAAGCCCTACGTTGGAAAGTGAGTTGTTTAAATTAGATGATTCAAAAAAGGTGGGTTTATTTACCGACCTCACAAGGCTGCTATTTGCGCTGGAAGCCAACGGAAAGCGCGATGAGGTAAAAAGTGTTGTTGCGGTCAGGCTATGGAATGCTACGGGGGATATCGCCGGTGAAATACAGGAGAAAGCAAATGGCTACCCGTTAAACCCTATTAGCGGGGCAGTTTGGTTTGCCGGCAGCGCAATGCGCAATGCCCTGCACTTTCTTTCTTTTTATTGCGAAAAAAATAATAGACAGGATGTGCAGCTTTGGATAGAGCGCAACCGCACGCGCACAACATTAAGCATTATGGCTCACTACAAGGCAATAGTTGGGCCTGATATGATTAGGGTCGCGGAATTGCAGGAAAAAATGGAGCTGCCGGACGATGCCGTAGCCAACTACGAAGCCGTAATAGCCGATTTTAAAGATGAAATCGCGTACATTATTGAAGATAAGGAAGCCGGCCAGCCACCTGTGGATGAAGAAATAGTGATCTTAACGTCACTGCTGAAATCATACAAGGGCGTAAATAGAATACGGCATACCGATAAGTATGCTGAAGAGATGCAAGTCATACAAGCGTTGTTAAAGGGCTAGATTTTAAGTGGTGTTTTTAACTTTTCAAAAATCAACTACAGCAAGAGTAAATGTGGTTGTGTGCGCTGGATTTTAATTTACTAGAAGAGAAAAAACATACGCCATAACGGTCCGCGACTAGCAGGCAGTTTTCGTTTTGCGTATGCGTGAAGAAGTTTATCCTACGAGTATTTGTTTTGTACAAAGTTTCCCGCGATTTTCAATATGGGCAAAGTGGTTGCTAAAAATTGATTTTGAAAATCAATGAATTACCGCGGCAATTTCAAAAATAGACATGCCTGCCTGGCTTGCTGGTGCCAAATAAACAAGAGCACTGACTTTTTATATCCGTAGGCTTTCAGAGGATATGTACTACCATCCTTTGTTAATAAACGGTATCTTTAGTTACAACTATCGCAATTCGTTTATGTGGAGCCACTTCTATTTGTATTACGCCATCAGGACAGACGCGAACTACGCAAAGGTCTTTCCATTGGAAAGCATTGTTAAGATACTTGAGGATACCGGTGTTTTAAAGAAAAAGCACTTACTGAGTTATGAGAATACCGCTACTTTCCCATGGATGAATCTTACGATTGCGCTGAGCCGTGACGGAGGCTTTGCGGTAGATAATGATACCTGGCTCACACATGCCAACCTTATATCGGTGCTTTGTAGTAGAGGCGATGATGAAAAGAAATACCTGGAAGTACTAATGCAAATAGCCACCCTCTTACAATGGCAACTTATTGATGAAAATGAGGATGAAGACATCGTTCTTTACACGCCCCAGGTCGGTATTAATTGAGAATTATGATAGCGAGCATCGGCTTGCTTTTTAGGGGACTGTCCATTTGGCTACCGGGATTAACAAAACTTTTTTACATGTTTATTTGGTAAAACTAGAAATATAGTTTTATCTTTGAACTAGAAATATAGTTTTAGATGAAATCGCTAACAAGAGCAGAGGAACAGGTAATGAAGGTTTTGTGGCAGCTGGGTAGTGGTTTGCTTATGGAAGTAGTAGAAGCAATGCCGCAACCACAACCACACAAAAACACAGTAGCCACTATTTTGAAAACGTTGGTTGATAAAGAATTTGTGCGTGTCGAGCAATTGGGCCGTATTCACCGATACCACCCGGAAGTGACCAAAGAAGACTATTCGCGCTCATCGCTTACCAATGTTGCCAAGGGTTATTTTGAAGGGTCGTTCAGCAATGTAGTTTCTTTTCTGGTAGATGAGAAGAAGCTATCTGTTGAAGACCTGGAGTTATTATTAAAGCAATTGAAGAAAAAATAAAACGAACAGTTATGGAAACATTAAGTCTGTTTTTATGGAAAAGTATTGTGGTTAGCGGCTTGCTCACTACCTGGTATATGGTAGCGCTACGTGGCAAGCGGTTGCACCAGTACAACAGGGTTTTCCTGCTCACAACATTGTTTGCGAGTTTAACCATACCGTTTTTAAATTTCCAGCTGTTCAGTGTGCCGCGCATTGTAGCCAATGGCATGGCACCAGTAGCTTTGCTGGTAGGCGCTACAGGCGACGCAGCCAATAGTACGGCGGCAACTCCTGTGCCCGCGGAAACCCCTGTTAACTGGTTACTTATAGCGGGCATTGCAGCAGTAACTGTGAGCATTACTTTGCTGTTTATACTTTTTACGAGGGTTATAAAAGTGCGGATGATGTGCAGCAAGTATCCCGTTACTCAAAAGAACGGAGTGAACTTACTGCTCACTGACTCGCCAAGTGCTCCCTTTACGTTTTTAAAATACCTATTCTGGAACAAGTCAATACCCCTGGATGGTGAAGTAGGCCAGCTCATTTTTAAACACGAACTCGCACACATTGAGCAAGGCCATACTTACGATAAACTGGTAAGTCAGGTACTCACCTGCATATTCTGGTTCAACCCTTTTTACTGGCTCATTCAGAAAGAGCTGAATATAGTACACGAGTTTATAGCCGATGAAAAGGCAGTTGATAACAGAGATACGGAAGCTTTTGCTATGATGCTATTACAATCGTTCAATAATGGTAGCTACCTGGTGCCTGAACATCACTTTTTTTCCTCTACTATAAAACGCAGGCTCACTATGTTACAAAATGCAGCAATGCCGAGGTATGCAAAGCTCAGGCAATTTATGGCGGTGCCGCTGATTGCAATGGCGATACTGGTGTTTTCCTTTACTGCACATACAGGACTGGCTGGTAACATTACCGCTGCCAAGAAGAAGATAGTGCTGGTATTAGATGCAGCACATGGTGGAAAGGACAGAGGTGCAGCAACCGACAACCTTGCAGAAAAAGATATTTGCCTGCAGGTTACAAAACGGTTACAAGAACTTGCGCCAGCTTACAATATTGAAGTGCACCTTACCCGTGATAATGATAACTATGTTACACTTGCCGATCGTGTTGCAATGACGGAAAAAATACACCCTGATGTGCAACTATCGCTGCATGTAAATAATTCACCAGGTACCGATAAAGCCAAAGGCGATTTCGATATCTATGTGTCAAGTCAGAATGCTAATGCACAAAAAAGCAGCGCATATAGTAATGCAATTTTTCAGGCAATGGTGCAAGACGGGATAATTCCGGGGCTCGAAGCCAAGGGCTGCAGCCACGACCAAGCAAGGATGTGCAGCAATTGCGCAAAGCAAGCTATGGTAATGCCTACTACTAAAGAACTATTGTATATGTTGAAGCAAGTGAAAACCCCTGCATTGATGATGGAATTAGGTGATATCCACAATGAAGCGGCAATGAAAAAGCTCACTGATGCTAACAGGCAGGATGTATTGTGCAATGCTATTTTAAAGGGCATTGTGGAAGGTGCGGCAGCAAAGCCAGCCGCTCCAGCGACCACCAAGCCGGGAGGCTGTTCTGATGCAAATACTCCGCCTGTGCCCGGAGTGCCTGATTTTAAATCAAATTCAATCAAATAGCCGCTGCGAAGCGACCAGGTTATATACTACTGCTGCCTGTATAACAATCCGAGCCACGCGCTTCTGGTACTGAACAATATTTTATCACTGATTTCTTTTCCCGGTTACTTTTTAAACTCATAAGTATGAAAACGATCATTTCTTTCATGGCTGCGGCCGTGCTGCTGATGGCATGCCCTGTACAATCAAAAACAAGCACTTCAGAACTCCAGAAAATAAAAGCAAGAAGGGTGATCACCGACTATGGCTTTCGTGTTGGTTATATTTCCAGTGGTGTGCAGGATAGGGCCGGAAATACCTGGTTTGCCAGTACGCTGCAGGGCGTGTACCGTTACGATGGTAAAAAGTTTACTAACTACACCGTAAAAGACGGTTTGAGCAGCGATTGCGCAACTGCAGTAACAGAAGATAAGAATGGAACTATCTGGGTTGCTACTGAAAATGGGGCGTGTATTTTTAACGGTAGTTCATTCACGGCAGTTTCAGTGCCTGCTGCTGATGGAAGCAATTTCTTACCAGCTTTTACAACCAAGGGGGAGAAATTAAAACGATCAAATGCCGTTAGCTTCAGCAAACAAACCAGTAACGGCGATACATGGTATTGGTCAGGATTCAATATTTACCGGTATAACGGTAAGTCGCTTGTATACGCTTTACCGGGTGTTTCCAGTTTGCTGAGGAGCAAGGGCAAGCGCGTTGATACCACCTATGAGAACCCAAATATCTGGGAAATATTTGAAGATAAGAAGGGTAATATCTGGCTGACTACAGGCTCATGCTGCTGTTTGAATTGCACTTTCAAAGTAGATGCAAAAAGTATGGCTAATCCCTGTGTAAGCGGCAATTGCAAACACGATATGCACAATCCTCAGCAAGCCGCTTTGCACGAGCGGGAGCTGGCTACTGCAATCACAGAGGTTACTACAAAAGACGGTAACCGCGGCATTGCCTTCAGTTCCATACTCGAAGATAAAAGTGGAGAAATATGGATAGGTACCTGGGACAGTGGCGTTTACAAATATGACGGCCGAAACTTTACACATTTTAAAGGCAAGAACGGGCTCGACCACAGCCTGGTTGGCGTTATGTACGAAGACAGGACTGGGAATATATGGTTTGGCACTGGCGCAAAGAACGGAAACATATACCAGGGGAGTGGTGCGTTCCGATACGATGGTAAATCACTCACCCAGTATACCAGAAAAGATGGGTTGCTGAACAAGGGTGAATTTCAGAATAATGATGTTACTTGTATTGCTGAAGATAAAAATGGCAGGGTATGGATATGCGGAGATGGCGGCGCATCTTATTATGACGGTAAGGGCTTCACGAGTTTTGGAATGAAAGAAGGTTTAAGTAAGGAGCGTGTTTCCGCAATTGTCCCTGACCACAACGGCAACATTTGGTTTACTACTGAAGATATGGGTGTTTTCCGTTATGATGGGAAAGGGTTTACCGGTTTTACTGAAAAGAAAATACAAGACTAACAAAACCCGCAAACCATGAAACTCTTGAAAACATCGTACGTATGTATTGCTATATTGACGTTTACAGCATGCCACACGCTTAAAAGAAATACCCAGCCAGTTGCTGCAAAGGCCGAGACAAAAGCCTTTCCCATTACACCAGCACCTCGTGTAAAACCAGCTAATGGTGTATACGAGCCGGGCGCTGAAGAACATACTGCTATACAGCTTACCAATAAAGACGTTACGTCCGCTACACTTGCAGCAGGGTATAAAGTATATACCGGCCAGTGCACTAATTGCCATGGCACAAAGAGTATCTATAACTTTACAGAGCAGGCATGGCCTTGGATAATAGAAGAGATGGCACCGGGTGCGAAAATTACACCTGCCCAGCAAGACGCTGTACTGAAATATGTTTTGGCTATTAAAGCTACCCAACCGAAATAGTTAATTGCGCCATAATTTCACGCCAACCAGAGACGCGAATAATCCTTAAAACCGAAATTGTATATGCGCCTGTTAACGCCGCTAATTGTGGTTATTTTCATAAATTTGAAGGAAAAGTCACCAGCATAATGCGTATTGTTCTTGTATTGTTTGTTCTTTTTTTTAGTCTGTCCGCAACCGGGCAAGGTAACCCGCGGGTTGATTCTGTGCTTCGCGAAATAAAAGACATGAAGGTTGATACCGCTAAAGTGAACATGTACCGTTTACTTTTTTATGATTTCCAGGGTGATTGTAATGTGCTCTTTTATCCCGGGGAAGATGTGGATGAAAAGATGAAATATATTGACTCGATATTAGTGATATCGCAGCGGCTTAATTCCCGATATGGCATAGCGACGGCTTACAATTGCAAGGGGCTTGTTTATCTTAATCAGCAGCCTGGGCACTACAAAAAGGCACTGGATAACTTTACCCTCGCAAGGGATATTTTTGCAGTGACGGGAAACAGGAGCAGCTCCGCCGGGGTATTATGCAATATCGGCACTGTTTATCAGGCGCAATTTAAATCTGATGCCGCAATGTCGGTATTAAGCATCGCAAAGAAGATACAAGAGGAAATGCACGATTCCCTGGCGCTTGGGGCAACGTTATTCGATATTGGGAAAGTTTATTTGGGATGGCGCGACTACGACAAGGCAATGGATAATTTTTTAATGGCAAAAACTATTTTTGAAATAAAGCGCGAACAACGATCACTTGCGTTGACCTATTCAAATTTAGGTTGGACGTTTGCACGGCAAAAAAGATATAGTGACGCCCTTGCCGCTGCTAACAAGGGCTTAGGTATAGCTACACAAACAGGGTGGACCCCGGCTATAAGAGATGCAAATGAGTGTTTAAAATACGTTGCTAAACATAGTTCTCCTTAATAATCACAAGGCTCATTTTCAGAGTTATTTATAATGTTTCAAACCATGCCTTTTGTGGCCGAGACGTAGGGTACTCATGCGGGGCCCTGTATGCTTTTCGCTCCGCTGTAAGATGCCACCACTGCTTTGTTACGTCCCCGGTATTGGCAAAATGTACTACCAGCCGGCACTGGTCTTCTACGCAAGGGTCTATCCAATAACCCATTTTTTGCTCCAGTTGGTCTATTAATTCCACACCTGTTTTATGCTTTAATTCATCAAGTGCATAATAGCCCATTGCAATGAGATCTTCCGCAAATCTTGCGCCTATTGATGGCACGGACTGAAATTGGTAGCTAGCAAATATTTCCTTAGCTCGTTGCTCAGTTGTTGAAAGGATATGCTGTAACTCGCCTACCGGGTGGTTAACAATATCTTTCAGTGCTATGCGGCTTTTTCTTAACTGCGCTTTTTCCGCGGCTGTTAGGGCGTACCTGTTACTTTTCTTGCTCATTTTTATTTGTTTTTCTAGCCGCATTGCTATATCGGTAGCCAGGAAAGATACGCTTCACCCATAAGTAGCATAACCAGTTCGCATACACCCGGCGGGCAATTCCACAATGCAAAACCAATTGTTTGTAAATTGGTTGATGCTCAAATTTAGAGCATAAAGACCATCGAGGTGCGTTAGCACTGCTAAAAATCAGGCAATGCAGGAAGGTTCTTTACAAGGATGTGGCAAATCTATTAACTGGACATTAATACCCATGCAGCCAGGTAAACGTCATTATTTTTATTCCCGCTCACTAGTTAATTTTATAGCTTAACGCCTTTGCCATGAAGAAAATATTTTTACTGCTGCTGTTACTGCCATTTAATACCCAGGCGCAATTTATTACTACGGTTGCGGGTGGTGGCACAAGTGGCCTGGGTGATGGCGGTGCTGCAACGGCGGCTGCTATTCCCAACCCGGAATGTGTGGCATTTGACAGAATAGGTAATTTGTACATCAGCGATCTGGGTAGCAGCCGCATCCGTAAGGTCGATACTTTTGGCATAATAACTACCGTTGCAGGCCCGGGCGTAAGCACTACTATTGGTGATGGTGGCGCTGCCACGGCAGCCTATTTAAAGAACCCCATGGGTGTTACCTGCGATACATTTGGTAACGTTTATATTGCTGATCGTAACAACTACAGGATAAGAAAAATTACTGTCTCCACGGGCATTATAACTACGATTGCAGGTAATGGCACAAATATATTCGCCGGCTCGGGCGATGGCGGCCCTGCTACGGCCGCGCAGTTTAATACTGCTAATGACGTAATTTTTGATAAACGCGGCAACCTCTATATTGCTGATAACAGCGCGCATGCCATACGCAAAGTAAATGCCGCTGGCATTATAAGCACGTTTGCGGGTATAGGAGGTTCTCCCGGTTACAGCGGAGATGGTGGCCCGGCCACGGCAGCTGAACTAAAAGACCCGCGCAATCTCGCATTTGACGATACCGGAAATTTATACATAGCAGAACAGTTGGGCGGTCACGTGCGTAAGGTCGATACGTTTGGTATCATACACACAATTGCTGGAGCCGGTGGTTTTGCTTTTAACGGAGATAGCATACCCGCCAGGTCGGCCAATTTGCGGATGTCTGGCATTGTGTACCTAAATCATGCACTCTATGTTTCTACCATTTACCACCGCATAAGGAAAATTGATTTTACCAACGACACCATCTACACTGTTGCGGGTACCGGAACGGGCGCCTACAATGGCGACAGTATTGCGGCTGTAACCGCACAACTATACAACCCCGAGGGTTTGGCGGTGAATGCCTGCGGCAACCTGTTTCTTGCAGACCTTGGCAATGAAAGGGTAAGGAAAATTACCCTTCAAACAGATTGCTTTGTGCCAGATACCAGCAAGGTAGGCGTTACAGAGCCATTAAATGTCAATTTTACTGTTTATCCCAATCCAGCCAGACGCGAAATTACAGTTACTGCCAGGCAGGCATTGGGAAGCATAGCTATTACCAATTTGTTGGGCGAGATGGTTTACACTACCATAGCCAACAAGCCCGAAGTCCATATTGATATAGCTGACCGGGCTCCCGGCATGTATTTTATAAAAGTGGACGGGGCTGGAGTGACAAAGTTTTGGAAAGAGTAAAGCTTTATTTTTGCGTGTAAATTTTAGTAGATGACCACCCTTGAAAAGGATATAAAGCAGCATGCTGATTGGATAGTAAAAGCATTTGCTGCAGATAAATTAAAGCTCAATTACACCATTGAAAGTTTCAAAACTTTAGATAACTTTTTTGAGCAACACGCCGAAAACGGCGCTGCAAATCCGAACGGTAGGTTGGCAGCAAATACTGGCAGCATACTCTTTTCTATAGGGGCATATATGGGTGAGTCATTTATACAAACGCTGCCCGGTACAGTATGGCTTATAGACGAAAAAGACACACAGGCTGAAATAAACGCAACATTGAAGTTGCCCAATGGTGAGTTAATACAACCTATGCAGCGCGCAATCAAGCGTTTTCAAAATGGCGCAGAAGATAGTATTTACGCTTATGGAGCGGTTATATTGCAAAGTCCAGGCTTAGTTGTCGCCAATAAAAAGTGGTGGAAGTTCTGGTAGGTTTTATTTGGTGCTACTTCTCTTGCGCTAAATGGCAGAGGACCAAATACTTCCTCAGGTTTACGAGAACAAAATCTTCGATGCTTAGTATTTTTAGGCATGGTTGTATTTAAAATTACATTGTGCCTAAGGGCAGATTGCAATCACAAGGGTAAAGGTGAAATCCGTAACTTCATTGGTACAGCAACCAGCACAACAACAAAACCATGGAATTCAGAGAAACGATACACGCACCCAAAGAAAAGGTTTGGGATACTTTGTGGAACGATGCCACTTACCAGCAATGGACTGCTGTCTTTTCAGAAGGGTCGAAGGTAATTATAGACTGGAACAAGGGAAGTAAAGTATTGTTTCTCAATGGTAATAACGATGGGATGCTGTCTATGATAGGTGACGTTAAGCCAAACGAATTCATGTCTTTCCGCCATAAGGGGATAGTAAAAAATGGGGTGGAAGATACAGAGAGCGTTGCGAGCAAAGAATGGGCCGGCGCTATGGAAAATTATTCGCTAAAGTCAGTCGACGGAGCCACAGAACTAACAGTAGAACTGGAACCCGGTGATGCAAACCAACATTCCCTGAGCTATTTCCTGGCTACATTCCCTAAGGCGCTGGGTAAGTTGAAAGAGCTCGCTGAGCGGAGATGATTCGTACTCCTGTCATTGAGCTACCGCCTCTTTTCGTGCAGAGAATTGCTGTGCTAAACCTATTAAAGCGCATAACGGTATCAGCCACATAACGCGGCAGCCATAGCGGCCGTTAACCTGGCCCATCGTGGCACATGCCCATATATTTACTGCTGTAGCAGTTACTGCCAGAAAGACGAATAGGGTAAATGCCTTGTTGCTGTTTTTTAATAAAAAAAGCTGTGCGAGTAATACCACCAGGCTTATAATAACGGTAGTGATAATTATTTTGTTTGGAAGGGGAAGCAGCGGTAGCAATTGGTCCTGATGCTGCACTGCGGCGCGGAAGGCCCGCTCGTCTCCCGGCACATATTGGCGCACTCTGTTCAATAGATCTACAGGGTAGTTGCCATCACCTATGCGAAAATCAAGTAATTGCCGCCACGTAACTACAAACGACATTTTAATGCGCATGGCCAGGTATTTTGGGCTGGTGTAAGTGCCCTTAAGTATCTTGTTGTATTCATCCTTATTAGCTTCCCAGCCACCGGTCTTGAAGATGGGGCTTTCCGGTACCCATAGAAAGTAGTTGGCGTTTTCAATAAGGTTGTCCTTATAGTCGCAAATCCTGTAGTGTTCGGTAGGGCAGGTTTCATCAAGATACGGCTTTAAGATACCTTGTTCCAGTATGGCACCCATGCCAAATACATGTTTGGAATTGGCAATTGCATAGCCCATAGTAAAAATGCAACCCAGCGTTAAAAACAGCGCGAGTCCGATACGTTGGGTAGCTATGCGTAACTGCTCTTGTGCAAATAGCTTTTTTCTGAACAGCAGCGTAATAAGCAGCACCAATGTATAAATAGAAACATGCGACATGTGCGTGCTGATGCAGGCAGCATAAATAAAGAAGAGGAGAGCGGTTGTTGAACGGGTTTCTTGCTGCAACAATATCAGTGCCAGTGCCAGCAATGCGACCGGGGTTAAAAAATCGGGTAGTATCTCGCTGCTGATCCAGGATAGGGAACTGCTGCCTGCAAGTATTATAGTTGCAGCAAGCGCGTATAGGTTGTATTTGTCACCGGTCACTACGCGTTTAAATACCCTGTGTAGCAACCAGCTCATTAACCAGCATTGCGCAAAGGCGCAGGTGAATAACGTAACACCGTTAAAGCTGAATATCCGTAAAAATATACCGTAGGCTATTGGCCGGTCAATTGGTGTGGTTGGGGTAAACCCGGCCCAGAGGTAAGTAGCATCGTCATTATTTAAAATGGGGTAACCATTCAGCAAGGCCGGCATAAAAAGCACTAGTGCACCTAACAATACATAAATATAGTTTGCCGCTTTTTTTAAACGCATCAATATGGGTTTGTCCTTCAAAAATAAATTATTTATCCGGGTGGGTCCAAATTAATAATTGTTTAGGCGGAGGTGGGCTATTCAGCGTCCTATATCAGGAGTGTTGCTATGAGTTTACCCAACGGCATTAGCACTAGTCTGAATGTTGCGATACTTTGATGACCTTTCCATCCCCAAATTCAACAAACAGCGTGGAGGGGTGGGTATTCATTAGGGTCGGCTCATAACCAAGGTAGTAATACATGATTTGGCTACTGGTATCGTTGCCAACTTCCCCCAGTATTTGCATTACTTCTTTATAGTTTTTGCCAAGGAGCATTTTGCTCTTAATAATGTCTTTCGATAGTTCAAATCGCCTGTCGGGGTTATCCATCCAATCTTGTTTGTTAAAATCTCTGTTCGGATAGTATTCTATAGCTGATAAGAACAATAAAATAATACAGGCGTATAGCACAGGTGCGCTTACTATAGTCGTTAACCATGTGGCTATTATTCTCGTTTTTTCAGTTTTAATATACCGCCTGAATATGGCTCGCCACATAAAGAACAATGGTATGGCCAATACAATGAGGATGAAATAAACTATCGTATCCATAAAGGGGTATTTTTATCTGTTATCCATTTTACTGCATATCCTGCAATGCTGTATATACACCATCAATTACCGCAGCCATCCTGGGTATATCGAGTGCTTCCATAACATCGGTGGCTTCATGGTAGCTTTTATTACGCAGGAAGGCGGTATCGGTGATCATTAATGCGCTGAAATGAAAATGCCAGTAACTGCGGTGGTCGCTGAAATCAATTCCGGGTAGGTAAGCCGGTGCCGTAAATTTGACGGTCCTTATTTCATCGCTCCTTTTAAATGCCCGTGCAAACCTTGCTGCGAACTTACCTGAGCCTGGCTTCCTCACCAGTGTAATATAGTTGCCACGGCTGCCGTATAGCAGTTTCAGCGGCTTTATGGGGTACGATTGCGTATGCTTCGCATCTTTAAAATAGCCAATCATTTCCAGCGATACCATGCCATATACATCTGTATGATTATCGGCCAGCGATTTGGCGTGTACATAGCTGCCCATTTCCACTTCTTCAAAGTAGGGCGGTTCTTCCAGCGTATAGGCAACAAGGTCTATGCGGTAGGTGAGCGGCTTGTCTTTGAGCATGCGTGCAAGTTCCAGCAGTCCGGTTATGCCGCTGGCATTATCATCGGCGCCTTGCTGGTCTCCGCAAACATCATAATGCGCGCCAATAATTATCCGTTTTGCATCAGCCGGTCCGAAGGAACACAATACATTTTTATAACCTTTCCCTTTTACGGTGTATTCCTGTATAGTTACATTGGTGCTGTATTTCGAAAGTTGATTTTGTATATAAGCAGCTGTAGCGTTGAGCAGGTCCGTATTGTTATGGTTGCGGAATCCCTTTGTCTTAGTAATAGCCGTGAGGTGGCTTTTGATGAGGGTAGTATCGGCACCTTCCGCCGCAAAAGACAGCAAAGGCAGGCATAAAGTAACGGACAGCAATAGTTTTTTCATAGAACGAATACCTGTTAATAAACGAAAGTACAGTTGTTTTATTATGATTGGCATCCGAAACGAGGAAGGTTTTGAATGTGGTGCCGCCCTATTTTAATGAAGGTACCTGGCTGCACCGCAACCGTTGGGTTAACCCAATGATCTACTGTACTTATAAGTATACAAAAAAATAACGACACAGCAATTGATTTCTATCAACTCAAAAATTGCCTATTGTCATTTTACAGGGCTGCATCGCGGGGTATTTTTGTATCAGTTTCTAAACAACCATTATAAGCGAATGATTAGAAAATTCCATCCTGTTGAACTGCATTTTTTTATCCCACCCTGAAAAGCCAACATCTTATAAATGTTGGCTTTTTCTTTTCCTTTTTAGCCTGGTTTAAGCTACTGTTTTGGCTTAAGTCATTAATTGTTAACTTTAACCGGCTCATAAATCTGTTGAACAATGTATATGCATTTACCCCACACCCTTATCGTAAAATTGTTACTTTCTGTTTTAATTGGAGGGGCAATAGGCCTGGAGCGGGAATTGCGGAGCAAGTCGGCCGGGTTTCGTACCCTTACTTTAATATGCGTGGGCGCTACGTTGTTTACTATTCTCTCGCAGTTTATAGGCAGGCCCAATAATACGGACCGCATTGCATCAAACATTGTTGTCGGGATCGGCTTTTTGGGCGCGGGTGTAATATTCCGTAGCGAAAGGGGTGTTAGCGGCATCACTACCGCAGCTTCAATATGGCTTACAGCAGCGCTGGGCATGGGTATAGGCAGCGGCTATTTTGCAGTATCGGTATTGGGTTGCCTTGTGGTGCTTTCTATTCTGTTTCTGTTCTCATTCCTTGATCGCTTCCTCGATAGTCTTAACCAGATCCGCCAATACAGGATCATCTATCCTTACGAAGAAAACCAGCAACATAAATACGAAGTGCAGATAAAGCGCTACCGGCTCAAGATATTGGATAGGTCTATATCTAAGAGCGGGAATACCATGAAGGCCGTATGGTCGGTAGCAGGCAGCGAAAAAAAACACCATGCTTTTATAGAGCATATGCTTACCGACCGGGACATTGCTGAGTTTGATTTTTAGTAGTATTAATTGCCTTGTTATTACATAATTATCTTTTTGTTTAGCAAATAAAAATTATAATCATACAATTTGTATAATGTCTTACAATTATTATATTTGTTCCGATAACTATGGTTATTGCCGGTATACCGAAAACGGCTTAGCAGAGTAGGTGCAAACAGCTATAATTATGAATGGTCAGGCTATCTATGCAATCTCCCTGGTGTTTTTTCTGGTATTGACAATCATTCTCCAGAAGAAATTCCACCTGCTTGAAGACAATACGCTAACCTCGATACAGGAAAAGCCGTACAGCCTCGCCCGCACACAGCTCGTATGGTGGACCTTTATTGTACTCAGTTCGCTAGTGGCTATTATTTGCACCACGGGTAAACTCCCGAATCTTTTTACATCAACCCTGGTTTTGTTGGGTATTGGTTCCCTCACCACGGTTTCTGCGCGCATCACCGATATTTCTGATGACAATAAGGTAAATGCAGCTAATGCCGCAGCTGGTCTACCTCCGGCAAGTCCATTAACACCAGCAACTCCGGCAGCTGCTGCTGTATCCCGCAATTCTGAAAGCGAGAGTTTTCTCTTAGATATTCTCTCAGATAAAGACGGTATTTGCATACACAGGCTGCAGGCGGTGGTATTCAATATTGTGTTCGGGGTATGGTTTGTTTACGAAGTTTTCCAGCATATTAAATGTGCAAACTGCTATAGCCTGCTCAATGCAGATGATGTTGCAAAAGCTGCAAAAAAAATAGTCGAATTAACAGCGTTGCCAAAATCGGCCTGTACCGATGAAATGATAAAAACGCTTCAGGAAGGTGTGAATCAGGCAACTTTCGTTGACTATATAATACCTGAAATTAGCAACAATAACCTGATTTTGCTGGGCTTGAGCTCCGGTACCTATGCTGCATTAAAGACTACGGAAAATGCCAACATTCCGTCGGCTGCTTCAAGTGCTCAGCAAATGCCCCCACAAAACCCGCAGGGTGGCATGGTGCCACAGCAACCCGTGCAGCCTGTAATGCCTATGCAGCAGGTTCAGCAACCGGCACGGCCTCCTGTTCAGAATGTGGTAGTTCAGAATGAAGTGGTAACACCACCTACACCACCAACTGATAATCCGTAGCAACAAACCAGGGTATAAACAAAAAAATGAAAGTCTGTAAGCCGGCACTACCTATGTGCCGGCTTTTTTAAAATGTTTTGTCATGTTAGAAATATGTGTCACCTTTGTATTGCAATACCTTAAAATGAATACAGCAATAATTTCCTCCCTGCAGGTCCTTTTGTCTACACGATGTAGTGTGGGGGTGAGTTGTATGTGTTAATTGGCCCCGACCGGGTTTACCTCACTTCCTTTTTCAATATTTAAACACCACGCATATTGCCGTTAAAATATTACGGCTATTTTTGCGCAACGTTTGCTCAGCCGATATTACATATTTGGGGTAGGTTTCCCACACCTTTGAGGTGTCGGACACCTCAGCGAAAGCAGCTTTCGACCAGAGAACAATTACTAAAACCAGGTATTACATACTATGTACTACCTACTAAATACTAACAATGGAACACGATTTAAAATTATATAATTCATATACCCGCCAGAAAGAAAAATTCCAATCTATAGTGCCCGGCTATGCCGGTTTATATGTGTGCGGACCTACCGTATCCGGTGAGTCGCATCTGGGACATGCAAGGCCATATATTACGTTCGATGTGGTGCAGCGTTACCTGAAACATCTCGGATATAAAGTGCGCTATGTGCGTAATATTACCGATGCAGGCCATTTTGAAGAAGAAGGCCGTGAGGCGCAGGACAAGGTAAGTGAGAAGGCCAAACTTGAGAAAATGGAACCGATGGAAATGGTGCAGAAATACACCAATATGTTCCATCATGGTATGCATTTGTTCAATTGCGTTGAGCCAAGTATAGAGCCTACAGCTACAGGGCACATTATTGAGCAGATAAACATGATAGAGACCATCATTGAAAAGGGCTATGCCTACGAGGTGAATGGGTCGGTATATTTTGACGTAGGCAAGTACGCGGCAAGCTATCCTTACGGCAAGCTTTCAGGTAGGGTATTGGAAGACCAGCTGGAAACTACCCGCGAACTTGACGGGCAAGAAGAGAAACGCAATAAGGCAGACTTTGCATTATGGAAGAATGCGCCGCCAGAGCATATTATGCGCTGGAAGAGCCCATGGGGCGAAGGTTTCCCGGGTTGGCATATTGAGTGCTCCGCGATGAGCAGTAAATACCTGGGTGAGGTGTTTGATATACATGGCGGTGGGATGGACCTGCAATTTCCGCACCACGAAAGCGAAATAGCGCAGAGTACTATTGCTCACGGACATGCACCGGTTAACTACTGGATGCACAATAACATGATAACCATCAACGGCAAGAAGATGGGTAAGAGTTATAACAACGTAATTAAGCTGTCAGAGTTATTCAGTGGTAACCACCCCATACTGGAACAGGCTTACCACCCGATGGTGGTACGGTTTTATATTTTACAGACGCACTACCGCAGCACGCTCGATTTCGGTAACGAAGCATTGCAGGCCGCAGAGCGTGCCGCCCGCAGGCTATGGGATGCCTACGATATTATGCAGAAGATAGTACATCCTGGCAATGCTACCCCAACTGATGCAGCGCTTGACCAACAGGTTGTAAAATTGTGCAATGAGTTCACCGAATTCATGAACGACGATTTTAATACCGCCAAGGTTATTGCCAATATGTTTGAGCTGGCACCGATAATTAATGGAATGAAGGGCGGACAGGTAAAAACAGACGCTATATCTGCCGCTACATTTGAATTGATGAAAACCAATTTCAAAGTGTTCCTGGAAGATATACTGGGAATGCAACAGCTGGCTGTGCCTCAAAGCAATAAACTGGGCCAGGTGTTACAAGTGTTAATGGATATTCGTGCGGAAGCCAAAAAGCGTAAAGATTTCGCGACCAGCGACCAGATACGCAATAAGCTTGCCGAAAGCGGAGTTATTATCAAAGACGAAAAGGACGGCAGTACTTCTTTTACAATAGAGTAGTATGTTTACACAATTATAGAAATCCTGCAAGTTTTAAGTTTGCAGGATTTTTAGATTATGCCAACCACGTCGCCGATTTTACGAAAGGAAAGTTAAGTTTGTCGGCTAGCTGCTTGCAATGGCAAGGCTGCAATCGGATTTAATAATTTTTATATAATTTTGCTGGTATGGAAAATGCTGTAGAAAAAGAGAAGCCAATGAACTCAAAAGGTGCTGCTATTTTCAAGACTATGCTTGACGACAAAAGAGCCGCGCATGAACATTTGAAAAAAGGCGGTGAACTTGAAGGAATTTTAAGAGAACTAAAACATAAGCATTGCACCTTACCCCTATAAAGTACATTTCTTTGATTATAGTTTTCTTTCCCTGATTATCCTGAATTTTCAAGGGAATAATTAAACATCAAACCATCGTTCAGATCGCCTGTTCAGATAGCGCAAGCCAATCATAAATGAAGAAAATTTCGAGATTACTAAAATACCTGGCAGACTATAAGGGCAAAATAGGTCTTTATTTTATTTTTAATTTGCTGAGTATCCTTTTTTCTTTACTCACAATTACCATGTTAGTACCTGTTTTGCAGGTGCTGTTCAAACAACAGGATTCTGCTGCCGCTAAGATGGTGGCACCAACCAGGCAGGCTTCTATTGGTCTAATTAACCAGGCATCTGCTTATTTTAAGAGCATTATTGAGCATGAAGACAAACTAAGGGCGCTGGCCATGGTTTGCGTAGCGGTAGTGATATTTACCGTACTTAAGAACCTTTTCCTGTACCTGGCACTATATGTGCTTAACCCACTGCGTAACGCGGTTTTGCGCCGCCTGCGCGATGACCTTTTTGCCAAAACGCTGTCTTTGCCAATTGGTTTCTTTACTGAGGAGCGCAAGGGCGATCTTATTTCCCGCATGACCAATGACATTAATGAGGTTGAGCTTTCTGTAATGAGTGTACTGGAAGTTTTTATCCGCGAGCCACTGACTATTATGGTGTATCTGTGTGCCATGTTCTTTTTTAGTGTGAAGCTTACTTTGTTCCTGCTTATTTTCTTGCCAGTTGCGGGGCTTATAATAGGCCGCATCAGTAAGTCGCTGCGCAAATCGTCTAACATCGCCCAGGAACAGTTGGGCAGCATGATGGGGGTAATCGATGAAACTTTAGTTGGTATGAGGGTGTTGAAGGCGTTCAGTGCTGAAAAGCACCAGCACCTCAAGTTCATGAAAATGAACAATACTTTATTCCATACGCGTAACCGCATTGCAGCGCGTCGCGAACTGGCTTCGCCCATGTCAGAAACCATGGGTATTATTGTGGTGAGCATTATTTTATGGTTTGGCGGCCGGATAGTATTTTCAGGAAGCGGGTTCGATGGTGCGTCGTTTTTGGGCTACATCGGTATGTTCACGCAAATCATTAACCCATTCAAAAACCTTTCTGCTGCTTTTTACAATGTTCAAAAGGGCACTTCAGCAATTGACAGGATAGAGCACCTGCTGCATGTTGAAAATAACATTACAGATGCCCCGGCTGCATTGCCAATAAAATCGTTTGAGCAAAAAATACAGTTCAAAAATGTGCAGTTCAGCTATGGCGATAAGAAGATAATTAACGGTATCAGCTTCGATATTGAAAAAGGAAAGGTAATAGCCCTGGTAGGCGCTTCAGGAGCAGGTAAGAGCACGCTTGTTGACCTGATTCCACGTTTTCATGATGTTACCGGAGGGGAAATATTGATAGATGGTGTAGATATAAGGAACTACAAAATTGATGATCTGCGTCGCCTTATGGGCGTGGTGAGCCAGGACCCGATCTTATTTAACGATACTATTTACAACAACATAGCACTGGGTACTGGCGGAGCCAGTAAAGCAGGAGTAGAAGAGGCGGCGCGTATTGCGCATGCCGATAAATTCATTATGCTCAAAAGCGAAGGCTACGATACCATGGCGGGCGACCGCGGTGTGCGCCTGAGCGGCGGTGAGCGCCAGAGGGTGACTATTGCAAGGGCGGTATTGAAGAACCCGCCAATTATGATACTGGATGAGGCTACATCTTCGCTCGACACCGAAAGTGAGCGTATTGTGCAGGAAGCCATTAATACGCTCATGAAAAACCGCACGTGCATTGTTATTGCTCACCGCCTGAGCACAGTGCAACATGCTGACGAAATTATTGTGCTGGAAAAAGGCAGCATAGCGGAACGCGGCACCCATGCAAGCCTTCTGGCAAACAACGGTATTTATAAGCGCCTTGTTGAAATGCAGCAGGTAAGGTAATTCACAAAAAACGGTCTGGAAAAAGTAATGCGGGATAGTCGTGCTATGCCCGTAAATCGGTTTGGTATGCTTTGGGTTACGCTGCCAGGCCAAGGTTAGCCTAAGCTGTGAAAAGTGCAATAAATACTGTAAAAAATATAACCTTGCCGTAAATAATAGCCGCAACTTTGCAACAGCCATTAGCAGTAAAAGGTCCTTTTATTAAAACAAAATGATCTTTAACTTGCGATAAGGGATATAATACGTAGTTTACAACAATAAGGTGAAGAAAATACTACTACACTGCTATGGACTTTAAAGACTACTATAAAATACTGGGTGTGGCTAAAACTGCTACAGCGGATGACATTAAAAAGGCTTACCGCAAACTTGCAGTTAAATACCATCCGGATAAAAACCAGGGTGACAAAGCGGCTGAAGAAAAGTTTAAAGAAATAGGGGAAGCTCACGAAGTACTTGAGGATCCGGAAAAGAGAAAGAAGTACGATGAACTGGGGGCAAACTGGAAAAACTACCAGCAGGGCGGTGGCACCCAAGGCTATGAAGGCTTCAGGAATGCTAACCGTGGCGGTGGGTATCAATCGTCAACCAGCGACCAGTATGATGACGGCAATTTTTCCGACTTTTTCGAGAGCTTTTTTGGTGGAGGTGGTTTTAACAGGGGCGGTGGCAAGTCGCGCGCCTATAAAGGAGAAGACTATACTGCCCAGGTGCAAGTATCGCTGGAAGAGGCTTATATTGGCACAACCCGGGTTTTAAACCTAGGTGAGCAGAAGCTGCAAATGAAAATTAAGCCCGGAATAACAGACGGGCAGAAGCTGCGACTGAAAGGCAAGGGTGGAGCGGGGATTAATGGCGGCGTGGCCGGTGATATTTTTATTACAGTCCGGGTAACAGAACATAGCTACTATAAGCGTAAGGAAGACGACGTGTACTGCACCATAAACGTAGACCTTTATACAGCCATACTAGGCGGTCAAACAGTGGTAAAAACCCTGCGTAACGCACTTAACGTAAATATAGCCAAGGAAACCGACAATGGTAAGGTGTTGCGGCTAAAAGGAATGGGTATGCCAAAGTATGGTAAGGAAGATGAATTTGGCGATATGTACGCGACAGTAAACATAACCATGCCGAAAAACCTATCGGATAAAGAACAAGAGCTATTCAGAGAATTATCATGTTTTAAAAATGCATCCCATGACTGAACAATTTAGCCAACCCGGAAATTATATTGAGCCATTGCAGGCACCGTATTGGTTCTTTGAGGCAAAACTCAACTACCTGTTGACCGAAGTTATGGAGGAGTTAGGCATAGACAATGAAAACGACATAGCCACCTCGCTCAGCAGGGCACTCAGGGCTTGCGACACCCTGCAATTGCCCATCAGCCGTAATTTCAGAAAGGTATTCCGGTCAGAAGGCCACCAGATGAAGTCTGATTGGGAAATTTCGCCCGTGGCCTGCTACTTGCTTGTTATTAATTGCAACCCCACTTACGAAAGCGTAGCAAAAGCGCAATTGTACTTTGCCCTAAACAGGGTAGCGCACGGGTAGTAAAATATTGAGGTTGGGTATGGGAGGTTGACTGAATAATAAAAAAACAGGGCCCAATAATTTGAGCCCTGTGTATTGGAAAAAGGTTTTAATGAATAAGAATAAAAAAATGCTTACCACCTAAACGTTATCCCACCCATTACATTAAACCCTGCTTGTGGGTAGTAGTAATTCTGGGTAGTAAATTTTGAATCAGAAATGTAGCTGAAGGTATAGCCGTTATTTGCGTACATGCTCCCGAAAATATTATTAAGTGCCAGTGTGGCTATGATCTCTTTAAAAGGGCGCGTTTTTACTGAATAGCGTACCAATGCATTGAAGTAATTGTATTCTTTTATTGCCCGTCCATCGTTCTGGGTATTATCCAGGTAATGCTTACCTACATATTTGCTGGTAAGGTCAACACCTAGTGTGCTGCCCTTTTTGCCATTGAGCAATGTAAATGCCGCTGTGGCAGCAGAAATGAAGTTGGGAGAAAATGCAATATCCTTGTTGCCGTGGTTAATAGTGCGCTGCGCAGTGCTATCGTAGTTGTCAATATACTCTGTGAAGTTGTCAATTTTGTTGCGCGACAAGGTTGCGTTGCCCAATAGTTTTAGCCATTTGGTTACTGTAATGCCTGCCTGTAATTCAATACCTGCCCTGTAACTTGCATTTACATTCGTTTGGGTATATGCGCCAACGTCGTTGAGCTGCCCGGTTAAAACCAACTGGTTGTGGTAGTACATATAGTAGCCGTTAACGCTTGCATTCCATTTTTTACGGGTTATTTCATAACCTGCTTCACCGTCCACCAATTGTTCGGGTTTAGGCAGGTGCAGGGCATCTGTTTCAAAAGCACCCCTGGTCGGCTCGCGGTTGCCTACGGCGACTGAAGCGTAAATGCGTTCGCGCTGGGCGTCGGTATTGCTAAGTAAGTAGGTAATACCCGCTTTAGGGTTGAAGAAGTTATAATTCACATCGCGGCGAATCAGTGGATTGTGGCGGAAGCCATTCATGAAATAGGCAACATTCCTGTACTGCACATCGGCAAAAAGTATGGCTTTGCCTACATTCTGTTCTGCTTTCAGAAATACGTTCAGGTCATTTTTCTGTGCGTCATTCTGGTACCATTTATAGTTATCCGTGAAACCTCCGTATTGCGCCCAGGTTACGTTCCCATAGGTGAGATTAGCGAATTGTGACCAGCCGCCACCCAGTGTAACGTGTGTTTTCTCTTTTGCATATTGCAACGAAAACACGCCGCCATAGTAATAGTTATCAAGCCATAAGCGACGGATAAGGTCGGTTTGGGTAACTGTATCGCCTTTAAGGCTCACAAGGTCAGGAATGCCGTAGTCAGCATAAGACGCCATGGCCTTATATTCTTCGTAATAACCTTTACCGCGTGTTAAAAACAGCCCTGCATGTCCAATCAGTGCCGAACTGAATTTATGATCGGCAAACAACTGGTAGTAATTCTGCATGTAGTTATCGGTCTGGTTATTGTAAAATGTGCCGTCACTTTTCATGCCCAGTTCATTGTACCTCCTATTCGTACCAAGTGAATCCTGAGGAACGCCATTCCACGCCTGGCCGGTTTTTTCGGTGCCTGGCATAAACAGAAAATGGAAAGATGTACGTTCATTGGGCGTCCAGCCGGCAGTAAACTGCATAGATTTCAGGTCGCTGGCGGAGCGCTGTATGTATCCATCAGATGATATTTTAGAAAACCGCACATCAAACTGCCAGCCTCCTTTCAGAAGGCCCGTACCTGCAGCGAGCGTATTTTTAAAAGTGTTGAAAGAGCCTACGCTTGTGCTGTAAATAACGCCGGCACTATCCATTTGTTGCAGGTTGCTTATGCTTATGGTAGCACCAAAAGCACCCGCGCCATTAGTGGAAGTACCTACGCCGCGTTGTATTTGTATAGAATTAGTGGAAGAAGCTATATCCGGTATATCCACAAAAAATGTTGCCTGCTCTTCAGGGTCGTTTACGGGCATACCATTGAAAGTAACATTAATGCGCGTAGGGTCAGTACCCCTGATATGGATTCCAGTATAACCTACCCCGGCGCCCGCATCGGTATTCACCACCGCGGAAGGCGTGTACTGCAACAACATTGGCAGGTCCTGTCCCAGATTCATTTTGGCGATATCAGCCCGTTTCAGGTCGGTTTTTGCGAAGGGTGAGTTGGCTGTGGCGCGGAGGCTCCTCACTTCCACGGGTTGCAGCTCACTTACTTTTTTAGGTTGGGTTGCTACTGTGTCTGTTTGTACATCTTCGTCAGTAGTGTCAACAGCCGGCTTGGTTTGCGCATGTCCCAGCGTTGCGGTTGCCGCAGAAATGGCAGAAAGAAGAAATAGTTTTTTCAGCATTGTATTGCTTTTTAATGGTTACGGGGGTGCCATAACGAAAAAGCCCAAGCATTTTTTCTGCATTAACCAAGGCTCGTCAGCCAATAGTAGTATTGCAGGTAATTGTAAACAAAAAAATCGCTGAAGTTTTACATCCCTAACCGGCATTACCCGGTCCAGGTTCAGCGGGTATGATCTCAGCCTTTATATTTCGGCACCCCGTTGCAATAATTATTGCAAGGCAAAGGTAGAGCATTTGGAAATACGCACTACGGTATCGTCATATTTTTATGATCGCTAACCGAAGCAAATTGTAAGTACGTACCGCTACTTTTGTTGATTTGGTAATATTTTTTTAATTTTAAGTTTAAATAACTATTTTTGGACCTCCTATTATTTCTTTAAAAAAAATCAATAATGAAAAAAACATTTACTTACTTAGCATTGGCTGCATGCCTCGCTATCAGTACAAAAGGAACTTCGCAGGTTATTTACTCTGAAGACTTTGAAGGTGTTACTTTCCCATCTCTGCCAACAGGCTGGAGCCAGAACGTAACTCCTAACGATTCTGTGGGTTGGAACTCTGGTGACAACACCACTTTGGGTTCAACCGCTTTCAACATGAATTCGCATACAAACTTTGTTGGCGTAAACGATGATGGTCATCAGTTTGCTGCTAACACTGATATCTTATTAAAATCAGGCACTTTCAGCCTTTCTTCCGCTTCAGCTCCTTATTTGTCATTCGATTGCTGCTACCTGCATGGCACATACAGCGGTGCTACTGAAGATGCTACCGTTGAAGTATCTTATGATGGTGGTTCTACATGGTCTGTTATAGCTACACTTGCGGCTAACGCTAACTTCTGGTGGGAACCACGTTATATTAACATGAGTGCAGCAGCAGGACATTCAAGCGTAATGCTTGGCTTCCGTTATAAAGATGCTGGTGGCTGGTTATACGGTTTCGCAGTAGATAACATTAAAGTATTCACTCCTCCAACTAACGATCTTGGTTTGCTTTCAATAGCGCCAATGTCAGGTACACCACAATCATATGGTGTTGGTGGCAGCAATATTACGATGACAGGCAACGTGTTTAACTATGGCGCAACTGCCGTTACATCATACGACGTGCATTATGTATTTAATGGTGGTTCAGTTGTAACTAACACTGTTTCTGCAAGTATCGCTCCTTTCACAGCTGGTAGCTTTACCGCTACTACACCGGTAACATTGCCAACAACTAACGGTGCATACCCAATCTACATGTGGGTATCATTAACAGGCGATGCGAACAGTGCAAATGACAGCAGCGTTCTGGATACCCTGAATTCAGTTTCTTTTATGCCAACTAAGAAACTGGCAATAGAAGAAGGTACTGGTACATGGTGCGGATGGTGCGTACGTGGTATTGTTTATATGGATTCTTTAAGGACCCTTTATGGCAATAACGTTAGCCTGGTAGCCGTGCACAATGGCGACCCTATGACTGTATCAGCTTACGATAGCTGGATGGGCTCTAAAATTTCCGGTTATCCTTCAGTAGTTATTGACCGTACGATTGTTGGCGACCCAAGTGATCTGTTGGCTGAATACACTGCTCACCACAATGATTTCGGTTTTGCTGACATTACTGCAGCTGCAACCGTTACTACTTCATCAGTATCTGTAGCTGTTAACGTTAAGCCAGCGCTTAACCTGAATGGTAACTATCGTCTTGTAATGGTTTTAACTGAAGATAAAGTACATGGTACTGCTGCAGGTTGGGAACAACACAACTACTACAGCGGCTCAACTACCAACATTTTAAGTGGTGGTGGTGTTAACTACAACACAGCTCCATCAACAATACCTGCTACAAGCATGTATTATGAGCATGTTGCACGTTCTATCACTCCAGGTGCAACCGGTGCTTCTTCATCAGCGCTGCCTACAGCAATGGTTGCAGGTACTAACTACCCATTGACTTTAACAGCACCTGTAACTGCAGGTTGGAACCTGAACTATATGCATGCTATCGTAATGTTGCTTGACAACACTACCGGCCGCGTATTGAACACTCAGAATGCTACCCTTACTTTGGGTGTGAATAATGTTGCGAACAGCGTAGAAGCAATCAGCGTTTACCCTAACCCAACTACAGCAAACGCTAATGTTGCTTTCACATTGCAGAACGCATCTAAGGTTTCTATTGAAGTATCTGACGTAACTGGCCGTATTTTAAGCACTGTTGCTGGTGCTGAATATGCAGCTGGCGACCATCAGGTAGAACTTTCTACTGCAAACCTTTCATCAGGTCTTTATAACGTTAACGTTATATCTGAAGCAGGTACTGCAACTACAAGGTTAACAGTTATAAAATAATTTTAATTCTGAATTAAAAGTAAAATGCCACCCTTTGCGGGGTGGCATTTTTTTTTGAATTTTGTTTCAAGGGGCGCTTTTATTTTCGTTAAAATTATTTTTTACGAAAACGATTTTCTATTTTAGTTTTAATTACATTTGTTTCCTCAAAACAAGCTTAAACCTCTTTAAAACAAAAAAAATGAAAAAACTATTACTATGTTTCGCAGTTGCTGCATTTGGAGTAACGGCAAACAGCTATGGTCAGTTTTTAACTGAAAATTTTGAAGGTGCATCAGTGCCTTCATTGCCTACAGGCTGGAGTGATGTACACACCGGTGCTGGAAATGGCTGGCAAACCCATTCAGGCGGCGACTATACTATCCTGGCTTCGGCTGGTGCGGTTATCCCTAGCCACACTACGTTTGCGTATATTGATGACCAGATAGCTCATAACAATAATCCGGCTAAAATGTCCAGCTCGGTATTCAGTATGGCATCATCATCATCTGCGGCTTATGTTACTTTCGATGCATGGTTCCCTCAATATCGTATTACTTCAACTGGTCGTTCAGAAGTTGCATGGATAGAATTTTCAACTGATGGTGGTACTACTTACAGTGTTGTTGACTCTATCAGGGCTTCAGGCAGTGATTGGGTTCTGAAAGGTATTATGTTACCAACTACTACATCTGCTACCTGTAAAATCCGTTTTTGCTATTCTGATAAAAGGGCAGCATCTGGTACCGATACAAGCGGTATCATAGGTATTGGTATCGATAACATCAAATTATTCAACCCTCCAGCAAGCGAAATAGCGCTTACACAGGTTACTCCGCTTGCCGGCGATCCAGGTGCTGACTATAAAGTAGTTGGCGGTAGTTTCGTATTCGGTGGTACAGTATTTAATAATGGTGCTACAACCGTTACTGGTTTCAACGCTGGTTTTAAAGTAGGTACAGGTAGCTGGGTTACTGGTGCTGTTTCGGGTCTTTCAATAGCTCCGTTCACTTCTGGTACTTTCACTTGCACTGGCTCTCACACTGTTAGTTCAGTAAGTCAGCAGGCTGCTACTGTATTCGTAAGGGCAACAGGTGATGCTGTGTTCACGAACGACTCATTAGGTACTTCAGTTAATGGTGTTGCTTCTTTCCCTACAAAAGTTCCTTTCTTTGAAGAACCAACCGGTACATGGTGCGGATGGTGCGTACGTGGTATCGTTTACATGGATTCTATCTACAAATTACACCCAGGTGGCGTAAGTGTGGTATCTGTTCATAACAGTGATCCTATGCAATCAGAAAATACATTAACTGCTAACTATGATGCTTTTGCCCGTACTAAAATTAGCGGTTTCCCTAGCCTAATAGCTGACAGGTTATTTGTTTCTGACCCATCAAATGTTATTCCTTACTACAATGCGTTGGTTAACTATTTCGGTTTCGCTAACATCAGCATGACATCTGCACTTTCTGGTTCTAACCTTAACATAACAACTAAAGTAACGCCAACATTAAATCTTTCTGGTGATTACAGGGTTGAGCTTATTGTTACTGAAGACAGGGTTCATGGCACAACAGCAGGTTGGGAACAGCACAACTACTACAATGGTGGTGGTTCTGGCGCAATGCAGAATGCTGAATACAATTTTGCAACACTTGCGAGCACTATCCCAGCTACACAGATGTACTATGACTATGTAGCTCGTTACACAGTTCCAGATCTTTCTACATCTCCTAATGGTGTTGCAGGTAGCTTACCATCTAGCATGGTTGCAGGTACTCCGTATTCTTATACGTTCTCTCCTGTGCCAATAACTTCTACATGGAAATCAAACAAAATGCGTGGTATTGTTGTTTTGATTGACAACAATTCTACCAGCCTTACTTATGGCATGGCGTTAAACAGTGTGAACACACGTTGGTATGTTGGTGTATCTGACGTTAAAGCAGGTATCCAGGGTCTTCGTGTATTCCCTAACCCAGCTTCTCAGAACGCAAACGTTATTTTCGATCTTGACAATAACTCAGAAGTTTCTGTAAATGTTTATGATGTTATGGGTCGTATCGTATCAACCAGCACTGAGCAAATGAATGCAGGTGAACACGAAACAAACATTAACGTTGCGAACTTTGCGCCAGGTGTTTACAATGTTGTAATTGCTACTGCAAACGGTTCAGTAACTGAGCGTTTGACTGTAACTAAATAATTATTAGTTTTTAGGTTTTTGAAGCAGGCTATCCTCACCGGGTAGCCTGCTTTGTTTTATGACATTAATGTGGCAGTAATGCAGGTATTTTTTGCCATGAAATGGCATATTTTGCTAGTTAGGCATGGTATTTGTTAAACTATATTTAAGACATGGAAGCGCCATAAATTTATTTGGCAAAAACATGATTTTACATTAATTTGCAACGATAAATTTTAGAGGATGAAGAAGTTTTTATTTTTCCTGAGTGCTATAGTTGTTTTATTTGGTTCCACTGCATCGTTTGCACAAACTTTTTCTATTGAAAAAGATACTGTAAGGCTTACTTACCTGCAAGGTACAGGTTTGCAATTTATGAGGGATTCGATTGTTCCCGGTGCTAGTTCAACTATCATTGACTGGAGGGTGATTGCAACAAATTTCCCGGCGGATTGGTTAGCTACCAGCCCTGGTATATGCGATAACCAAAGTTGCTATCCTATGAGCCTGCTTTGGCCTTCAGGTGCCACTAAAACCAGTCTTGCTTATGGTAATGGCGCAGGTTATGTACGTGATTTTCACCTGCAACTTAACCTTACCGGTGCAACAACTGCGGGTACCTACTATGTAGTTGTAAGGCTTAATGGCGGTACTACTGATACCACTCAGGTATATTCAGTTACTTTCGCGCCTACTGCTATTCACAACATCAGCAAATCAATGGACGAAATTTCATTGTATCCTAACCCTACTAACAACGACATTAATGTTGTTTACGATGCAAACGCAGACATTAAGACAATATCTGTTTACAACATCATTGGTAAGGCATTGGCAGTATACAAGCCAACTGCTGAGAACAGCGCTAACCTGAGCCTTGAAAATGTGCCTGCCGGTATCTATTTCCTGAGGTTGATCAATTCAAAAGGTGAAGTTGTTGTAACCAGGAAATTTACAAAGCAATAATTTCTTACAACGTAATTTATATGGCAGGCTACCATTCTGGTAGCCTGCTTTTTTATGTGCTGGTTAGGGCCGACACAAAGTAGCTATAAGTACTTTTTTTGTGGTTGTTTCGGGAAATATCGATATATTGCAATACAATCTCCGTTATATGAAAAAAATGCTATCCTTTTTTATTACTACAATTATTGTGCTGCTCGCTGCAAATACCTATGCACAATCTTTCTCTATCGAAAAAGACACGGTAAAAATCATTTACCACTATACCGGCAGTTCTCATTTGTATCGCGATAGTATTGTTCCTCCTGCAAGCGGATCGGTCATCTTGAACTGGAAAGTAAAAGCTACCAACTTCCCTGCGGACTGGCTGAATTGCACAACTATTTGCGACAACAGATCGTGCTACAATTGGTCTATGTTGTGGGTATCGGGTGCAGGCATTAATAAGACTTCCGACGCTTATGGAGCAGGGGCAGGTTTTATAAGGGATTTTCATCTTGGGCTTGACTTTGATACGGTGCACTCTTCGGGTACCTACTACCTCGTGCTGAGCCTGGCGTCTGGTCTTACTGACACTACACAGGTATACCAGGTAACCTATATCCCGACCGCTGTACCTACAATTGCTAATGCCGCTACTGAAGTACAGGTATACCCAAACCCGACCACAAACGATATTAATGTGGTATATAGCCCTGCAGCCGACATAAAGACGATTTCGGTGTACAGTATAATTGGTAAGCCGATGGCCATTTATAAAACAACTACAGACAACAGCGCGAACCTAAGCCTCGAAAACGTGCCTGCAGGTATTTACTTCATGAGGCTGATCAATGCCAGTGGTGAAGTGGTAACAACAAGAAAATTCACGAAACAATAAAAGTTCCCCAACTACAAATATAAAAGGCTACCCTCAATAGGTAGCCTTTTGCTTTATGGTAATGCTCATTTCGGTTATTCGCCAGCAATTTCTGCAAGTGCCGGTTGCACAAATGCAACCAGTTCTTTAATATAGGCAGGAGACAAATCGAACTTTATACCTGCTGTTGCGTAAAGCTCTTTTAGGGTTTTGGTGTAGCCTTCACTGAGCGCTGCACGGTAGTTGCTCAGCGCCTGGTTTTTATCTTGTCTGTACTGGCGCCACATAGCTATAGCACCCAGTTGCGCAATGCCGTATTCAATGTAATAGAACGGCACTTCAAACAGATGGAGTTGTTTCTGCCAGAAGTTGGTGCGGTACTCTTCAAAGCCACTCCAATCTACAATACCCGTTGAAAATTCATTCAGTATATTGATCCATTCTTCTTCCCTTTGTGCGGTAGTGTGGCCCGGGTTAGTGTATATCCAGTGCTGGAATTTATCTATGGTAGCTATCCATGGCAGCACGCTGATCACGCGTTCCATTTCTTCAAGCCTTGCACGTTGCAATTCGGTTTTATCGGCGAAGAAAACATCCCAATGCTCCATGGTAAACAATTCCATACTCATGCTCGCCAGTTCGGCAATTTCCATCGGGTATTCTTTAAACGATGTGAGCGGTAAATGGTGCGAAAGGAACGAATGCACCGCATGCCCACCTTCGTGCATCATGGTAATAACATCGCCCATGGTGCCGGCCGCATTCATAAAAATAAATGGTACACCCGTTTCTGCCAGTGGGCAGTTATAGCCACCGGGAGCCTTACCCTTCCTGCTTTCCAGGTCCAGGCGTTGCATATCGCGCATGGTTTCCAGGCAGCCACTGAAGTAAGGATTGAGGCGGTTGAATACTTCTATTGCCTTTTCACTCAGCTCTTTACCGGTATGGAAAGGCTGCAGGGGTTGTGTGCCTTTTGGTTCTGCATCAGTATCCCACGGGCGCATAACATCAAGGCCAAGGCGCTTTTTACGGGCATTGGTAAGCATTGCCTGCAGCGGCAAAATATGTTCTTTCACTGCCTGGTGAAATGCGAAGCAATCATCAATGGTGTAATCAAAGCGACCCAGTTCGCGGAATTTATAATCGCGGTAGTTATCAAAGCCTGCGTTTACGGCTATCTGATGGCGCAATGCAATCAATTCGTTGAAAAGTTCGTTCAGCTTATCTTTATCCTGCAGCCTGCGTGCCGCCATTTTCCGGAATACACCTTCCCTGACATCGCGTTCAGGGTTTTGCAAAAATTTTGCAGCCTGTTGCATAGTATACTCCTTGCCATCCACGTCCACACTCATGCCGCCGGATATAACGCCATATTGCTGTGCTTTCAGGCTCATTTCAGCCTGTAGCTGCACGTTCTCGTCGCGGTACAGTTTAATGGCATTATCTACATTACGCAGGTAAGGGAAATATAATTTCGGATCCAGTTCTTTGGTGAATGGGGAAGCCTGAAGTTTCTTGTTCAGTTCAAAGCTATAGGGCTTCATTTTAGGCTCTATTTCCATGCAGAAGAACGTAAAGGCTTCTTCAAAGGCTTTGTTGGTGGTGTCGCAGGTCATTTTAATTTGCCTCCAGCAGGCATCTTCGCTTATTACGGCTTCCAGTTCACTAACATCATGCAGCCAGTTTTCCAGGTCTTGCAGGGTATCGAGTTTTCTATCTACAAGGTTGGTGAACCATGGTTCTAATGCAGCCCAGTCGGTCAGCACAAAATCAGCGGGCAAAAATGTTCTCTTTATTTTCTCTATCGGGATGAATTCAGTTTGCATCAGTTTATTTTTATTGACTGCAAATTACAATATGGCGGAGTAAAAACATGGATTACTATCTGCTAATAAGCAAAAATTAAGATTTCCACTTTTTCTGTGTTCAGGTTGCTTTTTGCCGCGACCTCCTGAGCAGGTAGCGGTAATTGATAGCTGCAATATTATTTTATTTATAGTGGAAAATTTGATAATGTCACGTATCTTTTTTCATTATAAATAAATGTTGAGTAGTTGTAAATAGTTGATTTACAATACTAAAATAGATGTATGTAATATTTTGTGTTTGCATATTGAAAATTAAAATAGTTAAATAGGACCCTGAAATTTTTTTAGTCCAATTGCAATTACTACTTTTGTCATAGTTGTGAATTTAATGGGTTAGTAAGTAGAGCTGCTGGATTCCTCCGGCGGCTCTCATTTTTTCAGGAAAGTCAGCAAAATTTATTCTTCAAATATCAATACTCAAATGTGCCATGCTTCAAAAAGTGTGGCACATTTTTTTTACCTGCTGCAACAAAAATTTATGCACAATTTTTCGCGGGTTGATAACCAATATAATTGCTAATTGTGGACATCGCCCCGGGTGCTTTGTGTGAGATTTTATAAACGCTTACATTCGTAGCATGGCGAAAACAAAATCTGCTTTTTTTTGTCAGCAGTGCGGATACGAGACACCAAAGTGGACGGGCAAATGCCCATCATGCAACGCATGGAATTCGTTTGTGGAGGAAGTAGTGCAACGGGATGAAAAAGGTAAACCCAATATGAATTGGGATGCCGATAATAAAGAGGCGAAGAAGGCGCATAAGCTTGATGAAGTAGTGCATGTAAATGAAGCGCGCATGGTAGCGCCAGATGCGGAGCTGAACAGGGTATTGGGCGGTGGCCTTGTGCCGGGTTCAGTAATACTTGTTGCGGGCGAACCGGGCATAGGTAAGTCTACATTGTTTTTGCAGGTGGCCCTGTTGTGGAACAATATTACCACACTCTATGTATCGGGAGAAGAGAGCGCGCAGCAAATAAAGCTACGTGCGGAAAGGCTTGGATTGAATAACCCCAACCTGTACCTGCTTACAGCAACAGATACTAACACCATCTTCCAGGAAGTGAAGAAGATAAAGCCGCAGATGCTCATCATTGACTCTATACAAACACTGGAGTCAAGCTATGTAGAATCGGCAGCAGGAAGTGTATCGCAGGTAAGGGAGTGTGCGGCTGAATTACAGAAGTTTGCCAAGACCAGTAACATACCTGTATTTATAATAGGGCACATTACTAAAGAGGGTTCTATTGCAGGGCCGAAAGTATTAGAACATATTGTTGATACGGTGCTGCAGTTTGAAGGCGACCGGCATTATGCGTATCGTATTTTGCGCACGCTCAAAAACCGTTTCGGTTCTACCTCAGAACTTGGAATTTATGAAATGATCACGCAGGGCATGCGCCCTGTTACCAACCCATCGGAGATATTGCTTTCGCAACACGATGAGCCATTGAGCGGCATCGCCATTGCGGCAACTATGGAAGGCCTTCGGCCGATGATGATAGAAGTGCAGGCGCTGGTAACACAAGCGGTATATGGCAACCCACAGCGCACGGTAAGCGGCCTCGATCCGCGGCGCATGCAACTGATACTTGCGGTATTAGAAAAGCGTGGCGGTTTCCACTTCGGAGCGAAGGACGTATTCGTAAATATAGCCGGTGGTTTAAAAATAGAAGACCCTTCAATAGAGCTGGCTGTAGTGTGCGCTTTACTATCATCATACGAGGATAAAGCACTGCCATCCAACATCTGTCTGGTAGGTGAGATTGGCCTGAGCGGAGAGATTCGCGCCATCAACCGCATAGACCAGCGCATAGCCGAAGCAGACAAACTGGGCATGGATGTCATCTTCATTCCCAAAGCCAACGCCAAGGGCCTGAACACAAAGGCTTTTAAAATTGAAATAAAGACGGTGAATAAGGTGGAGGATGTTTATAAGATGTTGTTTTAGGCGGCATTATTAAATTATGCATGACTATCAATATGTGCACAATGTAGGGGCGATTCCTTGGTGTCGCCCTAAAGCGGTGTATGTTATGTCGACCGTATTGTTGTGAGGTTGCTTCTCTGCGTTCGCAATGACCGCGACTTTTTTCGGATGGTAGTATCCATGTTAGGCAGGGCAACCGCAAGGGATTGCCCCTACAAAATTCGAATCGATACAAAAAGATACGGTTACCGGCATAAAAAAAGGTGCACGAAGCACCTTTTTTAAAAATTGTTTGTTGGGCTATTATTGGCCTAAAAATTCGTTCAATTCAGTTTTGCTGGCATCGAATGAAAATACATTGTTCACTTTAAAGTAGTTGCTCTTGTCAGTAGTTTTAGGGTAAGCAGCTTTTGCGAACGTTAATTTTGATTCTTCAAAACCAAATAGCTTGCAAATTTCCACTACCTGGTCGGTTGAAAGGCAATTAGAAGCCAGTATGCTTTTTGCAGTAGATAGCTTGGTGTCTTCAAAGCTGGTTTCCTTAATTGTTTTTTTAGCTGCACCAAAGCTGCTCATATCCATAGGGTAGCTGCAACCACTTTTTGCAGGTGCAGGTTCTGTGTAGTTGCCGCCCGTGCTGCTTGATGAGCTGCTGTAGGTAGTAGTAGTGGTGGTCGTTTGGCGCACATTGCTGTTTACACCGCCATTTACGTTCCCGTCATTAATATTGAGGTTCATATTCACTCCGTTGCCGCCATTGGTCGGGTCTGCAATATTCACGCTCATATTTACGCCTCCGCCATTCACACTCATATTTACGCCCGCAGGGTCGTTACTAACTACAGTGGTTGATTGTGTAGTAGTCTGTGTAACTGCAGGTGCGCCAAAATGGACATAATACATATCAGGAGGAGCAACATAATTCTCGGGCATAGTCGTTGAGCCAAATAAACGGATCTTTAATTCGCCCTTGCCCGTCCTTTTAATTTTATAGGTTACGTCAGCGAACTTGTTATCAAGGTCTTTCGTTGATAATCTATTGCTTATTTCCTGCTTGGTTTTGTCTTCAAATAAAATTCTTGCAGCATAATAATCGTTATTGAGGCCATCAACACGCACATTGGTTTGTGGAGCAGTATTTTGTTTTATACCGTTTAAAACCAGGTAAAAGCGGTCTCCATCTTCCGAGAATATGGTAACTGCGCCTTGGGCGAATGAGATAAAGGGCATGGCCGCAATGGCTAAGACGAATAGTAGTTTCTTTTTCATTTGTTTCTTTTTTCTAGTACAAGATTAGTGATTTTTCTTAAGACAATAAATTTTGCAACTGTTAAGACAAAGAGCGTGCCAAAAATAATTGGGGTGTAATCGGGTATCTGTTAACGAATCACGATTAGGAAAAGAGGAGAGCTATAGCCGGGCTATAAGTTATAATAAAAAATATTTTTAAAAAATGATGCACAATTCAGCAATGCATTGGTTTCTTATGTATCTTTGAATTAGGTATTGAAGCAGCAAAATAAACAACGACTATGATCTATTCATCTGAACTTATAAAAGGAACCCTCAAAACGATTGTTTTAAAGTTGCTGGAAGATAATAACCGCATGTATGGTTACGAAATAACGCAGCGCGTAAAAGAACTAACATTCGATAAGATACAGATAACTGAGGGGGCGCTTTACCCGACACTGCATGTGCTGGAAGAAGATGGCCTGGTAACGACCGACCTGGAGTATAACGGCAAACGGGTGCGGAAATATTATACGCTGAGCCCTGAAGGCAAAAACAAAACCAAAGAAAAAGTAAGCGAACTGGCAGATTTTATGAATACCATGAAATTTTTGTTAGATATAAACACACAAACGGCTTAATGTATAAGATCAATGACCGGCAAATAGATTACATTCTCAGTGACATTAGTGCACGTGGCATTGAGATGGAGGGCCTGCAGCTAAACCTCCTCGATCATATTTGTTGCATCATAGAGCAGGAGCTCGAAGAAAATGGTGACTTCGAGCAAGGCTATCGCGCTGTTATCCGTAGATTCTACAGAGATAAGCTCAGCGAGATAGAAGAGGAAACACACCTATTATTAAACAACAAAAACTATTATGTTATGAAAAAGGTCATGATTTACAGCGGCACCTTTTCTGCTGCAGCACTAACTATGGGCATATTTTTTAAGTACATGCACTGGCCCGGGGCATCTGTCTTAATGGTATTAGGCATTGGCATCTGTAGCCTCCTGTTCCTTCCGCTTCTGGTTAGCCTGAAGATAAAGGAACAACAAAAAGCCAAGGATAAACTACTTGTAGTACTAGGTTCTATTTCCGCCATCACACTCGCTTTAGCAATACTGTTTAAGGTCCAACACTGGCCTGGCGCCAATATTATGGGTGTTACATCCCCTGCAATACTAGCCCTCGTATTCCTGCCCATTTACTTTTTCGGCGGCATACGCAACCCGGAAACCAAACTGAATACCATTGTATCTTCTGTATTGATCATTTTAGGATGTGGCTTATTCTTTTCACTGACCATAACCCCGCAGTCAATGAAAATAATAGCCATCAGAAACACCAATAGCTTCCTCAGGAGTGAGCAGATACTGAAAAATGAGGCCGCTCAGGTTGCCAAACTAAGCGGGGGAGATAGTGTAAGTACTCCGACCCTTACGCTCAGTAAGCAGATACTAAGCACCTGCGAAGAAATGAAAGCCGGGTTACTGGAGTACGTGACAGGGGTAAAAATCATTGGCAGCGACTTTGAATCTAAAGGAGAAGTAATTGAAGATGGCAACACTCAGGACTACCTTTCACAAAACAGCGTGGCATCAGCGAAACTGGATGAACTGGCAAAAGCTGTAGAAAAATACAATGCGCTGACTACCGTGGCTACCAACCGCAACGTGAAACCCATACCTATGAAATACAGCATCATTAATACCAATGAAAATAAGGTGCAGTATAAAGTATCAGGAGCACTGAATGATATCATACAGATACAGATGCTGGTACTTCAAAACCAGCGGGAATTGTGTGCGCCTGCTCAGAAAGAACTGGTTTCTGTGCAACAATAAAGACATAAGTGACTACAAGGGGTGCCAGGGCGCTGATGTACTGCCCGTATTTTTAGTGGTGCCCCTTGTAGTTTTTCTTTAAGTGCCTGTAAGTATAAGTATATTTACAAAAAACAGCACGCATTGTTTACCCCTTTCGTTAGCGGTCTATCTCATTTATTTTTCCCTGTTGTTTGCGAGGGTTGCGATAAACCCTTGGTGGGGGCTGAAGAAATATTGTGCATAAGCTGCGCAGCCCAACTGCCTGAAACAGGTTTTCATAACTATGAAGGTAATGAAGCTGCGCTGCGCCTGGCGGGTCGAATACCCTTTATTAATGCCACCGCTTTTGCACATTTTACTGACGATGGCCTCTTACAGCATTTACTGCATGGGCTGAAGTACCAGCAAAAGAAAGGCACTGCGCTCTACCTTGGGCGCTTATTTGGTCAGCAATTACTGGAAACAGCCTGGATAAAAAACATAGATGTTATTATACCCGTTCCTCTCCATCCCAAAAAAGAAGCTAAACGTGGCTTTAACCAGAGCTCAATAATTGCTGATGGTATGGCTAAAGTTTTGGGCATACCCGTAAGCACTACCGGTTTATTGCGAACCAGGGAAACAGAAAGCCAGACGCAGAAAAGCCGCACAGAGCGCGTGGCCAATATGAAAGATGCATTCCGAATTAACCCAAACGAACTACTAAAGCATAAGCATATACTTATATGCGACGATGTTTTGACTACCGGTGCCACTATAGAAGCCTGTGCATTGGCATTGCTGGCCGAAGAAACTATAAAAATAAGCGTCGCTACCATTGGTATTGCCGCTTCTTAACGCTTATATTTGCAGAGTTTTTATTACGGAATCTTGGTTAAACAAGAATTTCGCCATACCTTACGCGATTAGTGTGCAGTACACTACGATAAAAAGATATTATTACAACAAATCTGGTTTATGAAGAAACATTTATTGGCGGCATCATTAGTACTATCATCATTTGCTTCATTTGGTGCCGGTTACCAGTTAAATCTGCAAGGGCTCAGGCAGCTTGCCATGGGCGGCACGGGTGCCGCTACACCATGGGATATCTCTACAATTTTCTACAATCCCGGTGGCCTGGCACGTATTAAAACAATACAGGCCTACGGCAGCATTCTATCTATTAATCCGGGTACTGCCTATGGCAATTTCCAGGGTTCTACCCGTTCGGTTGCTCAAAGTTTTACACCCTTCAACATATATGTTGGTGGTACTGTAAGAGAAGGTAGCCGCCTTGGTCTGGGTCTTGGTATCTATACTCCGTTTGGTACAGGTATTAAGTGGAACGATGATTGGGCTGGCAGGTATCTTGTTCAGCAAATTGATCTGAAATGCGTATTCGTACAACCTACAATAAGCTACAAGCTGAGCGAAGTATGGTCAGTTGGTGCTGGTTTTGTTTATGCTAACGGAACATTCGACCTGAGGCAGGCTTTACCAGTTCAGAATGGTCTGGCTGAAGATGCTACTGCTAAATTACACGGTGTTGGTAATGGTGTTGGTTTCAATGTGGGTATCCACATGAAAGCAAGCGAGCGCATGAGCTTTGGTCTTACATACCGTTCACAGGTTAACATGGACCTGAGCGGTGGTTCTGCTACCTTTAAGGTACCTGCAAGTTTAAGGTCAACTTTCCCTAACACTACTTTCGGTTCTTTATTGCCTTTGCCGCAGGTTGCCACTTTTGGTATTGCGCTTAAGCCATTGAATAACGAAAGGCTTACACTGGCACTTGATTTCAATTATACAGGCTGGAACTCTTACGATTCTCTGCGTATTGATTTTGATAACCATACTGCAATGCTGCAGAATATGCACGCTCCGCGCCATTACCGCAATACATTAACTACACGTTTAGGCGCTAATTACAAAATAAGCAAAGTTGTTTCTGTTATGGCTGGTGGTGCTTACGACCCAACGCCTGTCACCAATGGTTTTGTTTCTCCGGAACTTCCGGATGCTGACAGGGTTGTTGTTACAACTGGTGCTGCAATTAAGCCTTTGAAAAGATTTACAGTACTTGCCGCATGCGAATTCGTTTCATCGCTGAAAAGGGTAGGCAGCTATAACTACAGTAACTTCAGTGGTACTTACTGGACACAGGCAATAACACCGGGCATTGCTGTTTATTACAATTTCTAAAAAAAGTTCAAAAGATAAAAATGAAGAAAATATATATCATTGGAGCGCTGGCATGTTTGTTCTCAGCTTGTAAACCCAGTGTAAATGTTACGGTTCCTCCTACTGCGGGCGATGCGACATTCACATCGTACCTTGCAATAGGTAACTCACTTACGGCAGGCTATGCTGATAACAGTTTGTATGTTACCGGCCAGCTGAATTCCTATCCAAACCGATTATTCGAACAATTCGCAACCATAGGTGACCGTGGCGCAAAGGGTAAATTCTACCAGCCATTACTTACCGGCGATATGGGTTATCCTGGTCCGCGTAAAGTTGTAGGTCTTGTAGGCAGTTGCCTTGGCGATACTTCTTTAGGCGCAATAGATTTACCATATTTCTCAGCTTCAGGCGACGATGCGAAAGCTTATGTAAGTCCGGGTCCTAACCATGAGATCAACAATATCGGCGTTCCGGGTATCCGTGTTGCCGACTATGCTGTTCCTACTTATGGCAATTTGAATCCGTATGCTAAGCGTTTTTATCACGACCTTACCTCTACACCACTTGAAGAGTTGCAGTTCCGTGTAAACAACATACACCCTACATTTGTTACCATCTGGTTAGGTGCTAATGACGTGTTAGGTTTCGCAACCAGCGGCGGTCAGGGTGATGGTTCGGGTAATGCGTCACCAGCTTTCGGCAATTTCTATGCAACAAATGCAGTTACGCCAACAGCGGTGTTTAAAAAGTATTATGATACTGTAGTTGGTATGGCTATCGGTGTTGGTGCACGTGGTGCATTGATCAATATCCCTGATATTACTTCAATACCTTTCTTTACTACTATTCCATCAAATGGCCTTTATATCAGTCGCCAGTCTTTGGCTGATTCTTTAAATGCCGCTTATGGTCATTCAAAAGATTATGCTTTCCATTTAGGTTACAACCAGTTTGTTGTAAAAGACCATTTGGGCAACATCAGGCAGTCGGTTCCGGGTGAATTGATTTTACTTACTACTCCGCTCGATTCTATTACCTGCGCTGCATGGGGTAGTTTCCGCGCTATACCAGAGCAATATGTAATTACAACTGAAGAACTACAGCAAATAAAGTCAGCAACTACAAGGTTCAACGACATTATTGCTAATGCGGCATTACGTAACAACCTTGCATTGGTTGATATGTATAGCTACATGGGTACTTTAAAATCAGGTATTGTATACAACGGTATCAAGTACAACGCCAGCTACATTTCAGGTAGCGCATTTTCTTTAGATGGTGTACACCTTACACCACGTGGTTATGCTATTGTTGCTAACAAGATCATTGAGTCTATCAACGCAAAATATCATTCAACAATTACCGCTATCGATGTAAACAAATACAACGGTATTTTGTTCCCATAGTTAAGCGTAAATTGAAAATTATTAAGAGTCTGCACAGTATTGTGCAGACTTTTTTTTGTTGCTTGAATACAGGTTTATTTTTATAATTATATTTTTTGTTTTATTTATATTATCTTAACCTGAAAATTGAAATGTCTGGGTATGGAACAAAAGATCTTTAAATTACAATCTGGAGTTGCGATGATGGTTCTGGCCTGCTTACTACAAGCCTGCGCGGGTGGTGGTAGTAACGGAAATGCAACTGATTCGACTGCTATAAAAAATGATAGCGCCGCTATCCCCAGCCCTGTCGGTAACCCGGGTGACGATAGAATAGCAAATTACAGGGGTATTGATGTATCTCGCTACAATGGCGACCTGGTGGCAGAAATTGACGGTACCGACAGCCTTACATTTATTGTATGTAAGGCCTCAGAAGGGCTTAATTACCGCGACCCAGATTATGATAAGAACAGGCAGATCATAAAACAAAAGGGTATGCTGAGCGGGAATTATCATTTTTACCATACCGCAGATGACCCGACAACACAGGCTAACTTTTTCTGGTCAACGATACAAACAGCAGGAGTGCCGGATATGCCCCCTATAGTAGATATAGAACAAGGTAGCCTGCCGCAACCTGCCTAAGGGAAAGCTGCCAGCAGCATTAAGGTTGACGTTCAGAAATTGCAGAAAGACCTGCTTACTTTTGTGCAGCAGATAGAAAAACTCAGTGGCCGCAGGCCAATGATATATACCGGAGAGGCATTCGCCAACGAGTACCTTGGCAATGAGATATTTGCCAAATACCCGCTTTGGCTGGCTGAATATTCCGGTAAGCCAAGTCCTGTTATTCCCTCTGTATGGAAAAAATAGGTTTGAAGATCTGGCAAAAAACAGATAAATACGATATTGATTCTAAGCCAACCGATTATGATTTATACATCGGTAAAAAGTCAGATTTGCTGAAATAGTTGCTTGCAGCTTTGCCAATAATCACAACCGTGCAAATAGTTTATTTTAAAATAATTACCCTTTGCGTAACTGGTGGCATGCCCTCTGCTCCAAACTTAAGGTAGTAAACACCCGCAGATAGGTACTGAGTACTTATTTGCACGGTTTCAGTATTAATGTAATTCCCGGTGAATACCACTACGCCAGTAGTATTAAAAAGCGTTGCAATTAACGCTGGAACGGGTTTAGAGAAACTTACATTTATATAATCGGTAGCCGGCACCGGGAAAATGTTGATATCGTTACCAGGGAAGATTTGTGGCACCGCGCTGTAATCTTTACCACAAATGCCGCTCGCCAGCTTTATTGCCGTTGCAGGGTCGTTATAACAACGAACGGAGTCCTGATACTGTACTGCATCGGAAGTAACAATAATGCAGCGTCCACAATAGGGTAGCAGTCCTCCATTTACAGTTCCTATTTTCATGGCGTATCGGTGTGCGGCATCACGACCGTAAGAATAGTAGTAGTGCGGGCTGCCCGGGTCAATTGGTGTTGTGTATACCGTTTTCAGGTGGGCTGTATCGTAGGTCGCAATCTTTACCGAGTCTACAACAAAGCTGAAGAATGAATCGGTAACAGTAGCCATGGTGGCAGGTTCAGGTGGTAATACCGGCAAGGTTATGGTATCTCCCGCATTTACGTTGAAAACATATAAAGGCGTGAATTTTGAGAACAGATGGTTATAAACAAAAACAGTATCTGCATTGCTATAGATAAATAGGTCGGGATGAGCATTAACCTTCAAGCCCATTGCCAGCCATGGGTTTGCGGTATATGCTTTTTGAGTAACCTTTCTGCAGTTGACCCCTAAAATAGTAGTATCGGTAACATACGCTGAATGAAATACTCCATAAGGCATGGCATGATACCACTCTGAGCCAGCCGGGGCAAAGTTAATTTGAGCCTGCAGGTTGTAAGATAGAAAGAGGGCTGCAAGAAAAGCGATTGTAACGATAGGTTTCATATAGGAATTTTAAATACAAAAATAATAATTTCCCTAACCCAGTTACGTTTTTAGTAGCTTATTCTTATGTTATTTATCTATTACAGCAATTAGGTTTTGTGTGAATATACCCGCAGAGCTGCCTGTTTCCACCATCTTCCAGAACTTTAGTTTCATCACCATCAGTTTCCAGAGCAGATACCTGACATTTGATTTCAGGCCGTGCGGCACTGGTCCGGTTGGATAGCATGCCGATTTTTTAAATCCTGTGTTGAGGATAATCTGGTTCACTGAGCTAGCTGTATAGGCCATTTCATGAGTGTAATCTCCATAGAAAACACTGGTATAAAATAAGCCCTGGCCATTAGGTACCTGCATCACAAAGCGTCCGCCATCATTCAGGCTTTTGCTCACCAGCGCAAGAATTTCAAATACCTCGTTGCGGGTGAAGTGTTCTATCACATCGCGTGCAATAATAAAGTCGAATTTCTTCCCCCTATTGCTGAGGTAGTCTATAAGGTCGCCACATTCAAGGTTACCTATGCCCAATTGGCGCCCTTTATCTATCTGTTCCTGCGATATATCAATGCCATGGGCATTGTTATAGCCGCGTTTATTCAGCCAGTATACAAAGTTGCCATCACCGCAACCTATATCTAGAATTGCAGCGTTCTTATTGGCCGGCAAATGCTTCAGATAATGAAAATCAAGGGCGGGAAAGTGCCCTTCGATACGCGCAATTGTCATATCGCCATAAAGTGTTTTGTTATGGGTAGATACGTAACTGCTGTATATGATTTCTTTGAACTTTTCCATTATAGTTGAGTCATGAGTTGAATAATAGTTTTAGCGCGTGCATCCAGCGAATGCTCTGCCATTGCCCTGTTATGGCCGGCAGTGCAGATTTGGTTTCTCAGGGTTGTATTGGCCAGATATTCTTTTGTTTTGGCTGCCAGTTCCTCGGCACCGTCGAAAAAGCCAGCTTCCTCATTTTCTTTATAATATAGCACCGACTCTTCGTTGCGTTCGTGCAGCATAAACCCGCCTGCACCCGGTATGTGAAACGTGCGCGAAGTAATGAGATCGCCTGATGAAGCGCCCGAAACCTGTTCTGATAATATACCGAGGTTTATTTTTGAGCATTGAATGGCCATCGCATAAAGATCGCCGACAACCGGCATCCCTTGTATGGAGCTTTTTAATACTCCTGCTGTTGCTTTATCCCATTGGCCGCCCCATATTTTGAGGCTTATATCGGGTAATGTTTGTTTGAGATGTGCGAGTAATTTTTCCTTTTTGGGAGACCAGATGCCTATAAATGAAACGTCGCAGCCAAAAACACTTTTATCTTTTTCAGTTATTTTTAACGGCCGGTGTATATCAGGGTCGAAACCATGAGGGATAAAACTTACGTTTTTTACCGTATATTTTTCCTGCATATCGCGTATGCCGAACGTTTTGGTCGTGAATATGAGGTCATATAATGGTATAGCCTTTGGTATATTTTCGCCATGTGCTGTCATGCTTACGTCTGGATAGAACATAGCCAGTTTACAACCCTGTTGCCGGGCATATTGCAAGGTTTCCGGGGTTACGAATACGCCTTTATAAATAAAGAGTACATCAGGCTTCAGTACTTTTACCTGACGTGTAATTGCCGTATTGAAAGAAGCCTGCTGCCATGGGCGTAGCAGGCGTTCGCCTATTTTAAGCTTTTTATCTTCACTCTTCAGGCTTATGTAATAAAATTCGTCTATTACTTCAATGAGGCAATTTTCGCGGCTAAAAGCACGGAAAAGGCCGCCTGCATTACTACCTCTCCAAATTGGGCCAACACAAAGAATACGCATAGATTCGTTTAAAAATAACTTACTATTACCTTTTTAATTGTAAACAGCATGAGGTACGTTGATGCATAAGTTACTAATAGCTGAAGATCTGCACCAATACCAAATGAATATAACAGTACATAGCCGCCAAAAAGAACACCAATAATGTTATAGGGAGAGGATTCAAATTCTACTGAGTTCCAGAGCATTCGTATAATACCACCGAATAAAAAACAGCCGATTACCACACCAAGCCAGCCAAAGTCGACGTAAAATTCACCCATTATGGTCATGTTAATTGAATTGTTGGCACGCCCGTTGTCACCAATGGTAGCAGTGCCAATTTCAACGGCAAACCAGGAACCCAGCTGAACGAGTGGTTTTTCCGGCCACAAAAAACGCGGAATAAGCGCATAAGCAACGGCTGCACTCACAGAACCCTCGTAAAACCCTTTTTGTTTAGTAAGTTTAACGCAGTTGCTAAGCTGCGCCATAATAGCGGACCGTTCCAGGAAGGTACCCTGGTTTTCGTCCTCATCTTCAAAGCTATTTTTAATGGTTACATAGCTGTTGGCCTGGGCATATTCTTTTGCAAACACGTCAGAAAAACGGGCCCGATATCTTCCCAGTGTGCCAAACGATGCGATGAAAACAGAAAAAATAATAACAAAAGGAACTATACGGTAACTAAATAGTGCTTTTACGCTGCCTTTACCGGCAAAGTAGCCCGCGAACATAATAGCAGTTGGTAAAAGCAATTCACTTCGCAGATAGGAGGTCTGGAAAGCTGAATAAGTCTGGATCACAAGTAAAATAAATCCATACGTCATGAACTTTCTATCATTTGTTACTGCCCAAAGCCTGGCATAGAATAATATACCAATGGTGCCAATAAGATATAGCAGCTTGGAAACTGAACCGAGGAAGGAGAGATAAAATATAATTTGCTGTACGAAAACAGAAATAAATAAAACAACGCTGAACATCTTTACAGCAAGTTCCCGGCTAACATCCAGTCTTAAGGAAGGGAAGGAGCGTGTAGAAAAGAATTCGTAGCCGATAAAAATGAAACTTACACCTATCGCCCAGATAGAACTGGCTTCCGGCAGGTAGCTCGCTATCATGTATGCGTTCATTGAACTCTTTTCAATCCCTGATTGGCCAATAACCACAATATTACCAGATGAAGCAATAATTCCGCTGAAATAAAATACCGTAAGGGGCTGAAAAATACGTCTATTCCGGTTTAATACGCCAAGCAGTGCAATTGTACAGTGGACAATTATTGCAGCATTAATAAATTCCGGTTCAAGGCCCAGAATATTATCAAGGAATATATATATTGCAATGAAAATTATGTGTAGTATCATCCCTGATTTTTACTGGCCCATCCGGCACCCGCCAGGGTACCCACTTTAATACGCACAAATATAATGCAATTAATCGGCGCTAGGTTACACTATCATTATACCCCTGAAAATATTACATTATGCTAATAACGGAACATGCGAGCCGCAACTGGTATAATGCCTATCAAAGCCAGCCCTGCAATATTATTTAACATTAAATTCCTTCATCCATAATGCAACGGAAAGTTGCCTCCAGATATGCAGAGCAGTTGGTGTATCCAGTTTGTTGCTGTTGAGCTGAGTTACCAGGTTGTTATGAAATTCCGGTTTAATAAATCGGACGTCGTTAAAATTACTCATCACCCATTCTTTATCCCGCATCAACGAATCTGCCAACGGGGTAAAGAACCCAATCTTATCGGTCCTACGGTATACTTCTTCAGGCATATACTGCTTGCAGGCTTCCCTCAAAATATACTTCCTTAATCCGTTCTTTAAAAATTCGCCCGGTTTAATAGTAGCAACAAATTCAGCTATTCTATGGTCAAGGAAGGGCATCCTGCCTTCTACGCTATATGCCATGCCATTTCTGTCGTCATATTGCACCAGGTGCGGTAAATGCACACCGTAAACTGATTCTGACCAAACATTGTATAGGTTTTCATAGCTATACATTTTTATCATGCTCTCGTCTACGTCATTCAGCAACTCAGGTAGTATGTGTGCCCTGCGCTTCAACCTTGAATTTATACGCATCCGGTTCTCCAGGTCAGGCAGGGTCGATTGCAACAGTGCGCGCATCATGAACCCTTTACCCAACTTCATTGCTTTCAGGTTATTGTAAAACCGCGCGAACTGCAATGATTTAAACTGGCCGGGCAACAATGCCTGTGCCATATTGTTATAACCGAAAAATATTTCGTCTGCACCTTGTCCGTTAAGAATAACTTTAATACCCGCATCAGCAGCCATCTGCATTAAAAAGCCATGTGCTATTATTGATGGGTCTCCAAATGGCTCTTCCTGTATCCTGAGGTATTTGACCAGATCATCTTTAACCGAAAGCGCATTGAGGTTTTTGTTATGAACAATAAACCGGGGGTTATTCCATTTTTTTATTACAGCTTCTACATATTTTGTTTCGTCAAAGCTGCTATTGGGCGACTGGGCCGTAAATATATGTATGTCTTTATCGTAGTAAGTAGAAAGTATGCCCGTTACAATTGACGAATCAATACCACCCGATAAGGTAATGCCTATTGGCACATCCGCCAGTGTTTGTGAAAGCACCCCTTCCACGATAAGATCATGCAGTGTGCGTTTGGCTACACTATCAAATGGCACTTTATCGCTGTTACGGATGTCAGGCAGCACCCAATAAGGCTTTGCATTAATGGAGTTTTCGTTTGGTCCCAGCCATGCATAACATCCTTGAGGGAACTGTTCAATATCCCGGAAGAAGGTATGATTACCCAGATGCCCATAATTACCCAGCGCAATAAATTCGGTAAGCGCGGTGGCATTATAGTGCGGGTTGGGATGATAGGCTAGTATTGGTTTTATTTCGCTGGATAGGAGCCATGCCCCATTTTTAAGGTTATGGGTATAAACTGGCTTCTGTCCGTAGCGGTCGCGGCTAATAAATATTTTCCCGGTACTCTTATCCCAGATTATAATAGCCCACATGCCCACCATTTCCGCAAGCATTTTTTCCTGCTTCAGGCGGAAGAGTTCTATAATAGTTTCAGTATCAGAATGTCCCTTAAAATTATAGCCGGATAAATATTTTTTTCTTAGTTCAAGATGGTTATAAATTTCCCCATTAAATATGATCTGGTACCTGCCGCATGAAGATGCCATGGGCTGATGGCCCAATTCAGAAAGCTCGAGAATAGAAAGGCGCATGTGAAGCAACGTTACATTGCTGTCGTTAAATATACCGGTATCATCTGGGCCCCGATGCCTGAGCATAGGTTGGGCTCCGGTTGCGAACCTGAGGCCCTCTTCTGCACTATTGCCAATATAACAGGCTATTCCACACATAATTTAGCTGATACTGTAATTTCGTTATTCAATTAATGGTTACTGGAGTTTTGTAAAAAACTGATTATTGGTTCTGCCTGTTTTTGCATGCAATAGTAGTCTTTAACAAAGCTAATTATCATTTCTTTATTGTTATTGGCTTCCACCTGCTTAATGGCATCTCTTAATGTAATGCTAATATCAGCAACCGATGGGCTATCGGCCAAAGCGGCTACACCAACGTTTTCAAACATATTCATGTATACGCACTTTACCCCCAGAATGAACAGACCTTTGTTAAGGTATTCCCCAACCTTGTTTGGTGCAATCATTTTTGAAGCAATATTGTCTCTATACTCCCTTACAAGGCAGGCTCCAATATGCGAATTTGCCTGTAGTGCCAACATTTCTTCCCGGCTCACATAGGGCAGCAGCTGCACATTTTCACGCATAGGGCTGGCGGCCACAATTCTCTTTATTTCATTACAATATGGGTTGTCTTTCATGCCGGTAACTATCATAGCGCAGCCGGTATCACCCACCTTCAAATATGCCTGTACCAATTCTGAAACACATAGGCGTTCGTTCACCGCACCCGTATAGAGCAATATTTTTTTATTCAGGAAGTGTGCAGGCACCAATTTCCTGAATATCCCCTGCGTTGATTTTTCCAGGTCTTTTTCAGAGAAATAGCTTGTATTGTATATCGTATCAGGCAACACATCCATATGCACGCGGCCTGCCAGCCATGCCGAGCGCTGCACCGAAGGTGTTGCGACAAGATCAGCTTTAGGAAGGCTATTTAATGCAATGAGGTTATTGAAATTATTAAGCGGTGAATGCATCACATATTTCCATTCAAAATCTGCAATTTCAAGTGCGAAATAGATAACGGAAGTCGCCGATTTAAACTTTAGTGCTGTTAGAAAAGAGAAGGGGCAAAAAGAAATAATAGCATGTGTTTCGCTGGTCACGAGTTCACTCGCCCGTATTGCATACTTACGCCTCAGCCTCCACCTTTGTAAAAAGGGAATGTCATGGTGTTTGCCAACAGATTCCACAATTATATTCGGTCCCAGGTCACTTTCTGCAGGCACATAAGAATCAAATGTAAGTATGTGGATGTCATACCCCAGATCACGGAGCGTTTGCGCACTGGCATAAACCGGTGGCAAAAAATCAGGGTGCACAAGAGTAAATAATAAAATCTTTTGCTTCATCCTCAGGTTATAATCAACTTTTTATCCTATTTACTAATGTGGTGATGGCTACATGGTTTAGCCTGGTGAACAGATTTTTAAATTAAGGAGTTTATAAGGTGCTCCAAAAATACATTTATTGTTCAAATTATTGGTATGAACGTAAAAACTAACAACAAAACAATATTGCCAGCTGTTAATAAACTTATTGTAACAGGTAAACTTCTCTGAATGGAATATCAGATTGAACAACAGCACGACCACCCTTTTTGAATATACCGAAAATAGCGGAGCCGGTACCGCTCATGGCAGCATATATGGCGCCTTGTGCATATAATTGCGCTTTTATAGCCGCGAGTTCGGGATGCTTTGCAAATACAGTAGCTTCAAAATCGTTGGCGACACTGTCGCGCCATTCTGGTACGGGCAATGTGCCCAGTCCGGCCAGGTTAAATGGCGCTGGTCGTGGGTTAATGTTACTGAACGCATCGCGGGTTGACACATGTACCTCAGGACAGATAAGCTGGATACTGTATGCAGAAAGGTCGATATTTACCGGGGTCATTTTTTCGCCCCTGCCGGTTGCAAATTGGGGTGTATTGTAAACAAAGAAGGGACAGTCACTGCCCAAAGTAAGCGCCATAGCGGCAAGAGCAGGTTTATCGAGCTCAAGGGTGCAATAGTCGTTTAGTAATTGCAGCATAAAAGCCCCATCGGCAGAGCCACCGCCGAGGCCGGCACCCATAGGTATTACCTTGTGCAGCAAAATTTCCAGTTGCGGTATTTTTGCAGGGAACTGCTGTTGCAGCATAGTGTATGCTTTCCATACCAGGTTATCTGTAGCATCGCCGGCAACGGGCAGGCCTGTTACCCGCATAGCAGTTTTTGCGGCAGGTATCACCTCCAGCACATCTTGAACCATAAGCGGGAAGAAGACGGTTTCTAGATCGTGATAGCCATCGCTTCGTTTTGCGGTTACATACAAACCCAGGTTTATCTTACAATTTGGAAAACACAGCATACGGGAGGTGAAATTATACGTATTTTTGGAGATTGTGAAGACGTTTTAACTGCCCGCATAAAACGTGCGGAACAATTGGTGAACGTTTACAAAATTAAGTAGGCAACCGGTATATTTCATTTTTAATGTTTCTGATACATGGTTACGTACAATTTTCATTTATTAACAGCATTCAGGCTAGGCATTGTAAACAACAAGAATGAAAGAAGTAATAAGGCTCAATGACATAACCAAGAGTTATTTTCTGGGTAATCAGGCGTTACCTGTTTTAAAGGGAATAAACCTGCTGATAAATGAAAATGAATATGTGGCGCTAATGGGTCCTTCGGGTTCCGGCAAATCGACCCTGATGAATATTTTGGGTTGCCTTGATTCGCCAACCGGCGGTTCGTATATACTTAATGGGCAGAACGTGAGCAATATGGAAGATGACGAATTGGCCGATGTGAGGAATGTGGAGATAGGATTTGTATTTCAGCAGTTCAATTTATTGCCGCGCCTTACAGCGTGGGAGAACGTAGCATTGCCACTTATTTATGCAGGATTGAAAAGAAGCGAACGTGAGGAACGCGCCCGCGCCATGCTGGAGAAAGTTGGCCTGAGTGAGCGTGCGCACCACAAACCTAATGAGCTGAGTGGCGGCCAGAGCCAGCGTGTAGCCATAGCCAGGGCATTAATCAATAATCCATCGCTGCTACTGGCAGATGAACCTACAGGTAACCTGGATACCCGAACATCAGAAGAAATTATGGAGCTTTTTGGCAACATACATAAGCAGGGTAATACCGTTGTATTAGTCACGCATGAAGAAGATATTGCCAATTTTACGCAGCGGGTTATACGCGTTCGCGATGGTGTGGTAGAATCGGATAGAAGCAAGTAGTAATGGTGACTTGAGAATGGTGAATGGTGAATGGTGAATGGTGAATGGTGTTTTTAGAGGGTTGGAATTTTTGGTTGTGTTAATTATAGAAAAAACGGTTTAGTTAAATGTACCGAGCGCGATGAAAACTTGTTCAGACTGCAGATTGGATACTTTTTGTATGAGTAGGTTGGCTAGTGCTTCTTTGTTATTTGTTATCTAAAAATTGTTATTTAAAGAAAGATGTTTAAGATATATACTAAAACTGGCGATAAAGGCGGAACGAGCCTGATAGGCGGAGTAAGAGTGCCTAAAAATCATATTCGCATTGAAAGCTACGGCACGGTTGATGAATTGAATTCGTACCTGGGTATGGTAAGCGACATGGCAGGAAACGAGGCCATTAGTGCGCAATTGCATGAGATACAGGATAGGTTATTCACCATCGGATCGGTACTGGCAACTAACCCTGATAAAGAGGTTAAAATGAAATTGCCTGACCTGCATGAAGCAGATGCGGAATGGCTGGAACAAAGAATTGATGAAATGAATGAAGTGCTACCTGAAATGCGCTCCTTCATTCTGCCGGGTGGTAATCTGGCATCTTCAACCTGCCATGTTGCACGCTGCGTTTGCCGCCGTGCCGAACGTATTTGCGTTGGTATGCAAGAAACAGGTGAATTTATTCCGCCTCTGGTTATTATGTACCTGAATCGTCTTTCTGACTATCTGTTCGTGCTTTGCAGGTACATAAGCCATATAAACAATGCCGCAGAACTGCCCTGGAGGCCGAGGATGTAGTTGGCAATTTATAGTCTGCAGTTAGCAGTCTGCAGTTTACTTTTCAAAGCCATTGCTCCTTAGGGTAGACTACGAAAAATGTCGCGCCCTACAGGGCTGGGTGTCTCATTGGTAGATAGTGATCGCTTCAATAAGCTTCAAAATAAAAACGGGCTGTATCTTTTAGATAACAGCCCGTTTTAAATATTTTATACAAGACTACAGCCTGTGGTATTTCCACCACTCTTTGGTGCGGCTGAATACTTTGTAGTAGAATGTAAAGTTGATAGAAGTATAGGCATCGCTGTTGCCGGAATTACCACGAACATTGCCTGCAACGTTAGGCTGTTGCAATTTGTAGAGGTAAGCTTTATCCTGAACAGCAGCAGCAATAGCAGCATCTTTAGCTGACATATGCTTTGCGTATTCGGCCGGGTCAATGTACTTGCCGCTTACGTTATCCAGGTAGTCAAAGAAAGTTTTGCGGTAGGTAAGGTCAATGCCAATGTTGCAATGCATACCAATGTCCCATTTGTAGCCAATAACCATTGGTACGCAGAACTGCCATAGTTTGTAAGCATCAGGGAAACCTGCGCCGAAACCATCACCTTCAATATGCAAATCATACACTTCCCTGTACTTTGTACCGGAACCTACAACATTGTAAGGTGTGAAGTGGAAGTAACCAAGGCCTGCACCAAGAAACAACTGACCTTTTTTATGAGCACGTGCTTTTTCCGGGTTAAGGCGGAAAGGAGTAAGTTCCAGCATAGCTGTACCTTCAAAAATGTCAGACCTTATTTTTTGCCCACGTGCGTAACGCTGGTAAGCATCATCGCCCTGAGAGGTTGAAATGATAGCTTTATCATAGTTCCACTCGTCGGTAGCATAAAGCGTACCTGCTGACAGGCCCATTCTTACTGCAAGGGCCGGATGGATGGTGTATCTGCCAAACATGCCTCCCATTATGGCCATCCTGTCAAAGTATTTGCTGTTCGTGTAGTGATCCAGTATACTTTTTGTTCCAACATCGCCCCATAAATCGGTTAAACCAAAGGTGGTGCCTAATGACCAGCCGGTTGGTTCCACGTAGATACGGGATGCATCTTGTGCAAAAGATGAAGTGGTTGTAAATACAACCATAATAAGTATAACCAGATTACGGATTGACTTCGCCCGCATTATGTATATTTTTTGGAGGTTGAAGATATAAATTATTTTCCTTTAAACGCAGGTTTTCTTTTTTCGAGGAATGCAGTAGTGCCTTCCTTCATATCTTCTGACTCAAAACAAGCGCCAAAACGCTCAACTTCATCGTCAAATCCGGTTGGTACACATTTAGTTGCGCCATTTACTAATGCAATAATATGGCTAACAGCTACAGGTGCTTTTGTTTGTATTTTTTGTAATATCTCTTTTGCTTTCGGCAACAGTTCAGCCAAAACAAAAACGTGGTTAACCAGTCCTAAGCTCTTAGCTTCTTCTGCACCAATCATATCGCCGGTCATCATCAGCTCCATTGCTTTACCCTTACCAATAAGCTGGGTTAGGCGTTGTGTGCCACCGTAACCAGGTATAAGGCCCAGGTTAACTTCTGGTTGGCCGAATTTTGCGTTTTCGCTCGCAACACGGAAATGGCAAGCCATAGCCAGTTCGCAACCGCCGCCTAAGGCAAAACCATTAATTGCAGCAATTATTGGTTTTGGGCTGTTTTCTATTTTATTAAAAACAAGGTCAGCACCTTTTTGAGCCAGGCCAGAACCACCAACTTTATCTAAAGACGAAAACTCAGAAATATCAGCTCCGGCAACGAAAGCTTTTTCGCCCATGCCGGTAATAACTGCGGTTTTAATTTCGCTGTTAGTATATACTTCTTCAATAGCCTGGCCTAATTCTACAATAACGTCTTTGTTAAGAGCGTTCATTTTATCAGGCCTGTTTATGATAATGGTGAAAATACCGTTTTCAAGCTGCGTTTGTAAAGTGTTGTACATGATCTGTTGTTAGTTTTTTATCTGTTTATCTGTAATTGCGGCTCAGCGCTGCATTTTAAATAATTATCTGTTGTGTGCTTCCACCCACTCTTTAATATAGCCGGCAATTTCCGACGTATTAGCGCTGGGTGCGAATAGTTTGCCAACGCCCCGGCTGTTAAGGTCCTGCATATCTTCTTCCGGAATAATTCCGCCACCGGTAAGTAAAACATTCGTGAGGCCTTTTTCCTGCATAAGTGCTGCTACCCGTGGGAAGACTGTCATGTGGGCTCCACTGAGTATGCTTATGCCTATCGCATCAACATCTTCCTGCAAAGCTGCGTTTACCACCATTTCAGGGGTTTGCCTGAGGCCGGTATAAATAACTTCCATACCTGCATCGCGGAGGGCGGTTGCTACAACTTTGGCGCCCCTGTCGTGCCCGTCGAGCCCCACTTTAGCTACCAAAACCCTTATTGGTCTTTTTAAATTATCACTCATAGTACCGTAATACGGCGCAAAAGTAATCATTTATAGTACATTGTAGTTAGCGGTTAGTATGTACTAATTAGTACATAGCAGTTATTGCCCCTGTGAAGGCTTTATTTTGCCGCTATCGGGCAGCTCCTGACGTAGCCTGCCGACCGGTCAGGCAGGCATAATCCTAAAAAAGTGTCTTTGCTACAAAGTGGTAGCCCCGAAGGGGCAAATTCCTTTCCACTAGATTCTACATACTAATTGATTCATACTATCCAGTATATACTATATAATACATACTATCCACTACATACTAACTACTATATACTATAGCCTACCTTTGCACCATGGCCACTATCCATGAATTGAAAGGCTTTCTTGATGAAAAAGTACTGTTATACAACCGGCCCGGGTTTATTGAAAAGGATCCGGTATGCATCCCACATTCCTTTTCTAAAAAGCAGGATATAGAAATATCAGGCTTCTTTGCTGCAATACTCGCCTGGGGTAATCGTACCTCTATTATAAACAGCAGCAACAAAATAATGGGCTGGATGGATAATGCACCCCACGATTTTATTGTAAATCATGCAGAAACCGACCTGAAACGTTTTCTCCATTTTGCGCATCGTACCTTTAATACTACCGACCTGCTCTATTTTATTTACTTCCTGAACACACATTACAAAACGCATAGCTCACTTGAAGATGCTTTCGTGCCGGGTAAAACGTATACAGAACCCAATGTAGAAAAGGCGTTGGTTACCTTCCATAATACCTTCTTTGGCCTGGAGCACCCTGACCGTACACGGAAGCATGTAGCCACGCCACAACGCAATTCGGCATGCAAGCGTATTAATATGTACCTGCGCTGGATGGTGCGTAATGATAATGCCGGGGTCGATTTTGGTTTATGGAAGAAAATAAAGCCATCGCAGCTCATTTGCCCGCTAGATGTGCATGTGGCGAGCGTTGCCAACCATTTCGGATTACTACCGGTAAATAAGGCCGACTGGAAGAATGCAGTATACCTGACCGGGCTGCTGAAAGAACTGAACAATGACGACCCCGCTATTTACGATTTTGCCCTGTTTGGGCTGGGTATGGCAGAGCGGTTTTAGGAAATAGCGCTACACTCCCAATAAAAAATATGCATTATTTACGAAAAAGGTGCACTAAAAGTTTCCAAAAGCACTATCTTGGCTCAAAAAATAGCAGTTAAAAGCGTATTTTCTCAATTATTTTTATGTAATATGATAAAATGAAGGCTCATAAACAGCTATTTAGCAGATGTGGAGGCAAAATTCCAGACTATTTCCGGGAAAAATATATCTATTCTTAAGCTAAGGCTTTATTATTTTATATTAAATCCTATCTTTGCCAACCTATTTGAAACATATTACGTAATATTAATTTAATTAAAACCTATGCAATTAAAAGGTTTGGTAAAATTTTTTACCGCTGCACTTATCGTTTTTGCTCTATACCAACTGTCTATAACCTTTGTGGTTAGAAACCAGGAAAACAAAATGAAGGCTATGGCTGAGAGGGATGTGAAAGCATCTAATCCCGGCGCAATATCAGAAGACTCTACCAGGAAACTGTTTGAGGCCCGCCTGCAGGCTATCACTGATAGTATGCAGACTGAAACAATCTTCAACATTGGTATAAAGAAATATACCCTTGAGGCAGCAAAGGAAGAAGAGCTGAAACTTGGCCTTGACTTGCAGGGTGGTATGAACGTTACCCTTGAAGTAAGTCTGGATGAGCTGGTTAAATCCATGTCAAACAACCCAAAAGATCCGGTTTTGAACAAGGCTATCAGTGAAGCCAACACCAAGAAAGGTAATAGTGACGCGAGCTTCATTACCCTTTTCGGTGAAGCTTATCAGGCAGCAAACCCTAACGGTAGCCTGGCATCTTTGTTTACAAAGCCATCAGAAAAAGAAATTACTCGTACTTCAACTAATCAGGAAGTATTAAAGGTATTGGGCAATGAATCAAAAGACGCGATCAAACGTACTTACAATGTACTCCAGACCCGTATTGATAAATTCGGTGTTACCAGTCCTAACGTAAACCTTGATGAAAAGAAAGGTATTATTACTGTAGAACTTGCAGGTGTTCATAACCCGGAGCGTGTACGCAGCTACTTACAGGCAACTGCGAAATTGCAGTTCTTTGAAACATGGACTAACGAAGAAATTTTCCCTGCTATACAATCAGCTAACGATGCATTGGCTTTACATCTTGCTGGTGTTTCTGATACTGCTGCTGATACTTCAAAAGCAACTGCTGCACTTGATTCAACTGGCAAGTCAACTCAACCAGACACTGCTAGCTTAGATAATCTGTTGGCTAAAAAATCAACTGCTAAACCTACAGTTGGTAAAGACGGTAAAGTAGATTCTAATAAAGTTAAGGAAGAAGAGTTTAAAGGTAAGAACCCATTGTTTGCAATAATGGTGCCTTCAATTGACCAGCAGAACCAGCTTTTGCCAGGTGCAATGGTTGGCCGTATCTTAAAGAAAGACAGCGCTAAATTCAACAAATACCTTGCTCTAGATGTTGTTAAGAGCAAATTACCTCCTAATACACGTTTAGTATATGGCGCTGATGATAAGAAAGATCCGGTACTTGCAGTTTATGCTATTAAAGTACCAGCAGGCGGTGTTGCTAAATTAGAAGGTGACAACGTTTCCAACGCACGTAAAGATTTCAATCAGCTTACAGGTGAGCCAAGTGTATACATGGAAATGACCATTACCGGTTCTCACTTATGGAAAGATATGACCAGCCGTAACGTTGGCCGTTTCATTGCTGTTGTACTTGATGATAAAGTTTACTCTTGCCCTCGCGTACAAGGTGAGATCGCTTCAGGAAGCACTGAAATTTCTGGTAGCTTCACTCCTGAAAAAGCAGAAGATCTTGCCAACATTCTTAAAGCAGGTAAATTACCGGCTCCGGCACACATTGTTGCTGAGCAGGTAGTAGGTCCTACATTGGGTGGCGAAAATATTGACAGGGGTATGAACTCACTGATACTTTCTTTTATCGTGATCTTCGTACTGATGCTGGTTTACTATAACACAGGTGGTATCGTTGCCGATATTTCTCTTATCCTCAACCTATTGTTTACTGTAGGTATCTTATCTATCTCTTTATTACATGCAACACTTACCATGGCGGGTATCGCCGGTCTGGTACTTACAGTTGGTATGGCGGTGGATACGAACGTAATTATATTCGAGCGTATTAAAGAAGAACTGACAGCGGGCCGTAGCTATCAGGATGCTGTGAACGAAGGTTACAAACGTTCTTATGCACCGGTATTCGATGGTCACATCACTACACTTATTACTGCTATCATCCTTTTCGTATTCGGTTTAGGTCCTGTACGTGGTTTCGCAACTACACAGATCATCGGTATCCTGTTATCATTGTTCTGCGGTATCCTGGTATCTCGCTTAATTACCGACATGTACACTAAGCGTGAGCGTCACTTCAACTACTTCACTGGCTTATCTAAATCAATCTTTAAGAAAGCACACTTTAAGTTTGTTGAAGCAAGAAAGTACACTTACTTCATCTCTATAGCGGTAGGTATCATGGGTATCAGCACTTACTTTGTTGGTTTCGACAAAGGTGTTGAGTTCAGCGGTGGTCGTAGCTACAAGGTTAAGTTTGACAAAGCACAGTCAACACAGGATGTAAGGGTTAAACTGAAAAACTACTTCGGTGATTTCCCTAACGTAAAAACAATCGGTAGCGACAAACAATTAGACATCACTACTTCATACCTCATCACTAACCCAGGTCAGGATATGGATAAGAAGGTGGAAGAGAAATTGTTTGAAGGTTTAACTAAAGAAAACCTGATACCATCATCTACAACTTTTGAAACTTTCAAACGTAACTACTTACAGCAGTCAACTACAGTATTACCTACTATCTCTGACGATCTGAAACGTGGTGCGGTTAAAGCAACTATCATTTCATTGCTGGCTATCTTCATTTACATCCTGATCCGTTTCCGTAAATGGCAGTATTCATTAGGTACCGTACTTTCTTTGTTGCACGATATCTGCGTAACATTGGCTGTGTTCTCTTTCTTCAAGGGTAAAGTACCTTTTGCATTGGAAATTGATCAGCACTTTATCGCGGCGATATTGACAGTGGTAGGTTTCTCTATGAACGATACTGTTATTGTATTTGACCGTATCCGTGAGTATTTCCGTAAGTCGCCAAATGAAGACAAGGTAAGTGTTATTAACCGTGCGATCAACGATACATTGAGCCGTACTATCATGACATCATTGACTGTATTCATTACCCTCGTTATCTTATTCTTCGTAGGTGGTGAAGCAACCCGTGGTTTCGCATTCGCGATGTTGATAGGTGTATTCACAGGTACTTACTCTTCTATCTTCGTGGCTGCTCCGGTACTTGTTGATATGGACAAGAGCAATTCACTTAAAGTAGAAAGCGACGCTGAAGCCCGCGTAGAAGAACTGAAAAAATTAGCTTAATACTTAGTAAGAGTTTATAGTAAAAATTCCCGCTACGGTTGTAGCGGGGATTTTTGTTTGGGGGTAAACAGTAGCTCTTGGCTGCCAATGACAGAATAAAAACAGGGTCTTTGCGAACGTAGTGAAGCAATCTCACGAGTAAAGTGTAAAATATAACCTTGACTCATGTTGTTGTGAGGTTGCTTCGGCGAAGGGCCTCGCGCAATGACCCATTAAGGTCAGTGGCTTGCATATGGCTTTATAAGCTTGTTATTTTATTATGATTGTAAAAATTAAGGCTTACCCTATGCAATGCACGAAAGTAAGCCCGGTATTCTACTTCTACATATTAATGATGCTACCCCACAATCTTAATCTTAGCATAGTTCAGCATGATCTTTTTAACGCCATGGCCTGCACCGAAGTCGATGCCTGCAATGCGGTTGTTAGCGCCGCCTTCCAGCGACTGAATGGTGCCGAAACCGAATTTCGGGTGCTGCACTTTCATGCCGACTTCCATTTTTTCGGGTGCATCGCCTTCAAAATTCGCGGGTGGCGTGTAGGCTGGTGTTTGTTGTTTAGCCTGTTGCGTAGCAGCCAGCTTGTCGGCCAGTTTCTTTAAGGAAGGCACTTTATCAAAGTTTTCATTCTGGAAGCTCGTTCCACCCCTTGTGGGGGTATTGGAGCCCGGGCGGTTGCTGATACCTGTAAACGTGCGGTCAATGTAGGAAACCGGTATTTCCTGTATAAACCGGCTTTCTTCATTCTGTACAAGACTGCCGAAACGGTAGCGGCTATTGGCATAGGTAACCCACAGGCGCTCTTTGGCGCGGGTTATAGCTACATAAAACAGGCGGCGTTCTTCTTCCAGTCCGGCCCTGTCGTAGAGGCTCATCTGGCTGGGGAATAATGTTTCTTCCAGCCCTACCGAAAATACGCATGGGAATTCCAGTCCTTTGGCCGAGTGGATGGTCATCAACTTTACAACGTCAATATCATCGCCATTCTGGTTCTCCGTATCGGTTTGCAACGATACCTGCTGCAGATAGCTACCCAGGCTTTTATCCAGCAATTCACCTTCTTCGTCAGGGGTTTCGGTAAATTCTTTAATGGAGTTGAGCAACTCCTGTACGTTCTCATAACGCGCAAGGCCTTCAACCGTTTTATCGTTATATAGTTCCTGCACGAAACCGGTATGCTTACCTACCGCAAACGCCACATCATAGGCATTCTTGGTTTGCAGCATGGTCTGGAAACTCTTTATCATCATCACGAACTGGTCTATTTTGGCATGGCCGCTGCCATGTTCCATAAGTTCCCAAAGGGTTTTATCCTGTTCGTGTGCGGTAACAATAATTCTGTCCAGGCTGGTTTTACCAATACCACGAGCCGGAACGTTAATAATACGTTTCAGATTCTCTTCATCGCGGGTGTTGACAATCAGGCGCAGGTAGGCCAGGTAATCTTTTACTTCCTTACGGGTGTAGAACGATACGCCACCATATAATTTGTAGGGTATGTTCATGCGCCTCAGGCTTTCCTCGAAAGAACGGCTTTGCGCATTGGTGCGGTACAGAATAGCAAAATCTTTATTGGCATAGTGGTTACGCATCTGCTGTTCCTTAATAGCATCGGCGACAAAGCGGCCTTCGTCATTATCGGTCATGGTGCGGGCGAGCACTATTTTATCGCCTTCCTTATTGTTGGTCCAGAGTTCTTTAGGTATCTGGTTCTGGTTATTGCCGATAACGTTGTTGGCTACATTCAGTATGTTGGTAGTACTGCGGTAGTTCTGTTCCAGCTTTACCACTTTTACATCGTCATAATCATCCTGAAACTGTAATATATTCTGCACTGTAGCACCGCGGAATGAATAGATACTCTGTGCATCATCGCCTACCACGCAAATATTTTCGCGGCGGGCACCCAGCATTTTTATAATAGCATACTGGGCAGTATTGGTATCCTGGTACTCATCAATCAATATATAATGGAATCTGTGTTGGTACTTTGCCAAAACATCAGGAAACTTGGTGAGCAGTATGTACATATTGTACAACAGATCATCAAAATCCATGGCGCCGTTTTTCATGCAGCGGTTAGCATATGTAGCATAGATATCTGCCATCAGTGGGCGGGGTGCATTGCCGCGTGTATCTTCCTGCTGAATGTGCGGGTCGTTGCGATATTCTACCGGGCCGATAAGCGCATTTTTTGCTGCACTGATACGATTGTAGATGTAGGCAGGCTTGTAATGCTTATCGTCAAGGTTCATTTCCTTTACAATATCTTTAATAACACCTTTGGCATCATCAGTATCGTAAATGGTGAAATTAGCCGGGTATCCCAGCTTTGTAGCATCTGCGCGCAGCAGGCGGGCAAATATGGAGTGGAACGTACCAATGTATAAATTGCGCGCTTCGCTGTTGCCTAATGCTTTTTCCACACGCTCCTTCATTTCAGCGGCGGCCTTATTGGTAAATGTAAGTGCAAGTATATTAAAAGCGTCAACGCCATTCTTCATCAGGTGCGCAATACGGGTGGTCAATACTTTAGTTTTACCGCTGCCTGCACCTGCAACTATCATTATGGGGCCATCAATATGCTGCACTGCTTCCAGCTGGTTCGCATTCAGTCCCTCTAAATATTTATGCATAACGGCAAATTTACGTAATTGCCGCCGCCTGATTCCCGTATTTTATTAACAGTATTGTTAACTGCTATAAGCCTATACCAAACCCGTAAGTTTCATGCCTGGGCCCAGGCCGAAATTGGCCATTTTATAGCCCGGGAAATAGCCTTCTTCGGTATAGATAACTTCCAGCTTAAGAGCAAAACCATCTTTGGTCATTACCAGGAAGCCATTTTGCGGGTCGACGGTAAGAATGCTGCCTGGTCTGTATGCTGAAGTATCGCCAGAAAGATTGATGATGGATGCATCGCAAACGCCTAATGTCCAGCCATTAACAATGGTAGGTGCACCGCTTTTTGACATCGGGTTACAAGCATTAATGAGCGCAATAAGATCGATGGCTGTGGTGTTTTGCCAGTCCAGGTAAACCTGTTCGGTTTTGAGGGCAGGGTAGTACACGGCCTTGCTCTCATCTTGCCCGGTCGATGGTACATTACCATCGGCCAGCATTTTCAATACCTTTTTGCACATGTCTGCGCCCTGCTGTGCAAGTTGTGCGCTCAGCATACCATAGGTAAAGTGGGTCGGAAAGTTGAGCTCTTCCCGCAAAATAATATTACCGGTATCGAAACCGGCATCCATCTGGTGCACAGTTGTGCCGGCAATAGTTTTTTTCTGCTTTATACTTTCAAAAATAGGGTCAGCACCGCGCATTTCGGGCAGCAGGCCATAGTGGAAATTAATGAAGCCGTACTTGGGTATAGCTAAAAGAGCAGCCGGTATGCGGAAAGGGAAAGTCATTACCAGCACAACATCGGGCTGTACTTCTTCCAGCCATCCTTTAAGCTGGGCGCCAAATTTTTTCCGTGTAAATATGGTTAATGGCACATTATACATCATAGCAAAATGCTCATATACCGGTATTATATCCACCTTAGTATTAGCAATACCAAGTGCTGCTATCTTCTTTTCGTTCAATAGATCCTGTATGGCAGTTTGTGCCAGGCGGCTATTGCAGAGTACTGCTATTTTCATGTTGTACTGTTTTTTATATCCCCTGGCTATGTTAGCGGCGATTAGTTGAAATTTAATCCAAACATCCGTACACATTAAACCAGGAAGTAACGCTTCCTACTAAATGGGCTATTTCATGGTCGAGTTCCTTGCGTTCTTGAGTTATGCTGGCTGCATCAACTTCGGCCCCGGGTGTTAGTATACACATTCCATTTGCCTCATTTTCAGTAATGGTTGCGGCGTATAAAGGTCCATGGCTGTTATGTGTGTCTTTGTCAATTGTAATTTTCCCACGCGGACCAGTGAAGGAGAAATTTTCCAACAACGCAATCCGGTCGGCTGTATCATCGGCTTCAAGTGCTTTGGCTACCAGGATACCCGCTTCCCAGCTGAGTAACGAGAATACATTTGCGACACGTTTCTTACTACTCATCCCTGCAATAAACGCTTTATTTTCCGGTTTATCAAGGCCGGTTGCCCACGCTACGACAGTATTTACATCAGTGCCGGGATAAGGAGCCTTTGCCAGCCATACTTCTTCTGCAACAAAGGGAGCTGCATAGATGTGATGCCTCGTATATTCTTCTTCCGCTTCCATGGCACCAAACAGATCTAAGGTCATATCGCCGCAGGCTGCAGCCATAACAGCAGTAGATGGGTTTTCTTTCAGGAAGGCAGTGAGCGGCTCCAGCGTAAAATCGGCTTTCAGCAGCTTGGTTATGTGGTTAAAAGCGATGTTGGAACCGATATCGTTTACGCCCTGGAAAAAACCAAAGGCAGACCTATAGCCTGAATCGTAGAAGGATGAGGTATATGCAAAGTCTTTATCGCCTAGCTCAGCAGCTATTTTCGGCATTAGCTTGCAACCGAGGGTGCCGTCAAGCGACAGGGTAAAAATGTGCTGCTGTTTGTATTCAGGTCTGGCTATCTGGTAACCGGCATCGAGGGCGATGAATATCGCTCCTGAATTTACGAACAAGGGCTGGATCATTTCAGCAGTATTGGGGTTTACGTAGCCTGCTATGAACTCAACTCCCTCAAATAACATTTTTTCGCAGGCGGTATATATGTCTTTATCGCTGCCACCTACACCTATACCGGCAGTTTTTATCTCTGCATCTTTTATGCCGCAATTGGCGAGGCTGCACTTAAGCCCATCAAGGAAATCAAAATTGATGGAGGAGTACATGGAAGAACGTGGTATCAATAAGCCTATCTGTGTCATTTGTTTGCTGGTAATTTGTGGTAAAAGTATATCGTAAATTCTGGTGTTGCAATAGCGGATCCTGTTTGCTATATGCATGAATAGGGTTGATAAAAATACTTTTTTGGAGTGTTAACCGGGTTAAAAAGTATGCCAATTTGTTACAAGGCGGGGCAAGAGTAAAAAAAGCTGCCTCAATAATTTTGAGGCAGCCTTATTGCTTTGTGTTTAATGCTTTTTAGTTCCTTGATGGAAAAAGGCCCTGGGTACAAATATTGTAATACATAGCCAAATAAGGAGTCTGTATATTAACTGGCTGGCTGCCACCTGCGATACCTGCAGTGCTTTCAGCAACGTTGAATTGTACATCAGGTGCTGTTGCGGTATAGTTTGCAGTAGCACCACCTCCTAAATAATTATTCTGGGGGTCGTTGCTTTCAGATGCTATCTGGTTAGCTTTTACTGTTACAGCATGCTGGTGGGTTGGCATTTGGTTAAGGAGGATGGTTGTATTTTCAACACCACCTTTCTGGCCCCAGGTCCAGGTGCCTAATGAAGGCGAAACGCCCTGGCCAATTACCCTGCGGCCGCGAAGGTCAGGCAGACCAAAGGTCTGCACGCCATTGCCGCCGAAAGTAGTACCTAACAGAGCGAACAATGCCTGGTTTTGCTGAATAGATATTAATTGCCCTTCGCAAGACATCCAACCCCTGGGTGCGAAACTAAATGCCATTGGCACTATCGTGCCCATATAAAATTCTGTCATTTTTGAATGTTTTTTAGTTTTTTGAATAATATTTTACGTTTTCATGCTGCTGTGAAAAAGTACCTTCCGGTACGTTAACACCCCACCTTATTAGTTCCTTGATGGGAAAAGACCGGTTAAAGCAATATTATAATACGTACATAGATAAGGGTTGAGGATACCCAGCGGCATATTGCCACCATTCAGTGCAGCTTTTGCCCCATTGGCATTCATATTAACATCAGGTATTGAAGCAGTATAGTTAGTTGGGCCGCCGCCACCTAAGAAATTATTCTGAGCGTCGTTGCTTTCAGACTCTATCTGGTTTGCTTTAATTGCGATACTATGGCCATGGCTAGGTAAATTATTTGTAGTCAATGTTACAGAGGTTGTCCCAGCCACTTGACCCACCGCATAAATAGCACCGCCCGGCATAGCGCCCTGGCCTATGATAGAACGGCCACGAAGATCAGGCACTCCGAAAGTTGATGTGCCATTACCACCGTAGGTAGTTCCCAACAGAGAGTAAAGGGCAGTATATTGTGATATGGCTAATAATTGGCCTTCGCAGGTTGACCATCCGCGTGGTGCAAAGTTAAAAGCCATTGGTAAGACTGAACCTATAAAAACGTCCATTTTGTATATTTTTTAAAAATTGAATAATGTTGTTAAAATCGGTTTACTAATTTTTTAAATTAATTCCTCGATGGGAATATACCTTCAAAAGCAATACAGTAGAACATAGCCATGTAAGGGTTTACAATGCTGAAAGGCATATTGTTACCCACTTGTGATGTTGTTGCTGCTGCAGTATTCAACTGCACATCTGTAGCTGAATTAGTGTAATTGGTTCCCGCACCACCGCCAAAATAGTTATTTGCAGGGTCATTACTTTCTGACTCAATCTGGTTAGCTGAAATAACCACCAGGTGATTGTGGGCTGGCATAGTATTAAGCGTCATTGTAGCCGTTGTTGCACCCGCCGCTTCGCCTACATCGTAGCTTGCCAGGCCCGGTCCTTGTCCTTGACCAATAATTGTACGGCCACGCAGATCAGGGATCTTAAAAGTTGTCTGGCCATCACCACCATACATAGTACCCAGCAAGCTGAATAATGCTGTATTCTGCGCAATGGATAATGCTTGTCCTTCGCAGGAATACCAACCTAATGGTGCGTATTTAAACGCAAAAGGCATTACTGCCCCTAAAAATGGTTCCATAATTTTTGTTAGATTTTAAAAGTTTACAATTTATTATCAACAATACAAACCTATAAATTTATTTCGTAAAAAAAAACAGGTATAAATACGTAATTATTCGGCCCTGTTAAATATAGAACTCCTTAAAATATTAAACATAAATCCACATGATAGTACTCAAGCGGATTTTCACGGATAAGTGGCCAAATTTTGAGATAAAATATTTTAAACGAATTTGTTTAACCCTGCTTTTTAACGCTTTTAGACGTGTTATGTTATTGTAAACCCTGCTTTCCGGTTAATGCGCTGCACGACTGCTACTCAATATCCGCTGTTACAGATTAATGGCAAGATGATGTACCCGGTAAATATATTCACGCGCCTTTAGTACCTTTTGGACCTTAGGGCCATAATACACTGTGCCTTGGAGGGTTTTTAGCATAAAATGCTGCATAAATGATTTATTCCATATACCCAAGGCGTTAGCGTAATGGTTACATGATACATTGTACTCTCGGGAAGTGTAAAAGGATGATAAAAGCTGTTATGCCATTTGAACTTCAAAAATCCGCATAAGTCTGGTTGGTTTAGCGCCTGCTTTGCGATCGTCTGCCACTTTACGTTGAAACCAGCATGCCGAAATTTGCGGTCTACCAATGATCTGTCATCAAAATTATTTTTCACGTTTTACGTAGCGACGCAAAATCTTGCATCTCTAAATATTTGGGTCTGTTAGTCGCTGGATAAATTAATAAAATTGATAGCAACTTATTATAAACAGTATAATCTGATTATCAACCAAAAAGGCCGATGCGGAGCACGCTACCGCTCATAGTGTAATAATGGTCGGCTTTGGAGATAGGAGGATAAACATCAACTAAGCAAAATACGTATTTCTACGCAAGATCACATTTTGCAAATGGCTCTTAGTCAGTCAAAAAAAAGAAAAATCATTAACCGTATTTATACGTAATAACAATTAAATAACTGAGACGAATTCTAATTCACTCATTTTAACTTTATCTTCGCAAAAAATTCATCGCTATAACTATTTTACATATTTTATCTGGTATAATATAGAACAGGTATGTTGTGTAAATATGTGTCGTTTAGCACCGTTTGCGCTTACAATAGTTAGAAGAATAATGGAGTAAAGTTTTCAGCAATTAAATATAGCTCTCTTAAAACAAGTTAAAATGAACCAAATGAAAAAACAAGTACACAGTCTGTGGAAAATGACAAGACGAACGATGCTTGCTTGCTTGCTGCTACTAGCAGTTTGGCAGCCCTCAATGGCGCAGACAGCGCTCACGTATGGCGATGTGGCCATATGCGGTTGGAATAACAACCTGGTAAGTAGCAACCGACAGATACAGGTGGTGCTGCTGAAAGCATGTGCAGCAAATACTGTATTTAAAATTAGCGCATTGGGGTTCAATAATGGTAGTTCTGCCAATTCTGCCAGCAATGGCCGCGCTACCGCAGGTATCAGTAAATGGACCAACAATACTGGCAGTACATTGCCGGCAGGTACTGTAATTACTATACTTAACAATGGTACTACTATAAGCAGCGACGTGGGTGCTATGAGTAATATTACTTCAGCATGCGCCTGTGGTGCCAATGGTTCTCCGGTTGTACAAAGTACATCAGGCGGCAGGTTCTTTATATATTATGGCGGTACCAGCGATGGTACCGGCTCTGGCCAGGATTTGACTGCAACCAGCACTACAGCTACTTTCCAGGGTGTGCCCATCCAGTTATTTGGTTTTCAGGGCAACCAATCAGGTTACACTGCGTTTTTGACAACAGGTACAACAGGTAACTTCCAGACTTATCTCCCTTCTGACCTTGCTTCTTACAACGTATTCCATGCAAGTAATGCTATTGGCGGTTATTTTACCCTATCAAGGAGTGCCGGATACACAGCTGCTTCTTTAAGGAGCGCATTACAAACTACTTCTAACTGGTCTACGGTAGCTGGTGCAGGCAGCACCGTATCTATCCCTAGCGGTAACTTTACTATGGGTACTACACCAACGTTTACGGGTAGTACATCGCTTACTGCTTGCAATGCCGTAAGTACTTCCATTAACTCCAACCTTGCTATTACGGATGCTGCAGCCGCAGGTGCTGTTACCGAAACATGGAGTGTTAGTTCGGCACCTACTCACGGTACTTTGGGTGGTTTTTCTACAACAGCTTCTTCTACCGGTGGTGCAGTTACACCTTCTGGGTTAACTTATACGCCTACAGCGGGTTATACAGGAACTGATGCCTTTACTGTGCAGGTAAGCAATGGTACTAACAGCTCTTCCCAAACTGTAAGCGTAACAGTAGCTGCTCCCCCTAACCCGGGTACACTCTCGTTGACCGGCGGTACACTGGACAGCTTTTGCGCCACTGCATCTTGTAATTTAGCTTCTTCCGGCAGCACCGGAGGTGTATGGAGCTCAGCCAATACCTCTATAGCCACTGTTGACAACGGAGGCGGGGGCACTCCGGGTAGGGTTACCGGTATTTACAGCGGTTCTACCATGCCATTGGGTGGTACTACCACTATCAGCTATACTGTATCAACTGTAAGCTGCGGTACTACTTCTGCTACCAAGGCAGTTTATGTCCGTCCTTTCTCTGATACGGGCAGCACCAGGACCCCGGCTGCAGGTACCATTTTATGCACGGGTGCAACCGTTACTGCTACTTCAAACAGCGTAACTGTCGGCCTTCCAAGGTATGGTGGTGTAAGCTATGGCCGCACCTGGACCACACAAAACGCATCTATAGCCTCTGTGAATAACAGTACCGGGTTAATAACCGCGGTAAGCGCAGGTACCGTAAATATCACCTATACTACGGCACCAAACGGTTGCGGTTCCTTCAATTCGCGACGAAATATAACGGTACAGACCACGCCTTCCGCTGGTACGGTTAGCGGAACCACGCCGTTGTGTGTAAGCGCTTCGGCAACGTACGCGTCGACGGGTACGGCCGGCGGTACATGGACCACAAGTAATTCATCCGTTGCATCAGTAAATGCCTCCACAGGTGCTGTCACGGGTGTCTCGGCTGGCAGTGCAACCATTAGCTATACGGTCACGAGTGGGAGTTGCGGTACCTTTATGGCAAGCCAGGCGGTCTCGGTATTAGTTGCCCCGAGTGCAGGCACAGTATCCGGAACCTCGCCATTATGTGTGGGCGGCTCAACAGCAACCTATACAGCCAGCGGTACCTCCGGTGGTACCTGGTCAACAAGTAATGCTTCTGTGGCATCAGTAACCAGTGCTGGTGGCGTCGTATCAGGTGTAGGTGCTGGCTCAGCAAACATAACTTATACAGTAACTAATAGTTGCGGTTCTGATAATGCAAACCAGGCAGTAACCGTAAATACTGCAGGCAGTGCAGGAACGCTATCCGGCGCTTCTTCGGTGTGCGCAGGTGCTACAACAACACTTTCTACAACAGGCACCGGTGGTACCTGGAGTAGTAGTAATACTGCACGTGCTACAGTCGATGCTTCAGGTGTTGTAACTGGTTTGAGTGCTGGTTCAGTTACTATATCTTATACAGTATCAGGCGCATGTGGCGCAGGCTCAGCTACTCAGGCTATGACTGTTAACGCCGCTGCATCAGCAGGTACTATCAGCGGAGCAACTTCAGTTTGCGAGAGTGCAACAACAACACTAAGTACATCAGGTGCTGGTGGTAGCTGGAGTAGTTCTAATACAAGTATTGCATCAGTTAATGCTTCAACCGGTGTGGTATACGGTGTTGCTGCAGGTTCAGCAACTATATCTTACATAGTATCTGGCGCTTGCGGTTCAGGCTCCACTACTAGTTCAATGACAGTTAACCCATTGCCAAATGCTGGTACTATCAGCGGTACAGCAACTGTATGTACAGGTGCTACTACCACACTTTCTACTACCGGTACAGGTGGTAGCTGGAGCAGTTCTAACACTGCCCGCGCTACAGTTAACGCTTCAGGCGTTGTAACTGGTGTTGGCGCAGGTTCTGTTACTATATCTTATGCAATTACCAATTCATGTGGTACTGATATTGCTACTCAGGCAGTTACAGTTAACCCAATACCAAATGCAGGTACTATCAGCGGTGCATCATCAGTTTGCGCCGGTGCAACTACTACATTAACTACAAGCGGCAGCGGTGGCTCATGGTCTTCATCAGCAACTTCAACTGCATCAATTAACACTTCAGGTGTTGTATTTGGTGTAGCTGCTGGTTCTGCAACAATAAGCTATACTGCAAGCAACTCTTGCGGTACTGATGTTGCAACACAGTCAATGACGGTCAATCCATCCCCAAATGCAGGTGCCATTTCAGGTACAGCTACAGTATGCGTTGGCGCTACTACAACTTTAACAAGCAGCGGTTCTACCGGTGGTACGTGGAGCAGTTCTAATACTGCCCGTGCTACTGTTAACACAACAGGCGATGTAACCGGCGTAGGCGCAGGTTCAGTAACTATATCATACTCAGTAACCAATTCATGTGGTACTAGTGTTGCTACTCAGGCAGTCACAGTTAACCCATTACCAAATGCAGGTACTATCAGCGGTGCATCATCAGTTTGCGCCGGTGCTAATACTACATTATCTACATCAGGCAGCGGTGGCTCATGGTCTTCATCAGCAACTTCAACTGCATCAATTAACACTTCAGGTGTAGTATTTGGTGTAGCTGCTGGTTCTGCAACTATAAGCTATACTGCAAGCAACTCTTGCGGTACTGATGTTGCTACCCAGTCAATTACAGTTAACCCATTACCAAATGCTGGCGCCATTTCAGGTGCATCTACTTTATGCGTTTATAGCTCAACAACATTAACATCATCAGGTTCTACCGGTGGTACGTGGAGCAGTTCTAATACTGCACGTGCTACAGTTGATGCTTCAGGTAGTGTTACAGGTGTAGGCGCAGGTTCAGTAACTATATCATACTCAGTAACCAATTCATGTGGTACTAGTGTTGCTACACAGTCAATGACCATCAATCCAATACCAAATGCAGGAACTATCAGCGGTGCATCATCAGTTTGCGCCGGCGCTAATACTACATTATCTACATCAGGCAGCGGTGGCTCATGGTCTTCATCAGCAACTTCAACTGCATCTGTTAATACTTCAGGTGTTGTACATGGTGTTGCTGCTGGTTCAGCTACTATATCTTATAGTGCTACAAATAGCTGCGGTACAGATGTAGCTACGCAAAGCATTACAGTTAACCCGTTACCAGATGCAGGTTCAGTTAGTGGTGCTACAACATTATGTGTTGCTGCAACAACAACATTAACATCATCAGGTTCAACCGGTGGTACCTGGAGCAGCTCAAACACTGCACGTGCTACTGTTGATGCTTCAACAGGCGATGTTACCGGCGTAGGCGCAGGTTCAGTAACTATCTCTTATGCTGTAACCAACTCTTGCGGTACTGATGTTGCTACACAGTCAATGACCATCAATCCATTGCCAAATGCAGGAACTATCAGCGGTGCTTCATCAGTTTGTGAGTCGGCTACTACTTCTTTAACTTCATCTGGTACAAGTGGTGGTACGTGGAGCAGCAGCGCTACTTCATACGCTACAGTAACTTCTACTGGTCTGGTTTATGGTGTTGCGGCAGGTTCTGCTACAATTTCTTATGCGCATACTAACAGTTGCGGAACAGACGTTGCAACTACGTCAATAACAGTAGATCCACGTACAAGTGCCGGTACAATCAGCGGCGCATCAGCAGTATGCGTTAGTGGTTCAACTACATTAACTTCTACAGTAACTGGTGGTAGCTGGAGCAGCAGCATTATTGGTCGTGCATCTGTTGATGCTTCTACTGGTGATGTTACTGGTATTGCATCGGGAAGTGTTACTATTTCTTATGCCGTTACCGGTACTTGTGGCACAGGTACAACTACACAGTCAATGACAGTTAACCCATTACCAAATGCAGGTGTTATTACCGGTTCATCAACAGTATGTGAAAGCGCAAGCATCACTTTAACTGATGGTGTGAGTGGTGGTACCTGGAGCACAAGTGCATCTTCTACAGCTTCTGTAAGTGCTACAGGTGTTGTTTATGGTGTTGCGGCAGGTTCGGCTACGATCTCCTATACAGTAAGTAACAGTTGTGGTACTGATGTTGCAACCCGCAGCATTACAGTGAATCCGCTTCCAGCAACTCCTGGTTCAATTACAGGTACTGCTACAATCCCTTTCACAGGTAGTACAACAACATTATCAAATGCAACATCAGGCGGTACCTGGAGCAGCAGCAACACTGCTATTCTTGCCGTTAACGCCTCAGGTGTTGTTACCGCGGTATCAGCTGGTACGGCTACAATTACATACACTGTGTCTAACTCTTGTGGTGCTGCTTATACTACACGTTCAGTAACCTGTGCATCTACAAACCATGCGCCTGTGTTTATGGGTGGCGATGTAGTTACTGCTAACGTTTGTGCTAACGTATCAACGTTCCCATTAAATGAGCAATTGAAATTTAAAGATCTTGATGCCGGTCAGACGGTAACCATTTCTGTGATTTCGGGTCCTGCTTACGGTAGCGTTTCAGTTGCATACACTGTAACAACTACCGGTGGTACTATAATTCCAAGTGGTTTAACATTCAGCCCGTCTATTACTCATCTGGGTCCTGACTCAGCTTATGTAAGAGTAACCGACGGCATCGCATCAGATACTGTTAAAGTACGTATCAATGTAGTTGCTAACCCTGTTACACCAACCATATCCGGCGCTACTTCAATGTGTCTGGGTACCAGCACAACCCTTACTGCTTCACCTGCCGGTGGTTATTTCGGTTCAATGGACGGTAACTCTACTACAGGCGCTACTACAGGTGTGATTACTGCATTGGGTGGTTCGTCGAGTGTTATCTATTATAACGGCCCTTTCAGCAGTGAAGGTTGCAGAACCCAGACAAGGATGACTATGTCTATCCTTAACGTTCCATCGTTGCCTACTTTAAGCGGAAGCCCTACTGTTTGCCCTGGCTCTTCAACAACGCTTTCTGCAAGCATTGGCGGTGGTTCGTGGGTAAGTTCTAACACTTCTATCGCAACTGTAACTTCCGGTGGTTCTGTAACTGGCGTTGCAGCGGGTGTTGCAACTATTTCTTATACATTATCGAATATGTGCGGTAGTACAACAACCAACAGGTCTATCAGTATTTCAAGTCCTACAACGCTGGGTATCATTTCAGGTAGCCCTTACACATGTATTGGTTCAACTGCTACGCTTACTAACACTACTTCAGGTGGTACATGGAGCAGCACAAATACTTCAGTTGCCAACATTTCGGCAGCTGGTGTAGTTAGTCCGGTTTCGGTAGGTATGGATACGATCATTTATTCTTACACTAACTCTTGTGGTCTGACAGCGAGCGTTTCCCGTTCATTCAGGGTATATCCATTGGGTATTCCTGCCACACTTACTGGTCCTTCAACGGTTGTAAATGGTTCTTCAATAACATTGACAACTTCTACACCTGGTGGTACCTGGACAACATCAAATGCAGGCATAGCTAGCCTTTCAGTAATAGGAATGAGTGGTTCTTCATCACGTTTGGTTACTGGTGTGTCTGTAGGTACAGCAACTATCAGCTACCAGATATCAAGTCCGTGTGCAATGCTTACAAGTACCCGTGTCATTAACGTAACTTCAAGCCGTATGAATAATACAGCTGGTGCAGCTACAGAAGGTGATGTTACTGTAAGTTTATTCCCTAACCCAACGTCAGGTACTGTTGCTGTTGAACTTTCTAATGCAGAAGGACAGACAGATGTTATTGTAACTGATATTGCTGGTAAAGTGGTATTGACGCAGACAAGCGCTACACCAAAACTAAATATTGATCTGAGCAAAGTTGCAGCAGGTACTTACTTCGTAAAAGTGAAGAATGCAGGCTATACTTTCAATGAGAAGATAATAGTAGAGTAAGGTTTAGCTTATTAAATAATAATTGAAAGCGGGTGCTATATGGCACCCGCTTTTTTTTTATGAAAATTGGAGAATTGGTTTTAAGTGGCAAGTGTTTTTATACACAGATAATACTGCCCGATTGTTCAGGAACGCCAGATAAAAAGGAACAGCTAAATCACTGAGATGGCTGACGGTTATTTGCTTGCGCCCGGGTAATGTTGGAATCTTCCTATTCCAGTATTTTATTTTCTTCCCTGATGCGCACATTCAGCATTAAGGCATTCAGCAGAGTGAAGATAATGGCGGTACAATAGAGCTGAAATATTAGTGGGATGATGGCAATTTCACAGATAACTATTACATAATTCGGATGCTTAATGTATTTGTAAATCCCTTTTCTTACCGATGGTACGCCGGGTATATGCAGTATTTTGGTATTCCAGTATTTACCGAGCGTGCTGATAACGTACATCTTTACCAGAATGAGTGTAATAAATACCGCAAGTAGTGCCACATTCATTTCGACTGGCGCACGATAGTAATATTCAGCAATAAGGGAAAATATAAAGCCGGTATGCAGCGCCACAATCACCGGGTAGTGCTTCTGGCCATATTCTATTGCGCCATTTGCACGCAGCCATACTTCGTTACGCCTCGCAACGACAAGTTCTGCAAGCCGGAGGCCAACAAGAAAGGCCATGAAAATAATAAACTGCATAGGTTAGTTTTTGGTCATTTTCAATAAAACCATTTCGCTGGAAAAGCCGGGGCCCATAGCCACCATAAGTCCATAGCCATCTTCATAGCCGTTTTCCAGAAAATGTTGTAGGACATATAACACAGTGGCGCTGGACATATTGCCGTAACTATTCATGGTTTCCCGGGTAATTTTTAGAAAATCGGTGTCCATATCAAAAGCTTCGGTATAGGCCTGCAATACTTTTTTACCACCGGGGTGAAAGATAAAGTTTTTGATGTCACTCAACTCCAGCCCGTTTTTTGACAGGAAACTTATAACATCGCCCTGCACATACTTCCTGATTATGGTAGGTATATCTTGCGAGAAGATCACCTTAAAACCAGTGTCTAGAAATTCCCAGCCCATCACATCAAGTGTATCATAATATAGTTTACTGCCGGAAGCCACAAAAGAAACCTGCTGCTGCGGCTTATGATTGTCGCCAAGTACAATACTTGCCGCAATACCATCAGAGAACAGGCTGGATGCTACAAAATTACTTTTGCTGTAGTCGTTCCGTAAGAACGTGAGAGAGCACAACTCCACCGCTACCAGTAACACTATGGCGTCAGGGTTAGCCTTTGCAAGTGCGTTGGCCTTAGCCATACCGGATACACCACCCGCACAACCCAGCCCGAAAACACCCATCCTGTTAATGTGAGGGTTAAGTTTCATCTGGTTTACAATAAGTGCATCAAGGCTTGGCGTTGCCAGCCCGGTCGACGATACAAAAATAATATCGGTAACATCATCTTTACTGATGTTGGTTGCAACCAGGCAGGCTTCAATAGCTTCTATGGCATACTGCAGCGCAAAGCGGATGTAGTCTTTGTTATTATCTTCAAATGCTCTTGAATCAGCGTAAGTATTAAGGGGCTTGCACAGGTTGCGTGAAACGATCTCCGTATTATCAAAAATGCCGGACAGCTTTTGTACCAGCGGGAAGTCAGTTGAAAACAATTGCAGCGCATAGTCTTTAACCTGTTGCTGTTGCACTTTGTAAGGAAGGTCTATTTTGGAAACAGCAGCTATTGTTGGCATGTTGTGTGTTTTTGTGAATTAACTCCAGGGCTGCTATATAAACGGCAATTTAGCAGATTTGGTTTGTGTTGCCGCGGTCTAAACCCGGTTATTATTTATTTGTGCGCGATTCTGATTAAAGGTAGCATACGGCGCACTCATATTGACTGTAAAGGTCAATAAACTTATAGTGAGCGCATTACACAATTGCTGAATTATGTTGTATGTTTTACACTTTTGCGGTTGGGACATTCCTTCCTACGCATGCCCGCTGCATCCGGTCCCGGTATGCTTGCCTTCGTTGCCACAAATAACTGCTGTGTAGCCGTCGGCTTTGCAGATACGATTTATTGGCGTATATTAAAGTTGTAAAGCAGAGTGGAGTGCCGCAGTGGCGGCTTCATTACTGGTTGTAAGCAATGTGCGAATGCGGGTAATAGTATTGTTAGTGCTGTTTTTTTCAAGCCTATTGGCCTTAGCCGACCCTGTGTCGGTTGCGCTCGATTCTGCCAGGTATTATAAGTTCAAGAGTTCGGCAAAAGCCTTACTTTTTTCCCAACAGGCGTATAAACTGGCAAAAAAAAATAATGATACTGGTCAGTGGGCAGATGCCGCCTATAGCTCAGGGGTAGCGAACTACCTGGCGGGCAATTACGATACCGCACTTAGCTGCTACATTGAAGCAGAAAAACTTTACGAGATAAAGAAGAATACGAACGGCTTGATAGACATATGCGCAGAACTTTGTTTGTTTTACCTGAAAGGTAAAAAGATAGCAAAGGCTGAGGAGTTTATAAACAAGGGCATAGCCATGGCGAATGCCGTTAACAACACATCTAAGAAGGCCAATGCCTACAATAATAAGGGCCTGGTTTTTCTCGATACCAAAAGATACGACAGTGCCATAAATTGCTTCAACATAAGTTATGGCTATTATAAAGTTACGGCAGATAATACAGGCATGGCCTACAGCCTGGGTTACCTGGCATCAGCTTATGCTGAAAAGGGTATGACCGACAAATCTCTGGCTTGCCTGCAACAGAGCATTCCCCTTTTGGTGAAGAGTGGTGATAAATATGGCGAGGCCTCGGGCATAAATAATATCGGAGAATTGCTGTTGGCGCAACACAAGCCGGCTGAGGCTTTAGTTTATTTTAATGAGGCCCTGGTGAAAAGCAAGGCTTTATCATTTGACGATCTTTCTGAAAATATATACCGCATGCAGGCCCTTTGCTACCAGGGAACCGGCGACTTTAAAAAGGCATACGAGGCAAAACTGGCGGAAGTGGCTGTGCATGAAAAGCTGCTGAGCGAAAACCAGCTGAAGGTAATTGCTGAACTGCAAACCAAGTATGAAACAGGTAAGAAGGAGCAGCAGAACAAACTGCTTACCGAAACCAATCTGCGTCAGACCCTGCAACTTAGCCGAAGCAAGATCATAACTTTTTCGCTGCTGGCTATTGCTATATTGGTAATTGGCGTGCTCTACCTTTTTTATAACAGATATAAGTTGAGGCAGGAAAGCCGCTTCAGGGAAGAATTCTTCAGCCATGAAAAGTTGCGGGCAAGTGCGGTGGTAGATGCGGAAGAAAATGAAAGGCAGCGTCTTTCCCGCGAACTGCACGACGGCATAGGGCAATTGCTTGCCGCCACACGTCGCAAAATGCAGACCCTGCCGCAGGCGGAGGTTGCAACAGATGCTGCCTACAATGACTCGATAGCCCTACTAGATGATTCGATTAAAGAAGTCAGGCAGCTTTCGCACAACATGATGCCGCCCTGGCTGCGTAATAAAACTCTGGTGCAGGCCTTTGAGGAACTGGTTGACCAGGTAACCCGTACCACAACTTTAAAAGTACATACGGAATGGGTGGATATGGAAAACCTGCACCTGGAAAAGACACAGGTTTTAATGCTTTACCGCAGCCTGCAGGAAATGATAAGTAATGTGTTGCGCCATTCCGGGGCTACAAAGCTGAATATTGAAGTGGTAAACCATGGCGATGAGCTGAATATTATGGTTTATGACAATGGGAAGGGGTTTGATAAGGAGGCGATGATAAATTCTGGCGCCGGTATAGGGCTAAAGAATATTCAGAGCAGAATTGAGTATATTGGTGGTCGATTACAGATAGACACCTATCCCGGAAAGGGAACAACTTATGTGATTGATTTGCCGTTAAAAGGCCAGGTATGAATAAAATAGGAATAGTGCTGGTTGATGACCACCATATTTTACTGGATGGTTTGAATGCCCTGCTTAAAAAGCAGAAAGATATGGAGGTGAAAGGTATTTTTACCAATGGTAATGAACTGCTGCAACAGCTGGAAAAGCTGCTGCCGGACGTAGCGCTTGTTGACATTAATATGCCTGAAATGACGGGCGTGGAACTTACGTTACGCATAAAAAAGCACCATCCGGCAACAGCTGTAATTTGCCTTTCCATGCACGACAGTATTGATTACATACTAGAGATGGTGGATGCCGGAGTTTCTGGTTACCTGCTTAAAAATACTAACGATAAAGAGCTGCTTGAAGCTATTCGCGCTGTTCATGAGGGCAAGCTGTACTTCCCGGCTGAGATAGCCGCTAAAATAACAGCTGAAGCGATAAGAACCCGTAAAGGCGAGGAACAGGAAAAGGAAATGAACCTGACCGACCGCGAACTGGAAATACTGAAACTGATATTTAAGGAATACAGCAATGCCAAAATTGCCGCTGAACTTTTTATAAGCGAACGGACCGTAGAAACACACCGTAAGAATATGCTGCGCAAAACCAAAAGTGCCAGTATGCTGGGCCTAATGAAGTATGCAATGGAACACAAACTTATTTAGGCCGCATAGCCAGCTTTTCAACATTTTATTGCCCTCGTTTTCTTTTAATACTCCGTACTGGTACGGAGTATTAAATACGCATTTTGGCGTATTCCCACCGGCCTTTCAGGCTACTATTTTTGCACATTATAATTTATAATAAACCGCCATCAAAATTATTAAAATAATAATTTACTATCTTTGGTTCAAATAGGGAGCTATGCGAACCTTACAGTTGGTAAATCATCTTACAGATGTTCAATTAAAAGAAAGGCTTGCCTCAACAACCGGCAAGCCGGAG
>CANFKC010000019.1 GCA_947447265.1 Chitinophagaceae bacterium
AAATCTGCACTAAATGGCTTGTAAAATTAACCACCTCCCCCGAATGAACGCAGCTGAAGGAGCCGCGCTCATTCGGGTACTCCTCCTTCAAAAGGAGGAGACTGTGTAATTAGCGCAAGGTGTTATTTAAATGTCTAATTGGTATTAGTTGGTGCGTGGTTCAATGGTAACTGCAGAAATGGGAAAAATATTTGTCCATAATTATATCTGTAGTTTGCCTGAATCGGCGAATCTGAAGAAGATTGCTTGTATCGCATCTCGATAGTTATTGGGTAAGAAATGCTCCACAGATGCGTTGCATTATGATATAAAAGTAGGTGATCTGGGTAAGTTGTTATTATTGAATTCTGGCTGTAAGCATTTGCCGATGAGGATTTCAGTGTAAGGGCAAGTGTTTTATTGTTGTTTGTTCCTTGGTGATGTAATTTTTTTTCGGATATCCCGTAGTCTGATTACAATTTGTTTAGCAACACCTGCCATTGTCTTTGACTCCCTTTAAAGGGCCTTCAAGCGCACTACCCGGGTTTCGTAGGGCATCGTCCAAACGGGATATTTCAAGGTAGGTGGGAATCTCGTAACATTCATTATAGTAATATACCAGTGGGTTCCCTTCCGCTGTATCCGTATAGAAAAAACAAAATTGGTATCCCTGGTGCCCCCAAAAAACAAAGGTATTGTCAGGCAGCGGAGGTCGTTCGTTCCTCGCTAAAAGCTCATTTGCAAATTCTTTTGACGTCAATAGCCAGGGATAATCATAGTTGCTGCCCACTTGATAGCCTCTTGCATCATGTCCGACTAATTGAAGAAAAGCCCGATATACATTAGGCAGTTTTAGCTGATGGTGCTGTTCCAGTAGTTCTATTTCTGCAACTGTACAGCCCTTTAGATCTCTGTGATTTACTCTAAAGAAATTGATCATTTCTGAAATAGCTTGCATAGTCGTGCTGTGAAAATACAATTATTATCATTGGGTGGATTTGCAATGGTGAACAAAATCAATTTTATATTGGGGGAGATGGGAACGCTTTTGGCAGACGGTCGATAAATAGGAGAGTTTTCACCGGACGGAATCCGGAAACCGGTGCGGCATAGGTATAGCTTTCTGCCGAACGGTGTTTCTTATTCCATATTCTTTCGGTCCGGCAATATTGTTTAAGTTTGAAGTATATTAAGCATATGAAATGGGAGAAAGAGCACATTATATAACTATTAAAAAAGGGCAAAACACCATCTACTACGATAGATGGGGTGCCACAATGATTACAGAGCGCCTGTTTCAAGGTGAAGCTGAATTTATAGGATATGTGCGGGAAGAGGACATTGTGGACAATCTTATGATCCATTATTTTATCGAAGCGGTTGCAATAATTGATTTAGATAACAAGAAGCTTTTCTTCTCCTTCAGCCGCGAGCGGAACATGTCATCAGTTTTGAATTATTACACTGTTGAACTTCGGAAAAAATGGGTTGATTGGCAAGTGGAATTTATGCCGAACTGGCCTTACGATCTCGAGCGGATAACCGGCATAGATTACGTTGCATCGCAGGAAGTAACTGACCTGTTTGTATGCAGCCGCGAATCGTTTATAGATAATGTGGCGGACAACCGACCTTCAGTATATGTGATTGTAAAAAACGGTAACGAACTATTTATAACAGGCACAGGTTCGTTGGTCTACCATGAAGGAGTTATTGCCCTGGGAGAGGAAGTAATTGCGCTACTTATGGATAAGCCAACTTATGTGTTGCCGGAAGAGCGTGCCTTTGATTGGCTGGAATGCATGATAATAGATGTGCCTGCAAAACATATCTATATGAGTAGTTGCTGCCTGGGCCAGTTGGAAAAGTACGGCCATACGTGGCCGGGATACCAGTTCACCATGGGCAATTATGGCTACCTCGATACCTTGCTCATGGCAGGAATAGATGCATTGTACTTGAAAATGCCAGATGAGGAAATTAAATCCCGGTTTGAAGAGTTGATAATACACGGCACTTATTTAGATAAGGATTAGTTTTCAGCCAGCTAACATTTAGCGATAGACTGTTTGGCGTAGGTTATACTATACCACCATGCCTGTTTCTAAAATAGCAAGGGGTAGAAAATGGGGGATTCCTCCGTTCGATTCCAATCAAAAATCGCCATATTGGTCAAATACCATTATTTTGTGGGGCAATCAATGTAAAAAGATGAAGAAGCTAACTATTAGTGCAACACTATTAATATCGTTTATGGCAGCAGAAGCGCAGCAAAAAAATACTATCGCTTACCCGGAAACCAAAAAAGGTAGCCAGGTTGACGAATATTTCAGTACCAAGGTAGAAGACCCATACCGCTGGTTAGAAAATGACCGTGCGGATGATACCAGGGAATGGGTTGTCGCTGAAAATAAGGTAACCAATGCTTACCTCGATAAAATTCCGTTCCGCGACGCAATAAAGAAGCGCCTTACGGAACTGTGGAACTACGAAAAATTCACAGCACCTTTTAAGGAAGGTGGGTATACTTATTTCTACAAGAACAATGGTTTGCAGAACCAGTTCATTTTGTATCGCCAGAAGGGTACCGGTGCACCGGAGGTTTTTCTTGACCCGAACAAATTTTCGGCTGATGGTACAACCTCTTTGCAGGGTATAGAGTTTACAAAAGATGGTTCACTGGCAGCCTGCCAGTTATCAGAAGGTGGCTCTGATTGGCGCAAGGTGTTTGTAATGGATACTAAAACAATGAAAATTGTTGACGATACACTGCGCGATGTAAAATTCAGCGGGTTGTCATGGTTAGGAAATGGCGGATTTTATTATAGCAGCTATGACAAGCCAAAGGGTAGTGAGCTTTCGGCAAAAACTGAAGTTCATAAGTTGTTTTACCATAAGCTGGGCAGCAAGCAAACCGAAGATAAACTTGTATTCGGTGGCGAAAAATTACAACGCCGTTATATTGGTGGTGGCGTAACAGAAGATCAGAAATACCTGGTTATTTCGGCGGCTAATGCCACTTATGGTAATGAGCTTTATTTGCAAGACCTTTCTAAACCCGATGCACCCATTATACCTATTGTAACCGGGTTTGATAACGAACATAGCCTGGCTTATTCTGATGGTAAGTTGCTCTATATTGAAACGAACCTTGACGCACCTAACCATAAGCTGATAAGGGTTGATGCTGCGAATCCGACACCTGCAAACTGGAAAACACTGATTGGCGAAACAGAATTTCCACTCACGGTTTCATCATGCGGTAAAAAGATATTTGCACATTACCTGAAAGATGCGGTTACTGAAGTAGTACAGTATGATGCAGAAGGCAAAAAGGAGCACGTTATTAAATTGCCGGGTGTGGGTACCGCAAGTGGCTTTGGCGGCAAAATGACGGAAATGGAGACTTATTATACGTTCACTTCTTACGTATATCCTCCTACCATTTTTAAATATGATATCAAGACCGGAGCTTCCTCTGTGTATAAAAAATCGAATGTCAAGTTTAACCCGGAAGGCTACGAAAGCAAGCAGGTTTTCTACACTTCGGCAGATGGTACTAAAGTACCTATGATCATTACCAGCAAGAAGGGCCTTAAGATGGATGGTAAAAACCCGACCATGCTGTATGGCTATGGTGGGTTCAATATCAGCCTCACGCCTAGTTTCAGCGTAAGCAATATTGCGTTCCTTGAAAATGGGGGTATTTATTGCGTAGCTAACCTGAGGGGCGGCGGCGAATATGGGGATAAATGGCACAATGCCGGCACTAAGATGAACAAACAAAACGTGTTCAATGATTTTATTGCAGCTGCCGAATATCTTATAAAAGAAAAATACACATCTAAAGATTACCTGGCTATTTCGGGTGGGTCAAACGGCGGCTTGCTGGTGGGTGCATGCTTAACCCAGCGCCCTGACCTGTTCAAAGTTTGTTTCCCGGCTGTGGGTGTGCTGGATATGCTGCGCTATAACAAATTTACGGCTGGTGCGGGCTGGGCTTATGACTACGGGACTGCCGAAGACAATAAAGAAATGTTCAGTTATCTATTCAAATATTCCCCGGTACATAATGTTAAGGAGGGTACTTGCTATCCGGCAACAATGGTAATGACCGGAGACCATGATGACAGGGTAGTGCCTGCACACTCGTTTAAATTTGCTGCAGCATTGCAGGCAGCACAAAAGTGCAGTAACCCGGTTCTGATACGTATTGAGACAAAGGCAGGGCATGGTGCAGGTAAGCCAACAGATATGGTAATTGCAGAGCAGGCCGATAAATGGGCATTTATGTTGTGGAACATGGGGCTTACTTATAAAGCCGTAACAAAGTAGCTGATTGGTCTAATTTATTAGTAATTAAATAGTTGTGCCGCATGATGCGTTTGGCAGCATGCGGCATTCTTTTTACGAAACTCAGCAACACCCCACTTTAACTAGAATTTACCCCAGTATTACAATTCATATTTTACTAAAGCATATCTTCGTCATCCATTTTTATAAATTTTAAAAGTAATGTTCAAAAAGCTATCCATTGCGTTGATCGCAATGCTCTGTGCAGGTAAAATTGCCATTGCGCAACAACCCTGTGGTACCGATAAAAAATACTGGGAACTGGTACAACAAAATCCGAAAATTCTGGAATACGAGAAGCAGTTTGAAGACCAGATAATTGCCAATATGCAATATCGCATTCCGGGTGCGCTGGGTAAAACAACGCTGAGCGCAAGTGATACCACAACATTCGACGTGCCGATAGTGATTCATGTGGTACATGATTATGGTACCGAGAATCTTTCAGATAATGACCTGTATGAAGCTGCCCAATACTGGGCAATCGTTTTCCTGGCCCAGAATTCTGATACCGCGGCGGTGATACCTCCTTTCAAAAAATGGATAGGTAATTCCAGGATAAGGCTACACCTTGCTACCATAGACCCCAACGGCAAACCAACCAAGGGTATTGTAAGGCATAACCACTACCTGACCACTAATGCAGACGATGGTGCGAAATTTGAGCCATGGCCTAACAATAAGTACATTAATATCTGGTTTGTAAGAACTTTTGGAGCCAGCGCTACTGGTGCAGCAGCCTATGCTTACTATCCGGCATCAGCGGCGGGTATGCCGTTTTATGATGGTGTTATAGGCCTTTCTACTTACGCTAATTATGCCAAAGCGATACCGCATGAACTAGGTCACGTATTGAACCTGCAACACGTTTGGGGTAATACCAACAGTGCGGGTGCAGCATGTGGCGATGACCATGTTGATGACACCCCGCCTACAACAGGCCATACGCCGGTAGGCTGTGTAGCATCAGCTTTATACGATGTTGCCTGTGCTTCGGGTTATTTGAAGCATTATACAGCAGCAGGCGGTGGTGATTCTGTGGTAGATTATCCTGATACCGTAAACGCGCAGAACATAATGGATTATACGTATTGCCAGGAAATGTTTACGAAAGGACAGTGTGTACGTATGCGCACAGCCCTAACCAGCACTGTTGCCGGAAGGAACAATCTGATAACTGCAGCTAATCTTGCTTCAACGGGCGCATTGGCCCCTATGCCAGATCTGCCTCCGGTTGCGGACTATATTATGGACAGAGGCACCGGTGGTGGTTTTGTTTCTGACACGCGTTCTTACTTCCTTACGTTTAATAACACCAATGGCTTTGTGTTCAGGAATGCGAGCTGGAACGACACGGTTACAGGCGTTAAGTGGTCGTTCTCTAATGGTGCGACCGTGCCAACCTCGACCAGTATGACGAGTGTGGTGAACCATTTCGCAACACCAGGTTGGGTTACTGTTACCCAGATCGCTACTTCAAATGCAGGTAGCGACACACTTGTTAATACCAAAGCTGTTTATGTTGCTGATACAACCGCTACACATGGGGTAGGGTATGTGCAAGGATTTGACCTGGCTAATTGCAGCAATTGGCCGATGATAAACTTCTATAACAACCGTTTTAAGTGGGAGTTTTTTAATGGAGCCAGTTTTGATGGTGACGGCAAATGCGTCAGGTACAGGTCTTTCGACACTACCAACCAGCAGACTGGTATGGCATTAGGCGACCACGATGATTTTTATACCCCTGCTTTCAACCTTACGGACATTGCTGGTTCCGGCAATTATTTCCTGAACTTCTTTACCTCGGGTTGTAAAAGGCCGGGCGGTGGTACTATGGATTCTCTGGAAATTGATGCAAGCATTACCGGTGGCACACAGTGGACCCGCATAGGTGGAGTATCGGGCAACACCCTTGCGAATATTACCGCCACCAATGCGCAATTTACACCAACCCTGCCAAGCCAATGGAAGGCAAGGGCTATAAACATTCCTGCCGCATACCGCACAGGCAATGTTTTCTTCAGGTTCCGTTACTGGCCAGGCGATATTGGTAATAACCTATATCTGGATAATTTCTACATTTATCCTTATCCATCAGAAGTTATGGACCAGACTGCTGATGCAGGAATATTTAAGATTTTCCCTAATCCTGCAAACAGTGGTTGCAACATTATCTTCAAAACGGGTAATGAGGGTACGGCTGCCATTACAGTGAAAGATATTACTGGTCGCACTATATATACAGTAAGTAATCATTATAACGCTAATGGCATGGCACAGGAAACCATTGGTAGGGATATAACGCAGGCAGCTGGAATTTACTTCGTAACAGTTGTAATTGATGGTGCTAGCAGAACAGAGAAATTAGTGGTATATTAATATATTTTTATATTCTAAATCGCGCCCTCAAAATTGTTTTTTGAGGGCGTTTTAGTTTTATGGTAGCAACCGTGACCTGGTATTTACAGCAAGACCAGAAAAAAATCTGAAATTTTTTCTTAGTTATACCCAAGATTTAATGTAATAATAACGTCTATTAATATAGAGGCCCAAGCCTTATTTTTCGTGACGGAAAAAAAACGTTGCAGGTTTTATATTTTTATTAACTTTGAACCTTTCTAATCAAAAGCAAATGAAAAAATCTTCATTCTTATTACTGTGCGCAGGCTTGTTGCTTGCAAACAAAAGTTTTGCTCAAAAACCGTGTGGCACTGACGAAATGCGCAGGGTTTATATTGCTCAGCACCCTGAAATACTACAATATGAAGCTGATCTTGAAGCCCAGATACAGCAAGGGTTAAAGAGGATAGACCTTTCAAAATTTGGTCGTACAACGGCTGGAACAGACTCTTCATATTCACCAAACTACTGGTTTGATATACCTATAGTAGTGCATATTGTGCATGATTATAACAGTGCTGCAGACTACCTGACAGATGATAATATTTTCAATTACCTGATTGATTGGAATAAAGTTTACGCAGCGCAGAATACCGCAGATACAGCGCAGGTTATTGAGCCATTCAAGAAATGGGTAGGTAATCCGCATATCAGGTTACACCTGGCAACTATCGACCCTTCAGGTAACCCAACTAAGGGTATTACCAGAAACCGTTCTTACCTTACTTATAATGGCGGTGATCAGGCAAAGTATAATGACTGGGATCCGGCTTCATATATAAATATCTGGTCTATTAACACAATGAGTGCAGCCAACGGTAGTGCTGCTGCTTATGCAACTCCGCCTACGAGTGGTGCTGCCTCTCCATACAGGGATGGTGTTATTGGCCTGTGGGATTATATGCAAAATGATGCTTCGCACCCTTACAGTAAAACAATTAACCATGAAATGGGCCATGTTTTTAATCTGGCGCATCCATGGGGTAGTACTAATAGCCCTGAAGCAGTTGGCGTTACCTGTGCAGATGGTGGTTCTGATAATGTAGACGATACACCGCCAACATTGGGTCACTACCCTGCAAACTGCCAGTATTCAGCTTACACAAGCCCTAACCCGGATAACCACGTATTTTATCCTCAGGGTAATATTTACGATACCGTTTGTGCTACTAATTATTTTAAGATATATCCACGTTCCTATTACGATAGTGCTACGCATACAGTGGTAACAGTTACAGATTCGCTGGTAAATTATCCTGATACTGTGAATGCGCAGAACATTATGGATTATACTTATTGTTCAAAGAACTTCACTAAGGGACAAGTAGACCGTATGCATGCTGCATTGCACAGCGATATTGCCCACAGGAATAATTTGTGGAATGATACGAACCTGGTAAGGACTGGTGTGGTGGCTGCTCTCCCTGCATCACCAAGTGCTAAAGTATTTGTTGCACGCCCTGACCTACCGGTAATTCCTGAATTTGCCGTAACAGTTGCAGGTAATTCTGCATCTCCGTTTGGTAGCAGGAACGTACAGTACTTTACCAAGCCAGGAACAAGCATTACGTTCAAGAACAGGAGCTGGAACGATACGGTATCAAGCTTGACCTGGACTTTCAGCAATTCGGCTTCTATTCCTACCAAAACAGATGCTAACCCTAGTTATTCAACACAGGTAGTGAATACTTTCTCTGCTCCGGGTTGGGTATCGTTAACTATGGCTGCAACAGGCAATCACACTGCTACCGTTACCAAAACATGGGATAAAGCAGTTTTCGTTGCCGACGCAAGTGCAACAGATGGCTATGGCTACTACCAGGAGTTTAACCCTGCAGGTGATGCCGCTAAATGGCCAATGTTCAACTATTATGAGAATGAATTTAAATGGGAAGCTTCTTCTGCAGGTTATTACGATAACAATTGCTTGAAGTATACCGGTTATGATAACCGCCTTGATTTTTCAATGGCCAAGTATCCTACTGTAGGTTCTCCTTATGGCGATTTCGATGATTTTTACAGCGTTCCTGTAAACTTGTCAACTTTCCCTGCAGGAGCTCCATGTAACCTTAACTTCTTCTCTTCAGGTGCATCACGTTCAAGTAATTCATTGGATATTACTGATACCTTTGAAATAGCTTATTCTACTGATGCAATCACCTGGACTAAATTGAAAACTATTGCAAAAGGAGACCTGGCCAATAAGGGTGCTATTGCAACACCATTCACCCCTGGTGCCATGACGGATTGGGTTGCCCGTACCATAAGCCTGCCAACAGCTGCACGTGCAAACTATGTTATCTTCCGTTTCCGTTACAGGCCTGGTGTTGACCATGCATTCTACGATTACAGCACAGGTAACAACTTCTACATTGACAGGATCCACTTCAGTGCTTTCCCTGCAGAAGTGAGTGGTGCCTTGGCTAGCAATAACAGCATTACTGTTGCACCAAACCCAACCAATGGCAATGCCTTCGTAATTATTAAGGACGCGAACAATTCAACAGCACGTATCGTAGTTTCTGATATTACCGGTAAAGTAGTTTACACTACCAGCCAGCAGGTAAGCGGCAACGAAGCGAGCATTGAAATACCTTCATCTGTGATTGCAGTAAAAGGTATCTACCTGGTACAAACTTCAACCGGAAGGGAAGTAAGTACACAGAAATTAGTTGTTAACTAATATTTCAATTTGTTTTTGATAGAAAATGGCTGCCGCTACAATGGCAGCCATTTTTGTTTTGCAGAGGCAACTTTTCTTAAAATTTATGCGGGTTACGTAATTTATCCCTTCGGGAATGTTTAATTGCGTTTATCTTTGTTACAAATAGGTTTCAGTATGATTTCAGCGAGCATAGTATCATTAAGGCAAGCCAATATTTACCAGGGTGACAGCATGGTATTGAACAATGTGAACCTTGAAGTAGGGGTGGGCGAATTTATATACATGATCGGACGCACAGGCAGTGGCAAATCGAGCCTGCTGAAAACTATGTATGGCGATCTTTACCTCCGAGACGGAGAAGGTGTTGTTGCCGGTTTTAATCTTAAAGAACTTACCTGGAAGAAGATACCATTGTTGCGCCGTAACCTGGGTATTGTGTTTCAGGATTTTAGATTATTGACGGACAGGAATGTGTATGATAATCTGGAGTTCGTTTTAAAGGCCACAGGATGGAAGGATAAGGCGTTAATGCGCGAGAAGATAGAAAATGTACTCTCTAAGGTCGGGCTTAAAAATAAGGGCATTAAAATGCCTTACGAAATGAGCGGCGGCGAGCAGCAGCGTGTTGATATTGCGCGCGCTTTGCTGAACAACCCTAAACTGATACTTGCTGATGAACCTACCGGTAACCTTGACCCGGACACCACCGACGAAATAATGCAATTGCTGTTTAATATTTGCCGCGACTACCAGACCGCATTTATTATGGCTACGCACGATTACGGCATCATACAGAAATACCCTGCCAGGGTAGTGCGTATTGAAAATAATGAGGTGAGGGAAATAAGTGCAGCGGGGGTTTAACTATTATCCGTTCGCCATACCAAAAATAGCTTTCATCAATTTACCGGCGTTTACGTCGTTGCCGTAAGTGTGCAGTAGCCGCCTGCGATTTTCTATATCAACCGCTGTGAATGGGGTAGTGCTGGCGGCATTGATCTGTTCAATAAATTCAGCGTCGCTATCAGCGCGTAAACAAATACCCGAAGGCATTCCGGTTCCGTGGAGCATTGCTTTGTTTACTATTACATGCCTGCCACCATACAACGCACTCAGCAATTTCAGCTTCATGCCACTTTGCTGAAAGGTAAGTAGCGCATGGGTTTGCGCATTAGCAATTAAATCGTCCATTTCCGGCCTGCCAGGATTCGCTACCAATGTGCAATTGGGTAGCGCGCCACATGCTGTTTCAATTGCTTTTACCGGGTTCTTGCCAGCTATAATAACGCGGCTATTCACGAAGGGGAAAACCTTTGTAAGCAGGTAAAGTGCAGCTTCAATATTTTCCGGGTGGGACAGGTTGCCATGATACAGGCAATAATTACCCGCACCTTCTTGTATAGTTACCGCATCGTATTGGTGGAACGGAGGTATAAATTCGTGCTGGGCAGCGGGGTATTGCTTTTTAAAAAACAGGTGGTCTTCGTTTGACAAGGCATAGAATGCCTGAGCAGCCTTTAGTTGGTGCTCATACTTTTTAAGCAGGCCGGCCTCCAGCCCAAAATATGTTTTCTTTAGAAAGCCAGTTTCCTTCTGCGAAAGCAGGGCATAATATTCGTGCTCAATATTATGAACACGGATCGCCTTAAACCTGTTTTTTAATGCGCCGTGGTTCAGGAAGAACGTAGTATGCACACCCTCAAACAAAATGGGTGCATCAATTTCGGTAAGGCGTTTTAATAGAGCTTTATCGCTACGGGAAGAAATGATGTAGGGGAGCGATAGCGACATGCCGCCTATGCCTGTATTTCGCTTATAATACCATAACCGGGTGCAATATTTTTCTAATTCGGGTGCCGTGCCGCGGCCATATTCATAGCAGTGCAGGTATATGTTGCAGCCCTGCTTGTGCAATGCCTTTATCTTGTAAAATACATCGATAGCCCCGCCATAGTCAGCCGGGTAAGGAACATCGAACGATACAATATGTAGATTATGCTGCAAAGAGTTTTTTGTAAGTATTCACCAATGTTTTTGTTTCTTCCTGCCAGCAATATTTTTTGCGTGCCAGCAGGCAATTTTGCTGCAAACGTTCGTAGTATTCGCGGTCCTGGAGCAATTTATTCAGTGCTGCGGCAATTGTTTCCGGCGTGGGATTTTCAATTAATGAGGCTATTTCAAACTGGGCATTTACCCTTTCGTATTCGGGGTATTTTATGCAAAGCTGCGGTACGCCATAGTGCATATAATCGAAAAACCGGTTGGCGAGCGAAAGGCGGTTGCTCAGGCTGGTATCTTCAAACAAGGTGATGCCCACCCATGCCTCAATGGTATAGTTACTGAGTTGCGCAGGCTGTACATAACCCTTGAAGGTTATTTTATTTTCCAGTCCGTGTTTTTTTGTAAGCGCTATGGCTTCTTCATAAAAATTGCCTGCGCCGCATATTACCAGGGGCGCATCAACCATAGCCATTGCCGGTATTAATTGTTCAAAACAGCGGCCTACATTTACCGCGCCCTGATAGAGTATGAACCTTTCAGGTTTAGCGGGTATCTGCACTGGTTTTAGTATAGTTGCGTTTCTTACAATGCCATAGTCGACCCCATATCTTTTCTTAAAATCTTCTGCATAACATTCCCCGATAGTATAACCCGCATGGAAGTTGGGTACGGTGTGTTTGGCTATCCACAACCACATTTTATGCACTGCGGGTCTGCTGATCACTTCTTTTAGGTCGGTGAAAATTTCGTGGGCATCATATACCCTTTTCTTGCGACGCAGTAGTGATGCATAGTAAACCGGCATGATAGTGTCCAGGTCAATAGCGCAAAAGGCATCAGCTTTCCGGAACATCAGGAAGAAGAACAACTTGAGCCAATATTGCACGTACAGCAATTTACCTTCCTGCGGACTAACGGATAACCGAACCTGTTTAAATGTGCGGGGAATAATTGGCTTACTGCTTTTACGTTCCCAGCCGACCAATGTTACATCATACCCGGCCTCCACCAATGAAGTGCAGATGCGAATCATGCGCTGGTCATAATTGAGGTCGTTGGTAACAGTGCAGACTATTCTTTTCAGTTCGTTCATTGATCAGGGCGCAAAATACGGAGATTCAAAAATTAAAAATTAAAAGTAAAAAATTTAAATACTTTTGCGTGCACACATTACTCAATGCTGGCCTTATTTTTTCTTCAGCACAGCTACGGTAAGCCTGCTCACACAGACAAGCCGGTCTTTTGGGTCGGTAATCTTTATATCCCACACATGGGTTGTGGCGCCAATGTGCAGTGGCATAACGGTTGCGGTAACAAAACCTTCTTTTACACCTCTTAAATGGTTGCAATTGATCTCTATGCCTACACACATCTGTTTTTCGGGGTCTATTGTAATTGCTGAAGCCACGCTGCCTATTGTTTCTGCAAGGGCCGCAGAAGCGCCTCCGTGCAATAAACCGTAGGGTTGGTGCGTTCTACTGTCCACCGGCATGGTAGCCTTCAGGCAGGTGTCCGTAATTTCAGTGAACTGTATACCAATTAGCTCTGCAAGGGTGTTTGGCGAAAGCAGGTTCAATTGATTAATACTGATTGGCCTTTTATTCCATGTCATAAAAATATTATAAAGTATTTTACTTATGTTTGTAAATTATAGGTTAGGCGTTTGTGCTAAATAACACAGCAATACTATTACTTTTGACACACTATTTTATTAATTATCGTTAGATAATATGAAAACAATTTTAGTTGCCGGAGCAGGAAAATCATCCTACTACCTGATTCAGTACCTCCTGAAAAATGCCCCCAAAAATAAGTGGACTGTAATTATTGCCGATGGCGATGCTAATTCAATAGCAGAGAAAATTGGTGATGCCGGTAATGCCGAAATGGCGGTAATCGATATTACTAATGCCAAACAAAGGGAACCACTGGTAAAGCGTGCAGATATTGTGCTGTCGCTTATGCCGCCGCATTTGCATATTCACCTGGCTAAAGACTGCCTGAAACATAAAAAGAACCTGATAACATCTTCTTACGTTTCTGATGAGTTAAAATTGCTGAGCGAAGAGGTTAAAGATGCCGGTTTAATGTTTATGTGCGAAATGGGCCTTGACCCGGGTATCGACCACATGACTGCCAGTAAAATAATCAACAGCATACACAGGGTTGCCGGTTCTATTTATAGTTTCAAATCGTATTGCGGTGGACTTGTTGCGCCGGAAAACGATAACAACCCATGGCATTATAAATTCAGCTGGAACCCTCGCAATGTGGTAACAGCGGGTTTCGGTGGCGCTAAATTCCTGTCTAATGGCAAGGAAGTTGATGTGCCGTACGAAAAGATATTTGAGCATAACAAGAAGATAAAAGTTGACGGATTGGGTCACCTTTCTTACTATCCGAACCGTGATTCCCTGATGTACATGGATGCTTACGATATTCCGGATATCAAGACGTTTGTAAGGGCAACTTTACGATACCCGTCTTTTTGCCTCGGTTGGGAGGCATTGATAATGCTGGGCCTTACTACGCACGAAGATATGTTTGACAAGAAAGGGCAAACACTCACCAGTTGGTTAATGGCCAAAGCTGGCGCAACAGACAAGGCTACGCTCCAGGATTTTATTATTAACAAACTAGGTCTTGAAAAAGATACGAAAGTTATAGGCTTGCTGGGCTGGTTGGGCTTTTTTGATGAGCTGCCATTGAAACCCGGTATGCAATCATCTGCAGATATATTGCTGGAATTGCTACTCGAAAAATGGAGCATGGCATCAGCTGAAAAAGACATGGTGGTAATGCAGCACGAGTTTGAATACCTGCACAAGGGTAATAAAACCAAACTGACCAGTACCATGGTATTAAAGGGCGAAAGCAGGGACCATTCAGCTATGGCCAAGACCGTTGGTCTGCCGATGGGAATATTGGCGCACATGGTGCTCAATAAGAAGATAGTGCCACCAACAGGAATAGTTATACCTACCATGCCGCAGGTATACAAACCTGTGCTTACAGAGCTTGCACATCATGGCATTGAGTTTCATGATGAAGTTTCCTAATGGTCACAAAGAAAAGTATATATTTAACCTTCCGCAAAACGGAAGGTTTTTTTTGTATCATAGCCTAGTTTTAGCGACTTGCTTTTCAGTGTACTTAAGTTATAATTCTTGCATAGTTTTGAATTCAGTAATTTAGATTTATTGACTTATCGCATCAATTGCGCTGTTGTTAGCAGATTTTTGTTGCCCATATAAAATTGAATGAAATAGATGAAACTACCAATAGCATTAGCAATAGCGGCCCTGTTGGCCACACTATCGGGTTGTGGACAGAATAAAACCAATGACTCATCCGGAAAGGCAACGCAAGACCATCTGATAACTAAACCTGTCGAGAATATAGTTGCAACTCCGGCACAACGCGAACGCAGAAACAGATCAGAAGCATTCTGCCGAGCACGAAATATTCCGGTATACCACAACCCGAATTCCTTGTTTGTTGAAACGGATGAAAAAACAACTATCAGATCCCAAAATGAAGTTGTAGACAGAGCGTTGGCGCTTTGTTATGTTGCGTTAAAAGGCGAAGGGCTGGAACAAGATATGTTGGATAAAATGGACAAGGACTACCATATTTCTGCAAAGCTCTCACCAGAGGAAAAATCTTATGCGACTGCCAGTAGCCCGACGGACCAGCAGAAAACAGATGCAGTCTGGAGATATGAAAGTCTGGACGTTTTACTATGGGCATTGGGTTATACCGATAGCCTAATTTATCCTGACAAATCATGTGACGTTGCTACAGATGTGGGGATTATTCATGATCTAAATGAAAAAGATTTTCGACAAAAAGCCAGACTCAGAAGCAAAAAGGAAATACTCGACCAGGCGGATTTGATATTACGGTTGCATTGGGCTTGCGTAGAAGCAAGACTGAAAAACGCCACTGCGCCTGCAGGGCTGGAAGAAGAACTTGTTTTTGAAAGACATCGTATTTTAAACTGGCTCATAAATTACATGAATCAGGATTGGGATGATGTTGTGACTGACACATAGCAGTAGGTTATTACCTCAAACTTATTGTTTCGATGCGTGACCCGTATTCGTGAACCCGGTGGCACAAATATCGGACCAGACAGTAGAAAACGTGAGGCGAATAGTATAACTTACCTATAGTTGTGGGATCTTCGACATTCGTTTTCCGGTGCAGCAACAAAATCAGAACCCAATAGTATTCAATTTAGAGCATTAAATAAGCGCAAATGCCAAAGGAAACAGATATAGCATTATATAACCATAAATTTCAGAGTTCATAAGTCGGTAAATGGACATCGGTAGAAGGGACATTCTTTATAATGTCTGAAACTTTTGAATTTTATTTAAATGGGACAGGAATATGGATTCAATCAAGTGGTTCTGGCGACTATAAAACATATTTCGATTGGAAAATTGAACGGCCATTTGTAATAAAAATCCTGGAGACTAAAATAGAAGATAGTTCAGATCCGGAACCAGAGTTTTGGGACGAAGAAGCTATCTGGAGAGAATTTGAGTACGAGTTTAAGCTAATATCCAATGATTGTGGAAATGAGATTGCTTTATGTAATAAAGGTTCCGATTATTTTTACGTTTCCACGCAAAGAATGGGTTACTCTAATAATAGTTCAATAATATAATTTTTCCGCTCGGCGGAGACAATCAATAGGGATAACGTGATTGTATTCGAACGAACTACAGTTGGAAATCAGTTGATTGCAATTCGGTCTAAGATTAGAGAAAAGTAAAACTCACTAGAGGCATATTGCTCAACAATTAGGTCTTAGTTTAAAAATTTAAAGCTATATGATATCCATAGTCGATTTGTGTTGAGTGTATGCCAAACTACTTGCGAACCCTTAAATCCCAACCAAGTGCAACCCTATTGCGCAAACACAAATAGTCGTAAGAAATGAACGGTATTATACCATAATAGGAATGCTTTTCATAATGAAGGTATAATATGCCATCTCCCCCACCAGGATTAAGATAAACAGAATCAACATAGTCGTTTGCGCCATGTGTATATGAAAGACCCAAACCGGTTTTTATTTTATGTTTCCTGAATTTATTATATTGATACATCGCAAATACATCTACCATTTTATATGACCATCTCATTCTAATAGAACCTATTTTATCAATAGGCTCATATCCTCCAACGCCAGCTATTCCGTCATATATGCTCAAAAAGCCTGTTTCATTCCATTCGCTAACACCTGCCGCAATTCTCCAATTATTGTATATTTTTCGTTCATAATAAATTCCAAGTTGCCCCATATTCATTACGGTAAAAAAGTCCTTTTTAATTAGTGAAAGTTTATTATGGTCTGGGAAAAACATTTTTGTAGCCGAAAATTGAACCGCATTATTATGATCGTTATAATGCTTCTGAGAATCGTGGCATGGAATAAAAATTAGTTTTTTGTTTGTTTTTTCACAGAATATATCTTTTTTGGCGAAAGCATTATTTACAACCGTGAATAGCAAAGCAAAATGTATAAAATATTTTATTGGTGATTTTTTCATGAGAGCTTTTGTAAAGTAGATGTGTTTTAGTGTACTAATACTTCCCAATAATAACCTGTTGCGTTGTTGTGCCTTGCTTTGTTGTTGCGGTAATGACGTACATACCAGCTGGCGCAGTGTTTAGTTGCAGGGTTATTTCTTTATTGGTATAGCTGCTTTGTTCGGCTATTTTTGTGCCGGTTATGTTGGTAGCAACTATGTGCACCGCTTCATTATTGTCACTGGTTATTTTTAGGGTAAATTGCCCGTTGTTGCTTGGGTTGGGGGCAACAACCATTTCTGGTGCTGCTGGTTGCAGGTTTTCGACGCCAGCAGCTGTCCTTACCCTGCGTATGGTATGGTTGAACTCTTCAGCAAAATATATGTAACCGTATTTATCCGTGGCAATGTTATTCGGGCCATAAATCTGTGCTGCGGTAGCAGGGCCTCCATCACCACTGTAGCCACTTGTGCCATTACCTGCAAAAGTGCTAATAATACCTGTCACATGATCTATCTTGCGAATAACAGTGTGTGAGTTGTCACTGATGTAAATATTGCCGACCGCGTCAAGTGCTACGCCAAGGCTATTGCCAAAGCTGGCAGCAGTTGCCTGTCCGCCATCGCCTGCATAAGAATTCGTGCCATTGCCTGCAATGGTAGAAATGATGCCCATAGTATTGACTTTACGCACACGGCTGCTATCCCCCTCGGAAAAATATATGTTCCCTTTTTTATCGACGGCAATTCCGCCAATGATTTTGAAACTTGCTGCTGTCGCTTGCGCGCCATCAGCGGTGTATCCTGCTGTGCCATTCCCGGCTATAGTAGTAATTATACCTGTTTTGCTTATTTTACGGATAACATTATTAAGGCGATCGCTTAGAAAAAGGCTATTAGCGGTATCAAAACATACATTTCGTGGGTATTTAAGTTTCGCGGCTGTAGCCTGTCCTCCATCACCAGAGTAGCCGCTAGTTCCTGTGCCTGCATAAGTGGTTATAGTTTGTGCGTGTGCAGCAGAGAAAAAGAAAGCAAGTAGAAAAACGGTGATTTTAGTGTTTAGGTGCTTCATGAGTGTGGAGGACGGTAAATTTGCAGTTCGAAATGAGTTTTTCATAAATGAATTTATGAATTAGTGATTTTAAAAACAAAGATTTTATTTAGAGACCGATACATAGTTAAGTGCTTTTGGATTCGTTTATGTGAAATTCTGCAAGTGCCAGCATTCATCGTGCGTGATATCGCCCATGAGATGCACTCATATCGAACGTTCTACAAAACTACAAGGGGCGCATTTTGCGCCCCTTGTAGTTTAAAATCATAATCAGTTACTATGCAAACCACGATAGTTCAAATCATCACCTGCCCGCAGGCTCACATAGATCAATGCGCAAAATCAACCTCGAAATTTTTCATGCGCTCTATTGGTGGGTTAAAGTAGCCGAATTTTAGTTTTGGAAACTCTTCCTGTATCAGCTCTATCATTTGTTTTACGCCCATGCTTTCGCCGGTATCTGCAACATTCATTTTGCCGAGGTACCAGTCAGGGTCAATATTGAAATTACGCCACTGTATCATGCTGATGTCTGTTTCCCTGATAAACGCGCACAGTGCATCGAATTCAGCAATGCTGTCTGTCATGCCCGGGAATACGAAATAGTTGATGGATGACCATCCGCCATATTTACGAACGACCTTCAGGCTTTCAATCAGGTCTTCGAATTTGTAATTGTTAGGCTGGTAGTATTTTGTGTAAATGTCGGCGCGCGCAGAGTTCATACTCACCCTGATACTATCGAGGCCTGCCTGCATTAATTTTTCAACCGCATCGGGCTTGCTTCCATTGGTATTTATATTAATGCTGCCTTTTTTAGTGTGCTTGCGTATTTCTTTAATGGCATCAGCTATGGTTTCCCACATCAGCAGCGGTTCGCCTTCGCAGCCCTGCCCAAAGCTTACAATAGGGTAGGGCGCTGTTTCCAGATGCGGCACCGTATATTCTACAATTTCTGCTGCCGTCGGCCTGAACGTGAGCCTGTCCTGGGTTGAAACAATAGTTTCCTCTTCGGGCTGGAAAGAGATGCAGCCAATGCAATTGGCATTACATGCGGGCGATGTAGGTATAGGGCATTCCCAGCGGCCCATAAAGTAGTTGCGAGATGCCGGGCAACTATAAGTAAGCGTGCACTTTTCTGCAAGGTGTTTTACCAGTCTGTTGTGCGGATATGCCTTAACAAATTGCTCTACGCCTTCTTTAATTTTACGGTCGTTATAACCGGCACATTCCTGGCGTATATCGAGTTCTATTCTTACCGCGGGTACATAGAACTTACTGTTCAGCCATCCAGCCGCTGTATAAGAGAATAGTGGCAATGTAGGGGCATCTGGCATGGTTTCGTATGCCGCAAGGTAGAGGCCGGTATGTGCAGGTGGTATAAACGCAGCAACCGCCCAGCCTTTTTCGCACAGGCGCATATCGCCGGTCTTCACGTCTATACCTATGCCGCGCCTGCCTGGCAATTCGTACAGGGTGCCGCCATCAGGTAGTTCTATCCACTCATCATCAGGTATTGGTGTGGCATCCCAGCCAGTACGGCCCACAACATAAAGGCTGGTATCTTCAAAAATATTGCCTTTACCGTCAGAATACATTATGTATGGCGTTGTCATCATCAGCTTTCAATAAATAAGAATAATGCAGGCATATCGCCTGCACCGTTATTAATAATTTGCAAATTTACCGGCAATTTTCCGGTTAAATGCAATTTCTGCGAAAGTGGGAAATATATTTTGGGGAATTATTGTGAGATGAGGCTGCCTATTTTACCTCGTTGCCATTAATTTCCAGTTCCAGTTTCTGGCTTTTATTAGCTGCGGTAAAATGCACATACTGTTCATTGCCGTCAGCGAACCGAACCTTACCATTGTACTCAACAAAATTGCCACCCTGGTTTTCAACAGTTAAGTCTTTCATGGCAGGGTTGTTGGTTTTGAAGAAAAGCGCCTCACCCTTGGCGAATAATTTCGGGTGGTCTTTTTCGAAGTTGGCATTGGTTACGGTAATGTTTTCCCAAATGCCTTTTTCGCGATAGGGGGTTATTCCGTACAATAAAATTTCGTTGTCATCAACGCTCGTCCCAATATCGGCAGATGTGTAATTATAGTAGGCCAGTGAATCCATTATTTGTTTGTCCAGTGAATAGCCAAACTGGTCTCCCAGCTCATTTTTGTATTCTAGTTTTTTGTTCTTTTTAACGAGGTCTTCAATAATTTTCACGCAGATGTCGCCAATTTTCTTCTGGCAGGTTTTTATAATTACCTGGTGTGATATGGAATCCATTGAAAAGTAAATGCCGTTAACTGATTCTCCCATATTGGGGACCGTTTTGCTGGTTGACCCGGTAGTAATATAGTCGCCATATTTATCTGCATCATCGTCATCGCAACTAGCAGCAAAAACGAGCAAAAACATAAAAAGCAATAGTTTTTTCATCGGCTACATTTCAAATATTATATAAGCAAAGCTACTTGTTTTACAGTACAAACCAATGTCATTATCTTAAGGAAAAACAGGAAACCGCAAAGTAGCATTTTCGCAAATATCCGGGATTTAAGAGGCGCAACAAAATATGCTATAATGCCCTTCAGATAATGACATTAACTTACAAATTTCACCCTGTTTTTGCATGGGTATCTCCTTATTTCTTTTGCAGTTGCCGTGCCGTCAGGGTGCTTCCATCATGGCTCCAGCCGGGTGGGTTCAGCAGGTATTTCAGCTTTTCCCGCATGGGTATTTTTCGCTTCATATCCTTTGCAATTTCCTTCCATTCGTGAAAGATGATGTGTGTGGGGTGGTGCGGATTTTCAAGCGGCTTGGTAAGCCCATAGACCGGCTTTTCATGGTCCATTTCTTCCTGGAAGGTGCCGAAAATACGGTCCCAAATGATCAGGAGCATGCCCATATTTTTATCGAGGTAGGCTATATTGCTGGCATGGTGCACGCGGTGGTGCGATGGGGTAACAAAAATGTACTCAATTACGGCCGGTAATTTTTTTACTGCCCTCGTATGTACCAGTATGCCGAATATCTGGGTAATGGCATAGGCAAAGAAGATATCGACGGGTTTAAAGTTGAGCAGGGCAAGCGGTATGAAGTACATGAACCGGTAAACCGGCATAAAGACTGACGACCGGAAACCTGTCGTAAGGTTATACTCATCAGACGAGTGATGCGTAACATGCACTGCCCAGAACAATCTTACATTATGGTCAACAAAATGTTCTACCCAAAAAAGGAAGTCTTCGAAAATGATGAGTAAAAACCAATATAGTACCGGCGGATATTCGATATTGAAATGCAGGCTAAAGAAGAAGGACAGCACAGATAGCGCTATAAAGGTGCGCAAAATGAAATCGATGCCGGCATTAACGAGATTGAGGTAAACGTTTGCCAGGGTTTCTTTGAACGAGTAAAATTTAAGACTTCGGGCGTTGCTTAGTACAATTTCCAAAGGAATTAAAATAGCGTAGATGGGAATATTGAACAGCAGTAAAATTTTATCGTAAAGCTGTTCCATTTTCAGCGGGTAAATAAAGATATTAAGAATGTTGTGAGGGTGCGAATTGAAAAGGACTACCAACAAATATTGCGGGTAGTCCTTTGTGTATTTTAGCTGTTAAACGGTCATTATTTCTTTTTCTTTGTCTTTGCAATGTACATCAACCAGTGCAATGTGTTTATCGGTTACGGTTTGCACTTCAGCTTCGGCATCTTTAGCAATGTCTTCGCTCAGGCCGTCTTTTTGCATTTTTTTAATTGCCTCAATTCCATCGCGTCTGATGCTGCGTACGGCAACTTTAGCTTGTTCTCCTTCGTTATATACTCGTTTTGAAAGTTCTTTACGGCGCTCTTCAGTAAGAGGTGGCAAATACAGGCGGATATAGATACCGTCATTCTGTGGATTCAGCCCTATATTAGAAGCAATGATAGCTTTTTCAATGGTGTGCAGCATGTTCTTTTCCCAAGGCTGGATAGATATCGTCCTGGCGTCGGGTATTGATACATTCGCTACCTGGTTAAGCGGCGTTGCATTTCCGTAATAATCAACATAAATGCCATCAACAATTTGTGGCGTAGCCTTTCCTGCACGTATTTTACTGATTTCAATTTCCAGATGCCTGATAGCCTTAACCATATTGGCCGATACATCTTCAAGTATCATTTCTAATTCCTCGTTCATGCTAATAGATTATTTTGAAGTACGCAAATGTAGATAATAGCGCAAAGAATTGCAAAAATGAGTGCTAAACGTATATTGGCAGCGTTTTACATTTTATAAATGCGGTGTACATGAGTTATTCAGAGCCTGTGCCTGATTATAACGTTATTGATAAAGCCTATACCGGCGCACAATTGATTTGGACGGCGTACATAAGCGTGGTAATTTTGTAGAAATAGAATATTTTATGGAAACGACTTTGAGTGTGCCAGTTAAATTATCAGAGAGCGCGGTGAACGAGGTAAAGCGGCTTATGGCAGAACCTGATTTTGATGCCAGCCAAAAACTGAGAATTGGTGTAAAAGGCGGTGGTTGCTCTGGTATGACCTATGTTTTGGGTTTTGATAACAAGGAAACGGATGACGAAGATTTTGAAATAGAAGGTGTTCCGGTGCTTATGAAAAAGCAGCATGGCATTTATTTATTTGGCATGGAGGTCGATTTTCAGTCGGGTTTAAATGCACGAGGATTTGTATTTAAAAATCCGAATGCCAGCAGCACTTGCGGCTGTGGCACATCTTTTGCAGTCTAACTTATTGGTGGTTTTTATATTGTGGCCGTGGTATTGTTTCGCAATACCACGGCCTTTTTTTATGGCACGAAGTGTAATGTATAGTTCACCAGAGATCAGCTGTTTCAGCCTCTTTTTTGTTAACTGTGTGGCTATTTATAGCCGTTCGTGAAGTTTTTCGACCGTTCGTGAAGTTTATTTGGATACCGCTGCCTGCGCTCCTTACCTTACATCAAGTTTAATAATTGTGAACAATTTAAAATCGTGATGTATGAAGCATTTAACTGTGGCCGTGTCTGTTTTCCTTTTGCTTTCCTATTTTATCATATTTGTGATTAACTTGTACTTTATATTTAAGTATCTCGACTTCATTTAGTAGACGTATTAATCACTAATTAATAGTCATGAAAATGTCATTTGTCTATTATTTTTTTGAATTTTTGGTCGTTGTTTCTTGCTTTTCTTAACAATTCTTTGTAGTTTTATAATAATCTATATCTGTTTGGTTTCCATTTACGTCGCCATGGATAATCTTTTATTAACTTATTAATAATAATTCCATGAAAATTAACACCTGTATATTTCAGCGTTTTCGAGGATAGTTTATACATGCACCTGGAATAACACACATTACTCACATTTTAACTTCATAGTTATGATTATCTCTACTCCCAAACTATTTAGGCTGGCTAAAGTATCTTTACTTTTAGCGGCCTTTTTTTATGTGTCGCATGCAAGCGCACAACTTACCGGAACAAAGAATGTGCCGGGAGATTATGCCACCCTCGGCGCGGCCATTGCCGCTGTAAACTCAAGTGGCGTGGGCACAGGCGGCCTCACAATTAATGTAATAGCCGGTAACGCCCAAACGGCACCAGTAGCGACGGGAACCGGTTCTGATGCCGCAGCAATAGGTGCCGGCTATGTAATAAAAATCACCTCCAACGCACCAACAGCATCCAACCCATTAACGATTAATGGTAACGGTAACACAGTAACCGCGTCAGGTCTTGCTACCGCATCGAACTACAATGACGCAATATTTACAATTGCGGGTACCAGCTATGTTACCATCAATAATTTTATAATGAACGATAATGCTGCTAACACCACCGTAGCAGCAAGTAATAATAAAACAGAAATCGGTGTTGCAATTGTGCGCGGAACTACGACAACGTTGGGGTCGCAATACAATACGGTAAGTAATTGTACCATAACATTGGGGCAAGGCGCAGCTTATACCAATACCATAGGTATTTACGTTAATTCCAGTAACAGTTTCAATGTAGCATACGCTACTGTAACGGCTGCGACATCGGCTGCTGGCGCTAATAGCTATAATTCGTTTTATCGCAATACTATTTCGGGTGTTACCTCTGGTATTACACTGATAGGTACGGCCGCGTTTAATGATGTGGGCAATGTAATAGGTGCTTCAGGGCAGGGTAATACTATCACCCTTACTCCGCAAACTGCTAATATGACGATGACAACTGCCTGGGCCAATTATTTAAAAACAAGGCAGGACGGTGTGTTTTTGATAAACAATAATTCGTTTTTTGTAAGTTACAATTCCATAAGGTTGGCAACCGGCGGAACGACCAACACTCCGAACAACGGTATCTTCGCCAGTACTTCAGCCAGCGGAGCTTACACCAATACCATAAATTTCAATACTGTTTCGCTGACAACAGCAACAGCGGCAATTGCGCTGAACGGTATACAGAATACATCGGGCAACTCAAGCGCCAGCTTGAAAATAAATAACAACACGATAAAGGATACTGCAACTACCGGAACGAACATAGGCATTTCTAACACTTCAGCCGCCACAGCTTCCAACATAAACAATAACAATGTACGGCTGAGTAACACTACTGGCTCCATTACGGGTATCACCAATTCGGGTGCAGTAACTACTGACAATATTACTTTTGATACTGTTACCGGCACAACAACAACAGGTGGCATAGTGGGCATTGTGCATATTACCGGCGCAGTTACCAATCTTACAATGACCAATAATCGCGCCACCTTAACGTCGGGTGCAGTTGTCTCGTTCAATCTTTTTGGTATTGAAAGTTCCGGGGTAATAACAAATCTGGATATGAGCAGTAATAATGTTTCGTTCTCAACTGCGTGCATCAACTCTACCATCCCGATCTACTTAACCGGCGGACCTTATGCGGTAAGCACGGTAAATAATAACACTACAAGCTGTTCGTTCACGTCTGCGGGTACTGCATATGGATTCAGAAGTGATGCTGGTCATTCTACTTCGTTAAACGCCAACAACAATAACATCACCATAACCGGTTCTGGGGCTACAGGTACAACAATAGGTATGTACAACAACGGTAAGGATACCCTGATTAGGTATAACAACAATACTATTACAATCAGTGGTTCAGCGGGCGTTATGAGAGGCATTGAAAATGTTCCGGCAAGCCTTTGTCCATCACAGTCATTTAACTACAACACTTTTAATTTGTCGACGGCAGGATCTGCGGGTGCCAACAGTATGCGTTATATTAATTCCAGCCCCACCAACCCGGATGCGGCAGGCATTGTTGACAGTATATGTTATAATACATTAAGCTCAACAAGCGGATTTACTAACACTACCGGCCAATTCTTTTTTATCATAGACCAATTCTCTAACCCTACTGAAAACATCATAGGCAACAAGACCTCCGGTACCATAACCAAGACGGGTACAGGTACCGCAGCAACCTTATCCTGTGGTATCCGTGTAGGCGCTGCAAATGCATTTTCGGCTTATAATACCACAACTATTGCGCAAAACAGAATAAGCAATGTTACGGTAGGTTCTACGGATCCGTTCATGGGTATATATTGCGCCATCAGCTCAGCACAGGTAATGATCATTAACGATGATACGGTAATGAACAATACAGCCGGATCGAACGATATGCAGGGCATCGCTTTTGATTTCTGCGCTGCCGGAACCAACATTTACAACAACTACATAAGTGGCAATACAGGTACAGCAAAAGTGAGCGGTATCAGTACAGAGCTGACTCTAGGTACTTCATCTGCAAATGTCTTTGGGGCCAATATCTACAATAACAAAATTATCAACTTGTCCAGCTCTGGTGCATCGGGCGAGGTATATGGCATTATGGACTATTCTACTGCGCCGGCCAACGTGGTTAATATTTACAACGACTCGATAGCCAATCTTTCTGTTTCGGGTAACACAACGCCGTTGATGTATGGCATATATCAGGCCGGTAATACTACCGCTAGTATTTATAACAATGTGCTCAACGGTTTTACTTCTACCACTACTTCAGGCAACGCGAATGTAAATGGTATTTATTCCCTGTCTGGCACTACTGTCAACATTTACAAGAACAAAATGTACAGCATGAATGCAGGCACATCTGGCGGGGCCGCAACGCAGTTGACTGGCATAAACCTTGCGTCGGCTGCATCAACCTACAATGTGTATAATAATTTCGTTACCGGGCTTGCCGCATCAAGTTCTAATAATCCTAATTCAATTATCGGGTTATTTGCGCAAAGCAACGGTAGTACTTTCAATGTATACTATAACACTATTGGCGCGGGTATTAACGGCTCTCCGATAACCAGCAGTGCAACCAATTTTGGTGCTGCTGGTGTGCTTTTCGGTGACCTTACTTCTACTGTGCTTACCCTGAAGGATAACATTGTGACCATGAATGTTACGCCTAAAGGAACCGGTATTTCAGCCTGCGTGCAACGCAATGTAAATGCAACTGCATTTACTCCGGCATCGAGCTCTTTTTTCAAGACCAATAACAATATCTACTACACGAATTCGACTAGTCAGAATTACCTGTATGTTGATGACATAACAGGCGGTGCGGGAACAGCAAAGAACGGCTACGCATTAAGCGGACTTACACCTGATGGTACCAATAACATTGCCAACGAATCGAACTTCAATTTTTGTAACAGCGCCTATAAAACCTTTATGGGCAGTGGAAGGGAGAGTAGTACGTTTACTGAAAATAATCTGGTTGCAGGGGGCACTACTGGCACTTTTGCGCCATCCGGTTCTTCGTACGCTTACGGTACAGGGGTAGCTGTTACAAGCCCTTCCATTACTACCGATTTTAATGGTGCTACAAGAACAGATCCTCCTCATATCGGGGCGCTTCAATTTACTGGCTCAGCAGCGTCGCTGCCACCCGTAATCAACTTTACTCCGCTTAATGCTATCAGCTATTGTGTTGCTGTTCCACCAACTTTAACCGCAACAATTACCAGTACAGCGGGAGTAGATGTTACAGCAGGTACAAAGCCAAGATTGTACTACAAAGGCTCTGCTGATGCTGATGCATACGGCGGTGCCAATAACAGTACTTTTGATGGTTGGAAATATGTAGAAGCCAACAACACATCTTCTCCTTTTACCTTCACTATTAACTATGCACTGCTAAACCATACAGCCGGTGCAGGCACAGTTATGAGTTACTTCGTAATAGCGCAAGATGTTAGCGGTGGCACTCTGGTTGGTTATAGTGCTGTAGCGTTTGCTTCAGGTTATTGCCCGACAAGTGTTGCGCTTACCGGTGGCGCTGCACCAACAGGTGCTTCTCCGGTGGTGAATACATATACTATTACGGCGCTGCCTTCATTTACAGCAAGTGTAGCTCCAACTAATTTCTGCGGTATTGATAATGCAACTGTACTTACCGTAAGCCCTTCACCTGCTGACCTGCAAATACAATGGGCACAGGATTTTGGAACAGGGTCTTACACTTCTATTTCTGGTGCTACAACAAACGGCTACGGAGCTACACCTCCTTCTCCTCCGGCAATTTCCACGCCATCCGCATCCAACGTTTACAGGGCGCAACTATCGTGTAATGCAAGTGTTGTGGCTACTTCATCAACTGCGACCGCGACAGATTTTTCTCCGCAGGTACTCACTACTACGCCTGCTGCAAGATGCGGTACTGGTTCTGTTACCTTGGGTGCTACAGGTTCTACCGGTAGTGTATTGCAATGGTATGCTGCTTCAACAGGCGGATATCCTTTGGGCACCGGCACATCGTTCGCCACACCATCAATTGCAGCCACTACTACTTACTACGTTGCCGATTCATTTGGCAGTTATGGTAACCCTCAATCAGTTGGTGAAACTAACATCTCGGGGCCTACATTGTTTGCACCGGGTGCTACGGGTTCATCGGGTATTAACTTTACGGTAAATACTACCTGCATAATTCAGTCAGTTAAAATTTACGCGTATAATACAGATGCAACTGCAACAGGAGCATTTACCATTTCTGTTTATTCAGGTTCTACAATTATTGCGTCATATTCCGACCATGTTGCAGGCGCACCGGGCGGAGGTACTTCGCAGGTAGTGCCGGTTAATTTTTACCTTACTCCGGGTACCTATAAAATGGCATACAGCGCAGTAGGTACCAATGCCAACCTCATGTACGGAAGCTCAACTAATGCCTTCCCATATAGCACTAACTTCAACACTATTGCTTTAAATTCTACTACGTTTAGTCCTTATTATTTCTACTATTACGACTGGAAAATATTGGCAGGTTGCAAGAGCACACGTACTGCTGTAACAGCTACCATTAACCCATTGCCAACAGCGGGAACTGTAAGTGCCACACCTAATCCAATATGTGTTGGCTCATCATTAACGTTGAGCGAAACTGGCATTCCTTCTGGTTCCGGCACAATGGTTTCTTATGCTTGGAGCGGACCAAGTAGTTTCAGTAACACCGCTACTGCTACATCAGTTTCTTCGGCAGTATTTTCACCAACCAATACAGCACAGAGCGGAGTATACAGTCTTACTGTTACTTATCCAGGCACTGGTTGCACCAGTAATCCGGTTACAACTTCTTATGTTACTGTTAACTCAACTGGTACCGCAACTCTTGGCGGTACCACCAATGCTTGCGTTGGTGCTGCCAGCATTTTGACAACTTCCATTACAGGCGGCACATGGACCAGTTCGAATTCAGCCCTTGCGACTGTTGATCCATCTACAGGCACGGTAACAGGTGTGGCAGCGGGCAGCCCTACCATCAGCTATACCACTCCGTGTGGAGCGCTTTCTACTATTGGTTTTACTGTTAACACAACACCATCAGCTATAACAGGTCTGGCTACCATTTGTACCCTTGCCACTACAACGTTGAATAACAGTGTTGGTGGTGGTACCTGGACCAGTGGTGTAACTTCCGTGGCATCAATAAATTCGAGTACAGGTGCGGTAAATAGTACAGCAACTACGGGTGTTACTATTATAACCTATACCATTGGTTCATGTACAGCTAACTTTACGCTTACAGTCGGAAGTTCAAGCCCTGCGGCAATAACAGGTACTACAAGTGCGTGTGTTGGCGCATCAACAACTTTAGCGGATGTAACTGGCGGAGGTGTTTGGAGCAGCTCGGCAACCGCGACCGCAACTATTAATTCATCCACCGGTGTCTACTATGGTGTTTCCAATGGTAGTGCAACAATAACCTACAGCACAGGTTGTGGCTCTGCTGCTACAACTTCTGTTACCATAAATGGTACTACAGTTTCTGCAACCAACAGCGGCCCCGTATGTACAGGTACTACGCTTAATTTAACGGGTACTGTCGGCGCTTCAGGTACCTATTCCTGGACCGGTCCAAATGGCTTCACTTCAGCTAGTTTGTCACCATCAGTATCGAGCGCAACATCGTTGGCATCTGGTGTCTATTCGCTGGCGGTAACGAGCGGAGGTTGCACCAATTCAACAACTACTTATGCATCTGTTGATAGTTTATCTTCAGTCTCTGCAAATGCGACCCCAGCTACTGTTTGTGTGGGTGGTTCATCTACCTTAACAGGGGCAGGTGGTCCGTCTGCATTCAGTGTAATTTCTGTGCCTTATGCATTAACATCTTTCACCCCTACCGGCACATTAACAAGCGCTTCAGGTTGGTCGGCTGATAATGATGATGGTGGTATCAATGTGGCCATTCCGTTTACATTTAATTTCTACGGTACTAACTATTCTACTGTAAATGTTTCTGCTAACGGCTATGTGAATTTTGGTTCGCTTATTACCAGTGGTAACTATACAGCGGCATCACTTCCATCATCGTCAGGTGGTGTTCCGCGCAATGCAATATTTGCGTTCTGGCACGATACCAAGGTTACCAGTGGCAACGTTACTTATGGCACCACTGGTGTGAGTCCTAACCGCAAATTTATTATCAGCTATAATGCTATTCCTGATGGTGGTAGTGCGCAGACTAACTCTGCACAAATCATACTCTATGAGACATCGAACAATGTAGATGTTATGATTACCAAAACGTCTACTGTTTATGCGCAAACCTGTGGCGTGCAGAACAGCACTGGAACGTCAGGCTTAACTCCTCCTTCTCACAATAACAGCTCATGGTCTGTTACAGCATCGGGCGAAGGTTGGAGGTTTGAAACACCATCATACAACTACACCTGGTCGCCTGCTACATCGCTCAGTAGCACTACGGTCGCGGCACCTGTTTCTACCGGCCTGGGTTCGACACAAATTTTCACGGTAACAGCTGTTGATGCATACAGTGGCTGTACCACAGCATCTACCAATTCGGCTACGTTAACTGTTGTTGCGCAGCCATCGGTAATGTTGAGTGCAACACCTGCGGCACTATGTACTGGCGGGGACCTAACACTAACAGCAACTCCATCAGGTGGTACTGGCACTGCAACTTATACCTGGATAGGTCCTGGCTTGTCTTCGACCACAGGAAGTACTCCTACACCTTCAGTTTTCCATCCTACAGTTGGGGCGACCGCTACGGGTGCTTACACTGTTTCACTCGCATACTCGGGTGCCGGTTGTAACACAGCTTCTGGTACATCAAGTTCGGTTACTGTTGCAACGCAGCCAGTGGTGACTGTATCGCCTTCCGGCACTACCTTATGTCTTGGTGATAACCTTGTACTTACAGAAAGTACAACATCGGGTGGGGCAGGTACGCCAACCTATACCTGGAGCGGTCCCGGCATAGCTACAACTACCGGTTCTTCGGCTACTTCACCAACTTTTTCGCCAACGGTTTCTACCGGTGCTTATAGCGTTTCGGTAGCGTTTACTGGTTCTAATTGCAGCACCGCGACCAACAATACAGCAACGGTTACAGTTAATACATTACCTGGTATTTCTGTTGGCGCTACACCTAGTATTTGTATGGGCGCTACCAGTACTAATATTTCTTATTCGGCAGCGGTTGGCAGCCCAACCACTTACGATATTACCTGGGATGCAACTGCATTGAGCGCGGGTTTCAGCAATGTTACTGGCGCTTCGTTGCCGGGTGGTAACATTCCGATTACAGTGCCGGGTGCAGCAGCAGCGAATACATACAATGCTACACTTACAGTATCGAATGGCATTTGTACCAGCAGCAGTTACACCATACACGTTAATGTTATTGCGTACCCATCGGCAGCCGTTACTTCGGCCGTTACACCTTGCAGTGGTTATTCAACCAATGTTGTTGTAACAGGGACATCCGGAGCTACTATTTACTACAGTGTTGATAGCGGTTCTTCATCGTTAGCTACGCTTACAGGTGGTACTTATAATATTGTTACGGGTGCTATTACTGCAATGCATTCTTATCAGGTTATTTCCGTTCAGAATGCGGTTTGTACTACAGCGGTTGATACCAATCTCTACATTACCCCAATACCTATGCAGTGGGTTGGTGGTGCCAGCGGTAACGAAAGTAACTGGACCACAGCAGCTAACTGGAGTTGTGGTTTTGTGCCCGGCGCGAGTGACATCACGCATATTCCTTTTGGTACAACTTACTCACCTGTTATTGCAGCATCTGACAGTGGTTTTGTTGGTAACTTAATAGTGGATTCTGCGGCTAGTTTAACTATTGGCACAGGAGCTGTATTACATGTTCGGGGCAACCTTACCAACAATACTACTATTGCAGGGGCCGGTACTTTAATGTTAGACAATACTTCGGCTCAATCAGTTTACGGAATAGGTTCTGTAAGGGTGCTGGAATTGAATAATACTGCCGGCGCAACCGTGGTTGCAAGTGCGAGATTAACTGTTGATAGCTTACTTACAGTTACTGCAGGTACGTTGAATACCGGTGATAGTGTTGTATTGAATTCTACAGCATTGGTGAATGCGCGGATAGGTGTTATACCACCAACAGGTGCCGCTATTTCAGGTAACGTAAAGATCAATCAATACGTAGAAGGCGGTTATAGGAGGTTCAGGTTTATCAGTCATCCGTTCAGCAGTTACATACCGCTTAGCCAGATTGAAAACTTCATTGATATTACCGGTGTTAATGGTGCGTCAAACGGATTTACTTCTACTGCTTCTAATGCGCCCTCTGCATTCCGTTACGACCCTACAGTAGGTAATTCTTCATTGCCTTATGATATTGGCTGGAGGCCTTTCACCAGTGCTTATGCTACCGCTGATTCTAACAGGCTGCACAAGCATCAGGGTATTCGTTTGTTCTTCCGTGGTGCTAAAGGCGAAGGTTTAGGTTATGCGCCTTATGTGCCGTCTGCAACTACGTTTTCGATTTGGGGACCTGTAAACCAGGGACCTCAGACTGTCGTACTTTCAAAGGGCGGATCTTCCCTGCAGGATTACAACATGGTGGGTAACCCTTATGCTTCTCCTGTTGATATTGGTACTATCGTCTTTAATGCACTGGCTTCTGGTAATATTGTTGGCCCTGTTTATTATGTTTGGAATCCTTCATTGGGTGCAGCCGGTCAATACCAGGCGCTTACTATTGGTACAATGTCTGCTACTCCGTATTATATGCAGGCCAATTGCGCTTTCCAGGTTCGTGCTGCTCATAATGGAGATACTTTGAATTTTACAGAAAGCAATAAGAATGCAGCTGCATCAAACACTCTGTTGAAGGCTTTACCACAGTATGTTTCATTGATGGTTTATGATGCCAATTATCACCCATGGGATATGTTGTATTTGCAATTCAACAAAGATGCAACCGACTATGACGATGTGAATCTTGACGGTGGTAAACCAAGTGGCGCGGATTTCAACTTCTATGCGCTATCGGCTGAAAAGCACAGAATGGTTTTGGATGCACGCCCTTACCAGGCAGGCAAAGTAATACCGTTAGGTATTGGTGGTAACTACGCACAGGATTTTATTATTAGGGCGGAAGGAATGGCTGTTCCTGATGGTGGTAAGCTATACCTGCATGATAAATTGTTGCAACAATATGTTTTATTGCAACAAGGCACTGAATACAGGTTTGCTATTACTAGCGACAAGGCAACACAAGGTGATGACAGGTTTGAGCTGAAAATGGAACCAGCGGAAGCAATTGTGGCTAATAAGGGTCTACAGGTAACTATGACGCCTAACCCAGCGACCGATGATGTAAATATCAGTTTTGCTGCTGCGTCAGCTAAATCTGCAAGCATCAGGATATTAGATCTTTCAGGTGTGAGTGTTTACAACCGCGACCTCGGTACGTTGCAAAATGGCAATGTTAATGTTTCGTTGAGCAGTTTTGCAGCTGGTGTTTACATGGTTGAACTTACTTCAGGAAATGAGAAAGTTGTTCAGCGCCTGGTTAAAGAATAATGTGTCTTTCTAGTATTTAAAGTGAAGAGTGTCCGGTTTCTGGCACTCTTTGCTTTATTGTATACTTATTCGTTATGCACAATTAACAATAACCAATTATCCATTAATTGCATTATACCTATCTTTGAAGCCATTTTAATTGAGTATGCGTTATTATTCTAAAGGGCGATCAATCAGGGTTTTAATTGTTGCTTTATTGTTTTCTGCCTTGTTTTTTGCTTCTTGCGAAAAGGAAGTAAAGATTAACCTTACCTCGACACCCCCACAATTGGTCGTTCAGGGATCGATAGAAAATGGCCAGCCGCCCTTCGTGGTGCTTACTACCACAATCGGTTTCTTTTCAAATGTTAACCTCTCCACCATTCAGAATATTTTTGTTCATGATGCGGTAGTTACTGTTTCTGACGGAACAAAAACCACTACACTGAAAGAATACCAGGTAGATACTGCGGGGGGTAATCAGTTCTCCGTTTATTCGGTAGATACTTCGAACCTTTCGAATATTTTGTTAGGGGAGTTGGGCAAGGGCTACACGCTTAAAATAGTATCGAAGGGTGTTACCTATTCGGCGGTTACAAAAATCCCTGAGCCGAAAGGTTTAGATACTGTCTGGTTTGGGCCGCCGGCATTTTCACGCCGCAAGACACCAAAGAACGCATTGGAAATGTTTGGTAATTATTCTGACCCCGATACCGCCGGTAACTATGTAAGGTATTTTACCAAACGCAATGACGAGCCGTATTATGCGGGTGCGTTGTTTTCTGACCAGTTGGTAAACGGTAAGAAGATCAGTAACATAGACCTTTTTGCAGGTTATGCCAATAGCGCGGATGTAGAAGTTGATTCTGTCATTTATTTTTACCCGGGTGATACGATTAAGTTGAAATGGTGCGAAATAGATAAAGGTGTTTACGACTTCTGGAACACGTTCCAGTTTTCTTTACAATCTGGCGGCAACCCATTTTCATCGCCTATTAATATAAAGAGCAATGTTACAAATGGCGCGCTGGGTGTTTGGGCTGGTTACGGTACTATAATTACAACCTTGGTTGCCCATTAAAATGCCCTTATTTATATACCTTATTTAAAATTGGTTGCAATAATTCTCATTTTGTCTTATTCTTGATGAATATTTCGTGCGCGGAATACTAGTTTTGAAACCTGTTTGATAAAAAGTTATAACGTTTTATATATGAGTGAAGTTGAAAAAGTACATTGCCTGATTATTGGTTCAGGCCCCGCTGGTTATACTGCTGCCATTTATGCCGCACGTGCTAATCTTAAACCGGTATTGTACCAGGGTATGCAACCTGGTGGTCAGTTAACCATTACTACTGAAGTTGAAAACTACCCGGGCTATCCGAACGGGATTATGGGTCCGCAGATGATGATTGACTTTGAACAGCAGGCACAACGCATGGGCGCCGATATCCGTTGGGGTATGGCTACGAAGGTTGATTTCTCTGTTCGTCCGTTTAAGGTGGAAATAGATGAGGAAAAATGGATGGAAGCCGATTCGGTTATTATAGCCACTGGCGCATCTGCCAAATGGCTTGGCCTTGAATCAGAAAGCAGGCTTAACGGCCATGGCGTATCTGCTTGCGCAGTATGTGATGGTTTCTTCTTCAAAGGTCAGGAAGTAGCTATTGTAGGTGCAGGCGATACTGCATGTGAAGAGGCATTATATCTTTCTAAGTTGTGCAGTACGGTGCACATGGTGGTTCGTCGCGGCGAAATGCGTGCCAGCAAGGTAATGCAGGAGCGCGTGCTGAAAACAGCCAACATTAAAGTATACTGGAATACTGACCCTGTTGAAGTACTTGGCGAAAGCAAAGTGGATAGCATGAGGGTGCGCAATAACGTGACCAACGAAGAAACGATTGTACCGTTAAAGGCCTTCTTTGTTGCGATAGGGCACAAACCAAACTCTGACTTGTTTAAAGGTGTTTTGGATATGGACGAGCAGGGCTACCTGATTACCAAACCAGATTCTACCAAAACCAACATTGAAGGTGTATATGCTTGTGGCGATGTGCAGGATAAAATTTACCGCCAGGCGGTTAGCGCGGCGGGAAGCGGTTGCATGGCTGCGCTTGATGCAGAACGCTACCTGGGCACACTTGAAAATCACTAAAAATATTAAACTAAAAAATTAATACAAATAGTTGCGTGATATTATCTTGTAGCATATCTTTACTTTGGCTTAACAATTTAATGTCATAAAGCTAATTTTCATTATCCAATCATTTTAAACACCCAACTCGAATATGAAGCACACGGAAGGGCATGTAACACATGAGATAGAACATGGTATTGCTACCATTGAGTTCTTCCACCCGTCAAGCAATTCTTTGCCATCGGCCATCTTGCTTGATCTTGCAAAAACCATTAATGATATTGGCATCGACAATCGTGTAAAAGTAATTGTGCTTCGAAGTTCAGGTGACCGTGCATTCTGCGCGGGTGCATCGTTTGATGAACTGATGGCTATCTCTGATGTGGCAGAAGGTACTAAATTTTTCAGTGGCTTCGCCCACGTTATTAACGCTATGCGTAAGTGCCACAAGCTCATTATCGGCCGTGTACAAGGCAAGGCAGTTGGTGGTGGTGTAGGGGTTATTGCCGCTACTGACTATGCTATAGCTACAGAAGATGCATCAATTAAATTGAGCGAACTTGCAGTAGGTATCGGACCATTTGTGGTAGGGCCTGCGGTAGAGCGCAAAATAGGTGTTGCTGGTTATTCGCAACTGGCTATCGATGCTACAGAATGGAGGTCAGCAGAATGGGCTAAGCGCCATGGCTTGTATGCTGAAATACACAAGAGCATTAGTGAGGTTGACGATTCAGTTAACAGCCTTGCGGACAGACTAGCACACAGCAGCCCTGATGCCATGTTACAATTAAAGAAAGTTTTCTGGCAGGGAACTGACAATTGGGATACCTTGCTTTCCGACCGTGCAGCTATCAGCGGCAGATTGGTATTGAGCGACTTTACCCGTAACGCAATCAACGCATTCAAGTCAAAGCCTGCTAAACAGGGCTAAGATTAATTTCATAATATTTTGAAAAAGGACGCCAGACGGTGTCCTTTTTTTATGAAATAACGAGAAGGTATTTTGCTGTAAGTGCTGATTTTACCCACTGACTGTAATAACCGCTTAATATCAATTAAACTTCAAAATCCAGCTAGATATGCTATTCTTTGCGACCCACTGCCGTTCTTTGCGTTTAAATGTTCAGGCCGAAATTCAGTGTCTAAACCTCATTGCCCACTTCTGGTAAAATTATTGTATTGAACATTGCCTGAGAACAGCCCAGAAACAGTTCAAAAAATGATTGCCGGTGCGAGAATAGACCGCTACAAAAAATAGTTTTGGCATTTGGGTTTTGAATTTTGAATTTTGCACCATGTATACGCTCAAAAAGAGTCTGGGTCAGCACTTCCTTCATGATGAAAATATGTGCCAGAAAATTGTTGCCCAGCTGCACGTAACCCCCGGAATAAACATACTTGAAGTTGGACCGGGCGGCGGAGCCATTACCAAATATCTGAAAGACCTGCCGGATGTAAATTATGTTGCTATAGAGGTAGATACGGAGAAGGTCGACTATCTTCATAAAACCTATCCTGACCTTGCTGGCAAGATAATTACCCAGGATATACTGAAGGCAAATGCGCCCTTTGATACCGATTTTAGTGTTATCGGTAACTTTCCTTACAACATTTCATCACCTATTCTTTTTAAGGTGCTGGAGTGGGAGCCACATGTAAAGGAAGTGATAGGTATGTTCCAGAAAGAAGTAGCATTGCGGGTAGCTGCGGGACCAGGTAGTAAAACCTATGGCATACTCAGCGTGCTAATGCAGGCTTTCTTCAAAGTTGAATTTTTGATAGAGGTGCATGAAAACTGTTTTACGCCACCGCCAAAAGTAAAAAGCGGTGTTTTGAGGTTTACGAATCTGAATAACCCTTATAATATTAATGATAAACGCAAGTTTATGATATTGGTCAAAGCGGCATTCAACCAACGCCGTAAAACCTTACGGAATGCACTTAAAAGTGTTGTGCCGCCTTCAGCCCTGCAGGATAGTTTAATGGATAAACGTGCAGAGCAGCTTTCTGTTGCAGATTTTGTTGGACTCTATGAACGATATTTTAATGAAAAATAGAAAAGTGCTTATTGCTGCGCCCGTGCACCCGGTACTTACCGAGGCCCTGGCGACGATGGGTTATGAATTTATTATCAACGAGAAGGTAACTCAGGCTTCAGCGCTGGAGGTAGTGGGGGAGTGTGTCGGCATTATTACCTCAACCAGGCTGCAACTGGATAAAGCATTGATAGACGCCGCGCCAAACCTGGAATGGATTGGCAGGATGGGGTCGGGGATGGAAGTAATTGACGTTCCCTATGCTGAAAGCAAGGGCATACGCTGCATAGGCAGCCCCGAGGGTAACTGCAATGCGGTGGGTGAACATGCCCTGGGTATGTTACTTGCGCTTACGAGGCGCATTGCGGTAAGCAATACCGAAATGAAGCAGGGAGTATGGTTACGCGATGAAAACCGCGGCATAGAGCTGGAAAACAAAACGATAGGTATTATTGGTTATGGGCATACCGGGGCTGCTTTTGCGAAAAAGTTATCCGGCTTTGATATGCAGGTGCTGGCTTATGACAAATACAACCCCCACCTTATACCCCAGGGTATTACGAACTGCAAAAACCTTGACCCTATTTTTGAAAATGCGGATATCATTAGTTTTCATGTGCCGCATGGGCGGGCTACGTTCCATTACTTTAATGAAACCTTTCTGGCCGCTATGCATAAACCATTCATAATCATCAACACATCACGCGGTAGTGTGGTGTCCATCAACGATTTATATAACGGTATAGCGGCAAAAAAGATAGTAGGCGCATGTCTGGACGTCTTTGAAACAGAGCCTGTTTCAAAAATGCCGGCTGAAATGGCGGCGCAGATGCGCGAACTTATAACACTTCCTAACGTAATAACCACCCCCCATATTGCGGGATACACCTTTGAAGCGCTGTTTAAAATGAGTAAAATACTTGCGGAAAAAATTTATATGCGTTGATTTTACTAACTTTTTAGAAATATTTTCACATTTCACCCAAGATTTTAAGCTCGTGTTACGTCTATTTAGTAGGGGTTTAACAAAAAAATGATTTTAAGTTAATCCGGAAGTTTGAAGGTAAAAGGAAAATATATTTGACTGCCGGAGTATTTTTAACAGTTTTTTTTATCTTTACGCCCACATTTGCTAATAATTTATTAATTTAGAATATGAATCGTACATTACGTCATCTCCTATTGTTCGCATTGATCGCCCTTTCGGGATCAGCCTTTGCTCAGGGAATTTTGGGTGTTGTTAAAGATAGTAAGGGGGAACCTATCATCAATGCCTCGGTTAGGGTTAGCCAGGGAGGCATAACGAAAGCAGGTACCATTACTGATTACGATGGTAAGTATACCGCAAAACCGCTTGAGGCAGGGTTATACGATGTAACCTTTTCTTATACCGGTATGCAGTCTAAAACAGTAAATGGAGTAGAAGTAACACCGGGTGATAATACCGAGCTTAATGCTACCTTAACTATTCCGGATGACGGCAAAGGTAAAACACTTACAGAAGTGACTGTTACTTATCAGAGGCCGTTAATAGATAAGTTCAAGAATAACAAGGTGATGTCCCGCGCTGAGATCAGCAGGGTACCTACCACCAATACAACTGACCTTGTGGGCTTGACTCCGGGTATCTTCCAGAGCAGGCGCGGTGCAGATGTGAGCTCAGATGGTGGCCGTACTTCAGGTAACGTATACATTATAGATGGTGTGCAGGTACAGGGTTCTGTAGGTGTTAACATGGCACAGGGTTCTACAGAGCAATTAGAAGTAATTGCTTCAGGTATCCCCGCTAACTATGGTGACGTATCTGGTGCGGTAATTAACCTTACTTCAAGGGGCGTTTCTCAGAAATTCCAGGGTAGCGTTCGTGCTCAGACATCGCTTGATGGCTACAACAACAATCTTGGTTCGTTCTCTGTAGCCGGCCCAATCATCAGGAAAAGGTCTGCAAAAGATTCTACAAGAAAAGAATCTGTTATGGGTTTTGCATTAAGCGGTGACTTTTATGATGACCATAACAGGACCCCTTCTTATGTTAAGGAATACGTTACTAAGGCAGATGTGTTAAAAGAATTACAGACAAATCCTTTAAAAGTAGTTTCTGATAATAGCGGCCAAACCGTATACAACCGTGCTGCGGACTATGTTACTGCTGATAAACTTACACAGGTAAAACAACCACCACATAACGTTACACAGGAAATTCGTTTTAACGGAAAGCTGGATTACAAGCTGAATGACAATATGTACATTGCTGCCGGTGGTAACTTTGACTATACAAAAACTGATGCCTACAGCCGTGGAAGGAACTTATTTGCCCCTGAAGCTACTCCGGTTCAGAATAGTTATACTGGCCGTGGCTATTTAAGATTCAGGCAGAAATTTGGTAAACAAGGTGGATTGGATACAGGAAAGCACAGCATTATATCAAACGCTTACTATACTGTACAGATCGATTACCAAAAATTGTTCACGGACGCAAAAGACGCTAACTTTAAGAAAGACATATTCAACTACGGTTACATTGGTAAGTTCACTAAGAACTACCGCGATTTCTACCTGCCTTTCCAGAAAGATTCTGTAACAGGAAGGACTTTGACTACACTTATACTTGCTGCGCCAACCGGCATCGATTTCGAGAGGTCAGAATTGAATCCAATTATGGCTAACTATACTTCACAATATTATCGTCTTATCGGAGATAATCATCCTACTTCACTTACCCGTTTACAAGCTAATAACGCACTTGCAAATGGTGATGAACCATCATCTGTTTATTCATTATTTGCGAGTCCTGGTTCTACTATGACGTACTATCAGAACTACAATTCTAATCAGTATGCCTTAACGGTTGACGCAGCTTTCGATTTGAAAGCAGGTGGCATCACTCACGGTATTGAATTTGGTCTTTACTACCAGCAGAGGGTTATCAAGTCTTTCACAGTTCAGGAGAACTTAGGCGGTACACAGTCTTTGTGGCAGCAAATGAGGCAGTTGACCAGCAGTGTTGACAATGGTGGTCTGAAACTTGACAAAGAAAATCCTATTACAAGGGTTAACGGCGTTAACTATACTTACAACTCACGCACAGGTTTATACTATAATCCGGCTGGTGCTGAAGTGCATATCCTGCCTGGCCCTCATGATACAGTATTCTACAACTACAAGAACGTAGCGCCAACCGCATTTGACCTTGCATTAAGGAAAAAATTAGGTAAAGGTTTGAATGATAACATCAATGTTGACGAATTAGATCCTTCTACTTTCTCGTTAAGCATGTTCTCTGCTGATGAGTTGCTGAACAGTGGTAAATCATTTGTAAACTACTATGGCTACAACTATGATGGCAAGAACCAGACTGGTACCGTTAACTTTAACGACTTCTGGACTGCAAAAGATGCAAATGGTAACTACACTCGTCCAATTGGTGCATTCAGCCCTAACTACATTGCAGGTTATGTATTAGACAAGTTCGAATTCAAAAACATCCTTTTCAACATTGGTGTAAGGGTGGACAGGTATTCAGCTAATACCAAGGTATTGAAAGATCCATATTCATTATATGGTACAAAAAATATCAGCCAGACTGCATTGGATCAATACATGAAAAATCCTAATGGTCATCACCCATCAAACCTCAGCAGCAATGCAGTTGTTTATGTTGATGATAACAACTCAAATTCTAAAACAATCATTGGTTATCGCGAAGGATCAAACTGGTATGATGCAGCAGGTAATGCTATTTCTAACCCTGCTATCCTTAAAGATGTATCTGGTGGCCGTGATCCTCAGCCATTGTTAATTGACAAGACTAAGATCACTGATACCGCATTTAACCCGAACTTGTCATTCACTGATTACAACCCGCAGGTAACTTTACAGCCACGTATCCAGATGAGCTTCCCGATCAATGAATTCTCTAAGTTCTCTGCTCACTACGATATCTACGTTCAGCGCCCTTATCCAACAGGTGTTGGTCAGGCAACAGCTTATGATTACTACACACTTACTTCTAATTCTAACTCTATCATCCCTAATGCGAATATCCGTTCTGGTAAAACATACGATTATGAGTTGGGCTTTGACCAGGTAATTGGTAAGAAAGCAGTATTGAAAATCAATGCCTTCTACAAAGAGCGTAAAGACATGATTACTGTAACTCCTTACTTGTATGCATATCCTACTACTTACTACACTTACGGCAACCGTGACTTCTCTACAACCAAGGGTTTGAAAGCTTTCTATGAAATGAGGGCTACCAAAAATCTTAGCCTGAGTCTTGCTTACACCTTGCAGTTCGCAGAAGGTACTGGTTCTAACATTAACTCTAACAACGGCGGCGGCGGCGGCCAGATTTCTCCACAGGGCTTGTTACAGAGCTTTATTGAAGCTGGTTTACCAAACTTACGTTTTGTATTGCCTCTTGATGTGGATTCACGTCACCAGATCGTTGGTAACTTTGATTATCGTTTCAACGACGCACAGGGTCCTGTTGTTAAAGGCAAACACATCTTCCAGAATGCTGGTCTTAACCTGATTGCTAAAACAAGAAGCGGTGAGCCTTGGACAAGGTTGCAGAACCCTACAGGTAGCACTATCATCGGTACAATTGGTGGTAACCGTTTACCATGGCACTTCAGCATGGATGCTCGTATCAATAAAGACTTCGCATTTACTTTTGGCAAGAACGAGAAAGATGCGCCAGTTGGTGTTAAAGCTAAGAAAGTACATAAAATGTCAGCTTTCATCTACTGCCAGAACTTGTTGAATACACGTGAAGTTATGGGTGTATATGGTTATACCGGCCGTCCAAATGACAACGGATATCTTTCATCTTCATTCGGACAGCAGGCTATTCCAATACAGACAAGTCCAAAAGCTTATCAGGATCTTTACAAGATCGCTACAAGTGCGCCAGGTAACCTGAACTACGCACGTACTATCAATCTTGGTCTTGAATACAATTTTTAATAATATTTCATAATATAACTTAACTAAGTTATGAATTTCACAAATAGAATTCGAATTGCCGGAGCCCTTACTATGTTAGGAATCGCAGGTTTTGCAGGGCAGCTTACCGCTCGCGAAAATGTGGTTACCACGAGTCACAGAGAAGCTCTTAAAACTACAGTTACCGGTTGCCAACCCGCGGTATCTGCTATTGATCTGGACATTAATAACGTTCGTGCCCGCCTGATGACCGGTGGAGATATGTGGTGGAATATTGGTCTTGAGGTGGCTGCCTATGAAATACCCAAAGGCTCTAAAAAGAGTTCGCAGTTCGCTGCTTCCTGCTGGATAGGTGGTTATGATAAACAGGGTCAGCTTAAAGTTGCTGCCCAGACTTACCGCCAGGATGGTAATGACTATTGGCCAGGTGCATTGGATGCGCAAGGCAAAATAACATCAGATGTGTGCGCTAACTGGGATCGTTTCTGGAAAGTGGATAAATCTACAATCAATAAATTCATCGAATTGTCAAAAACTGGTGCCGCTACAGGTTCACAGTTTGACGTGATTCTTCAATGGCCAGCCAGGGGTAATGACAACGTCGTTGGCTCTACAGGTTCGCCATTAACGCTCGACTCAAGGAACACATATGCGCCTTTCGTTGACGTAAATAATGACGGATTATATGACCCTTCCGGTGTTACTCCTGATTATCCTGCAATATCAGGTGACCAGTTTATCTGGTGGGTTGTGAATGATGCCGGTAACGTAAAGGCTCAGAGCCAGACGGCAGCCATGGGTATAGAGGTGCAGAACTCTGCATTCGCATATGCTACACAGGACTTCCTGAATAACTCTACTTTTTATAACTACCGTGTTATCAATCGTGGTGCTTTAACTATTGACAGTACGTACATCGCCGTATGGGATGACTGCGATCTTGGTTATTATCAGGATGACTTTATCGGTTGCGATACCTTCAGGGGGCTAGGTATTATGTACAATGGTTCTATTGCTGATGGTAGCGCTGCAGGTTTCCCTGTAAACAGCTATGGTGCAAACGCGCCTCAGGTTGGTGTTGACTTCTTCCAGGGTCCTAAGAGGTTGAAGAAACGTCCGGGATTATCTGATACTACAGAAACCCTGAAGATGACCAACTTCACTTATTACAACAACGATAACAGCGTAATCGGTAACCCAAGCAATGGTGTTCAGATCTACAACTATATGACAGGTTCTATCAGGAATAGTGATCGTTTCTCAAACGACTTCCTGGGTGCTAACCAAACTTCCAAGGGCTATGGTTCAGGTCCTACTACCAATTTCGTATTCACAGGTGATCCTGGTGATAAAACTACATGGTCAGAGTGTACCTGCGGTAACCCTCCGGGTGACAGGCGTTTCATATTCTCTTCTGGTCCTTTCCAGTTGTTGCCTGGTGCGGCTAACGACATTACATTTGGTAGCGTTTGGGCTTCAGGTGTAGGCGGTTGTCCTAACACAGATTTCAAAACTATCAAGAGTATAGATGATAATGCGCAAGGTTTATTTGAAGCTGGTTTTAAAACAGTGGAAGGTCCTGAAGCGCCAAGGTTGGTTGCAAGGGAATTAGATGGAAAGATTATTTTCTATATTGTAAATGACTATGGTAGCAATAACTATGCAGAGAATTACGGCCGCAAGGATGGTTCTTATATGGATTCAACCCGTTATCATCAGCTGGTTACAAGGGCTAAATCATTGAACAACCCGGATTCATTCTACACATTCGAAGGATACCGTGTATTCCAGTTAGCTAACAGTCAGGTTACTTCTGCTGAAATATTCGATCCGGTTACAGGCCAGGTTGATAATTCTAAGGCTTACGAAGTGTTTCAGTGCGACGTTAAGAACAACGTAAAGAAAATTATTAACTACAGTAAGCTTACTTCAGTAAGTGATAGTTCATGGTTACCTTCTATTAAGGTTGACGGTAAAGACAGTGGTATCAAGCATAGCTTTGTAATTTCACAAGATCAGTTCTCTCCGAGCTCTGATAAGTCTTTAGTAAACTATCATAACTATTATTTCGTTGCTATTGCATATGCTCACAACGATTTCGCTCCGTTCAATTCAAGGTTCTACAATAGCACGCAAGACCAGCCTTACATAGGTAGTGCGCATGGTGCTGGTGGTATCAATATTCCAGTTGTGGAATGTATGCCAAACCCATCTAATGGTGCAATGGGTACTACATTAAATTCTGAATATGGTACAGGTATCGCTGTTACCCGTGTTCAGGGTCTCGGTAACGGAGGTAACTTTGTAGAATTGAGTGATAAGTCTACCGCTGATGCGCTTGACCCGGCTACAGGTTATTTTGCAGGCAGAGCTACCTATAAAGTTAATCAGGGCCCGGTAAATATCAGGGTAATTGATCCGGTAAAGGTTCCTGCTTATGATTGGGTTTTCCAGATAAATGGTAGCGTGAATAACGGAAGTAACGCATTGTACACCGGTAATATTGACAGTACTTCAGGATGGATACTTACTGCAAAGAGTGGTGGAAATGTTGTTGATACTATCTACAGCGAAAGGGACATTCATTTACTGAACGAGCAGATTGTTGAAAAGTACGGTCTTGCAATAAGTCTTAACCAGGTAAAAGCTCCAGGTATTGAACAGGCTGCTGGTAATGGTTATATTGATTCTAGGATTACTTTTGAAGACCCTTCTAAGCCATGGTTATGGGGTGTAACAGACCAACCAGATAGTAATTTCGCAAACTGGTACAGGTCAGGTAACAACCAGAACTACAAAGCTCCGCTTCTTGATCTTAAGAAACCTTGTAATTTTAACGACGATAAGAAGCTGGATACAATGTTGGCTTACACTGATATGTTGTCGAACTTTACTCCTGTTAAAAATTCATGGGCACCTTACTACCTTGCTGCTTATTGGGTTAATGGTCATGCAGGTACCGGAACTGAGTGTGGTTTTGAATTTGCTTACAATTCAAACTTCCAGAGGGCTATCTACATGATTAAACTGAATGACGTTAACGTGGTTCTTACTGATGATAAATCAAAATGGACAAAATGCGCGGTAATTGAAATGCAGGAAGATTCAGCACTTTCTGAAGGACATGCACCTAAGTTCTCTTTAAGGAGGCACGCAGGATGGGATGGCCAAACAAGCAGTGAAGGTGGCATGGTTTATTCAAGCGACGCTTCTGCGGCAGGTACATCATGGTTCCCGGGTTATGCAGTTGACCAGGTTACTGGCCAAAGGTTGAACATAGTATTTGGAGAAGATTCTTACCTGTCTAATGATGCTACGTCAATGGCATGGTATCCTGATTCAAGGATTTTCAACACGTTCGATGGTTCTATTGTATTTGGTGGCAAACATGCAGTTTATGTTCTTGGTTCTAAGTATGATGAAGATAAAGCGTTTATTACCCTTTTAAGGACTAATGTTTCTTCAAACTTTAACACAGCGTATGGTGACTTCAGGTGGGTAGGTGTTCCGGTTTTGAACCCTTCATTGAAATTGAAGTCAGTAAAAGAGGGCATTATCCCAACAACTACAACTTTACGTTTCAGGGTTAACCGTCCTTACGCTCCTTTCTATGCGAGCGATTCTTCTGACATGATCAATGTTCAGGGTGGTAAAGCTAAATTCCCTTACTATACTTTCAGCACTAAGGAATTTGCTCCAACAGCTTTGAATGATAATTCTGATAGGAAAGCTCTATTAGATAAGATTCAACCAGTACCTAACCCTTATTATGGCTATTCAGGTTTTGAAGCAAGCAGGTATGATACAAAGGTTAAGATTATTAACCTGCCAGCTAACGCTACTGTAATTATCTATAGCCTGGATGGTACACTGGTTCGTACTTTAACTAAGAGCGACCCTAATAACTCTTACATTGATTGGGATGTTCGTAATGCAGCCGGTTTACCAGTTGCCAGCGGTATGTACCTGATGCATGTTAAGGCTGAAGGTATTGGCGAAACAGTATTGAAATGGTTCGGTTCTACCCGTCCTATTGATGCAACAAGTTATTAATAATCATTTTTCTTCCCTGCACGGAAGTGCAGGGAAGATTCAATAAATATTTAAGAATATTTTTATGAAAAGATTTTCAACAGGTACATTTATCGCACTTTGCGCCCTGGGTATTTCATATAATTCATTTGCGGGTAATAAGGACCGTATTGGTCAGTCTGGTGCCTCAGAAATGCTGATCAACCCATGGGCTCGCTCTACTGGTGTTTTTGGTCAAAATACATCTTATGTATGGGGTCTTGAAGCCATGAAGTCAAACATAGCCGGCCTGGCAATGGATTCGACCATGGAAATCGGAGCATCGCATACTGTGTATCTTTCAGGTACCGGTGTTGCCATAAACAATCTTGGTTTAACGCAGCCGATAGGTAACTCTTCAGTTCTGGGCATTAATATCATGTCAATGAACTTTGGCGATATTACTACTACGGACTATTACAACCCGGAAGGTTATGGTACTTTCCATCCTTCTTTGCTTAACGTACAGGTTGGTTTTTCCAGGCAGTTTTCTACTCACGTAAACGCTGGTGCTGCTGCTACCTATGTATCAGAACAGATCAGTAACGTAAATGCATTGGGTCTTGCCTTTGAAGGTGGTATCCAGTATATTTCAGGTAAGAAAGATAACTTCCACCTGGGTGTTGCTTTACGTAACCTCGGCACTAACATGAGGTTCTCTGGTTCAGGTTTTGCAGTTTCAGGTAAGCAATCACAATCAACTCCTGAATATTCTGCTACTCTGTTAACTCCTCAGGAGAAATTCAGCTTACCTACTTACCTGAACATTGGTGCATCATACGATTTTTACCTGGATGAGCATCATTTGCAGAGTGCAGACAGCATGCCAAAACATAAGCTGACTGTAATGGGTAACTTCACATCTAACTCTTTCATTAATGACTACCTTGGTGCTGGCGTTGAGTATACCTTCAGGAGTATGTTCTCTTTGAGGGCTGCTTACAGGTATGAAAAAGGTATCACCGATGTAACTACTACTACTACTATGTATACCGGTTTCGCTGCTGGTGCATCAGTTCAGACACAGATTGGTAGTGATGGTCCTACGCTTGCTTTCGATTATTCTTTCAGGCCTACACAGCGCCCTGCAAATGGCGTACACGTTATTTCGCTGAGGTTTATCCGTGCGGGTAAAGGCAAATCTGGTGAGTAGTTGATTATTTTTTTGTTAAACCAATAACAATTTATTTAGTAACTTTGTTTCCAACGCTTCTGTTTCTAACAGAGGCGTTGATTTTTTTTTAAAACTCAGTAAATATTTGAACAATGTCAGAAATTAATTATTTGACTAAGGAGTCTTTAGCTCAAATGAGAGAAGAGTTAAGCAAGCTTAAGAGTACCGGTCGTGCTGAAATAGCCCGCCAGATAGCCGAAGCGCGTGAGAAGGGTGACTTGAAGGAAAATGCTGAATATGATGCAGCCAAAGAAGCACAGGGGCATCATGAAGCGAAAGTGGCTCATTTGGAGCAGATTATTATGAATGCACGCGTACTTGATGTAAAAGATATTGACACTAGTAAAGTTTCCATACTCAGTAAAGTTACCGTAACCAATTTAGCCAGTAAAAAAACAGTTGTATACCAGATAGTTTCAGAAAACGAAGCAGACCTTAAGGCAGGTAAGATATCAGTAACTTCGCCTATCGGCAAAGGTTTATTGGGTAAAGCCATCGGTGATATTGCAGAAGTTAGTGCGCCAAGCGGCACTTTTAAATTTCAGGTTGATGGTATAACTATCTAGTACATGGCCACCATATTCTCAAAAATTATTGCGGGAACTATCCCTTCCTATAAAATACTGGAAAACGATTCCTTCTTTGCCTTCCTTGATATTGCGCCAATGGCCGAAGGGCATGTATTGGTTGTACCCAAGGTTGAAGTTGACAGAATTTTTGACCTGGATGCTGCTATGCTAGGCGAATTGCTGGTGTTTGCCCGGCCAATTGCAAAGGCAATTGAAAAGGCTTTTCCATGTAACCGTTGTGGAATGAGTGCAATTGGCCTTGAGGTGCCACATGCGCATTTACATCTCGTGCCAATCAATTCAGCAGACGATCTCAACTTTACCCGGCCAAAGTTGAAGCTTGACCCGGAGCGATTTAAAGAAATACAGCAAAAGATAGTGGCAAACCTTTAATAGGGGACCCTGAAATCAGGTAATAGCAGGACACATTTATTCTAAATGTTTCCTGCTATTGACTTTTGTACAACACTCCATGCATTGGGTTTTTCCGCAAACAAGGCTTTTGTTTTGCCCCACGTATCTTTGAAAAATTCAGAAAAGCGGTAATGGTTAAGATGTTCTTCCGTCTCCCAATTACTGTAAGTAAAGAGGATGTTTGGTTGGGAGCTGTCTTGCCATAATTCCAGGTGGGTACAACCTTTGAACGCCCTGATTGTTGCTTTTCTTGTTTCAAACAATTCCAGAAAGGCTGGAACCTCTTCCGGCCGGAAAGTCATTTGTACTATTCGAAGGATCATTTATAAGATATTTGAATTTTATTATGCCTGCTGCCGATGCAAAGGCCAAGAAGTTCAGCTGCATTACCCTGGTTAATGCCGATTTCTAGGTAGCCATTACTGTTGAAACGGCATATTTTATAACCTTCCCTTACATCGCTGTAATTCTGGCTTATTTCCCGTATTTCCTCGTACTGGATAAACTTCATGGAAAACTGCCGGCCATTGGTGCTTAGTTGCTGTTGCATTTCGCGGGTAAAATTCACTACCGCGTTTCCATAGGCGTCTATGTGTATCACTTCACACTCTATTAACTCGCTACTTACAATGTTTTTGCCAGGCAGTGTAGTAGGCTGGAATGCGGGGAGTTGCAGCGTTTCGGTGGTATTGGCGGAAGTTACTTTTATGATTTTTCCTGCTGCATGTAACCAGTCATGAAACGAGTGTTTTTTTTCAAGCTGTAGGCCGAGGGATGCATTTAACTCATTGTCCTGCATCGCCAGTGGCAGCAGTCCATTGTCGGCACACAAGAAGAAATGTCCGTTGTAAGAACTTACAATAAGGGCAGGGTTTTTACCGGAAAAGATATCGATGAGGCAAATGTGAAAAGTGCCCACAGGGAATTTCTGGTAAGTTGCACCGAGTAAGTATGCACCCTGGCGCTTATTAAACGGCGCCACTTCATGCGTTATATCTACTATAGTGGCATCCGGCAGGTATTGGAGTAAAATACCCCTTGTGATGGCGACTGACGCATCAAGTAAACCAAAATCGGATAATAACGTAATGTAGACCATACAACTATGCAAAATTAGACGTATTTATCCGGTTAAGGAAAAGTAATATTCATGGCATTTGCCCGTTATAATTATTGTTCACTATTTTTACAATTATGCAATTAAGATCAGCCTGTTTTTTAGGGGGCTTCCTGCTTATATTTATTTCATTGTTCAGCACATCGTGTCGTAAACAGAAAATGCTTACCAGCGGTGGTACGCTATCGTTTTCGACCGATACCCTTAAGTTTGATACTGTTTTTACGGCTGCCGGGAGTTTTACTACCGGCTTGCTTATTTATAATAAACAAAGCGAAACAATTACGGTCAGTTCTGTAAAGCTGGCACATGGTGCAACATCTTACTTCCATATTAATGTTGACGGTTTTAAGGGTAATACCGTTACCGACCTTAAGATTGCACCTCACGACAGTATTTATGTTTTTGCTACCGTGAATATTGACCCCAATAATAAGCTGACACCTTTTATTATAAGTGATTCTCTTGTAGCCACGCTTAACGGGAAGGACTTTTTCGTGCCGTTTACTGCCTATGGCCAGAATGCGCGCTACATTGTAGATAGTGCGCTAAGCGGCAATATAACCTGGGACACTGTATTGCCCTACGTTATTGTGAAGAGTGCCCAGGTGAACCCCACAGCGACTTTAAACATCAATCCGGGTTGTAGGATATATATGCACCAGAATTCCAGCCTTATAGTGTTGGGTAAGTTGTTTTGTAACGGCACTAAAGATGATTCTGTAATCTTTCAGGGCGACAGGTTGGACCGGTCCTATTTTGGTTACCAGGGATATGCAGGGGAGTGGGGTTGTCTTTACTTCGATTCTAAAAGTAACGGCAGTAGACTCAGTTACACCAGGCTGCTGAACTGCGGGAATGCTTCCGCAGGCTATGCTACGGCTATTTGGCTTGCACCAGATTCGGTGAACTTCAATAATCCCTCCGCAACACCGCAGCTTACCATGGACCATTGCATCATTCAAAATGCAATAGGGTACGGTATTCTCAGTTTTACGGGTAGTCTGGTGGCCAGCAATTGCCTTGTCAATTCAACAGGGGCGCAGGCTTTAGCTATATTTAGAGGCGGTTTCGATTCTATTACCAATTGCACTTTTGCTAATTATGGCAACTATACGGTATCGCATTCGACAAGCCCTACACTTTCTGTGCTCAGCTGGCTCGAAGTAAAACAGGATGTGTATGAGTATGCTGATATGAATGTAGTATTGCGCAATTGCATAGTGTGGGGGTCGCTGGATAGTGAAATTGTTTGCGATACTACAGGAAGTGTAGCCCATGGCAACTATAAGAGCTATCTTAAGTTTGATCATAGCATTATTAAGATGGGGACAGATGTTGAAGGGTTTGTGCAACGCAACCAATGTCTTCAGCAAGACCCTTTATTTAAAGATGGGCTGAAGGGTAATTTTCATTTGACAGCAGGGTCACCGGCAATTGGTAAGGGTGCAGCAGTGAGCCTTACTGACGACCTTGAAGGATGGGGTGCAACCCGTAATGATATAGGGTGCTACCAGTACCATTAGTAGCCTTAGCTGGTATACCGGAAATATTAAGTCTTTACTTTAGCTTTGTGGGCATAATCTTATTGTAAATGGCCCGCATACTTCCATTTTTATCAGCATTATTGCTGCCGGCAATCTTATTTGGACAACATACCCGAACATTTTCAATGCCAGAGCACGATAGCATTTATCATAGCTATTATGAGAAATTGCACGTAATAGATGTGAGGCGTGAAAAGGCAAATGTCGGCTATATTAAAACCGGTGGTTTTAACCGACGCGCTGCCCTTATAACTGCAGCCCCGCTGCCTGAATTGCTCTCAGATTACTATGCAAAAGCCGTTTGCAAGGGAAGCAAAGAAAACAAGGAACTATTGCTGGTTGTCCGTGACCTGAAAGTAGCAGAGCCTACCAGCGGAGAGGTTGGCACTGTGCATATAGAGTTCGATTGTTTCGGAGGCAATGACGACCAATATGCATTTATTGGTAAATGCGATAGCTTTTTTGAAATGTCTTCAGGTATCGATATATCGAAAGGCATAGAGCGCGCCGCACAAGTTGTAACAGGTGCATTAATACGGAAATGGGCTGGTACAAACATTTATGCAGATGCACCACAGGTCACTACCGACCAGGCCATCAGAAGGCGGGAATCAGAACATCGTAAATATCCTATCTACGCAATGGATAGCTTTAAGCGGGGGATTTATGTAACGGAGCGCGACTTCCTGAATGGTATTGCAGTTGACACCATGTTGGTCGAGGTTTCAGATAACCAATCGGAGAGCAGACACGTAAATTTTTATTACGACAAGAAAGTAGGGAAGCGAGGTACGCGCCTGGATCCCGATGCGTTTTTTGCAATATATGACGGACATGACTGGTACCTGAGCCACGAAAAATATGCTACCTTAATGCACGCCAGCGACCGGGAGTTTTACGCAGAATTATCTATGAAAGGTATTGCCAATACGGCAGGAGGTGCCCTAATGTTCGGGGTGATAGGGGGGATGATTGCCGGATCGCAAAAGCAGCATTATCTCTGCAAGTTTGACCCTGACACTCATCATTTCAGGCCGGTGAGCAGGTTAAAATAGGCTAGGTTTAGAATTTCTAATTACAGCTATTTTGGGCTTTATGAGTGTTCACCAGGCGCATTATGAATAACGAATAGACTTTATTTGGCAAATGAGGATTCCAATAATGCCGGGAAAGGGTAGCCGCTAATTTTCCCTTTTAAAAATTCATTGCGATAATGGTGGAACGTTTGTTATTTTTGTTACCTAACTAAACAACACAAAGCTGAAAAAGGCAGGCTACATTATGATTGTGGTATTGCTCCTGTTACAAACAGGGCTGTCGTTGTTATACCCACGTACGGAGCTGCTTTTAACTAAATGGCAGGCACAATTTGAGCACAATGCAACACAAAAGGCAGCGCACTTAACACTTTCATTAAAAGACTACCGGCAAGACATTTGTGGTACAAACGAAATTTCAGTTCGTGGCCGGTTGTATAATGTAGCGTTGGTTGTTGTTTGCGGCGAGAGTGTAGACCTTTTAGTGCTGAATGAAATTTGTGATGAAGATATAGTTGATGAAATTGCAAGAACACTGAAGCGTACTGCCCCGCAAGATCACCATGAGTCTATGCAGGAATTTTTGACATTTGATTGTATTCTGCCGGAAGCATTTTCCGGTATGTCTGGTATTATGCCAGGTTCGCTGGCTTTTAGTAATCAACTATTTTTTTTAGTTGGTGAAAGCCCCGATATCCCAAGTCCTCCTCCACAGTTGGTATAGTTGAATTTTGACCTTGCGATGTTAATCTCTTACGCACGGATAGTTTAATTCATTTTCAAATACCACGCCACACGCATTATTGAACCCAAAAGCACCTTCGTTTAGTTGCTTCGGCAACTAAGTAACCGGAGAAAATATTTGCGGTAATTGCCGCAAATTCAGTTCAGCTGGCAGGCACTAACATCAGCTGTCTGCTACTGCACGTTTCCTAATACCGCACTTATTTAATTGGCATTTAATGCCATGCAGCCGGAATGTTTCCGGAGTAGTGCGTTTCAACTTTGATGATTTTTTGTTTGAATAGAAGGCAGCGTCCATTCCTGGAGAGCTGCCTTTCTAGTTTTGGGACGGATTTCCTGTTCCGACTAAGGCCGGCCGGTTGCAGGAAGCCGGCATTTAAAATTAGGATACGCAATCCGTATTACGTTTTGCCTAGCTAACCGTGAGCATAATTGTTACAGTAGTGATAAACAGCGCCAGCAACCCGAGCAGGAAAATATAGTCAGCAAGCTTCTCATAAAGAAAAGTGCGCGCCGAAGACGTGCGAATAGCAAGAAATGACAAGATGCAACTGCTTAAGAATAAAAACATCGATACCACTGTAAACTCATCCAACATGCTATCCTTATCCAGCTTTAACGCCTTTAATGATGTGAATACCACGAAGCACAACCCAAACAAATTTGACGAGGTACTTAAGATGTGCGGTGATTTTTTGTTCTCTTCCATTTTATTACCCATATACACGATTAGAAGCTGCAGTGGCAGGAAGGTTTAATTGATGAAACCCTAAATTTTATTTGCGCTATTTTTTCAAATTATTGCTGAGCTGTGATCTAGTTCAACTTTTTCATTGGTGGGGCAATGTCATCACCTGGTCCCATAAGGTAAACTTCTTTATTCTTTATTTCAGAAGGTCTTAATACCCGAACTGCTGTGATGGTATATTGAAGGTTAACAGACTTTTTTTCAAATTCAACCTGACAGAGCACCTCCGGCCTGCGCCCGGAATAAACGAATGTTACGGTATGCTTATTATTAGCGAACTCGGTTGTGCAATACACTTGCTGGTGCGTGGCATTTAACGTAGCCACTCTTCTCGCAGGCACGTACAGATCCTGTCTCGTTTTTGTACAGAGCGCCGCGCTGGTGTAATATGCGTCCATGTCTCCCGCCGGTTCTGACATGAGGTAATTTACCAGTGACTCTTTCCATTTCTTTTCCTGGTCTTTCTGCTCATTATAGTAAGCTGCTAATGCAGTATTTACACATATTGCTTGAAAGTCCTCCCTGATCAACGGGCAGTTAACATGCAGATAGGGCATTACGCAGTGGCTTATTTCCGTTAACCGGCTCATATCGGTAACCATGTTGCGCATTTCGTTTACTATGGCAGTATCCTCGTTTATTTCGTCGCGGCATTTTTCAACAAATTGCATGTAATTACCTGTTCCCGGTACTCGCTTATTTTTTGCTAAAGCCTCGTTTTTCTTAGTAAGGCAATTGCATTGCAGTGTGCTGTAAAATTGAATCACTTCCTTGTTGGTTTCGTAATCTTCACCGCATTCAGCGCGCAACAGGTCCTCCGTTATAAACCTGGAAACTATTTCTGTAGTCAGGATTTTTATGGCTGTTGTGTCAGGCTTTTTTAAGGCACAAAGGGCTTTTTTAGCTACTTTGTTTTTAACATTGATGGTGCTTTCTGTTGCTCTGAATAAAGCTTTCGCATAATTGTGGTCTTTGGTTCGCTGCAATTTATAGGCAGCAACAAATTGCTGCATCAGGCTATCGTGCACCCCGGCAACTGCCCACAGTGGCAATAATAATAGTGCAGCAACCAGCGTTTTTTTCATTTAAAGGCTTTTTTTATCAGTCGGGTGCAAGATTAAATATTTTTCAGAGCTTTTACTAATACAGCGTTAAAATCGAGTGATTGACCACATTTTTAGGCTGGCATTGGCAGTATGTACATTATTTTGCATTCTGGTTAAACTTTTAACCGAAAATTTAATCTGTTTAAGCATAAGTAAATTTTTAAAAACAAAAAGACAAACAATGAAAAGAGTATTTTTATTTGCTATGAGCACTATCATTAGCGCAGGGGCCTTCGCACACAAAAAACAAGCCGGGCCGGCAGTTCATCCCGCTAATTTCGTAAACGGTTCATCTTTTTCAACCGACCGTACCTTATCAAAAACAACTGCCACAGGCGATACGGTTATCATGAGTAACATTTCAGCTACTGATACGCCAACGTTGTACTATGCCGGTATGACGCGTGATTCGGGTTTTGTATCTGGTACAGATGCATGGGGCGATATGGGCTTCGCGGAACGTTATGATTTTGGTACCGCTGACAGTTCTTTAAAGGTAATAGGTGTGATGGCTATATTTGGTGGCAAGTACAACCCGGCCTCTACAAAAAATGTAACATTCTATACCTGGAGTGCAGGTGCTCAATCCGTTAACCCAACGTATTCAGCGCCTTACTACGATAGTGGTTTACCTGATGTTGCGCTTGATTCTGTGCATGTACCAATTACGCACCTTGGCATTCGCTCTGTTGATACAGTAGGAGATACGCTGAAGGCGCACTTCTTTACAACGCCAACGGCTTACCTGAACCAATCATTCTTTGTTGGTTATACTATTAACTACGACCCGGCTGCAATGGGTGGCGATACAATTGGTGTTTACACAACTAAGGATGGAGATAGGACGAGCCCACTGTATACCACATCGGGCACCGACACTATTTTCAACAACCAGAACGTAGCCATGTTCGATGACGGACAATGGTATGATAATGGTGTGGACAACTTCTTCCTGGCGAACGATTATCTTATGTTCCCAATTGTTATAGTTCACGAAAATCTTGCGGTATCTGGTGTTAGCAATAAAAACCTTACCTTCTTCGGTAACTATCCTAACCCGGCTTCAGAGAGCACTAATATCAGGTTCTCATTAGCTAAAGCTTCAGATGTGGCAATTGCCATACTTGATATTAAGGGCAGCGTGGTTAAGACTTTAAACGCTAATAAGCTTGGCGCAGGCGAACATACTGTTAACGTTAATGTTGCAGGTTTAGCAGCGGGAGATTATACCTATGTGATCCGTTCATCTAATGGTGGTGGAATAGCAAGTAAACTCACTGTTATTAAATAGTAATATCAACTATTATTTCAAAAGCCACTTCAACAATGTTGGAGTGGCTTTTTTTATGCTACAGGTTAATTTCAATAAGGATGGTACTTTTCCTCAAGTCGCTGACAACTAGCAGTTTAGAGTCAGATTGTGTTTTGGTTGTCAGGCCCTATGCGTATTTATACGCATTTTTATAGGTAGAAATACGCAAAACAATGCGTGGTTATTGATCTAATTTCGCGGAAACCCGCTACAATACTGCACTTTGCCGTATTGTACTCTTAAACATAGGTTTGCTTTTTAGGTATTGCAAGGTTATATTTGAAGACTAAATTATTAATGTTTACTAAACCAAAAAATGAAAATGGAATCAAAACATCACAGTCACGGACATGGACATCATCACGACAATAACGGCAACCTGGGTGGCCCGTGTGATGACAAAGCATCGCAGCAAACCTGGGTTAATAAACACTTAATTTTAGCCGGCACTTACAATTTATACACTACAGCTTTTTTTGGTTCGGTAGTGCCTGCACCGCTCAGCATATCGTGCATTGCAGCGCCGCTTGTTAATATACTGCCTGCGCTCTGCACAAAATATGTGCAGATGGATTTTAATTCAGCAAACAAGACCGATAATAACGATATTATTGTTTCCCTTCAAAACACACCTGTGCCACCAGCGCCGGTTACTAACCAGGCTTTTTATTCTATTGGTCTGTTCAAAGGTGTAATGAACATCTACACTCCTGATACGATCACTTTTTCAAAGGCTACCGTTGGCACGAAAGACACAATTGTATTTCAGGCATGGAAAAACAATGTGGTTGTGGCAAATTTCAACCTGAGTGACTCCGTACCTATGTAAGAGTACAACGCTGTAAATTTTAATTTTGGTACTTCTATATATATCCATTGCTTCGCCTCTAATACCACTCATTGCCGGCTATAAAAACCGGCGAACCCTGTTATGGCTTTACGTCTTAACAGGGTTATTATTTGATATTGCCATCCCGACAATGAAAAGGGTGCTGCATGTTAATTATGACTGGGCCTCTAATCTTTTTGTGCTGGTTGAGTTTTTCTTTCTGTCGTTTTACTACAGAGATAAAATATTCAGAAATAAAACTGTGTTTTATACGGTGCTGGCTACACTGAGTACGTTTTTTGTTGTGCAGACCTTGCGTGCAGATAAGTCGATATGGCATTTTAATACTTACGGTAGTTGTGTATTTTGCCTTACCTACATTATTTACTGCATTTTAGGGATGTATGCTTTGCTGAAAGAACAAAAGGTGATATTTTTAGATCGCTCACCATTGTTTTGGGTAAACGTTGGCTTCATTCTGTACTCATCGGGCAGTTTTTTACTCTTCCTTTTTAAAATATACCTGCAGGAAACCGATATGGACCTTTTGAGAACACTGTGGACCGCATTCTTCCTGCCCTGTAATATTCTTAAAAATATTGCGCTGGCCATTGGCCTTCGTAAAAAAAATGCATTGTGAATCACTTGTCGGTATTGATAATTATTGGAATTATAGCAATGATGATACTGGCCTTTGGCCTTATCGTGTTTGTTATTATGTACCAGAGAAGGATCATTGCACATCACCTGGAATTAAAAAAGGTAAATGCGCAGAAAGAACTGGAACTGGTTCAGGCCTCTATACAAAGTGAGGAAGACGAGCGCATGCGTATAGCATCCGAATTGCATGATGACGTGGGGGCAACGCTGGCATCAGCAAGGCTCTTTTTATATAAAGACAAGAATAGCCAGTTCGATGAAAAGATCATTAACCAATCGAAAGAGCTGCTGGACGAGAGCATTACCAAGATCAGGAACATTTCACATAAACTGCAACCTGCAACCCTTCAGCACCTCGGTCTGGAGTTGTCTTTGCAGGCGCTGATTGAGACGCTGGATAAGTCAGATACGCTGATGGCAACCCATATTATTTTGCAGCCATTACCCAGGGTAGCCGATAATGTGGAACTCGCGGTATACCGGGTGTCGCAGGAAATAATAGCCAATATTTTAAAGCATGCCAAGGCCATGAGCGTAACGCTGGAAACCGGGGTGAGCGATGCAGGTATAACTATATTGTTTACCCATGACGGCTCAGGGCTGACACAGGAACTCTATGAAATGCAGATTTATAAGAAAGGATCGACAGGGCTAAAGAATATTGTGAACCGGTTAAAATCGATAAACGCCACTATACAGTTTTACGTAGATGACTCTTACTTTTTCAGGGCATTAATTACAATACCATTTGCTTCAACATCAAAATCTGAACCAATATGAGCTTGATTAAATTCGCGATTGCTGACGATCACAAAATTTTCAGGCAGGGCCTGGTATATGCGCTTGCTGACGATAAAGAACTTGATTTGGTAGGAGAGGCAGATAATGGCCACGCTTTGATAGACCTGGTGAAGAAACGCATGCCCGACGTGATTTTGCTGGATATGAAAATGCCGGAAATGGATGGCATAGAAACCACAAAACAGATTCATACGTTATACCCCGAAATAAAGATTTTAATGCTTACTTCTTACGATAATGAGCATTTTATACTGCACCTGCTGGAGCTGGGCGCTAACGGATACCTTTTGAAAAATGCTGACCCATCTGAGATAAAAAGAGCTATTCATTCAGTTTATACCAACGACTATTACTTTAACCATCTTGTCAGCAGCACTATGTTAAAGACGATTACGCGTAAAAACTCGGAAAGCGTAAAAACAAAGGACGCGGTTAAGCTCTCAGAAAGGGAGCTTGAGGTACTGAAATTAATTTGTCAGGAAATGACCACATCGGAAATTGCAGGGAAGATATTTCTCAGCAGCAGGACTGTGGAGGGTATAAGAACCAATCTAATTGAAAAGATAGGTGTTCGGAATACTGCCGGATTGGTGATCTATGCAGTGAAGAACGGTATTATAGTTTAGCCGGATTACAATTCCCTTTTGGAAAGTTGTATCCATTCCGCGTACATCCTGCGTATGTGTTTTGGGTGCAGGTCTTTTTCTGTTTGTATACGTTGGAATTGTGCTATGGCTTCTGCATTCCGGTTTTGCTTTTTAAGCAGCATGCCAAAATGGTACATGGCCTCCATGCTGTGGTGCATCCGTATTACTTTCAGGTATTCTTCTTCTGCTTTAGCAGCGTTGCCATTAGCGTCAAGTATGCGGGCGTACAACAACTCGTCTTCGGGTTTATCCAGGCGGTTGTTCTTTAACTTCATCACTTTCTCTAACAAGTCTACACTTTCGGCATACTGCTTGTCCTGGAACAATAATTTCGCCAGTTGCAGCATCATGCCAGGGTCCTGAGCGTAGATGCCGGTAAGGCAGGATCGTACCAGTTCAATGGCTCTTGGGTATTGTTTCTGGCGGGCATATTCTGCAGCCAGGTTAAGTCTGTTCGTGTCAGTGTCTGCTACGGCCAGATTGCGTTCCAGTTCTTTAATGCGGCTGGTGGGCAAAAAAGTTTGTTGCACATCTCGCGCCAGGGTATCTGTGCGGAAGCCGGGTATTACCTCACGCACAACGTAAATGATGGAACCGATAAGCGGAAGGAAGATGAGCAGGTATAACCAGTCTCTTTTGCCGTTTTTTAAGGCATGTAGTATACAGATGATCTGTATGACAATTATCGGCGAAAAGTATGGCGTTAGAAACGAGGGAAACATCCTAAGGATTTTTTGCAAAGAAATAGAAAAATCGTGAATGTTTTGGCCCGGATATTTTACAGTTATTGACTTTCGGAAACTACTGTCTGTTTTATGCTAAGATGCGCTCCATTTTGTGCCTGATTATGGTTTTATCGTGTGTTGTTTTTGCCAAAAGAAGTGCTTTGGTAAAGTGGGCATTCGCTGCCGCATTATCGGTCCCGGTGAAAAGCTCACCCAATAAGGTATGGTAGTATTGATTATCGGTAAGTGATAACGTTAGCGCGCTTTGTATTGCCTCTTGGTTACCGCTGACTTTAGCGAGCGCATATATTCTGTTCAATGCGGCTATGATGGAGTAATCCGTAATTAAAAGCAGGTCGAATAGCTGAAGGATGTTTTGCCACTTTTCTTCAGAGTCCAACTTATGGGTATGCCAATAAGCAATAGTTGCTTCAATGTGGTATTTTGAAAGCGTATTACCTGTTGATGCCTGCCGCAAATAGTAAGCGCCACGTGCTATAAGTTGCTGATCCCAAAGGGCGGTATCCTGATCGTTATATAAAACCATTGTTCCGGTAGCACTTTTGCGCGCTGCAAAACGCGAGGCCTGGAAACACATCAGCGCCATAAGGCCGTTCACTTCCGGGCAATTGGTGAGGTCATTATCAATAAGTTGTTGGGTAAGGCGCATAGCTTCCATGCACAGTCCCTCCCGGAGTATGTTTTCATTGCTTTCGGAATAATATCCTTCGTTATAGAGCAGGTATAGGGTGCGCAGTACAGTACTAAGGCGCCTGTTAATTTCGGCTGCAGGCGGTAGCGCTATAGCGGGTTGTTCTCTTCGTAATTTGCCTTTAGCGCGGAGTAGTCTTTTGTTGATAGTTTCTTTGTTGGAGAGTAGGGCAGATGCTATCTCGTCAATGCCAAAGCCGCACAAAATCCTAAGTGCGAGACCTATTTGTGCTTCTGTTGAGAGGCAAGGGTGGCAAATAGTGAATAACATTTGCAGCTGGCTGTCTGCAATATTTTTATCAGAAAGGTCAAGAATATTTTCCTGTGCATTAGTTGCGGGTTCTGATAGGTGGGGAGCTATCTTTTCAGCAAATAGTTTTTCGCGTTGCACATGGTTTTTCGCTTTGTTCCTGGCAACGGCATACAGCCATCCCACAGGGTTTGCCGGCTGGCCCGTGTAAGGCCAGGTTTCCAGCGCCTTGAGAAAGGTTTCGCTGGCAATATCTTCAGCGGCGGTAATGTGCGCTACGCCTAAATATTTGCAAAGCACAGCGGTTATTTTACTAAACTCGGTGCGGAACAAATGTGGTATAAGATTGTGCTGTTTCATAATGTAATAATGCCGCCCTAAGGCGGCATTATTTATGTACTTTTAGTGAACTCCATCTCCTTTGGCAAGCTTTCTTACTTCTACCGTGTTGCCATCTCCTTGCAGTACAGGGCTGCCTTTAGCAAATTCCACAGCCTCTTCTACTGAATCGGCTTTAACAATAACGTAGCCACCCAGCGTTTCTTTTATTTCGCCGAAAGGCCCATTGGTAACTACACCATTGTGGCGCACCACCTTGCTGTCATCGAACTGCAGACCGTTGCCGCCTACAAATTTGTTTTGCCCCGCAATGCCTTCTATCCATTCCATGGTTTGTTTCATCCAGATCTGCATTTGTTCCGGCGATGCGATCTTGCCGCCATCTTGGTGCCTGAAAATCAACATGAATTCATTCATAATTGTCTGTTTTAAGGTTGTTTTTATTTGGTTACACTACTATAACAAACAAACCTTTCTGAATAGGACATTGAGCTCATGAAAAATCTACCGCACCGTGGCGATGGGTCTTTTCCCGTTTGGCTTAATTGTTTTCAGTATACTTTTTAAAGTTATTCAGTATTGCCTGCCAGCCTCCTTGCTGTAATTCGAGCGAATTCTCGTTTTCCGGCTCAAAGTTTTCAACTACCCTGGTAGTTTGGCCCTCACCGGAAAAGCGCACGTTCATTTTCCTGCCATCGCCCATAGTCGATTCCAGGTATTCGTTTTCGATAACAGCATCGTGGGTGCCGCCGAAATCAAAACCCATGCTGCCATCTTTAGCTTCCATGCGTGATGAGAATTTTCCGCCCGGCCTTACGTCATTTGTTGCCGTAGGGGTGTGCCAGTCGTCTGATGCGCTGTTCCACTTTGTAATGTGTTCAGGCTTAGTCCAGTATTCCCAAACCTTTGTGGCTGGTGCAGCAATCGTCGCTTCAACCGTTATCATTTTTTTGCCCTGATTTTCCATATCTATCGCTTTGGTGTTTTTAATGCAAATATAGGTTACGCTCCCTTAGCTGTGCAGGTATCCGGCCGACAAAAAGAGGGGTAAATCGCGACAATAAAATTTGTGGTTTAAATTATAAATATACTGGGCGCTATAGCCATACCTTTATGTAGTTTTAGAATAGTACTAATGCATAGTTCAAGATACCAATAAATGAGTAGAAGTTTCTCTTTTCTGCCACGCGGTGGCAGTGAAATGGCAGATCTGATTAAACGTTACGATTGGGATAATACCTCACTTGGCGGCCCGGAAAAATGGCCTCAGAGTTTGCGTACTACCCTGAGTATCATGCTCCACTCAAAATTTCCGATGTTTTTATTTTGGGGAGAAGATGCTATCTGCTTTTACAACGACGCTTACCGGCCCAGCCTTGGCAACAATGGCAAGCATCCCGGCGCGCTCGGGAACAAGGGTATAGATGTCTGGCCCGAGATATGGGATTTTATAGGTCCGCTTATAACAGATGTGCGCAGGGGAGAAGAGGCGAAATGGATAGTGGATGAACTTTTGCCTATATACCGCAACGGGCAGATGGAGGATATTTACTGGACCTTCTGCTACAGCCCGGTAATAGAAGACAGTGGTAATATAGCGGGCGTAATTGTGGTATGCAGTGAAACTACCCATCAGGTATATACTGAAATAAAGTTGAAGGAATATGACCAGCGATTTGAGAACCTGGTAAAAGGGTCGCCGGTGGGCATTGTTGTTTTAGTGGGCGAAGAAATGCGTGTAGATCTGGCCAATGAAATTTATGCCAGACTCATATATAGGGAAGCAGATGAAATTATTGGTAAACCATTGTTCAGCTTTATACCGGAATTGACAGATCCTTTTTTAGGTATGTTAAATGAGGTGCGCACTACTGGTGTTCCACTTCATTTGTATGAGCGCCCTTATTTTTTATATGTTAATGGAGAGAAAATTGACAGGTATGTTAATGTCGTTTATCAACCCTACCGCAACATAAAAGGTGAGATTATAGGCGTACTGGCGCTATGCAGCGACGTTACCGAACAGGTTACTGCAAGACATAAAATAGAGCAGGCTGAACTGAGGGCGAGGCTTGCGATAGATTCGGCAAACCTGGGTACTTACGAGGTAGATCTTTTGACCAATGACTTGAAACGTTCGGATAGATTTAATGAAATTTGGGGCTTGGAAGCGAATGCTCCCAGGGCTTCTTTTGCAAAACTGATTCATCCTGACGACCTTGAAATAAGGAATAGGGCGCACGAAAAAGCTATTGAAACTGGGCTTTTAGCCTATGAGGCAAGATTATTAAGGAAGGATGGCGCAATACACTGGATAAAAGCCAGTGGCAGAATATTATTCGATGTAGACCGGCATCCCGTGGCAATACTGGGGGTTGTACAAGATATAACGGAACAGAAGCAATTTGCTGCACAGCTTGCCGAACTAGTAAAGGAGAGGACTATAGCACTGCAACGGTCTAATGAGGACCTGCAACAATTTGCCCATGTGGCCAGCCACGACCTTAAAGAACCAGTAAGGAAAATAAAAATTTTTGCCAACAGGCTGCAGGACGATCTGGACGGCAACCTTTCAGATAAAAGCAAGGGATATCTTGATAAGATACAAAGCGCTACCGACCGGATGTATAAAATGATAGAAGGTGTGCTGGCGTATTCGGAGATCAATACACCGGGACAAAAAACAGAGCCGGTTGACCTGGACACAGTGATAAGCAATATTGAAGATGATTTAGAGATACCTATTGCGCAAAAAGGGGCGCTAATAACAAAAAGCAGAATGCCGGTAATTGATGGCGCTTCGGTTTTGATACACCAGCTTTTTTATAACCTTGTGAATAATGCACTTAAATTTTCCAAGGTTGATGTGAGGCCGGAAATTAAGATAAGCGGTGAAATACTAAGTGAAAACAATATATATGAAGTTGTAATAACGATAGCTGACAATGGCATAGGTTTTGAGCAGGAGTATGCAAGCCGGATATTCAGTACCTTTACAAGACTGCATTCGAAAGACGAGTTTGATGGGACTGGATTGGGATTAGCGCTTTGTAAAAAGATAGTGGAGCGGCATCATGGCTCCATTGAAGCGGAGGGGCGCCTGGGTGAAGGTGCGCTTTTTACAGTAAGACTACCGCTTACCCAACGTGCCAGCATTTAATCTGAAAAATATGAAGAACGACTTTAAAACACTCCTGTTGGTTGATGATGATGCCGATGATACAGAATTATTTTCGGAAGCGCTTAAAGAAGTAGACGCGTCTGTAAAGTTTTGTTATGCCCCTAATGGAATAATAGCGATGGAGAAAGTGAACGAATTAGGTTCTTCTAGTATTATTTTTCTTGATATTAATATGCCCGAGATGGGTGGATTGGAGTGTCTCTCTCTGCTCAAAAAAATGGAACTGGTGAAAGATATTCCCGTACTCATGTTTACCACTTCTTCAAGCAAGCAAGATGTCAAGGCCGCCAGCGATTTGGGTGCATTGTGCTTTGTGACCAAGCCGGATAAATTTCAGCACCTGAAAATTATTATTAAAACAGTACTCACCCATCTGGAAATACAGCAACTGGATACCTTGTGCGAAGCGATTTATAAAAACAGGCAGTCGGTTAAATAGGTTCATTTATTAGTCACAGATGCCGTCAGGCTTACAAGTCGCACCTTCAATGGTGTCAAGGCCAGAAGTTGGGTGTGCGGCTTTCCACTCTGTAAATGCGGTATTAAGGGTGTTTTCAAAAACCTGGTTTTCCTGAGCACCTGATATAGCATACTTTCTATCGAACACAAAGAAGGGTACTCCGCGCACACCTATTTGCTGCGCCTCGTAAATATCCTCATGAACATCATCGGTATACTGGCCACCTTCCAATACATTTTTTATTTCGTGGCTATCCATGCCTAAGCCAGAACCTATTTCGCACAGTGTGGCAATGTCATCAATGTTCTTTCCTTCAGTAAAATAAGCTTTGAATAGTGCTTCTTCAGCTTCGTTCTGCACGCCATGCTGTTTGGCAAGGTGCGAAAACCTGTGCGCCTTCATGGAGTTGGCTGGTATTGCAATATCAAAGTTGTAGGTAAGTCCCGATTGCTTAGCCATGCCGGCTACCTGCTCGTTCATTTTCTTAGCCTGTACCGGGTCTATGCCTTTATGCTCGCTTAAAAATTGGTGTATCGTTTTTCCTGGCTCGGTCTTCATATCTGGCGATAGCTGAAAACTCTTCCACTCTATTTCAATATTGCCGGCATTGGGGAATTGCGATAGCGCCGATTCAAATTTTCTTTTGCCAATGTAGCAAAAAGGGCACATTACATCGCTCCATATTTCCACTTTCATTTTGCCTGCATCAATCATAGTTTCATTTTTTAAAAGCAGGACAAAGGTCGGAATAAAAAAGCTGTCGCAACATCCGTTTTCTCTATTTTGGTATAAGTTTAGCTAATTGTCTACTAAAAGAGCCACCTGCTTATGAAGGCAGGTGGCTCTTTGTTATCAACTTTTAAAGTTATTAGTTAAGCGAAGGGTAGTCAGTGTATCCTTTTGCATCCGGTGTATAGAATGTAGCCTGATCAGGTGCTGCAAGCTCTGCGCCTGAAGCCATACGTGCTACAAGATCAGGATTAGCAATGTATGAACTGCCAAATGAAACCAGTTCACATTTACCGCTGGCAATATCGCTTTCTGCACGTGCAGCGGTGTAGCCACCATTCAGCATAAGTGGGCCGCCGAAGGCAGTTTTCATATTGGCAATAAATTCTGGTGTCATCGTAAACGTGAGGAAGTGCATATAAACGAGGCCGATCTTGCCCAGGCCTTCTGCTAAGGCAAGGTACTGTGCTTCTTCGTGCTCATCAGCCGTAATGTCGTTGAACTTATTAAAAGGAGAAAGCCTGATGCCGGTTTTGTCTTTGCCAATAGCATCAGCGACAGCTGTAGCAAGTTCCAGCACAAAACGGTTACGGTTTTCGTGGCTGCCACCATATTGGTCAGTCCTTTGGTTGCTGCCCGGGCTCAGGAACTGCATTGGCAGATAACCATTGGCACCGTGTATTTCGACACCATCAAACCCCGCTGCAATAGCGAGTTTAGCGCTGTTTACATATTCCTGTATTACGTCAGCTATTTCGTTGGTAGGAATAGCTTTAGGAGCAACCTGCTCCTGCATACCCTGTGTGTCCGTCCACATGCTTCCAGCCGCGGCAATAGCCGATGGGGCAACCACTTCAGCACCGGCAGGTAGGTTAAGCTGGTGCGCTACACGACCGGTATGCATCAGTTGAATAAATATTTTGCCGCCCTTTGCGTGCACTACATCTGTAGTCAGTTTCCAGCCTGCAGCCTGTTCTTCGTTGAAAAGGCCAGGTATGCGCGAATAACCCAAGCCATTCGGGCTTGGCGATACACCTTCTGTTATAATGAGGCCTGCTGATGCGCGCTGCGTATAATAGTCAGCCATCAACTGGTTAGGTATGTTGCCTAATGCGCGGCTCCTGGTCATAGGTGCCATTACTATCCTGTTGGCTAATTGTATAGCTCCTAATTTGTAGGTGCTTAATAAATTGGTAAGTTCCTGATTCATTATTGTTTGCATTTATGCTGTGCAATATTAAGCTACTTTAAGGTGTACAAACATCTATTATTTCAACTGGTGTATTGCAAGAACTAATAGTGTCTGGAGGGGTATACACAGTTTAGCCGCTTGTACCCGGGTAAAACCGCAGCGCAGAGGTGTTGGGGAGCGGCATTGCGCACAGCCCAAGCGCTCTAGCCGAATCTTATTTATAAAACCCGGCAGGCCAGTTTTCTACTTTACCCGGCAGTTCAAACCCTGTAATAGTGCGCTGGCTGAAGTGTATAATTGCGCAGCATTCTTTTTGGCAGCTCAGGCACTCGGCATAGCAGCATTCAGTCTCTTCACCCAAAGGGAGTGGCGTTTTACTATTACCCTGTTTCCAGTTTTTACATTCGGGATGTTGCGCATCAAACCACGGCATAGTTTCACCTATATGATAAGTATGGTGGCAAAACCGTTCATCAACGCCATCGAAAGAGGATGCGACATGCGTCTGGCACCGGATATCGGATATCTCCCCACAATGCGGACAGGGAGCATGAATAACGATTTGATTATAAGCAGACATGTATCAAAGTTATAGAACCGGATTATAAATGTGCAATTGAAAACTTCTTTTGAAATCGCTTAGCTTTATACAATGATTTTTAAGGACCTGCAACTGACCAAAAGCAACTGTTTCGTGGCTATGCAGTATTACTGGCTTATGCTGAACAGAACCTACCTGGTGATACTCACTAGCGATGCATTGGTGGGTATTGTAGCGAATGGTCTGGTTTCGGATGAAGGTAATGATGCCCTTGCGAATTATGTTGTGAGAAAGCTGGTGGTAAGAGGCAATCTTGATGACCCGTTTACTTATGTAAAGACCCACTACACAGAAAAGGTGGCGGAGCTGGATTTAGACGGCGACGAAATTATAGCGCAAAACGGTGCGAACTTCCGGTTGTACTATCAGGATATATCTGCGGTTGACTATGACCCTAAAAGAAAATGGGGCATGGGGAAATATCCGCATGACGGCAAAATTTATATTCAGTCAAAGAACGGGAAAACAATAGAATTGATTGTTCTCGGCAACCAATCTGGAGCGCACATCAGAGCGCTGATTTTGGCCAAGGTGGAGAAGGTATCCCACAAGTAAACTTTACATTTTACAGCCGCTATAAAAACGAAAAAACCGCCCGAAGGCAGTTTTTCTTTACAGCCCCGAAGGGCCAATATGGTGAAACAATTCAGGTTGCTTATTTTGTAGTATCTCTTTTTTGTTTGCGTTTTTGCAACAGGTATCCAGCGGCACCACCAACAACGGCTCCTGCGGCACCACCAATAACTGCATCTTCCTTTTTAAAGTGGTCGTTTTTACCAGCTACCGCGCCACCTATGGCACCAGCGCCAGCACCTATCATGGCACCCGCAGCAGTACTATTTACTAATTTTTTATTGGCTGCTTTCTTTTTAGCGGCAAGTTCTTCAGCAGTTGGCTGCGTTGATGAATTGGAAACTGCCGGGGCTACCGTATTTACAGGGGCCGCGCCTCCTGATGATGCGTTACCCGAACCAACTGCGCTATGCAAATGGCTCCTTTGCGAATGCGATGGGGCAGATTCGTGTTGAGCTGGTGCCGGAGCAGGTGCAACTTCAGCGGGAGATGCGCCGACCACAGGGCTAACGCTATTCATAGAGTCAATAATATGTTGCCTTGCGAGTTCCTGCGACATAGAGTCGATTTTCGCCTTATCTGAAGTTCCCTGATTGTTGCTGCACGATGCAAAAATTATAGCTGTTGCCGCAAAAAATAATACCTTTTTCATATCCTTTATTTTGTCTGTGTAACGTGAAACATTACATAGCAAAAGTAAAAGCACTAGCTGCGGTAACTGTTATATGATTCAGTGTTAAGCTTGTATGATTTACAGATGGGTGCGGGAGGGAATCCTATATTCAGGGAAATATTTAGCTCTGGGAAAACGAGGTTAACACTCAATTGCCTACCCATTTATAGTAGGTTAGTTTTTTATTGCTCAAATTTAGCTTAGCTATGCCACTTCTCATGCCAATAAAGATATTGCTGTCATTGAACGCTGCAATAGAATTGGGGTACAGGCTTTGCCAAAAAACATCCGTACATATCAATTCCTTTTTGAAATCTCTGACAATGAAAAAATTCCGATTAGCTGCTATCAGTAGTTGGTCTTTATACACGGTAAAAGCCTCTGGTGAGTCGCGAAAGTCAACGAGCATTTTGCAGTTGAATGTTGTATCCTGTCTGCTGAGTTCGAACAAGCCGCCACTATAATAGCCCATATGGCTATAGCCCTGAATGAAGTATACTTTGTTTTTATACCTAAAGATGAACCTGGTATTGCCTTGCTTGATAATCTGTTTACTACCGGCATTTTTTGGCAAGAACATGAATGCTCCGCCAAACTCACCATGGTCCACACCCAGTAAAGTTCCATCTTCTATATTGAGCGTACAACGTGGATCGCTGCCTGTATCAGGATCAACCGCCAGTGTGCCGTCAATATTTCTTACCCTAAACTCTTTGGAAGACTGGTTGGCCTGCTGCCATTGTTCACTCATAGGAACAGGGGCGGCCGTCTCAATAAAGGCAGGTGGAATTACTATAACTTGCTCCCGACAGCTTACGAGACCTAATATACAGGCTATCGATGCGGCAAATAAGTATTTCATTTCATGGATTTGTCTGACTCAATTTAATAAGATAATCCCGAAATTAAGTTTTTCAACTCTCTTAACCAATGGATAGCTTTTTTATTGGACGAGAGGGCTAGAGTAATGCCAGTTAAAAATTAATAAGTGGTATCAGTAATTGCTTAAACACGAAAGTATACCAGCATGGCTCTTAATCCAGGCAGGTTGCCTGCTATGCTGCGGGGGCAGCGCGGTTGGGTACGGAAAAAAAGAAGTTTGCACCTTTATCAGGGGCTGTTTCTACCCATATTTTGCCTCCATTCAATTCAATAAAATATTTGCAAAGCATGAGGCCAATTGACGTGCCTTTTTCATTTCCAGTGCCTGCTTTGCTAATATTGTTCGGACCAAAAATGCCCTTCGCAGATTGTTCGCTCATTCCAATTCCGTTGTCGCTGACTTCGAATACATAGAACCCTGGCAGCGTTTCCTGAAATAAATTAATCTTTACCATGCCGTTTTTGTTAGTGAACTTTATGGCATTAGCGATTAGGTTACGGATCACGAAATCAAAGTGGGTAGGGTCGGCATAAATAAACATGTTCTCAGGAACATGGACTGTTATGTTGATGCCCTTCAGCTGCGATTCGCTTGCTTTAAGCTCGAGATTGCTTTTAATATATTTTAACGGTGAAAATTCAGACATATTGCATATAGTACCCTTAATCTGAGCCTGTCCCCATAGCAACAATTCGTCAAGCTTATGGTAAGACGCAGCGGTGAGCGTTTTCATTGCCTCATATAGTTTTTCCTTTTGCAGCGGCGAGGATGCCGGGTTTTCGTATAATGACAATAATGACTGCATGCAACCCATTGGCCCTTTCAGGTCGTGGCCTATAACTGCAAATAGCTTATCCTTCATTTTATTTGCGGCATCAAGTTCCTGTTCGTGCTCATTTAACTTCCGGTTTGCCGTTTTCATACGAAAATACATAATGGTCAGGCCAACTATAATGCATGTGAGAAATATTAATACTGTATAAGCCAATTTTTTTTCAAGTTCATTTTTCGCCTTCACTAACCTAAGCTCAGAAATTTTGTTCTGTGATTCCTCCATCTCATAGATCGACTGAAGGTTAGATATTTCTGACCGCGCTCTCGAATTAAATAAACTATCGTCCAATAGGTCATGCGATTTCTTCAATTCAAACGCCTTTTTGTAATCGCCGGTATTTCCATAAAGGTCGCTCAGTACTTCAATTATCTCTGATTTTAGCTGTTTGGGTTCTAACTGGTTAGCTTTTGACAAAGCGCTTTCCATTAGTTTAATTGCCTTTTTGGGGTTTTCCTCGCTGTAAAATTCACTCATGTTATACAGCATTCGTGCAATGTTTTCTGGTTGCCTTTGTTCTTCGGCGAGCCGCAGGGCTTCACTTGCGCTAGCAAGGGCGTTTTTCTTATCTCCTGACTGCCAATAGGCGATACTCAGGTTTTGAAAGGCATATACGTAGGCTTCGTTGAAAGTTCGTCGGTTGCGGCTTACTTCAATTGCCTTATAAAAATAACTGATTGCCTTCTGTAAACTGTCCTTTTTGCCGTATACAATCCCGATATTATTGTATAAAGTAGCAATATCGTTGCTAATACCGAGTTGAGTGTAAATCTTTAGCGATTGGTTATAATAATCTAAAGCTCTGATAAGGTCTTCATTACGCTCACAAACAACACCCATTTTCAAATAAGCGGACGCTACCTGCTTTCTGTCATTTTGCTTTTTGCCTATGTTGACTGCTGTTGTAAAATATTTGGTTGCTTCCAGAAAATCGCCCTTTCTGCCCGCGTTTTCGCCTTTCAGGTTAAATAATTCAGGCAGGCCTGTGCTGTCACCCAGTTCTTGGTACAATGCCATCGATATGTCGAGCCGCTTTTGTGACGCCGCTAATTGACCGGCTTTTGTATCTAAGTTAGCTTCCAAAACCCACAGTGCAGCAATATACCTTTTATTATTCTTTTGTTCGAAATAATTGACACCCTTGTGCAGATAATACCTTGCGGAATCAGGGTTCGAATATTCGTAATGTCTTACCAGGTTGTAATAAGCATCGTGCTTTATAGAATCTGACACACCTGTTTTCTCCAGTTGCTGCAGGTATTGGCTGGGGTTCGACCACCCGTGCGTTCGCGAGCTGATCAACAAAAAAAAGAAAAAGAGAAACAAGCAAGTTCTTCCCGCTAAAACGGGTATAGCTCCCTTCTTGCTATGATACGAGTTGATATGTTCTTTTTTTTCATACGTGTAAATTATTAAGACTTTATCGGTAGCCATTGGTTCGAAATTGAATCGCTTTTTTTGCATGGATATATTTGGCAATATTGAGTAAATAAATTGGATTTTTTGCTACTATTGTTAGTGCTTTTTGCCAAAGCCGGTGTAGTAAAAACCTCACCTACTTTCAGTGCGGATGGACTGAATCCTCCAATAGGGGGACAAAAAGTGTGCAAAAAAGGACAAATAAAAAAAATGAAAAGAAAGCTAATGTTTGGGTCGCTTTACGCTCTCCGCTCTATTCGCTCTTTTTTGTGTGCCCGGAACAGAATCAAGACCCCCAATATTTGACAAATAGAAGCCTCCGAAAGACGTATTTGTATACTGCTAACTAAATATGCTTGCTTTTGTTTCATATGAGAATGTCCGAAAAGCGTCCGGAATTATTACTCATATCTAGCTGTTATTAAATTGTATCATGAAGGCCTATTGATCAAAGGTCACCAAAATGGCGAAAGCTATTTTCAAAAAAAACACGCTGTAAAGAATTACAGCGTGTTGCCTTTCGGCTTGCTCTCTTGTCTACTCTTTTACTAACTTTTGAACTATTTTTTGACTACCTGATACAATTTCTACCATGTATATACCGGCCGCGTATTTGCTGAGCCGCACAGCTATACTGCCTCTTTCAAAGCTGCCGATATTATTGTTGTACACACATGCACCAGCCAGATCAACTATCCTTACGCTTAAGCTTTCTTTTTGCGTATTGATGTAGTTGATCGTAACCACATCAGTAGCAGGATTAGGAACCATATTTACCTGTAAGCCATCGTGCTCTGTTTGGGACATTGCAGGTGTAACCGAGGTCAGTTCAAACCTGTTTTCGCCTTGTGTACCTTTATCGGCGCTAATTGAGAATTTATATTCAGCGCCCTGTTGTAACAATGTATATTGTTTCAGCAGTTTGTCGTGCAGGTATAGTTTTTTGCCTTCTGGCAGCGCTATATTTTCCGCTTTAATAATGAAGTCCTGCATGTAGTTGGAATTGATGCCAAGTGGTATCACATTACCTTCATGGAATGGGCGGGCATCGATGGCCAGTTTGCTGTTGTTGGCAGATTTACTGTAAAAATTGAAGTCGGAACCCGATGGCTTTGTTGCGTCTTCGTCGTCTTCTTTATCTGATGCTGATTCGCTGAATTTAACCTGAAGCATATCCCATGGGTGATAGTTCTCATCGTAAATGGTCAACCCTATGTTTTCAGATTCTGTTTTCAGTAGTGCAACGTTGGCTACAGTACCCTTATTATTCTCGGTGAATGTAAGTGTATCGCCATTGTGTGCTGCCCTTACCTGGAATGAAAAGCTGGATTGTATGTAATACGGAGATGCAGATACCGTGTTGACAGCGATTGCCTGGAACTGGCCAGCAGCGCCAAGGTAAGGGTTCCAGATATAGAAGGCGCTTCCGGCTACTTTACCAGCAACTTTTGCGTTATGGATAACCGTGCCAATATCGACCGGCGAAGCATATGGGTTGCCTATCATGTTGTAGTCCTGATGGCTAATGCTGCCTTTTACCATTGTTACATACTGGGTGCCCTGGTTGAGTGTGCCGGTCTGCGCAATTGTTGTAGCTGATGGTGTATAGGTGCCATAAGACAAGCCTTCACCCTTCATGCCACGGAAGTATAAACGTATACCCTGGTACCTGTGCAGCCTGTTACTATCAGCCGATGTGGCAGTAGATGTAAATGGCCTCCAGCCCGGATCATACGCTAAAGAATCGTTGCCTACAGTTGGGTCGTACCTGAATGCTGATGGGGCATTGGACGCAGTGTTCGTAAACCCGTTAGCGCTGCCGCCAGTGCCGGTTATGTCAATATAGTTGCCCAGTTGCGAAAGGCCGGTATAACCGCTAAACGGATGCGCTACAAAGCGGAACCTCCTTAGCCCTCCGGGGATATACTGCATTAGTTTCACTGCACCTGTTATTACTGCACCTGATGCAGGAATTGGGGTTACCAAAGCTGTTCTTGCAGAGTCAGAATACAGCACAAGGCTATCACCTGTTGCAAGCGTACCTGCTGTAATAGTAAGTTTATTAGTTACTGTCAATTTTGAAGCTGAGCTTATTGTAGCCCCCGCAGTGTTATTAAGCTCCAGGCTGTTTACTATGCCTGTTCCGCTTATAGCCTGTGCAGTGGTACCGCTTAATTTTACTATACCCGTTCCCGTGAAGGTGCCGTTGATGGACAGGTTGCCTTTAATGTTTATAACAGAACCTGCATTTGCTTTTACAGTCACGCCGGCGCTCATATTCAGGTCCCTGACATTGGCTATGGCTGATGCCGCTATAGCCGGAAGGTAGGTTGCACCTGATGGCATAAATACATCATCGGTTACCGATGGGATAGTGCCACATGACCAGTTTGCAGTATTGCTCCAGTTGGTATCTGCAACACCAATCCAGGTCATTGCCGTCGGGCTAACTGTTACTGCGGTATCTATCGTTAATGTACATGCCGCGTTTTTAACATTATGCAACAGGTAGGTGTGCGATGCAGACAATGTGCCTGTATAAAGCGTATAGGTACTGCCTGTAAATACTGCATTGCTGTATGCGCCGCCATCGATGCTATAGCTTATGGTATCGCCAACGGTTCCTGTAAATATGATGTTGGTAGCATAACCGGAGCATGGCGCTACCGCTGAAGCAATACCCGCATGGACAGCTGGGGCAACGGTGATGGTTTTAGTTGTTGTGCCCGTACAGCCTGATCCGTTGGTGCCTGTAATGGTATAAGTTGTTGTGCTTGTTGCATTGCAGGTTACCGTTGCGCCGGTTGCAGCGCTTAGCCCTGTAGCCGGTGACCAACTGTAAGTTGTTGCACCACTTGCTGTAATAGCAGTAGCACTGCCGGTGCATATGGTAGCATTAACCGAAGTTGCTGTTACCGTTGGTATTGTATTAACTGTAATGGTGCTTGTTGATGTGCTTGTGCAGCCTCCTGAACTTGTACCTGTAACAGTATACGTAGTTGTGGAACCAACACTACAAGTAACCGTTGCGCCAGTTGATGCGCTGAGGCCCGTTGATGGAGACCAGCTGTATGTTGATGCTCCGCCCGATGTTATGGCTGTAGAACCGCCAGCACAGATGGTAGCAGCAACCGGTGTTACTGTAAGTACAGGAACTGCATTTACAGTTATAGTTTGTGTAGATGTACCGGTACAACCAGCAGCGCTGGTGCCGGTTACTGTATAAGTTGATGTTGTTGTTCCGGTAAAGGTAACCGTTGCGCCGGTTGAGGCGCTCAACTCTGTAGCCGGTGACCAACTGTAAGTTGCCGCACCACTGGCTGTAATAGCCGTAGAGCCGCCTGCACAAATTGCCGCGCTAACAGGTGTTACCGTTAGTACAGGAACTGCATTAACTGCAATACCCGTGGGCGCAATAGCCGTGCCGCAGGCATTGGTATAAGAATAGGTAATAGTTGGAGCGCCGGCCGATACACCTGAAACCACGCCGGCCGTACTTACAGAAGCAAGGCTATTGTCAGATGAACTCCAGGTACCACCCGTAACACTGTTGGTAAGCGTTATTGCACCACCTACGCAAACTGACGAAGCGCCGGTTGTGGCAGGTAGGCTCGGGAACATTTTACGGATGCGCTGGGTATTCCAATCAGCAATGTACACATTCCCGCTGCCGTCTGTTGCTACTCCGGTTGGATAGTAAAGTTTAGCTGCTGTTGCGGCACCACCATCACCACTATATCCGCCTGTACCCGTGCCGGCAATAGTAGTGATCAAGCCTGAGGTACTTATCTTACGGATGCGATTATTAGAATAATCAGCGATGTACACATTCCCGCTGCCGTCTGTTGCTACTCCGGTTGGACGGCTAAGGTTAGCTGCTGTTGCGGCACCACCATCACCACTGTAGCTGGCTGTACCTGTGCCAGCAATAGTAGTGATCACGCCGGAGGTACTTATCTTACGGATGCGATGATTACCATTATCAGCGATGTACACATTCCCGCTGCCGTCTGTTGCTACTCCGGATGGGCCTCTCAGGTTAGCTGCTGTTGCGGCACCACCATCGCCACTGTAACCGAGTGTACCTGTGCCAGCAATAGTAGTGATTACGCCGGAGGTACTTATCTTACGGATGCGATTATTAGAATAATCAGCGATGTACACATTCCCGCTGCCGTCTGTTGCTACTCCGTATGGATAGTAAAGGTTAGCTGCTGTTGCGGCACCACCATCACCACTATATCCGCCTGTACCCGTGCCGGCAATGGTAGTGATGATTCCGGAAATACTTACCTTACGGATGCGATGATTATAATAATCAGCGATGTACACATTCCCGCTGCCGTCTGTTGCTACTCCGGCTGGATAGTAAAGGTTAGCTGCTGTTGCGGCACCACCATCACCACTATAACCGCCTGTACCCGTGCCGGCTATGGTAGTGATTACGCCGGAGGTACTTATCTTACGGATGCGATGGTTATACACGTCAGCGATGTACACATTCCCGCTGCCGTCTATGGCTACTCCGTATGGACCGTTCAGATTAGCGGCTGTTGCGGCACCACCATCACCACTGTAACCGCCTGTAACTGTGCCGGCTAGGGTAGTGATGATGTAACCTGTGGCCCTTTGCGGGTCAACTGTAATGGTTTGGGTAGTTGTGGCGGTACAACCTGCCGCACTCGTGCCGGTTACCGTATAAGTTGTTGTTGTTGTTCCGGTAAAGGTAACCGTTGCGCCGGTTGAGGCGCTTAAGCCTGTAGCCGGTGACCAGGTGTAAGTAGCTGCACCACTGGCCGTAATAGCAGTAGAGCCACCAGCACAAATTGCCGCGCTAACCGGAGTTACCGTTAGTACAGGAACTGCATTAACTGCAATACCCGTGGGCGCAATAGCCGTGCCGCAGGCATTGGTATATGAATAGGTAATAGTTGGTGCGCCGGCCGATACACCCGAAACCACGCCGGCCGTACTTACCGAGGCAAGGCTATTGTCAGATGAACTCCAGCTACCTCCGGTAACACTGTTGGCAAGCGTTATTGCACCACCTACGCAAACCGACGAAGCACCGGTTGTGGCAGGTAGGCTCGGGAACATTTTACGGATGCGATGATTAAGATTATCAGCGATGTACACACTCCCGCTGCCGTCTGTTGCTACTCCGTTTGGACGGCTAAGGTTAGCTGCTGTTGCGGCACCACCATCGCCACCATCACCGAGTGTTCCTGTGCCCGCAATAGTAGTGATCACGCCGGTGATACTCACCTTACGTATGCGATTGTTATACTGGTCAGAGATGTAGACATTCCCGCTGCCGTCTGTTGCTACTCCGTATGGATAGTAAAGGTTAGCTGCTGTTGCGGCACCACCATCACCACTGTAACCGAGTGTACCCGTTCCGGCTATGGTAGTGATCACGCCGGAGGTACTTATCTTACGGATGCGATTATTATTCCTATCAGCGATGTACACATTCCCGCTGCCGTCTGTTGCTACTCCGGTTGTACCGCTCAGATTAGCTGCAGTTGCGGCACCACCATCACCACTGTAACCGCCTGTACCCGTGCCGGCAATGGTAGTGATGATTCCTGAGGTACTTATCTTACGGATGCGAATATTATTCTCATCAGCGATGTACACATTCCCGCTGCCGTCTGTTGCTACTCCGGATGGGGCTCTCAGGCTAGCGGCAGTTGCGGCACCACCATCGCCACTGTAACCGGCTGTACCTGTGCCGGCTACGGTCGTGATGATTCCTGAGGTACTTACCTTACGGATGCGATTGTTACTCCGATCAGCGATGTAGACATTACCGCTGCCGTCTGTTGCTACTCCGGCTGGATAGCTCAGGTTAGCTGCTGTTGCGGCACCACCATCACCACTGTAACCGCCTGTACCCGTGCCGGCAATGGTAGTGATAACCCCGGAGGTACTTATCTTACGGATGCGATGATTATCGCGATCAGCGATGTACACATTCCCGCTGCCGTCTATGGCTACTCCGTATGGACCGTTCAGATTAGCTGCAGTTGCGGCACCACCATCACCACTGTAACCGGCTGCACCTGCGCCTGTGCCTGTGCCGGCTAGGGTAGTGATGATGTAACCTGTGGCTCTTTGCGGGTCAACTGTAATGGTTTGGGTAGATGTACCGGTACAACCAGCAGCGCTGGTGCCGGTTACCGTATAAGTTGTTGTTGTACCTACGGTACAAGTAACGGTTGCGCCGGTTGAGGCGCTCAAGCCTGTTGCAGGTGACCAACTGTAAGTAGCTGCACCACTGGCCGTAATAGCAGTAGAGCCACCAGCACAAATTGCCGCGCTAACCGGTGTTACCGTTAGTACAGGAATTGCATTAACTGCAATACCCTTGGGCGCAATAGCCGTGCCGCAGGCATTGGTAAATGAATAAGTAATGGTTGGAGCGCCGGCCGATACACCCGAAACCACGCCGGCCGTACTTACAGAAGCAAGGCTATTGTCAGATGAACTCCAGGTACCACCGGTAACACTGTTGGCAAGCGTTATTGCACCACCTACGCAAACCGACGAAGCACCGGTTGTAGCAGGTAGGCTCGGGAACATTTTACGGATGCGATGATTATACAGGTCAGCGATGTACACATTCCCGCTGCCGTCTGTTGCTACTCCGGATGGATTGTAAAGGTTAGCTGCTGTTGCGGCACCACCATCGCCACTGTAACCGCCTGTACCTGTGCCGGCTATGGTAGTAATTACGCCGGAGGTACTTATCTTACGGATGCGATTATTAAGGGCATCAGCAATGTACACATTCCCGCTGCCGTCTGTTGCTACTCCGGTTGGACTGTAAAGGTTAGCTGCTGTTGCGGCACCACCATCACCACTGTAACCGAGTGTACCTGTGCCGGCTATGGTAGTAATCACGCCGGAGGTACTTATCTTACGGATGCGATTATTATCTGTATCAGCGATGTACACATTACCGCTGCCGTCTGTTGCTACTCCGGTTGGATCGTTCAGTTTAGCTGCTGTTGCTGCACCGCCATCACCACTGTAACCGGCTGTACCTGTGCCGGCTATGGTCGTGATGATTCCCGAGGTACTTATCTTACGGATGCGATTATTAAAGTAATCAGCAATGTACACATTACCGCTGCCGTCTGTTGCTACTCCGGTTGGATAGTAAAGGTTAGCTGCTGTTGCTGCACCACCATCGCCACTATATCCGGCTGTACCCGTGCCGGCTATGGTAGTGATTACGCCGGAGGTACTTATCTTACGGATGCGATTGTTATACACGTCAGCGATGTACACATTCCCGCTGCCGTCTGTTGCTACTCCTTGTGGATAGTAAAGTTTAGCTGCTGTTGCGGCACCACCATCGCCGCTGTAACCAAAAGTACCCGTGCCGGCTATGGTAGTGATTACGCCTGAGGTACTTATCTTACGGATTCGATGGTTATACAGGTCAGCGATGTACACATTTCCGCTGCCGTCTGTTGCTACTCCGGTTGGATTGTAAAGATTAGCTGCTGTTGCGGCAGCGCCATCACCACTGTAACCAAAAGTACCTGTGCCGGCTATGGTAGTGATGATGTAACCTGTGGCTCTTTGCGGGTCAACAGTAATGGTTTGTGTAGTTGTGGCGGTACAACCTGCCGCGCTGGTGCCGGTTACGGTATAAGTTGTTGTTGTTGTTCCGGTAAAGGTAACGGTTGCGCCGGTTGAGGCGCTCAAGCCTGTTGCAGGTGACCAGGTGTAGGTAGCTGCACCACTGGCCGTAATAGCAGTAGAACCACTAATACAAATTGCCGCGCTAACCGGAGTTACTGTTAGTACAGGAATTGCATTTACGGTAATAGTTTGGGTGGCTGTATTGGTACAACCCGCCGCACTGGTACCGGTTACGGTATATGTTGTTGTAGAGCCCACATTGCAGGTAACGGTAGCGCCGGTTGAGGCGCTCAAGCCTGTTGCAGGCGACCAATTGTAAGTAGACGCACCACTTGCCGTAATAGCAGTAGAGCCACCAGCACAAATTGCAGCGCTAACCGGAGTGATAACTACGGT